>NETF01000163.1 GCA_002172675.1 unicellular cyanobacterium SU3
GTGCAGCTATAAAAGTGTTAGAAGTTTTTACAGAGAGTTATTCTCTGCGTGACCGCAAGATAAGACTGGGTTCTGGAACTAAAAGAACGCCTTACATAACCTTACGTTTGGTTGAAGTGAAGTCGGGTTCCTGAAAAACAACGGAATAGTCCTGAGTTTTTCTTTTCAGCTAAATCTCTAACTTACGCCTAAATATCTTAACCAGAAAAATCTTTAGTATTACTATCAATTATAAAGCTAAAGAAAGAGAGTTTTAAGATTTTTGTTAGCGGACAGCATACGCTAACTTTTCTCTTCCGTTTCTAGGTAACTTTTGAAATTAAAGTTGTAAGGCAAAACTCCCTTGACATCTGACTTACAGCCTTAAGTTGTCACGAATGCCCAAATTCCTAACTCTTTTAACCCATTACGTAAATTTTCGGCTGCCACTTGGTTGTCTTGAGCTTCATAAAGGCTAACCGCTTTTTTAAACGCTTCGGAACTTTCAGGTAGTTTCTTCAACTTAAATAAAACAACCCCTAAATTTTGATAAGCTGCTGCATAATTAGGACTTAAAGAGATTAATTTTTCATAAATAGCTACCGAGTCAGCTAACTTTCCCATAGCACTTAATGTCATGGCAAAGTTATAATAACCAGTGATAAAACTAGGATCAATTTTCAGGGTAGTTTCGTAAGCTTGGGCTGCGTTTTTATAGTCTCCCATACTTTGTAAAACTACACCAATATTATTATAAGCTCCTAACTTTAAAGGGGCCATAATCGGCTGATCAATGGCTTTTTGAAAATGTTTAATTGCCTTTTCTTTCTCTTCTTGTTTACTGAGGAGGTTTCCTAAGTGATAATGAAGTTCATACAAAACATGAGTATCGGCTTTATTGGATTTTAAACCTTGTTTAAATAATTTGATGGCTTGTTTTTCTTTGCCTATTTGAGCGTATAAAGCCCCTAGTTTACTACAAGTATAGGGATCATTCGGATGTTCTTTAATGAAGTTTTCCATCGCTTGTTGAGCGCGATTATACTTATCTAAAGAGGCGATCGCCCCTGGAGTATAACCGTAATGAAACACCGTAATGGCAGGCAGATCAACAATTTTCCAATGACTTTCTTTTTTTAATATTTCACTGACACTATCGTCAATAATAGCGTGATAAGGTCGAGAAAAATTGACCTCTGGATGTTTCCGAAATAAACGAGAGACTAAGGAATAGGGAGACTGAGAAGAACCAATTTCATGACGAACTAAATTGACCACTAAATTTTCATCTTTGTCAATAGCTTCTTTAATTTGCGGTGCCACCTTTTTGTTTAAAACTTCATCAGCATCAAGCACTAAAACCCAATCACCTGTTACATATTTTAATGCCTCATTTCTGGCCTCTGCAAAATCATTACCCCATTCAAATGTCGGTATATTCGCCCCAAACTTTTGAGCAATTTCTACGGTTTTATCCGTTGATCCTGTGTCCAAAACTACCATTTCGTCCACAATATCATGGACACTTTCTAAACATTTTGATAGGGTTGCTTCTTCATTTTTGACAATCATGCAGAGGCTAAGTTTTGTCATGATGACTCCCAATATTTCTACTTCTTGCGTTGAGGAAAGTGATCAATTTTGGCCACACCATAAAAAATAAGTTCATTTTTACGGATACGAACCCGATCCACTTTCAATTGTGTCCCATCGAGGGCAAATTTATCTAAGTCTAGCAAGTTATTTACATGATCAATCAAAGCTTTTCCTAAATTTTTCGCTTTGTCATCCCCTTTATAGGTGACGTTGACGAATTGAATTTTGCGTCGGTCTAATACTTCAATTTCTGAAGTCATATCTAGGTCAACGGTTTCCCCTGTTTTCCCTAGTTGAATTTGACTTCTGAGGGTCAATGATTTATCTTCATTGACTAGCATTTCTGTTTTCTTGAAGTTTAACGGCTGTCCTTCGTACTGTAAGCGTTGCAGCTTTTCTACCACAAAGGGAGTGTTAAAAGACGTGGTTAAGTCTTCTTCGGTGAGAACCACTCGCATGGTTGCTTGAGTGGGTTGTCTTAGTTTGACCTGACCTTTGAAAATGGCACTAAAATCAATGGACACTGCTTGTACATAGAGTTCCATTCCGTCTATGCGTAGGCCGTTGTACATCAGCATTCCGTTACCGATGAAGTCAAAACCGTCCACACTGCCTTGTAATAACTTGGCAACGGGTTCGGCCCTCACCATGGCTTCTATCTTACCGGTTCGTTTGAATAAAGCCGCGATCGCGGTACTAACGGCTTTACTGACGATCTGATCGCCACCTTGATTGGGAAAAGGAAGGGTTCCAAACACAACTGCTGTCATTATCCATTACTGGGTTGTACGTTGTTTGATCTTAACATTACGAAATATTAAATGCTGTAACTTTTCTTTATGTTTTGCATTAGAGATTTAAAACCATAGATTTAAGTCAATTAATACAATTTACCCATACCTTGGTTAAGGTTAAAATTAGTTAATGTCATCGATTACCTTAAATCTATCCTAAATTTGACCTTGGATAACAAAAATGAACGTTAAGATTGTACCCGAAAGAAAAAATCTTAGACATTAAAAGAAAAGGATCATTAACAATGAAAAATTTAAGACTGAGTC
Source organism: unicellular cyanobacterium SU3 (assembly GCA_002172675.1). Lineage (GTDB taxonomy): Bacteria > Cyanobacteriota > Cyanobacteriia > Cyanobacteriales > Microcystaceae > Crocosphaera. The sequence continues at coordinate 2,637 of NETF01000163.1, forward strand.
AATCAATTATCTTGTTAGCAGCAATGTTAGCCGGTGGCAGTATTGCTTCGGATGCTTATGCACAAGCTGGTTCACAAGAGGAAATTAGCTATGTTAAAAAGGCTGTCGAATATTTGTATGAAGAAGCTCCCAATCAATCATTTACAGTGCGAGAATTGTTAGATGATGGTTACGAAATGTGTAAAAAAATTGCTGATAATTCTAATAGAGATCCTTTAGAAAGTTTAGCAGAAGATGCTATTCGCTCCGGGTTAGGTTTAGGCGGTGGGAATTCTCAAGAATCTCAAGATGATGCTGAAATGATGAGACTTGCTGAACGCTATCTTTGCGAAAGTTAGTTAATTTGATCTTATTAGTAAATGTACTGGCCTCAGCTTTTTTCGGTACTAATACTGAATTTAGTTGAGGCTTTGATCTGAGTAATTTTAGTGACAATATGTTATCTCTTTTCTTTTTAATCGACTCTTTTTAATCGACTCTTAAAAATATTTACTGAGAGATCAAACCCTAAAAACCTGTAATTTTACTTTTGATTTTTGTATAACAGCGTTATTATTTTTTATATCTTTAATATAATCACTGAGTGCTTCATAAAAACTTTAAAAAGTTACTAACTTAAACATGGAATATTGAGTGAGTAAATACTGGCAACAATAAAAAAATAATGATAAATTGTTATTTGCAAATACTCAAATAACTGTGAATGAATTACTCTTATGAATCTTATAAAACTCTTACATTTTATCAAAAAAAAATAACCATAATTCTGGTTTAACTTTAGTAGAAATTTTACTAGGAAGTGCTTTAATGTCCTTCGTTGTTGGCATAGCAGGATGGGGATTAGTATATATTCTAGCAGTGGAGCAAAAAGCATCAGCAAAACAGACTATCCAATATAATTCCAATCGAGCTTTAGAATTTCTCACAGATGAGATAAGATTAGGAAGAAAAATAGACTCTGATGCGGTTGTAGCCTTAGATGAAGCTCCTGATTTTACTCTTCCTAGTGGAGCCAAACCTATTGTTGTTTTTCAGGTTCCTGATGTACCTCAACGAATCATTTACTATACAAGACCAATCGAAGAGGGAGAGGTTTGGGAAGGGCCAGATGTTATTGAACGATGGGGGCCTCGCTTTAATGAGGAAGGTCAATATGATGAAACCGAAATTAATAATCCTGAAAATTGGGAGGCTTCTATTTTAATTGATAGTATTGATAACACCGCACACACCCCTAGTTGTGAGACAGGTTGGCAAGCTAGTAACACTGATTCAACTGAAGGATTTAACGCTTGTGTTAATCCTGACGAAAAATTAGTCAAGCTTAATTTAGCAACGACTACCAGTAATAAAACTTGGCGCGAAGATGTTGATTATCAGGTTGAAAATATGGCTTTTGCGAAGAGTAATATAGTCCAAGGTTTTACTGAAGATACGCCTGTATTCACGCTTAATAATAAACAGCTAATCCTTGCACAATCAGCAAATGTAAAGTTTGAAGTATTAGGGGGTGCGATCACTTGCGGTGCTGGAGGAGTAAATATTCCTGTAACCACCTATCTTTATAAAGATGAAACCAAACAAACTTGGGATACAAGTTCTCCCTTAACTTTACCTAATCAACCAGCAGGAACCACCTTTGACGTAAAATCTGTAAAGGATGAAAATAAGGAATTCTGTAGCAAAAAAGATTTAGCTGTTTCTAGCACTGATTCTGATAATCCAAGGGTTAGAGTGTTAGTTAACGGAGATCCCGTCCCTGATGTTACCCCATTTGACAATCAAACTACCATTGATGTCTTTTTATGGGATTATATCGAGGATGGAAAAATTAGTCTAGCTGAGAATCAAGCAATTTATCTATTTGAGTTAGGAAGTAATGATGATACTGGTAGTGCGACTTTCGATCTACAAGATAATGTTGTCCTAACAACCGTTGACAAGACTGACTAATCCTCTTCTCCTGCATGATTAGGAACTACGAATCAATAGACCAGAACGAACATGAGAAAAACCCCTAATGACGCAAGAGATAGTTACTTAAGGTTAAGATAACGATCTCAGAGGTTGATCAAAAGGGGTATATAGGGATTTTTAGTGACAAGAGCATTCCCTACAAGGAGTAGGAAACCTCCTTACAAAATAGAAGTAAATTTAGGGTTGAGAGTTCCTCTTTTAACTGTTGTTATCAAAATAATTTAGTAAACTGACTCTAATTTGTGGAAAGTGATCTAAGGTATTAGATAATTTTTCAATATCGAACAGACGAACATTACTAACTAATATTTCACTATATTGTACGAGTATTTGACAATGATAAGTCTGTCCTAAATTTTTGAGTTCATGACAAAATTGTTGAATTTCTGATAGGATCATTCTTCGACGGATTAAGTTCCAGGAATTGTCTTCTATTTCTTGTAATTCTTGTAATAAATCAGATAGATTATTGATGCTTTCATAATCTGATGCTGTTAGAGAAAACTCTATTTTAGTTTTTTGTTCTTCTTTTTTACCTAAAATATTACTAAGAACTTCTACAAGCTGAGCGTAGTTAATCGGGTATTCAAGAAATCCTTGAAAAAGACTGTTATTATTTTCTTCTATCTTAATAGAGATATCAGTTATGGCAATGATAGGAATAGTTTTATTTTGTTTTTGTAAAAGTTTTGATGTTTTTAAGTCATTATCAATATTATTAAGCGTTAAGTGAATTAATATCGTATCAATACAATAATTATTAAGTAGATTAACCGCCATTTCCTCATTATCAGCAAAGAATAAATGATGTTCAGTCTCAGCAAAATAACCCTTAATTACATTACAATCATCAAGAACATTGTCAATGACTAAAATATTCACAGTATCAAAGTCATATAGGGTTTTCTGATAAGAAGTTTCTTCTAAATCTTGCCTTGAATCAAGAATTTCTACATTAGGAAAAACTACAGTAAAAGTAGAACCTTTTCCCCATTCACTTTCCAATGTTATGGTTCCTCCTAAACATTCTGTAATTTTGTGAGTAATAAATAAACCTAATCCATTACCTCCATATCGATAGGAATTTTGTCTTTTACTTTGGGTAAATGCTTGAAAAATTCGCTCTTTATCTTCATCTTTAATGCCAATTCCTGTATCTTCTACAACGATTTTTAAGGAACAACAATTGGCAGATAACTCTTCAATACTAATAATAATTTTAATATGACCTTCTGTGGTAAATTTCAAAGCATTACCAATAAGATTAACTAAAATTTGACGTAATCGTAGAGAATCAAAATTGAGAAATTCAGGAACATTATCTTTAATATCTATTAAAAAACGCGCTGGTGTTTTGAATAATTGACTAGAAAAAAGTTTTGTGGTTTCCCTAAAAAAATTTCTAACGGAAAAACAAGAATAATTTAATTCTATTTTTCCAGCTTCAACTTGATTAATATCCAGTAATTCGTTAATCAAAGATAAAAGAATGTTACTATTATTATAAATCATATCAACATATTCATAAATAAGAGGATCGTCAACCTTTAATTTTGACTTGAGAAGTTCAGAGAATCCCAAGATTGCATTCATAGGAGTGCGAAGTTCATGACTAATACTTGTTAAAAATTCGGTCTTTGCTTGATTGGCTAAATCTGCTTCGGTCTTCGCTTTAATAATTGCTCCTTCTGCTTTTTTTCTGTCCGTAATTTCCCTAAAAGAAACTAAATAAACTGATTCATTTTCCCATTCTGTCACAGTAACATTCATTTCAACTATACCTGTTTTATTATTAGCTTTGATAATTTCTACTTCTACGGGTTTATCTTTAATAATAGGAATGCCGAACTCATAATCTAATAAAGTTTGTAATGGTTGCTCAAAAATCGTTAAAGCAACAGGATTCGCAAATTTGATTTTCCCTTCTTTATTAACAACAAGAATTCCATTTTCAATATTATAAACCAAATCCCGAAATTTCTTTTCTTGCTTGACTAATTGTGATTGAAATTTTTTATTTCGTTTAATTTCTTCTCGTAAGTTATCGTTACTCTTCTCTAATTGATCAGTTCTTTCTCTTACTAATTTTTCTAAATTTTTATTGATTTTTTCTAGTTTCTTTTCGGTTCGCATTTTTTCTAATTCTCTAGCTGCACTGATAGCAAAAATATCAATAATTTTAGGTAATAGTTTTTTGTTTCTTAAAGGAGAACTATTCATCACACACAGTAACCCTATTATTTCCTTTTTTTGATCATATAAAGCTATACCTATATAGCTTTCAATATTATTCTTTTGGATCAAATCATCATTTACAAAAATTTTTTTTACATTATCATAACAAATATATTTACCTTCTTTTAAAACAATTTCATAAGGAGTATTACTTAATTGATAAACACGGTCATCACATTTTTTTCCTCTAAAAGAACCAGCTAAAGTTATGGCAGAATTTTCATTTTCTAATTGACTAACAAAAGCATAGTCAATTTCTAAAACTTGAGTTAAATGAAAGACTAATGATTGAAAAAAATCTTCTCTTTGAGTTGAGGATATTCCTAAGAAAATATTCTGTAAAATATCGGAAAAACTTTGAACATTATTGAGCTTATTGACATTAATTATGGTCTTCTTGGTTTGGTTAGAAAGTTGGGAATGAATGGGAGAATCACTTGACATGGCTGAAACAGTAATCAAGAGGATAATTAAGAATAGCTAACTTTTGGGGAAAAAAGGCGATCGCCATTATAAAATTTTCATAATTTCCTCAAATGGACTTTAAGATAAGGATAAATAGGGGTTACTCCTTTAATATAGACGATTTTCAATCACAGAAAGAGTAATGAATAAACAATTAATTGTGGCCACCAGTAATCCTGGAAAATTACAGGAAATGCAAGATTATCTAATGGAATTTGATTGGGACTTGCAACTGAAACCACCAGAAATAGACATAGAAGAGACAGGGCAGACCTTTATGGAAAATGCTATATTAAAGGCATCTCAAACCGCTAAACGTTTAGGAAAATGGGCGATCGCCGACGATTCGGGTTTAGCAGTTGAAGCCCTGAATGGTGCGCCAGGACTCTATTCTGCCCGATATGGTAACAGCGATCAAGAAAGAATTGAACGATTATTAAACGAGTTAGAAAATAATGACAATCGCAAAGCTCAATTTGTGTGTGCGATCGCTATTGCCAAGCCCGATGGTTCTATTGCCCTACAAAGTGAAGGGATTTGTCAAGGGGAAATCCTCAAAACCCCTCAAGGAACTGAAGGATTTGGTTATGATCCTATTTTTTATGTTCCTCAATACCAGCAAACCTTTGCCCAGATGACACCGGAACTAAAACGGGATGTTTCCCATCGAGGTCAAGCATTTGCCCTTCTTTTGCCGAAATTAAAAGAATTACGATAATTATTGCTTCATCAGGGACTCAGGACTCCCCAAGTCCCCATCAAGCTTAAATCGCTTCGAGATCGCTTTCTCCGGTACGGATACGAATAATTTGGTCTACAGGAGAAACAAAAATCTTACCATCTCCAATTTCTCCGGTGCGCGCTGAACCCGTTAGCTTTTCAATGACCATATCGACTTGATGATCTTCGACAACAATTTCCACCTTCAGTTTTTGGAGGAATTCTACGGTATATTCAGAACCGCGATAACGTTCCGTTTGTCCTTTTTGTCGTCCAAACCCCCTAACTTCAGAAACTGTCATACCAACAATTCCGGCATTGACTAAAGCGATCTTCACTTCGTCTAGTTTAAAGGGTCGGATAATCGCTTCTACCTTTTTCAAAGTGAGTTACTCCTCATAATCTAGCGTTATTCGTTGTCTACTATAGATAGAAATGATGGCAGACTTTACCATAAACCCTAAGATTTTTAAGCATTGGTCAGATTTAGTATCACGTCTAAGAAACAGGTTAACCTTCAAGAGTAAAAAAAGTGAGTTCTGGGGGACAAAATAAGCGGATTGGTGCCATACTCATGCCAATACCAGGGTTAACATAAAGCTGATTACCCGATGTTCCAAAGCCTCTGGCCCAACCATCAGCATAGACTTTATCTTTTTGAGTAAACCTCAACCAAGACCATTGAGGGAACCCTGGGACACGCACTTGTCCCCCGTGAGTATGGCCAACAACGGCAAAGGGTGCTGAATTGGCAGGGAACTGCTCAAAGGTATCCGGGTTGTGCATGATCACAATTCTGGGACTATTATTATCGATCGCATTGAGTGCTTGCTTGACATTATCTCGACTGGCCCACAAAGAACCCACACCCACTAAATATAAAGGCTCATTGCTATTGGGGAGTTCTAGTTTAACGGTTTCATTTTCTAATACTTGGATACCAGCCTTTTCTAAAGCTATTTCTAATTGTTCTGCTTGTTCGGTTGAGGGTTGGGCTTTTCTGCTACTCATACCATAGTCGTGATTCCCTAACACTGCATAAGTGGGAATACCAGCATCTACTAAAGGACGAACGATATTGACTGCAGTTTCGATCTCAGATTCAATGTTAGAACCTGGATGATAGAGAAAATCACCACTAATTAAAGCGATCGCTGGTTTAGCTTCTATTATCTTAGCAATGCTGCGCCTTGCCGTACCGCGATTATCTCCCCAGAGTCCAATTTGAAAGTCCGTCAGTTGTGCTATTTGCTGACCTGACCAAGATTGAGGCAAATTAGGAATGGTTGCCGTTTCATTTTCTATATTAAGAATACGCGGCTCGATAAAACTCCAGATAATCAATAAAAGGATGATGCCAACTATTCCTAAAGTTGTATATTTAGCTTTATAAAGAAGATTTTTCATAATTTCAAAAGTTAGTAGTGATTAGTAGTCCGATCAAAAAACTAGAAAGTTATAATCTGTTCCTTATTCCCTGTTCCCTAGAACTCAAAATAATGAAACTTGATCCCAGGAAAATTAACGCTCATTTAACTTCTTCTTATTCTTTGCATATTTTCGATACTGTTACCTCTACCAATGAAGTGATTTGGCAGTTGTTAGCAGAAGGGAATCGGTTTCCGGTCGTTGCGATCGCTTCTCAACAAACCGCAGGACGAGGACAATGGGGCAGAAACTGGGTTTCTCGTCCTGGAGGTCTTTATTTATCAATTGGCTTAAATGTTAACCTTGAAGCTCAAAATGCGCCCCATCTGACCCTTTTTAGTGCTTGGGGTATAGCCCAAAACTTACGTCGTTATGGACTCCCCGTCCAATTAAAATGGCCCAATGATCTTATCTTAGAGAAACGAAAATTAGGGGGAATTAAAAGCGAAACCCGCATTCACAATCAGATGATTACCCACAGTGTTATTGGTGTCGGGATTAATTGGGATAATCAAGTTCCTGAACCTGGAATTACCATTAAATCTTATGCTAACCCCCACGACATCGACAGCTTAGAAACCCTGTCCGCTATTACGATTAATGGAATATTCGAGGGTTATGACGATTATCTGAGAGAGGGTGTAGATAATTTAGTGAGAAATTATGTAGAAATATTGGATAGTGTCGGGCGTAAAGTTATCATTGAAGGTATGACAGGCACTATCGTTGGTGTTAGCACTCAAGGAGAATTAAAAGTTTCTTTGCAGTCCCCAGGAGCAAAAACTACCATTACCCTACCCCCAGGAACCCTATCTCTTGGTTATCCACAAGAGGAGTGAATACCTTGGCTAAATGAAACGTAAAAAGAGGAAGACGTAAGAGTATGCAAGCAATTTATATTCCCCATTTACTAACTGCCACCAATAGAACCCAAAGCGTTATCCTGGATGATTTTATCCCAGAATTGGAAACCTTAACCCCCTTTCGAGGCAAAATGATGATCCGTCATGGGGGAACTTTTTTGGAAGTGGGTGTTAAAGGCGAAACCATTATTACGTTAACTTGCGATCGCTGTTTACAACAGTATAATCGTCGTCTGAGTCTCGATACCTCGGAAATTATTTGGTTAAATAAAGATGCAGATTTAGGGGAGAATTATCCGCAAGAAAGAGAAGTCGCTTGGGAAGATTTATCAGAAAGTTTATCCCCAAACGGTCATTTTGATCCTCAAAGTTGGCTTTATGAACAATTATCTTTAGCCATTCCTTTAAGACAATTATGCGGTAAAGATTGTCAACCACCAACCACAAAAACTGATGACAATCAACCGACAATTGATAGTCGATGGTCAGGTTTAGAAGCGTTGAAACGACAATTACCAAAGTAGGAATTTAAAGTAATTTGTTGTCAATTGATGTAAGGTTAGGCAAGAGGTAATAGGCAATAGAAAAATGATTAATATAAAATCAGAAATAAGATTGAAACTTCATTTTTCTACCGCTTCTATTCCCTTTACTCTTAATAGCAATTCTCAAAAGTAACTGGAGACTTAACTGGTCATTGCGAGGGGTAATATAAACAGTAAGCTTGCACTTTTATTGAACTAGACCCCGAAGCCGAAGCCGCGAGGAGCAATAGCGACGTGGCGGACTCTCTAGCTATTTCTGAGAACTGGTATAAAATACCATTTTTAGTTAACTGTTAATAAGTTTAATTTAGGGGATTCTATGGTAAAACCAATCGAAAACGTTGCTATTTTTGGGGGAACTCACGGCAACGAAATGACGGGCATTTATTTGGTTAAAAAGTTCCTAAAAAATCCCCATTTACTTGAGCGAAAAACCCTGAAAGTCTTTCCTTTTTTATCTAATCCCAAAGCAATAGAATTAAGTGTTAGATATACAGAGATTGATCTCAATCGCTGTTTTGCTCTGGAAGATATTGAGAATTTAGATAATATTTTATATGAGCAACTTTTAGCTAAAACCATTCATCAAAAACTCAGAAACAATCAGATTAATTTTTTGATTGATATTCATAGTACAACCTCTGCTATGGGATTAACCATTATTCTTTCTGATCAAAATGATTTTCATTTAAAATTATGTAGTTATTTAAGTTTAATTTATCCTGAACTTAAAATTTTATACTATGATTCACCAGAAAAAAATAAGTTATTGAGAAGTAACACAGACTTAGGACTAACCCTTGAAGTTGGGGCTATTCCTCAAGGGGTTTTAGAGGCAGACTTATTGATGAAAACTGAACAAGTTATTTATAGTTTATTAGATTATTTAGATAAATATAATCAAAACAAAATTGAGAAAAAAAGTCATAATTTATTTATTTATGAAGTCTTTGAAAGAATCGATTATCCTAGAAAGGAAGAAGAAATTACAGCAATGATTCATCCTAATTTACAATCAAAAGATTATCAACCCATTAATTTTGGCGATCCTTTATTTATGACATTTGAGGGAGAAACTATAAATTACAAAGGAGATTCAACGGTTTATCCTGTCTTTATTAATGAGTCTGCTTATTATGAAAAAGGGATTGCTATGTGTTTAACAAGACGACAAGAGATGACCGTAAACTTAGGATAAAATAAGAGGAGTAGCTACAACAAACTCACTCCTCCCAATAAAATTTTTCTGTTTCGGCTAAATTTTCAACAGTAGAATGATTAACAGAATCGATGTCAAGCAAGCAAAAAATGTCCTAATCATATTCCATCGATTCCAAGGGCTTTCAAAGTGTAAACGTGCTGCTTTTAAAGTTGTTTCATTCATATTAATAACATCCCAAGTTTGTAATTTATTATTCAAGGGAATATTAATAGTGAAAGTCGGTAATTGAACACCAAAAATGTAAATAAGCAGACCCGCAATAAGCAGAGATAAAAATTCATTTAATTGCCCGATACTAAGTATGGCAGAAGTAATGAAAAATATAACTGAACCCACCCAAACTAATACAAAAATCGGTTGATTGTTTTGAATAATACCATCTATCACCTGAAAAGTACGAATAAATTCTTTATCATTTAAACGTTGTATTCCCGGCATGACAACTAAACCAAAAGCAAACAAAAATCCAGCGACTAAAGAACATAAAAGCGTGGCTATACTCAAAGAAATTGGTAATATTACTTCTGTTAACATGAAAAACTCCTTTTATTAATTTAATAAGATAAACTTGGTGATTGGTGGAGATAGACATCATCAAGTAATTGCTTCAAGATAAAATCAGCCACATCACCATGAGTAATTTTCAGTTTTGAGGTCTTATCTGTTCCTGGAAAACCGTGACGATATTGGCCGGTACGTTCCCCTCGTATAAATGCACCCGGCCGAATAATTATCCAATCTAAACCACTATTTTGTACTATCTCTTCTTGTCGTTGATGGTCCGTAAACACATTACGTAAAATCAAGCCAAACATAATATACTTCCAGTAAAAATTAAGACTTTCCCAACTCTCACCGACTCCTAACGTAGTTTGACAGATTAACCGTTTCATCCCACATTTTTTCATCGCTAGGATAATGTTTTGAGTGCCTTGTGAACGCACCATCCCCCTTAACTTTTTTCCAGAACCCAAGGTACAGACCACGATATCTTGCCCTTGTAGTGCTTGTTCTACCCTTGCGCTATCCATGACATCTCCTTGAAATAAGGTAAGTTTGGGGTGTTTTATATCGAGTTTGAGGGGGTTTCGTGCAAAAGCTGTCACCTCATGGCCTTTTTCAAGTGCTTGTTTTACCACTTGCTGACCCACATTTCCAGTTGCGCCAAATACTACGAGTTTCATCATTAATATCTTATTTCGTAACAACACTGTCAGCTTAGAGATTTTCTTATTAGGAAACTATCGAGTTCTTGCTTTACTTGAATAATCTTGCGGTCAATTTTCATTTTCTTGCCTATAATTTAGCCAAAACCTATAAAAGTATGAACCCAGTTCATTTACCAAAACACAGACAACGACCTGAAAATATCCGAGTTGAACACCTTCAAAACCCCCCTGGAGAAGGTAACTATCTTTGTGAGGATAAACATACTATATTTATCTCCCTCGCACCCCATCCCCTTGAGTATTTACAGATTCAGGATAGTGTGAGTTATAACGGATTATATCGTCCTGGGGATATACTGATTACACCGGCTAATGTCCCTTTATTTGTTCGCTGGAAGGGTCAAGAAAATTGTTTACAAATTCAAATTAAAACCGATTTTTTGCAGAATATTGCTCAAGAAACCCTCGATTATGAGAGTAATTTTTTTGAACTGATTCCTCAATTTCAGGTGCATGATTCCCATATTCAAGGAATTACGATTATGCTGCTTGAAGAATGTCAAAAAGAAGTCTCCAACAATCAACTTTATCTAGACTCTCTAGCTAATGTGTTAGCGGTTAATCTCATCCGAAATCATGGTACAACTCAGCCTATATTATCGGTTTATCAAGGAGGATTATCCCCTTATCAACTTAGGCAAGTTTTTGATTATATTGATGCTCATCTTGACGAAAATATTAAACTAGAAAACTTAGCTCAATTACTTGATATTAGTCAATTTCATTTTAGTCGTTTATTCAAGCAATCTGTTGGTTTATCTCCTTATCAATACTTAATCGAGCAACGAATAGAACGCGCTAAACAATTATTAAAGCAAACTAATCAATCTATTCTAGATATTGCTTTAAATTGTGGATTTAGTAGTCATAGTCATTTAAGTAAACAGTTTCGACAAGTAACGGGGATGAGTCCTAAAGCTTATCGTATGAATTAGGTCAAAATGTAATGCGTCAATCTGATTATATTCTAGAGACTCCTATTAATTATAGAAAAGACTATGGACAGTTTTTTACACCGTCTTTAGTTGCTTCTATTATGGCTAAATGGGTAACAGAAAACAAGCCTAGAAAAATACTTGATCCTGCTTTTGGTTTAGGAATTTTTTATCAAGAAATTCGTCAGCTAAATTTAGCTTATCAATGGCATTTTACCGCTTACGAAATTGACAACAATATACTTAGTTATTTAGATAGTATTGAAAACCATAATAATCTTATTATTTTTAATCAAGACTATTTAGTATCAGATATAAACTATTATGACGCAATTATTTGTAACCCTCCTTATATGCGGTTTCAGAAATTTATAAATAGACATGAAATATTGCCAAAAATAGAACAACAAATCTGTAAAAAATTAGGTGGATATTCTAACATTGCGTCAATTTTTCTTATTAAAGCATTACAAGAACTCAAGAGTAATGGAAGACTTGCTTTTATCCTTCCCTTTGAATTTTTTAATACAGGATATGGAAAAGAAATCAAAAAAATGCTTATCGAAAAACATCTATTAAAACAGATTATTATTTTTGCTAACGAAAAAGATATTTTCCCTGATGCAACTACCACCATTTGTATTTTGTTGTGTCAAAATGATCACCTCAAACAAGATATTAAAATAACCAATATCAATAATACTCAAGAAATCAAAGAAATATCTAATATTAGTGATTATTATCATCATCAATTAAATCATACTCAATTACCTCCTCAAAAGAAATGGACACCCATTATTTTATCCTTACTTTCAGAGCAAAAACTTCCTGAAGGTTTCTGTAAACTGTCAGAATATGGTACATTCAAACGAGGTATTGCCACCGGTGCCAATGATTTCTTTGCGTTAAATAAAAGTAAAATTGAACAATTACAACTTAATGATAATAATGTTTGTTTATGTATCACTAAAAGTAATTTAATTAAGAAAGCTATTTTTACAGATAAAGACATAGAATTATTGATTAAACAAGATAAACCGATTTACTGTTTGAATATCAAAGAAACTAATAATCAAGCAATCCTAAATTATCTTAAACTGGGAGAAGAAAAAGGTTATCACGAAAGATATTTAACCAAAAATAGACAACCTTGGTATAAACTAGAAAAACGAGAACCTGCGCCTATTTTATTCGGCGTTTTTAATCGAGGAAGATTGAAAGTTATTCGGAATTTTACCAATATCATTAATTTTACTTGCTATCATGGTTTTTATCCTAATCTATTTGGCAATAATCTAATTGACAAATTGTTTATTTATTTAATCAGTGATATTGGACAGGATATTATTAAAATGAATAAAAGAAGCTATGGTAATAACTTAGATAAATTTGAACCCGGCGACTTAAATGATAGTTATTGTCCTAATATTGAGCAATTTAATGCTATGAATCAACAAAAAGTTAATGAAATTATTGAAATAGTAAAAAGAGATGAAAAAGAGGCCATTTTAATGAGCAATAAATTAATTAAAAAAATAATATAGCAGTTCCCATACTTGTGAGGTACAAAGGTAATCGCTTTGAGGCAGGAGGCAGAAGGCAGAAGGCAGGAGTTAAGTGTACCTAATGAGTCCGAAAAACGCTATATAAAAATAAATTATTATGTTAAATCATCAATCAACATACATTTACATACATGGATTTGCTTCTAGTCCTCAATCTATCAAAGCTCAAAAATTCAAGGATTTTTTTGCTGCTAAAAATATTCCTTTAATTATTCCTAATTTGAACAAAAATGATTTTTATCATTTAACCTTAACTCGACAAATTCAACAAATATCAACTTATTTAGAAAATGAGCAAAATTCTGTTACTTTAATTGGATCAAGTTTAGGAGGATTAACTGCAACTTGGACAGCAGAAAAATGTAAAAAAGTCAAGCAATTAATTTTATTAGCACCTGCCTTTAATTTTTTCACACATTGGTTAAAAAGTATTGATAAAAATACCCTAAATACTTGGAAGAAGCAAGGAGAATTATCAATTTATCATTATAAATATGATCAAGAATTACCCTTAAGCTATCAATTTATTGAAGATGGACAAACCTATGACGAAACTAAATTAAAGCGTTCTGTACCCACATTAATTTTTCATGGTAAACATGATGAAGTTATACCCATTGAATTGAGTTATCACTATACTAAAAAAAGAGAATGGGTTAAATTAATAGAACTGGATAGTGATCATGGATTAACAGATATGATCCCTAAGATTTGGAAACAAATTAAAGACAATATATGACTGAAATTCGTGATAAAATCGTCTGGCTTACCGGCGCATCTTCTGGTATTGGGGAAGCCTTAGCCTATCAATTAGCAGCGAATCAAGCTAAACTAATTTTGTCCGCTCGTAGAGAACAAGAATTACAACGAGTTGCTCAACAGTGTCAGAATAAATATCAAACAGAAGTCAAAATATTATCCCTTGATTTAGCCAAACCTGAAACCTTAACAGAAAAAGCTCAACAAGCCTTAGATTTTTATGGAAAGATTGATATTTTGATTCACGGAAGCGGAATAACTCAACGCTCAACTGTAACAGAAACCCAAATAGATGTAGAAAGATATATTATGGAGGTCAACTTTTTCGGAGCGATCGCTTTAACTAAATTTATCTTACCCCAATGGCAACAAGAAAAATCAGGCCATGTCGTTATTATTAGTAGTTTAGTGGGAAAATTTGGCACGCCTTTAAGATCCACTTATGCGGCATCTAAACACGCTTTACACGGTTATTTTGACTCGTTGCGAGCAGAAGTGTGGCAAGATAACATCAAAGTGACTCTCATTTGTCCAGGGTATATTAACACCACTATTTCCCTAAATGCCTTAACGGCAACCGGACAAAAATGGAACAAAAAAGACGAAAATCAGGCACAAGGTATTACCCCCGAAAAATGCGCTCAAAGTATTATTAAAGCCATTCAAAACAATAAAGCAGAAGTTTATATCGGCAAAACCGAAATTTTAGCCATTTATGTTAAACGGTTTTTTCCTGGTATTTTTAGACAGTTAATCAGAAATTTTACGCCCAAGTAAACTCCTAAACCTGACACTCTAAACCCCACACCCAAAAGCAAAGCGACCATAAAACACACTTTCTTAGGGTTATTTTTGTAGAGTTTACGGTTTAATAGAGATTAGGAAAATTTAGAACATCGAGAGGAGTTAATCAAAAACAGTGTTTGTACTCAATGGTTACGAATATGTCTTGGGTTTTCTACTCGCTTGTAGTTTAATCCCCATTCTCGCCTTAACCGCCTCAAAAATTTTACGACCCAGTGGCGGTGGACCAGAAAGACGCACCACTTACGAGTCAGGAATGGAACCCATTGGCGGCGCTTGGATTCAATTCAATATCCGTTATTATATGTTTGCCCTGGTATTCGTAGTATTCGACGTAGAAACCGTCTTTCTCTACCCCTGGGCCGTTGCTTTTAGTCGCTTAGGTTTATTAGCCTTTGTCGAAGCTTTGATCTTTATTGCCATTTTAGTCGTTGCCCTGGTTTATGCCTGGCGGAAAGGCGCGTTAGAATGGTCATAAAACTTAGCAATTATTATCAATCGACGATTGTAGTTAATCATTAATCTCTTATGAGTCCGAACCCAACCTCCGATCTATCCGCCTTAGAGCAGTTACAAAAAGAAAAAATTCTTAATCCGGCTGCCCGTGGCCAAGTTACTCAAGATTTGTCAGAAAATATAATCTTAACCACTGTAGACGATCTGCACAACTGGGCAAGATTATCTAGTTTGTGGCCTTTGTTATACGGAACCGCTTGCTGTTTCATCGAATTTGCAGCCCTCATCGGCTCTCGCTTTGATTTTGACCGTTTTGGTCTCGTTCCCCGTTCTAGCCCTAGGCAAGCTGATTTAATCATCACAGCAGGAACGATTACTATGAAGATGGCTCCTGCTTTAGTCCGTCTTTATGAAGAAATGCCTGACCCTAAATATGTCATTGCAATGGGTGCTTGTACCATCACTGGGGGAATGTTTAGCAGCGACTCGACAACCGCCGTTAGAGGTGTCGACAAACTAATTCCTGTTGATGTTTATATTCCGGGTTGTCCTCCCCGTCCCGAAGCCATTTTTGACGCTATTATCAAACTGCGGAAAAAAGTCTCTAATGAGACCATCCAAGAACGGTCTAAGGTGATGGAACAAACCCACCGTTACTATAGTACCCCCCACAACATGAAAGCGGTTTCTCCCATTTTGACAGGGAAATATTTAGCTACTTCTACCCGTCAAGCTCCTCCCAAAGAATTGACAGAAGCGATCGGTATGGAAGTTCCCCCCGCGTTAGCATCCCAAAAACAGAAAGAGGAAGCATAATATGGTTGATGAAAAGTCACAAGATAATGCACCAGAACAAGAAGAAGAAAGTGCGATCATAGAAGCAGGTCCGGTGTCCAGTTGGTTAACGGAAAATGGCTTTGATCATGACTTACTCGAACCGGATCATCTGGGGATAGAATTGATTAAAGTCTCCCCTGACTTTTTGATCCCCTTATCCACTGCATTGTATGCCTACGGGTTTAATTATTTACAATGTCAAGGAGCTTATGATCTAGGCCCAGGAAAAGAACTGGTTAGCTTTTATCATTTGATCAAAGTGGGTGATAATTGTGACCAAGCTGAAGAAGTTCGCCTTAAAGTGTTTTTACCTAGAGATAACCCTCATGTTCCTTCTGTCTATTGGATCTGGAAATCGGCAGATTGGCAAGAACGGGAAAGTTATGATATGTATGGCATTATCTACGATGGCCATCCTGATCTTAAACGGATTTTGATGCCCGAAGATTGGGTCGGTTGGCCATTACGAAAAGATTATGTTTCCCCCGATTTTTATGAGTTACAAGACGCTTATTAAACAGTGAACAGTTATCAGTTATCACTGACCGAAAACTGAGCAGCGATTTCTAAACACTCCGTAATATTTTCCTCCAATTTTGATTAGGTTGGGGGAAATTTTTATATTAAGATTAAGTTTAATACCAATTCTCAAAAGTAACCAGTAACTTGATAGGTTGGGTAAAATGATAGCTTATGGGTGTTGGGTTTTGTGCCTCAACCGAACCTACACTTTAAACTTCCTCTTACTAATCGATTCTAACGTGTAGTAAAATAAAAATTCTGCTAAAAAGTTTTCTTAACAGATTTATCTATCAATTTCTACTGTTTGATGAAGACTTGCCTCCACAGTCTCGGCAGCAATCAGGATGTCAACTCCCCAAACAAAATTTAGGTAGAAGTATTTATTCCAATCAATACCAGAAGTTGACTCCTCGTTATATTTACCATCTGGACTTACTGCATTTCTCTCTATCATTTCTTGTTCTACCTGAAGTGCTATTTCAGGTTTCGGGTTCATGCTACCTACACGTCTTATTTTTTCAAAACATACATTTGTCTCATCTAATGATTCATCTTGAATACGTAAGAAACTGACATTTCTAAAAATAAACTTCAAATCAGCTTTAACTTTATTGTCAGCATTTTGAGAACAATAACGGATATCACCATAGAAAGCGAGTTCAAAAATACGCTTTTGCGTTTTATACGTGTAACCCTGGAGCTTAAAATGATTATGTAAATCAAATATTTGGCCTCCAAAATGTAGATAAATACTCTCTATGTAAAAATTAAGAAATTCATCATTTATATTTTTAGAGTAGTCATAGAACTTCTCAGGATTCTTTGCCCTTAATTTATTTTCTAGATCGTCAACAAATTCTTTAGAACGCTTCAAGCTCGCACCCGAAGCTTCTTGATAGGCTAATAAAGCTTCTACTTTATTCATGCCATAAATTAAATCTGATATTCTTTTTTCTAGATTTTTTTCTGGTATTATGGACATTTTAGATACCTCAAAAGTTCAGAATTCAGCATTTATTCAACTACCAAGTTTACGCAAGATTTGCATTAGGAATTTATAAAAATTAGTGAATAGAAATTCATTATTATCTTAATATATTTAAAGTAGATAGTGATAATAACAATTTTGGTAATCTTCTAGCGTTAAGCCAGTTTAGCTTCTATTAGAGAAGGTTTTTAGACTCTCTAGTTTCTTATTGAACCAAGATTAAGGTCACTTCTCAGAATACTCTTTAGTGTTCCTATGGGTAAATCTCGATTATTACTTATAGAAGTTTAACTATTATACACAATCTCTTGTTATCAAGTCTTTTGCTAATTCTAAATCAAAATAACCTTTATTTTTAATATTACCCTTGATCATTGTAAAAGTATTATTCAGTTCTCCTAAATGATTTAAAACTAAACTAGCTAAAGAAAAATCTTGATTTTTTGTATAATCATGTAAAGTAATAACGGTTTTTAAACCAGCCTCAGAAGCAGCTTGTAACCCATGAAAAGAATCCTCAAATACGAGACATTCATCAGGGGATAAATTCATCTCATTTAACACATATTTATAAATATCAGAAGCAGGTTTTTTATTCGGAACAATATCCCCGGCAGCAATCACTTCAAACCACTGAGGATTTAAGTGTTTTTCGATTAAAGCTAAGGCATTTGGTAACGCGCTAGTGGTGGCGATCGCTAATCTGATACCCTCTTTGTAAGCTTCTTCAATTAACCGTTTCACCCCCGGACGTAATTGAATCTCTCCTAATGATAACAACTGACGATAATGATTCGTTTTTGCTTGATGAAGTTGAGGAATTAATCTATCTAAATCTTCTGTTCTCTCGGGATAATATTGTTGTAAATAATATCTAATTCTTTCTTTTCCCCCAGAAATTTCTAACAATTCCCCATAAAGACTTTCTGACCAGTTCCAGTCTAAATTCGCCTCAGCAAAAGCACGATTAAAAGCAATTCGGTGGCCATCCCTTTCGGTTTCTGCTAAGGTTCCATCCACATCAAAAATTAAAGCCTTTAACTCTGTCATAATTCATAAAATTGAATTTATTAAACGAATTAATTTTATCCCCACCCCCTACCATCTACTCCCAACTTAACCCAATCCTTCAACCACTGGATGGAAATAAAACGCTAAACCAATTACCGCATAGGTAGCTAATAATAAAGTCCCTTCTAACCAATTAGAACGACCATCGGAACTAATAGAATTCGTAATTAAAACAGCCACAGCCACAGATACTAATTCAAAAGGATTAAAATCTAAATCCATCGGTTGTCCTAATAACCAACCGGCAATGACTAAAACAGGGGCAACAAATAAAGCAATTTGTAAACTTGAACCCACTGCCACCGACAGCGATAAATCCATTTTATTTTTCATCGCAACCGTAACCGCCGTAGCGTGTTCTGCGGCGTTGCCGATAATAGGTAATAAAATCACACCCGTAAACAAAGCAGTTAATCCTAAAGAGGAGGTGGCTTCTTCTAAAGAATTGACCAATAATTCAGATTCAATTGCAACCCCAATGGTAACTAATAAAAGGATAATAATCCATTTTGTCAAATTAACGTTTGCTCCATCTTCTTCGGCGGACTCATCTTCTGCAGCCATCCCCACTTCATATAAATAAGCATGGGTTTTCATCGAAAACAATAAGGTTAACCCATAGACCAAGATTAAAACAACCGCCACAGCAACAGATAAATTCTGTAACGTTTGTTCTTCAATTCCACTCGACGTATATTGCACTGCCGTCGGTAATAAAATAGCAATCACCGCTAAATTCATTAAAGACGCATTAACATTAGCTGCTAGTGATTGAAATTCTTGTTCTTTGTAGCGTAAACCCCCCAATAACATAGCAAAGCCCATGACTAACAATAAATTACCGATGATTGAGCCGGTAATGGTTGCTTTAACTACACCAATTAACCCTTTGTTTAACGCTACCAAAGCTAAAATTAATTCTGTGGCATTACCAAAGGTTGCATTTAATAACCCCCCTAAGTTCGGACCGACGACCACAGCAATTTCTTCTGTCGCCTGACCCATAAAAGCAGCTAACGGCACAATCGCTAAACCGGCTGTGATAAAGGTAATCGATGCCCCCCATTCCAAGTATTCAGAGGCTAGAGATAAAGGAATAAAAATTAATAAAATCGACAGAATCGCACTTTTATTGAACATGATAATACTCATCAATGGGTTAACGTTCTCAAATCCCTTTTTTAGTTTAGGTAATTAATGAACTTGACATATTCTCGTAGTGTAAAGTTATATGATAAAACCATTACAATGCTTTACGAGTATCTAGAGTTTAATCATGAGTCAAGCCAACCGCCAGCATACCCGAAATCAAGGCAAAAAACTACCTGTTGTCGTGTACGAACCAAACAGTCGTGTTAGGCACCCTATCAAGTTATTACAGGAAATGTGGTACGATTTGCTCGCTTCGCGTGAATTAGCGTGGCAATTATTTCAACGAGACATTCAATCTCAATATCGTCAGTCCATACTCGGTGTACTTTGGATTTTTATTCCCCCTTTAGTTACCGCAGTGGGTTTAACCTTCCTTAGAGAAGCCAAAGTCTTGAACTTAGGAGACACTCCTATTCCTTACCCTGTTTATGTTGCTCTGAGTATGACCCTTTGGCAAACTTTTATCCAGACTTTTAATAATACTATGGGAGCAGCTCGAAGTGCGAAATCAATGTTAATGAAACTAAATGTACCCCCCGAAGCGTTTGTTATCTCAAAAATCGCACAAACTTTATTTAATTTTCTCATTCAACTAATTCCCATTTTTTTCTTGTTTGTCTGGTTTAAAGTAGGGGTAACTTGGACAATTATTATAGCTCCCGTTGCCTTCATTCATTTGATTTTATTTGGGACAGGAATGGGATTACTTTTAAGTCCATTTTCTTGCCTCTATGGTGATGTGAATAAAGCAATTAGTTTTGTGACTCGCATCTGGTTATTTGTAACTCCTGTAATTTATCCTCAACCTCGGGAAGGGTTCTGGGCAATTTTGGTAAAGATTAATCCTGTGACTCCTCTATTAGTCACCACAAGAGATTTAGCGACCACCGGAGAAATTTCTAACCCAACCGGTTTTTGGCTCGCTAGTGCTGTGGCTATTCTCATGACATTGGTCGGATGGGCGTTTTATCGCTTATCTTTACCGTTTTTAGTCGAAAGGGCTTAATTATTATTGAGAGAATGTCTCATGATTATAATGTCACTTGAATCAGAAAAAAATTGCGAAACAACTTGAAAAAAACTCAAACTCAAAAAGCCTATTTTTAATAGAATTGCTTGATGAGTTGACCGAAAATCAATTATTATTAAGAAGCTAAAAACAAAGCATCACACCATTAACTCGGTGAGATGTTAAAAATGAAGTCTAAAAAATCCTGCCTCTAAACGTAGTAAGGTCAGGATATCAATTAACCTAATATTGACTACAGGAAAAATTTTGTGACAGTCAGAGTTCGTATCGCCCCAAGTCCAACAGGGAATTTACACATAGGAACCGCTAGAACCGCCGTTTTTAACTGGTTATTTGCTCATCATTACCAAGGCCAGTTTATCCTTAGAGTCGAAGATACCGATCAAGAGCGATCGCGTCAAGAATATACGGACAATATTCAATCAGGGTTGGCCTGGTTGGGCTTAACCTGGGATGAAGGCCCCTTTTTTCAAACCCAACGCCTCGATTTATATCGTCAAGGGATTCAAACCTTATTAGACAAGGGATTTGCCTATCGTTGTTATTGTACCCCAGCAGAATTAGAAGAGATGCGAGAAGCCCAAAAAGCCAAAAATCAAGCCCCTCGCTATGATAACCGTCATCGTCATCTCACCGAAGAACAACGCCAAGCTTTTGAAGCAGAAGGAAGAAAACCAGTCATCCGTTTTATCATCGATGATGATCGCGAAATTGTTTGGCATGATCTCATTCGAGATAAAATGACCTGGAAAGGTAACGATCTCGGTGGAGATATGGTCATCGCTCGTATGGCCGATAGTCCTGATCAACCTTTCGGACAACCTCTCTACAATTTAGCTGTGGTGGTTGATGACATGGATATGAAAATTACTCACGTCATCCGTGGCGAAGATCATATCGCTAATACCGCTAAACAAATTCTTTTATACGAAGCTCTCGGCGAAACAGTACCAGAGTTTGCCCACACCCCCCTAATTTTGAACCAGGAAGGACGGAAATTGTCAAAACGGGATGGAGTGACCTCTATCGATGACTTTCGTAAAATGGGCTTTTTACCTGAAGCTCTGGCTAACTATATGACCCTGTTGGGATGGACTCCCCCAGACTCGACTCAAGAAATTTTTACCTTGAGTGAAGCCGCGCAACAGTTTAGCTTAGAACGGGTCAATAAGGCCGGTGCTAAGTTTGATTGGGATAAACTCGATTGGATTAATAGCCAATATTTACATAAGCTGTCAGGGGCCGAATTAGTGGATTTATTGGTTCCCTATTGGCAGGAGGCAGGTTATCCGATCAATGTAGACAGCGATCGCCCTTGGTTAGAAAAAATGGCCACCCTCATAGGACCTAGTCTTACCCGCTTAAGTGACGCAGCTAAAGAAAGTGTCTTATTATTCGGGGAAACAGTAGAATACAGTGAAGAAGCCATAGCCCAAATGAAACAAGAAGGGGTTAAAGAAGTATTACAAGCTGTTTTAGAAAAGATTGAAGGATCTTCTCAGTTAAGCGAAGATGAGGCGAAAGATACCATTAAACAAGTGACGAAAACCTTTAAAGTCAAAAAAGGGTTAGTGATGCGATCGCTTCGTGCCGGTTTAATGGGAGAATTACACGGGCCCGATTTAATTCAATCTTGGTTCTTATTAAATGAAAAAGGATGGGATAAAAGTCGTTTGAGTCACGGCTTAAGTTTATTGTAAATATGTTACGGTGGGCAAACTACCATATTTGCTCACCCTCAAAAACTGATGACAATCACCTCTTATATTAGAATTGATTAGAAAATGGTATGAGTTTAGCTAACTTATCTTTTCCTGATTTAATCCTAACTAAATTTTTGAGACTGGCTAATACTAAATTCCAAAAATATCCATATTGAGGATATAATTTCACGAGTAAACACTCTGCTAAAACATAGCGTCTATTGGTGGTTTTATATCGAAATTCAGGGGGATTGTTTTCTGTCCGAAATTGCTCAGGGAAAGGTAAAATATGTCCGATAATATCCCCTTTTTTTGCAAGACCTTTAGTATACAATTTAGCTTGCATTGATAACCCTAGTAATCTATCAGAACACCAAAAAGGAACATATTTAAAAGG
This sequence comes from unicellular cyanobacterium SU3, assembly GCA_002172675.1. Taxonomy (GTDB): domain Bacteria; phylum Cyanobacteriota; class Cyanobacteriia; order Cyanobacteriales; family Microcystaceae; genus Crocosphaera. The sequence continues at coordinate 25,540 of NETF01000163.1, forward strand.
TCCTAAAAGGGTGAATAATTTAACAATATCATTGAGTTGCTCTTGAACTAAACTATTTTTCCATACTTTTTTGTCAAAATTCTCTTGATGAGGACCATGATGATCTTTGCGGTCTTTAATAAGACAAAGTAAGTTAACTTTATTTTCTAAAGGACAGATCGGAATTTCTTGAAGGGTTTCTATGGGGTTTAAATGGTGATCTTCTCCTCTTCTAACTTGAATCTTTTCAAGATTAGTAAAAGTCTCCCATTCTTCTAATAACTTTTCTTGATTACCATAAGGATAAAATTTTTGTCTTAACTTAAATAAATGACTATTAGGAAATCTATTAAAATACTCAATTATAACTTCTTCTATTTTGGGATATAAGTATTCATCACAATTAATAGATAAAACATAAGTTCCCGACGCATTTAATAACGCAGTAATTCTTTGTATTACTTCTCCCCTCAAAGCACTAATAATCTGACGAATTCGAGGATCATCATTATTAAGTAAAGGAACTTCGGGAGGATAAACTAAAATAAATTCTACATTACCCTCAACTTTTGATAATGCTTCTATCCATACTTGAGGAACATTATCCCGCATAGGAATAATAACTGATAAAATTGGTTTTTTCATATTAGCTAATAGATAATCCTAGTTTTTTTTGCTGTCAAAGCATAACAAATTGTTTCTGATATTAACCTGATTGAAGGACAAATGTAATGAAATTTTTAATAGTGTTTATAGATTTTATACATTATCATTATTCTTTTGTCAACCATTTAAACCCTTGATTATTATCTTGTCTTAATCTTTTACAACTTGTCTATGGAAAAATTTTGAGATTTTTTCTAGCATTATCTTAAGTCAGTTGATCCCTTATGTTAAAAATTAAATGATGAATCATCTCCTTAAGGATTTCTTTAAGTTTTTTGTCTTAATTGTAGCCGTTTTATTTTGTTTAGGCTTTTCTGCGCCAAGTTCAGAAAATAGGCCAATTTCTCCTGATTTTTCCCAGGGAGTCTATCATCTCAATCAACAAAATTATCAAGAAGCTATCCTCAAATTCACTCAAGTTATTAACAATAAGAATCCAAAAATTGCCTCTGCTTATAGTAATCGTTGTCTTGCTTATTTACAAATTAATAATAATCAAGCAGCTAAAAGAGACTGTGAACAAGCATTAGGAATGAACTCAGATAATATTGAAGCTTATCTTAATAAAGGATTAGCTGATTATCGACTCGAAAATTATACTCAATCTTTAGCTGCTTACCAAGAAGTGATTAAACGCCATAAAAATGATTATCGTGCTTATTATAATCAAGGATTAGTCCATTTTAAATTAGGAAATTATCAGCAAGCTTTAGACAATTATCAGCAAGCTTTAGAAACCCGTCAAGATCATTCTTTAGAAGATAAAACTTTCATTTATTATGATCGTGCTTTAGCTTATCTGAAATTAGAAAATTTTACTCAAGCGATCGCTAATTTTACCCATGTTCTTATTTTAAATCCCAACAACGAACAAGCTTATTATCGTCGGGGTTATGCGTATCAAAAATCAGGTAATTATCAGGCAGCTTTTAAAGATTTTACAGAAGTTATTACCTTAAATCCTCAGTTAACTGGTGCGTATATTAATCGAGGAATTGTTGCTGGAATTTTAGGATTACAAGATATTGCTTGGCAAAATTTTAAAATCGCCCTCCATCAATTTCAGCAACAAAATAACACTATAGGCTACAATAAAACACTTAATTTAATCCGTAAGTTTAAACAAATTACTTCGGATATCTATCAAACCCCTATCGGTTAAAAAAGCTTTACTCTTTCCCTTCTAATCCAGGTTTACCAAATTCTAACCATAATGTCATTCCTACCCATGCAATAACACCCAGTAAAGCTAAAATACCAAATTGAGTGATCCAATGAATTAATTGAGGCAAAGGGACTAATCTTCCTACAAAAAAGGATAACGTTACCATAATAAATGCCCAAACTGTCGCCCCTCCTAAATTACATAATAGAAATCGATAATAAGGCATTTGGGCAATTCCTGCGATGGGTCCGGCAAACACCCTTAATAAAGTGACAAAACGTCCAAAAAACACCGCTTTGGCTGCATTTTTACTAAACTTGTTCCTAACTTCTTCTAGTTGTCTCGTAGAGATGTTAAAAAAGCTACCTACTTTTATTAATAATGGCCATCCTCCCCAACGGCCAATCCAATAACCAAAATTATCGCCGATCACTGCACCTGCGATCGCACTTCCCAAAACAATCCAGTAGCCTAATTCTCCGCTTCCAGCTAAAAAACCACCTACAATGGTAATGGTTTCCCCAGGAATGGGTATTCCAGTATTTTCTAAGGCAATGCCAATAAATACTGCCCAATACCCGTATTGACGTGCTATTTCTTGAATGTTATCTAATGACAGAAATTCGATTGACATTTAGGCAAAACTTTACAAAGATTTACGTTATATTCATATCTTGACTTATTTTGCTAAGAACTGTCAATTATTATCGGGGACGGAGTGTCCTAAAATGTCTAATGATCTTTAATTTGTTACTCAATATTTAATATTAATTAAGGATAAGCAACAAAAATAATAAAATTATTGTCTAAAAACTCTTTGATAATGAAAGAAGTATAAGCAAGAAGAGCATCTTTTCCTGTTAACTCAGAAAGATTAAAATCTGCAAGGGTTTTTTGAACATAATGACTCACTTAGCAAAAATATTCCGAAGCCACGAGGAGCAATAGCGACGTGGCGGACTCTCTAGCTATTTCTGAGAACTGGCATAATAGCCATTTTAAGATAAAATAAGAATAAAAAGTAGAGAAAATATCTAGCTAAATGTCTCCAGCAAACTCTAACGAATTAATTATCCCTCAATTAATTGTAGGATTAGGAAATCCTGAACCTAAATATAATAAAACTCGTCACAATATTGGTTTTGAAATAGTCGATCTTTTAGCTGAAACTTGGGGACTATCCTGGAAAGAAAACCGCCGTTTTCAAGGAGTAATAGCAGAAGGAAACAGTAGAAATAACCAAAAAATTTATCTACTCAAACCTTTAACTTACATGAATCGTTCCGGTCAATCTGTTCGGGCTGTGGTAGATTGGTATAAATTAACATCCAAAGATGTTTTAGTCATTTACGACGATATGGATCTGCCCATTGGTCGCATGAGAATGCGTTTATCAGGATCAGCCGGTGGTCATAATGGCATGAAATCGATGATTTCCCATTTGGGAGGACAAGATTTTCCTCGTTTACGGATTGGAATTGGTAAATCTAATCAATTAGATAATACAGTTTCCCATGTTTTAGGGCGATTTAGTCCCGAAGAAAGAAAAATTATTGATAAAGCCTTTCCTTTAGTGGTTGATGCTATTGAAACCAGCTTAACAGAAGGCATTGAAAAAGCCATGAGCCTATTTAATAGTCAAACAGTGACTAAATAGGGTATGATATTCTGTTGTATATTATTAAATATAGTCGTCGTTTATTCAAATGGAGGGGCAATTGGAGCCTAGATTTATTTTAAAAGTGCTATGGTTAGATGCCAATGTAGCGATCGCTGTTGATCAAGTGGTAGGAAAAGGAACCAGTCCCTTAACCGCTTATTTTTTCTGGCCACGTAACGATGCTTGGCAACAGTTAAAAGAAGAATTAGAAGCGAAACACTGGATTTTAGAAGCAGAAAGAATTGAAGTATTAAATAAAGCCACAGAAGTGATTAATTATTGGCAGGATCTGAAGAATCAAGGTAAAAGTATTACTATGAAGGAAGCTCAAAATAAGTTTCCAGAAGTTACTTTTAGCGGAAGTAATTAAATCAAGGCAGGAGTTGAAAGGCAGGAGGCAGGAGTTTAGATAACTGTTAGGTGTCTCTAACTGCAAAGAGGCAATTATTTTCTATTCCCTGTTCCCTGTTCCTTGTTCCTTGTTTCCGGAGAAACGATAAACCCGATAATCAAGATTCGGGAAAATATTATCCATTTCCTCAACGCTGTCTAAGAAAGTAGCGTTGATGGTTCCTAGTTGGAAATCATCATAAATCTGATTAAACCGTAAAAGATGGGTTTTGGTTCTTTCAACCGCATAGGGAACCATCGTACCCGTACGCATAATAAAAGCCCAATCCGAAGATTGTGCCAATAATAACTCTCGTGCAGCTTGATTTAAAGCCCTTTCTTCCAACTCATCAGCCGGTTCTATGTTACTTAATTCAATCATCCGTTCCGTCGCTTCATGGAGATGAGGATAAATCCAAGTATTAGAATCATTTAGCCAAAACTCATGAAACCCTTTATAACCCCAACTCGACTGAGAAATACGACATAACTGCTGAGTGGGGTTAAAGCGTAAATAATCAGCCAAATGAACCATATCAAAGGTACTTTGGTCATACCAAGCTTTGCGGAATAAATAATCAATAAACCAAGGGCCTTCATACCACCAATGACCAAATAATTCAGCGTCATAAGGAGCTACCACTATCGGAGAACGCTGCATCATGTTAGCTAAATGGGCAATTTGTTGCTCACGATTGTACATAAAATTCCCTGCGTGTTCGGCAGCCTTTTCCTTAGCCCAATAGGGGTCATAAAAAGCCTTATCCCCCATATCGCCCTGAACATTGGTAATTTTATGGTATTTAATTCCCGTATTTTTCCGTTGACCATTGGGCATAATATAGGGCTTAATGTAATCATAGTCAGCTTCCCAACCCAAATCCTTATAAAATTCTCGATATTCAGGATCACTCGGATAGCCCATTTTAGAAGACCAAACCTGACTAGACGACTCATGGTCTCGACCAAAAGCAGCCACCCCTGATTCTGTAAAGACAGGGGCATAGGTTCCATAACGGGGGCGAGGGTGGGCGTACAAAATCCCATGACCATCGATAATAAAATAACGCAAGCCCGCCTGAGCCAGCATCGTTTCTAACCCTTCATAATAGGCACATTCGGGCAACCAGATGCCTTTAGGAGGCCGGCCAAAGGTTTCTTGATAATGGTCACAGGCCACTTTGATTTGTGACCACACTGCTTGAGGATACATTTTCATCAACGGGAGATAACCGTGAGTCGCCCCAGAGGTCATGATTTCAAGATTATTGCTTTCTAGGAATTGTTTAAAACCAGAAATTAAATCTCCCTTGTATTGTTGCCAAGTTTGGCGAATTTTTGTAAATTCTTGGTGATAAAACTCAGCTAAATAGCGAATGTGACCATTCTGTTGATTATTCTCGATTTCTTTAACAATCAGTTCTTCTAATTGACCCAGATGATGAGCATAGCGTTCTTGTAATAAAGGATCTCGCAACATTGAGATTAGAGGAGGCGTTAAACTCATTGTCAGTTTAAAATCAATGCCATCTCGTTGTAGTCCTTCAAAAACTCGCAGTAAAGGAATATAAGTTTCTGTAATAGCTTCATACAGCCATTCTTCCTCTAGGACATAGTCCCGTTCAGGGTGTCGTACAAACGGTAAATGAGCATGAAGAACCAGGGCAACATAGCCAAGAGCCATAATCGTTTTCAACCATTACAGTAAAATTTTTACAATTAAGCTATAAGATTAAGTGTAGTTGATTTTATACTATCTTAAGAATCTAGAATAGAATAGATAGGAAAAATCTCTTATTCAAAGAACCTTCCTTATTTGTCAGTATATAGTATTGAGTGGCAGTGCTAGAACCCCCCAACCATCAAACAACCGCTAAAACTGATCAGACTGCATCGATGTCGATTCAGTTATTGTTGTTTGTCGATGAGCGTCCCAGTTCCCATGAATATATTCAACCCATCCGAGACTACGTCAAAACCGTCAGCGAACATTGTTCTTGCCAGTTAGAAGTCATTGAAATTCATGAACAACCCCACCTAGTGGAGTATTTTCGCCTAGTAGCGACTCCGGCCTTAGTCAAAGTGGTACCCGAACCCAGACAAACCCTAGCAGGCAGTAATCTCGTCAATCAACTGAAAAAATGGTGGCCAAAATGGCTATCATCCCTAGAAGAAAATCACAATGACTCATCAGTAGAAAAATCTAGCAATGTTAGTTATTCAGGGGAACTCATGCGCCTTTCTGATGAAATCTTTCGTCTTAAGAAAGATAAAGAAAACTTACTTGAACAAATAAAGTTCAAAGATCAAGTTTTAGCCATGTTAGCCCATGATTTACGGAGTCCTTTAACGGCCGCTTCTATTGCAGTAGAAACCCTAGAACTAGCACAAAATCAAGCTCCTACTGAGAAAAAACAAAAATTAACCCTACAACTATTTCAACAAACCCGTAACCAATTTCGGGTGATGAATCGTCTGATTACAGACATTTTACAAGCATCCAAAAGCATGAATGCTCAACTGCAAGTTCACCAGACAGAAGTTTTCTTACCTCGCTTATCAAAGGAGATTGTAGAACAATATAACGATTTGTTAACAGAAAAATCCTTAAAATTAATCCAAGATGTTCCTCAAGACGTACCTGGGGTGTATGCCGATGAAGAATTAATCCGTCAGGTGATTGTCAACCTGATCGATAATGCGATTAAATATACACCAGAAGGAGGAGAAATTACCCTATCGATTCTCCACCGCACCAGTCAAAAAGTACAAGTCAGTGTTTGTGATACCGGGCCTGGGATTCCTGAAGAAAAACAGGAGCGGATTTTTGAAGGTCACTTCCGCTTGCAAAGAGACCAAGGAAAAGAAGGTTATGGATTAGGGTTATCCTTATGTCGTAAAATTATTCGTGTCCACTACGGCCAAATTTGGGTTGATAGTGTACCAGAACAGGGTAGTTGTTTTCATTTTACATTGCCTGTTTATCGTTAACGATTAATATGGGTAATCTCTGTATAGAGGTATGTTAAATTTCCCCACTGACTAGAAAACACAAGACTCGCTCAATCATTCAACCGATATGCGTAAAGCTTTAATTATCGTCAATGCTGAGGTGAAAGCTGAAGGAACCACCTATTTAGCTTCCCCTGCAACCGAAAAAATGGTTATGGCACTTGAAACAGCCATCTATGCTGATTCTCCCTCAACTCAGGTTGAAGTGATAGCAACAGCCACATTATGGTCAAAAAACCCCCAGCTTCCCAAAGCTGATGAAGATACTGTCTATTTTCCCTTGACCATAGAAATCCCGACTTGGCTATCTTTTCCTGAACAAAAAATTTACCAAGATTGCAAAGATATCAAAGGACGCAGACAATGGGTAGAAAAAACCTTAGGGTATAAAACCAGTATTGGGGATTTGGGGTTAGGGGATTTATGGTTACCTATTGCCCTGACTTCCGCAGAATTAATTTATGGAGAGATTATCGGGGAAGGGGCATTCCCTAATTCCTATGAACAACCGATTACCTTGGATAACTCATTACGTCGTCCTCTTTATGAGTTAGCAGAAGGGTTACTAGAGTCCTTAGATGCCCCTCCATCATTGTACTTGTTACAGTTTCGTCTCAAAGGTCAACAGATTGTTTTTGACCGCTTATGGCCTTTTCCAGCAGCCCCTGCCATCGCTTCTTTAAACTATCCTCACCCCAATTTATTTACTTGTTATTGGCAATGTTTAACTCATCAACCCCTTCCTAGTTTGACCGGAAGCCCTTCTTAATGAGTTAGTCACCAAGTATGATGGATTGTTAACTGTAGTATGAATTAACTTGACGTATTTTGAACATTAAGTTGGTATTTCGTTATATTAAAACCGAAAATATACCGCTTGATTTTTCAAAGGTTATATCATGACTACGTTAACCCACTGGTTTCTGGCACAAGAAACCCCAATTGTCGATCCGTCTTTATTAAATCAACTCTTTTCCGATGGTTGGACTTTGTTACAAGGTCTGATTATCCTCTTAGTTGGTTGGATTATTGCCGCCATTGTGAGAGGCGTTGTTAAAAAAGTTCTCCAAAGTACGGACGTTGATAATCAAATCGCTGCTTGGATTGCCGGAGAAGATTCTTCCGATAGTTCAATTCCTATTGAAAAATGGGTCTCTGATTTTGCCTATTGGGTAATTATTCTCTTCGCTGTTGTTGCTTTCTTAAACACCCTACAACTTGAAGCGGTTTATGAACCGCTCAATGGTCTCCTTGGAGAAATTACCAATTTCTTACCCAAACTCTTAGGGGCTGGAATTCTGGTAGCTATTGCTTGGGTCTTAGCGGCCTTATCAAAGACACTCATTACCCGTGTTTTAGGTACGTTTAATCTTGAACAACGGTTAGGAGGAGACACTGATCAAATCTCTGTATCCCAAACCATCGGTAATGCAGTTTACTGGTTGGTTATCCTCCTGTTTTTACCGTCGATTCTTAGTACCCTTCAGTTAGAGGGAACTTTAGCGCCGGTACAAGGACTCTTAAATGAAATTTTAGCCATTATTCCCAATATTCTCGCTGCTATTATTATTGCAGCCGTGGGCTGGGTTGTGGCTAAAATTGTGCAACGGGTAGTTAGCAGTTTATTAGCCACAACACCCCTAAATCAAGTTGGGGAAAAATTTGGTTTATCCAGTGACCCTACTGGTAACTCCTTATCCAATATCATTGGCACGGTTGTTAATGTCCTCATTTTAATTCCTGTTGCCATTACTGCTCTAGACGCGCTGCAAATTGACGCGATTTCCGAGCCAGCAACGGCAATGCTCAATCAAATTTTAAATCTTTTGCCGAAATTATTTGCAGCCACAGTGGTCTTAGGTTTAGCTTATGTTGGGGGGCAATATCTCTCAGATTTAGTCACTAATGTGTTAAGAAGCGTCGGTTTCAATAACATTTTTCAATGGTTGGGTATTGCTCAAACTCCCACAACTCCTACGACTCCTACGACTCCTACGACTCCTACGACTCCGACAACTCCAACTGATACGACTCCAGTTCCTCCCACTGTACCTCCTGGGACTTCAACTGATACAACTCCAATTTCAACTGCTAAAACTGCAACTTCGACGACTCCGACTAGAACCCCCTCAGAAATCGCTGGGATTGTTGTTTTAGTAGTCGTCATGTTACTTGCGTCTTTGACGGCGGTAGACATTCTGAAAATTGAAGCTTTAAAAGTCGTAGTTGGCGCGTTGTTAGCTATTGCTGGTCAAGTTTTAGTAGGACTAGCGGTTTTAGCGTTGGGACTTTATTTAGCTAATCTTTGCTTTAATCTAATTACCAACTCAGGCACTCGTCAAGCTAAATTTTTAGGACATACGGCTCGCATTGCTATTATCATCTTTGTAGTGGCCATGGCCTTGCAACAAATGGGAATTGCTCCAAATATCGTTAACTTAGCCTTTGGCTTATTAGTGGGTGGCATTGCTGCGGCCATTGCTTTAGCCTTTGGGTTAGGAGGACGAGAAGTAGCTGGCGAACAACTACGAGAATGGTTAAATAATATCAAACAAAACTAGAAAATAAATGTTACAGGGGTCAACCGTTGTTGACCCCTACGAAAATGGTAAAAATTATATTATTGAATTTAAACAAACCTCAGTAAAGGTTAGCCACGATTAATTAAACCCCAGAGCCAAATAGCAATAATTGCCCCTAACACAGCAATAACAACTCCTGGAATGCTGAGAGAGGCTCCAACCAATTGTAGGCTTCCTGTGCGAATGAAAGTCATTAGGGTTCCGCCAATAAATGCCCCAATGATTCCGAGAAACATTGTCGCGATAAAGCCACCTCCCTGATGACCCGGAAAAATCCATTTAGCGATCGCCCCTGCTAATAAACCCAAAATAATCCAAGCAATAACATTCATGATAATTAATGTCTCCTATAATTTATTCTTAAGTCCCCTCAATCTTATCGTTGGTCTCTAATTTCCTACATCTCCCCTAAGAATTATCTAAAAAAAATTAACTATCTTGTAATATTCTTTAATGATCGAAGAAATAGATAACCCCACCCTAATCAAAGATGATGAGGTGGGGAAAATGTCATAAATGACAAGTTTAATTGCAGGTTTTTTTAGTAGGCTAATCCCATACTGCGGGTTGTTTCTGCCCCAAGATAGACACGGATGCTTAAGAAATCCGTAGGACAAGCTGTTTCGCATCGCTTACAGCCCACACAGTCCTCTGTTCGGGGAGAAGAAGCAATTTGACTTGCTTTACAACCATCCCAGGGAACCATCTCTAAAACATCGAGGGGACAGGCGCGAACGCACTGAGTACAACCAATACAGGTATCGTAGATTTTAACTTTGTGTGACATTGATTCCGGCTCCTTAACCGAGTGTTCTCCTTAGTCAAGCACTCCAACTAAAATGAATTCTAGTTGAGGTTTCCCAACTGAACAAAGACCTAAGAGTATCTTATCTGTCTGTTGTAAAAATAGTCAGGATTAAGGGCTAGTTTACCGCAGTGGCAGAATCTCCTCATAAAAATTGTTGTAGAACTTTAAATTATGTAACAATCGAGGCTTAATCGGGATCATCAAATTGTTTGACTGAAACATCAACCACATCTACATCAATGGTTCCTGGAGGAGTCACCCGTTTAAACTTACCCTCTTCAATTTCTAGTGCTTCACCACAACTAGGACAGCGCGTGTCTACCCCATTAAACCCCGTAAATTCGTAGCTACACACAGGACATTGATCTTCGACTAAGTTACGCTGAACCCACCATCGTAATATCCATAATCCAATCACGGGAGTAATTAAAATCACCCCCAATAAAATCAAAAACCCATTAACTACCCATCCCAAGCCAACAGAGACTAATAAAATGGCCAGTAAAAGTAAATTTAATAAACACCCTAACCCAGAATTATTGAGCCATAGTAGTTTTGGAGAATAATTATTCACAATCTCTCTCCTAGGTTGCTTTGTTTCGCGACTGATGTCTCTCTATGTTATCGTTATCGTCTAGCTCATTGGCCAAAAATACTGAAACTTTCCTTCTGTGAACCTGATTTATTGGAACCGAAATGCAAAAAATCTATATAAATTACTATTTTAGGGGATCGATTGGGGACAATTCGGCTTAGAATAATGCAGTGAAACATTTAGCCTATGGGGATTTTGGCGATTTATGTCTATAAATATTACTTATAATTCATCCTTTTTTTACTAGGATGGGCCAACAACCCATAGGACATAACACACAATATAAGGAGATTATTCAATGAATAAAGGTGAATTAATTGATGCAGTAGCCAATAAGGCTGAAGTCACCAAAAAACAAGCAGAAACCGTAATTAGTGCCACCATAGAAACGATTATGGAAGCCGTTGCCGGAGATGATAAAGTCACTTTAGTGGGCTTTGGTTCCTTTGAAGCTCGCGATCGCAAAGCTCGTGAAGGCCGTAACCCCAAAACCAATGAAAAAATGAGTATTCCTGCGACTAAAGTCCCTGCTTTTTCGGCCGGGAAGTTGTTCAAAGAACGGGTTGCACCGAAAAAGTAGTTTTCGGCAGATGAGACAACCCGTTCACGGTGGTAATTTAGTCTGGGCAGCTGCTCAAATCGGCTGTCCAGTTTCTTCTATTGTAGATTTTTCTGCCAGTATTAATCCCCTCGGTCCTCCTGAATCTGTTCTAGGAGCTATTCAAACGGCTTTAGACAGCCTAAAACATTATCCCGACCCCCAATATATAAAACTAAGACAATCTGTCTCGCAATGGCATCAATTGCCCTCTGAGTGGATTTTGCCGGGTAATGGGGCAGCAGAGTTATTAACCTGGGTTGGCCGTGAATTGGCACAAGAAAAACTAACGTATGTCATGATTCCTGGATTTAGGGATTATTGGCGAGGGTTACAAGCTTTTGGGGCAACCATTACCCCCATTTCTTTTCCTTGGCAAACCTCTGAGTCTTTTAACTTTTTAGATCACTGTCCCGAAACCGATGTCGGTATTATTATTAATAATCCTCACAATCCTACTGGTAAATTATTCACCACAGAAACGTTATTACCCCTGTTAGAACGCTTTAACTTAGTGGTGGTGGATGAAGCGTTTATGGACTTTGTTACCCCGTCTCAACAACAGAGTTTGATTTCTGTCATTGAAGATTATCCGAATTTAGTGATTCTGCGATCGCTGACTAAATTTTATAGTCTTCCGGGTCTACGTTTAGGTTATGCGATCGCTCATCCTCACCGTTTACAACAATGGCAACATTGGCGTGATCCTTGGCCCGTCAATAGTTTAGCGGTTAATGCTGGTATCGCAGCCATACAAGATGAAGCGTTTACGCAACAAACCAGACAATGGCTATTATCAGCTTATCAAGAATTATTCACAGGATTATCTCAGATTAACGGTTTAGAACCAATTCCTAGTTCTGTTAATTTTATTTTAGTTAAAACTCAAATTCCGAGTTCTCAATTACAACTAGAATTATTAAAAAAGTATCGTATATTAATCCGAGATTGTTTAAGTTTTGAAACCTTAGGCGATCGTTATTTTCGTGTTGCTGTTCGTACCGTTGAAGATAATAATAAATTACTTGAGGGTTTAGCAACTATTTTCAATCAGTGATCAGTCGTCAGTTATCAGTGGAGTGCAAGCATCCTAGTTGCTATTTTTGGAGTAAGTTCATTCTCAAATATTTCAAAATCCTAAGATAATAATTTTATTTTAATTTTAGTCAGTTGATAGCTACAGTTATAATAACTAATAATATAGTTAAAATTGATAATATATGTTAACAGTTATTGGTTGCGGTAATCTAAATCGATCTGATGATGCAGTGGGAGTTATTATTGCTCAAAAGTTGCAGAATATTTTTAAGGATAAAAAGTTAGCTAATTTACAAATTTATGATTGTGGAACCGCAGGAATGGAAGTGATGTTTCAAGCAAGAGGAAGTAAAAAATTAATTATTATTGATGCTTGTTCAACCGATTCAGAACCAGGAACTATTTATAGAGTACCAGGAGAAGAATTAGAAGAATTACCAGAAGCTAGTTATAGTTTACACGACTTTCGTTGGGATCACGCTTTAGCAGCCGGAAGAAAGATTTTCAAAGAAGAGTTTCCTAATGATGTTACGGTTTATTTAATTGAAGCAGAAAACTTAAGATTAGGATTAAAAATTAGTCCAAGTTTAGAAACTTCTGTTGAAAAAGTAATTGAATCTATAGAAGAAGAAATTAATGATTTTTACCTGGAGGGAAACAGGAAATAGGAACAGTAATTAAAATAATTTTAAATCGATAAGAAGCATATTTAAGTTGCTAAGATAGCCCATTTACAGATTGTTCTAAGTTTTCTTGCAAGATATCTAAAACAACTTGAGGATCGGTGGATTCTTTCATCATTTCAGCTTCTTGATCATAGCGTTTAGGCACTTTTGGTAAGTCTTTACGTAATTCTTCCATTAAATCAATTAGTTTAGCGATTTTTTGTTCATTCAGCAGATTAATTTGTAAAATTAAATGAGAACGCTCTTCAGCTAGTTTATTTTGACGAGTTTGTTGTACCAATACTCCAGTCGCGATTAATAGCGCGGCGATATCTATTCCCATGTTAGACAAGTCGAAAGCAGGTAAACCTAAAGGTAATTGTTCCGGTGCGAAATAAGTCCACAAAGCCCAGGTTATAAAAAATAATAACTGCCAATATAAAAACATTGACTGACTCATAAAAGTGGCAGTTTTTTCGATAAGGCGTTGGTGAATCGGTAAATTTTTTTCTTGTTTAATTTGAAATCCAATAATAGTTTCAATGTTTTTAATCACTTGTTCAGATAGAGGATACTTTTTACCATGAATGTAAACAGATTTTCCCGATGTTAAAATCATCCTAGATGAAGGCTCAGAATCAGAAACCATTGGCTCAAAATCCTCGTTGTTAATTGGACTAAGTTTTTTATATTGTTTGATTACCTCGCTAATTCTAATTTTTAAAATTCATTTCAGCATCCGTCTTAGGTTTGAGTATACTGTACTCCGACACTTCTTCCATTAGAACCAAAAATAATGGGAGTGTCTTCTTTTAATGGTTCCCACCCGACATTAATAAACTTCATCATGTGAACCGATCGCTAACAGTACAATTTCTTCAGTTTTTAGTTCGACATTGTCCATAAACTGAAAAACGATACGATTACTATAGTCAATTGAACATGACCATTTATTAGCAAGTTTACCCTTAAACTTATGGGTTTTTAAACTAGGATCAAAGGGCTCATTAGCTAATTTTTCTAAGGTTTGTTCAATCATCTTTTTAATTGGTGGGTTTTGACGGACTAAACGTTTAAGTTGACGGATAAAATTAGCACTCCAAACTAATTCTTCCATTGTTCTAAAGCTTTCATCAAATCATTAACTGATCCTCGATAAACATTCCCTTCTGCTTAGAGTATTTTTATTGGACTCCGACGCTTCTTCCATTAGAGCCAAAAACAATAGGAGTTTCTTTTTTTAAAGGTTCCCATCCGACATTATAACCAGCTTTCCATGCTTGTTTTCTCGCTGCTCTAAATGCAGAAAAACTATCAGGACGAACTAAAAACGCTAAATAATCTGTATTTGAATCAAATTTTTCTAAGGTTTTATTGAACTCTGAATCGGTTTGAGCAATGGTTTTATAAGATTCTCCTGTATCGGGAGTTAAAGGTTCATAAATTAGTGCATCTAGGTCATAAAATGATACTTTATAATGTTCAGTTTGTCCTTTAAATTGTTGAAAACTTTTAATAGTTTGCGCTCGACAATTTTCATATTCTTGAAGACGATTGATATAAAATTGATAAGTGTAAGTATCTAAGTTCTCGGGAAGTTCAGGAACAGAACATTCGGGTAAATTTTTCATTAAAAGGGCAATTTGACGATCAACTTCTTCATCATTAAGATAAGAGATTTTATTATTTCTAACTTCAAAAAAGCGCGGTTTTTTCTCAGTATTAGATACTAAAGGCGTTGTCACAATGGTACTGGATTCGACTGCGACAACGGTAATAAATAAACTAATAAACATTAATACACCGACGGTATTAGTGAGAATATCTAAAAAAGAATCTAGATTTTGACTGGGTGAGTTTAGCTTACGATATCTTCTAGTTCTCATTGTTGTTTCCTTCTTCTATTTTTAATTTCCAATCTTGATCAATGGGTTCATATCCAATATCAATCCCCTTTTCTTCTACTATGTCTCTCACTTGTTGAAAGACATCAATTCCTTGGGGACGAAGGACAACAATTAAATATTGTCTATCTTTGTTTTTTTGTACCTCTCTAATTAATTGATTTAGGGGTGATCGCCGATTATCAATTTCAGATTTAGGAACAAAGACTTGACTGGGATGTAATAAAACACCATCCTCTCTACATTCTATATATTTCGGTATTTTACCTTGATTTTCTCCTGTGGTTTCTTGTTTAGCAATAATGGTAATTTCCCGTTCATTTTTTAAGAGTTGGGTAGTTAAAACAATAATCAATAAAATGAGTGTACCAATGGTACAAGCTAATATAGAAAGAAAGGGAAATAACTCCACTTCTAGGGAATTTTTAGCAACAGAACGACGACGCATAGATTAAATTTCTTCTGAGTCAGTAAAGGTAATTAAACGAGGTTTGCTTAATTTTTCTAAGATGGGTTGAATGTGTTTAATTTCTGTAATCATAGACTGAGAAAGTTCTCGGTTAACATTTAATTGCTGATTTAATGTTTCTAAAAATTTACTTTTTTCTTCAATACTCATATTATTAATTTGTTCAATTTGTTCAATTAAATTACCGCTTAAATTTTGTAATTTTTCAATTTCTAAAATAAAGCTTTGAGAAAAGGTTTCGGCTGCTTGTTGGGCATAGATTTCTGCAGGTTTAATTAAGGCTTCAGGATTGGGTAAATAGTCTTGAAATGCTTGACGAATGGATTGATTAATGCCATTGTAATCTAAGTTTTCACTCTTTTCTTTGAGACGAGGTAAG
Organism: unicellular cyanobacterium SU3; assembly: GCA_002172675.1. Lineage (GTDB taxonomy): Bacteria > Cyanobacteriota > Cyanobacteriia > Cyanobacteriales > Microcystaceae > Crocosphaera. Next base: position 41,450 of record NETF01000163.1, read on the forward strand.
ACTAAATCATTGACATAAATATCAATTCTTAGAAGTAAGCGCGATTCCATTCTTTCCACTAAAACTAAGGGAATCATTACCAAAACACTTAATAGTAAAGCTAATAAAGTGGTATCAAATGCCACTGCTAAACCACTGGTAACAGTGCCAATTCCTTCTTTAATTTGTTCAATTTCCCCTGCTTGTTCTAGGAAACTAGAAAACCCATTTACTGCTTGACTAATACCAATAACAGTTCCAATAAATCCTAATAATGGAATTGCCCAAACTAAGACACGAGGAAAACTATAAGAAGTATCAGTCGCACTTAAATAAAACGTAGAATCATCTAGGGCTAATTCTGAGGCAATTTTACGACTTCCTGATTGAATATAAGCGGATAAAATGCGACTACACCGAATGGGAAGAAGTTGATTGTGTTTGGTTAAATTGTTTTGTAATGTTAGTAAATCTCGCGACCTGGGATTATCAAAAGTGACAGTTTGGGGAACCCAAGAACGCCGTAAGGCTAAAGCTTCTTGTTGTAATTTAATCAGTTTAAGAACTGTCAACGAAACCACAAAACAAGCTAAATAAATGACCAAAAATTGGGTAAATCCTCTTTCGTATAAAAGAACTCCAATAAAAGTAGCTCTTAAAAATAATAAAGTCAGGGTATAAATAGCAATAAATAATAATAAAGCTATCACAGACACTAACCAGAAATTAACTTCTAATTTCTTCCGTTCAGCATCCCCTGATAATAATAGATATTGATTGGTTTCTTTGGTTGTTGTGTTCATCCTCAATTAATTATGAAAATAGGAAATAATCACGCCTTACACCTTCGACAAAATTAGCTAGTTTTTAAGCGTTCAGCTATCAGTAGTCAGCTATCAGCTTAAAAAATGCTGAATGCTTACGTTATTTAGTTTTTTTGTTCTGGTGCAAGATGTAGGTAATACTTAAGATAAGGGTAACAGAATGGTGAAGGTTGTGCCTTGATTGGGTTGAGAAATAACATAAATGGTTCCCCCCATCCCTTCTACTAAAGTTTTGACGATAGATAAACCCAATCCGGTTCCCCCAACATTGCGACTTCTGGCTTCATCTATCCGATAAAATCGCTCAAAAATGCGAGTTTGATCTGCTAAAGGAATACCCACACCGCGATCGCACACTTCTATTTTGGCCTGTTGTTTATTATTATTCAATTTAATCAGAATTGGCTCCGAAGAATGGGAGTATTTAACTGCATTGTCAATTAAGTTTAAAAATACTTGTTTAAGACGATTTTTATCCCCTTTGACTTTGATCAATTGATCAGGAAGAAAAAGGTTCACAGAAATCGGATATTGATGCACCATTCCCTCAATTTCGGTTAATAACTCATTCAGGATAATGGTTTCGAGGTTAAAATACATCCCTCCATGTTCAGCCCTAGCTAAATCTAACAAATCCTGTAATAATTGAACGGTGCGATCGGCTTCTGAGGAAGCGGTTTCTAAGGCTTCGCGTTGGATATCTGTTAAATTATGACCCCGTCGTAGGGTACTTTGTAAATAGCCAGAAACCACCGTTAATGGGGTGCGTAACTCATGGGAAACGTTGCTGACTAACTGACGTTGATCTTCCCAAGCGTTAGACAGACGAGTTAAGGTCGTTTGTAGGGTTTGGGCTAATTCTTTGACCTCACTGGGAGCATTTTCTAGTTCAAGTTGTACCTTTCCCAAGGTTTCCGGGGCAATATCTTTTGTCATCTGACTCATACGTTTAAGGGGTGTCAAAGACGTTTGGATGTACCAAGCGATCGCCATTGTCATCAGAATCGTTGCAATAACACTAATGATTAACAGACTACGCATCACACCCCAAAACATCATTTGATCTTTGGTAATATCTTGAGCAAGATAAAACTGTCCGAGATTAACCCCTTTTACCACTAATTTTGTCGAACATAACAACCAATAACGATTATTAACCTTTTGCAATTCTGGTTGTGGGGAAATATCAGTTAAAGAGACTAAATTGCTTCCTGTCATTCCCATTTGTAAAGCTTGAGACTGGGCAAAAATTTCCCCTTGAGGAGTTTTTACCCATAGTAAGGTTTGAGGATTAGATAGGTTATCGATGGCTTTTTGGGTTCCTTCTTCTAGGGAAACCATATCGCTATAGATTTCTACATCAGAAGGAAAACGATCTGCAATGTAGCGTGTATTATTTTTATGGGTGACAACCAAAATACTCTGCATCTGCCAACTAATCCAAAGTACCACGCCACTTAATCCTAAAATCGATACGGCAGCAATACCTACGGTTAGTCGAAGTCGCAGAGAAGTCAGCTTAGAAACTTGTTTCACATTAGGGAACGATTTGATGAGGAACATTGCCAGCAATGTAAGAGTAAGTTATCCTCATACTCTCACAATTGACTAAACTCTAAATGATAGAAAGCTGAGTTTTAGCTGAAAGAAAGATTTATCATGATAATCTTTCCCCTAACTATTGGATGATAGCGTAGAGGTGAGGCTTTTTGATAGTATCTTGAGGAGAGAGTGTATCTTCTCAATTATTGTTATACATTACAAAAGAAACCATGCCAGAACCCTTTAGATTTAGCAGTGGTCATCTCGCTTATAGCGTACAAGATTTAATCGGAGTCTGCCATCAGTCTCCTCAAGAAGTCATATATTATTTGAAACGTGGAGATTTTGAGAACTGGTTAAACTATCTAGGTGAGACAGAAATCGCGAAAAAAGTCGAAGAAGTTCGTCATCTCTCCGTCACAGAAGAAGAACAATTAAAGCAGTTTATCAAAGTTCTACAACCACCTGAACCAGAAGAAACCACCCCAACTTCTCCCCCTGAAATGACAACTTCCGAATCACCTGCTACAATAACACCATCAAATCAGGACACTTCTACACAAGAAGTGGACAATATAGATTCAACCGATAAAAACAAAGAATCAGAAGAATCGAATCCTATGACACAATTAAAAGATAAAACTCTAGAAACCCCTGAAGCGAAAAAGCCAACAGAAACCCCTCCTAGTTCCCAACTTAAAGAACCAACAACTAAGGAAACTAAAACTGAGGCGAAAAAGCCAACAGAAACCCCTCCTAGTTCCCAACTTAAAGAACCAACAACCAAGGAAACTACAACTGAAGCGAAAAAGCCAACAGAAACCCCTGCTCAACCTAAAGTGACTGAGAAGCCTAAAGAATCTAAAAAACCTGTTGTTCCAGTTGATGAGTCTTCCGATGAAGGACCAGAAGCGAGAAGTTCCTTTGCTAAAGCTTTCAAAGACTTCATTTCTCAATATATTAGCAAAGAATAATTAGTTTTGATAAGTAGTTAGGGGATTATTATCTCCTAACGCTTAAATCCTAAATAACCTAGTCCTGCTCCTATTACTTCAGCTAGAATACTAATAATTCTGAAAATAGCGATCGTTGTTAAAATGATTTCAATCGGTAAAGATGATGTTTCTAATAAAGCAATAATCGTCGCTTCAAAAACCCCTAAACCTCCAGGCGCACCAGGAATCACTAAACCCAGTAACCAAGCAAAACTAAAGGCACTAATAATAATTGGTATTTGTTGAAAAGAGATAGACATAAAGGCCATTACAGCTAAAATAAATCCCAATCCCCTTAATAATAAAAAAATAATTTCTCCTATTAAAATAATACCAGGATATTTCTGTAAATAAACTGTTTCTGTTTCCTCGTTTTTCTTAGATTTTATCTTTTTAACAAAGCGAAGAAGTCTATTAATAATAATAGGATGAATCCCCACTAAAAGACTAATTAATAAAAAACATTGTAAGAATAATATATTAATATTTCTTGTGGTTTCAATGATGCCGATACTATGACTTAATAAGGCAATAAATAAAGCAGCAGCAGCCATTAATAAGGGTTCTAACAACACACTTAGACTAGCAACCGATAAGGAAACCCCTTGTTTTGACACAGCATTAATACGACCATAAAAATGACCAACATTCCCAGGTAAATACTTATAAATATTGGTCACTAAATAAACGTTTAATCCCCATTGATAGGAACAAGACTGTTGAAACAAGTAGAGAATTTTTATCCAGACAAAAGCTGACCAAATATGAGCTAATAAAGTGACAATTAAGGCTAAAAACAAAAAGAGCCATCCTTGAGGATTAATGGTAATTTCTGTGACAGCTTGCCAATGATTTCTAAAGGTAGAAATAATGAAAAATAATGTTATGCCTAATATTAACCATTTTAAATAAGCTTTAAGTAATGACATAATAACTTAGTTTTCTACAGGCATTTGTGTTGATATAATCCTACGCCTCTCAAGAGGGGTAGGGGTAGGTAGGATTCTCAGAGATAGTCAGACTCAACCTCCAATTAAAGTCTCTTCATCGTCGATGACATTAGGGACTTCATGTTACTAAGATGGGCTGGATCTATGGCAGCACTGACAACTTGATCCCTTTCTGAAGGACAAGCACTTGGATCAATACAAGGGCGAGGTGTTTGATTAGGTTCAGTGGTAGGAACCCCGATCGCCGCTAAGGCAATCTGAAATTTTTGGGTAATTTGGGACCCAAACATAATTGGGACTCCATCAATGGTGATATCCCCAACACAAAAGCCTAGATCCTCTGGTACTTCATAAACAGCATGAAGGATAAAATCGGGTTCGTTAGGGTCACTGCGTCGATGACCTCGGACAATTTTCCAGTAGTCTGAGGGAAGAGCTTCCACAGGGGCCTCTGGAGGTAATTGCCATGTCTGATCGAAGGTAGGTTCTTGAATATACAAACCAACAGGATCATTAAGTGTTACCTTAACCCCTCCTTGTCGAACAATACTGTTAACAGAACCACCAATAAAGGGATCACTATTACGTCCTGGAGTACCATATTCACTACATTGAATTAATTGAGACTGGTTCGTGACCACCTGACCGTTGCATTCCCGTACAATGGTGGCCGCAGCAGCTAGATAAATTTCAGCACTCAAACTATTGGGTCGACTAACCAAATGAACCGGACCCATTTGAGTATTATTGTTCCACTTATTCAGGAAATTATAACCAGGCTTTCCAGTGTCGGGTTCAATCTCTCCTTCGAGATCGGAAAGTTGCACATCAGGACTAACTAACTCTCGATAAAGTTCAAGGACTCGATTGGTGTCAATTAGCCATAAGGCATTCCAATATTCACGATTCTCGCAGGTAAAGTTGACTTTGGTAATTTTGTTATCACTGGGTCGTCGGGTCACACTCCATTCACAGTATTCATCCTGATAACCCCGTGGTCCAGCAGGTTGATATCCTCGTCGTGAATTGTAATCATTTATCCAGCCTGGAGGACTTTCATCTGCATATCGTAATTGCTGTCCTCGCGATGCGTTAGGAAAGGTTAGTAAAATTCGGTTGGGAAAAGCAGTCCAAGCAACAGGAGGTGGCGTAATCACTCCTGCTAGATCAGTGGTTAAAGGATTAAAATAGACAGTCCGATCATTATCTAGAGGAGCTGATCCTCCTTTAATTGATGATTCGGTAAAAGCGTTAAGAGATTGATTCCAGAGTGCATCTAATTGAGCTTGTTTCTCTGGTTCAGCAGCGAAGTCTTTAAGCCCTGCTGGTGTGTTAAATCGTGGTAGCGTTGCCATAATTGTGCCTCTTCTAATTTAATTGTTTTGGGTCAAGAAAGAATGAGGTTGTACAGACAAATTAATTAACGGGTTGGACTTTGCCATTCCTTTGCATCCTTAATAAAGGAGCATTTGCTGGTAGATTAGTTTGAGGAAGTAAAAGACTAAACTCAAACAGGTTACTAATGGGTTTGATCGTGGCAAATTGTCGTCTGCGTGAGATACTAAGGTCTAAATAATCTGATAATCCACTACCATTGGTAATCTGTTGAGCCACTGCATCGAGATAAGCTTGAACTCGTTGGTTAACTTCAGCTTTCCAAGTTGCATCAGGTAAATTCCAAGTATGAAGAAACTGCTGTTCAGCAGTACAACTATCCAGATTTTGCTGCTGACAAGGGGGTTGGTTTTTAACGGTTGCTTCAATCTCAGCAACAAACAAAGCAGGAATATTACTCACACCTTGATCATTAATCGTTGCCGTATCTAGCTTTTCACTATAAGATTGTAGGCTACTACGCACTGGTGAAAAGATAGGATTTGGGAAATCCACCATCAAAACAGCGGCCGCAAACTTATTAGAAACAAATTTGATGTTTTTGCGCTGGTTATCTCGTATAACCTGAAAATTTCCGTTCCACAAATTTGTGATCACAAAAGTGTCTTCATTGGACGGTACGGGAATGAAAAAAGGATGAAAAGTCGTCCCTTTTTGTTCATAATCGACAGTCCCTGGACGACACTCGTTAGTGTTAACCATTTTGTTACATTGACGCAAAATAAACCCTTTACTCTCAATGGTTTGCCTAAATTGATTGGTATTAAAGCTAATGGTATTGGGAAAGTTATAACCAGCGTCGCCAAATACATCTCCAGTTACTTGACTTAGAGCATCATCAAAGAGGAAAAAGTTTTTTGGGGGTGTCACTACTGAACCCAAAGCTTCTATATTAGCCAAGTTCGATTCAAAATTAACTGAAGTAGTCGTTGTCAGGTGTCTTAACAGTTCGGGGACTTCAGTTACTGTTGTGAGGTCTTCACTAACATGACTATCGAGCCAGGCTTTATAAGATTGGGTCACTCCACCCCCAATATCTTGTTCTAATACCTCTGCACCAATTAATTGAGACAAGTTCGGGTCTTGTGCAACCATTTCTGGCAACACAGATAAATCAATAGTGGCTAACTGACTTTGCCAGTTGTTCCAAGGTCGTTTCAGTTCTTTCATAATGACTGAACCATTATGGTGACAGTCAAAACAGCCTTTGCCAATAAACTGCGGTTGACGAGCATGACTTGAATCCCCAGCCCAAGTCCAGTTACGCTCATCATTAAGTTCGTAATAGTTGAACTTTTTCTTTTGGGAGTCCCAAGCAATTATTTGCAAAAAACCCGTTGTTAGGCCAGGACTTGCACTGAGCAATGTTGATAGGATACCATCACCTTCCCAAGTAATAGCTAATCTAGGATCACGATCTTGATCCCGTGAGGCCACTGAGAGGGGAATTTGACTTCCTTCGGCTACAAGATAAATCTTCTCGGTTAGATTGGGGTCAGCCTGAGCAATCGCTTCTTGGGAATCCTTGACTTCTTGGGGAAACTTACCCTGACGTAGAATCCCTTTCCCCCACAAGTCATTAAGCTCTTTTTTCTGTTCGTCTAAGGACATTTGTTGACCAACTTGGCCAGGGGTACAACCAATACATTTCCAGATGTTGGGGACATTGTCTAAAGGGTTTGAAATCTCATCGGCTAGCACTGTATCGATAGGCATTAGGCTCATGACAAGTATTACAGATATTATTAGAGGAGCTAAATATCTGTTCAAGAAAATCAATAAGTTTCTAAGCCTTATTTGCCTCATAGGTGAACTTCTCCAATCCGAATCTACAACCATAGTTAGTGATTATGGCTAGTTTTGTTAATAAGTTTTTTTAAGAAGATTGTTCTAATAAAGAGGTTAGTCTTCCTATCCTAGAAAATAGTTTTATAATTTTAGTCTTTTTTAGCGGAATGACTAAAGTGTCAGAGATTATTGAGCCTGAAGATGGGAAAATTTGGAGATGGAAAATTAGTCTAGTTAACCTGAGTTCGGGTTTAGGAGGGCGACTTCTTAGAGCATTATGGCGGATGGAACCCAACCGCCGTGCGACAGCGGTTGGAAAGCGCACCAAGCAGACGAGACAATAGGTGTTTCAGACAACGATAGAATTGACCAAGACTTGTGCTTATCCCAAACTTACGTTAGTTAATTAAATCATTTAATCATTAAAATAAGTATCCAAAACTATCTTTTGAATACTTGTTAAAGGTTGACTAAACTTTCTCGCTATAGTCGCACAATCTTCATATTCTGGTTGTACATTAATAATGGTTTTATTCTCTCCTTTTCCTTGAGTTGCTATCTTGATCCTAACGTCTCCATACTTGGTATTAACTGTTTTAATTTCTCGGTCTAAAATTGAACGTTTTTGAATGGTTTGACGAATACCTAACGTGGTGGTTTCCTTAAAAATAATCTGCTCACATACATCTATTTTATCAATAGGACAAATCACCGTTAATAAAACACCTGGTCGTGATTTTTTCATCATCACTGACTGAGTAAATACATCTAATGCACCAACATTCAATAAAACCTCAAATAAATAACCAAATATTTGCGGACTAAGATCATCTATTTGGGTTTCTAAAATGGCAACTATATCGACATTACTGTTTTTTTTTCTGTGATACTTGCCCCTATCCACAACCGTAAAATATTAGGCAAAGATAAGTCTTGTGAACCGGCACCTAACCCGACTTTTTCTAATATCATATTCGGAGGTTCACCAAAACGTTTAACCAATGTAACAGCGATCGCAGCTCCGGTAGGCGTGACCAATTCTTTCTCAATCTTGTTACTATAAATAGGAACTTGTCGGGACTCCCATAACTTCAATACCGCAGGAACTGGCACCGGTAAACGACCATGAGAAGCATAAACGGTTCCTCCGCCAGTGGGTAAGGCAGAACAATATAACTTATCTATGTCTAAATAATCTAGCCCCAGACAAGTGCCGACAATATCCACGATGGCATCTGTTGCCCCCACTTCATGAAAATGTACTTTTTCGGGTGAAACGCCGTGTACAGCACCTTCTGCGATGGCTAACCGACGAAATACGTCTAGACTCCATTGTGTCACCCGTGACGGCAAGTTAGCCTCTTTAATCATCGTTTCAATTTCAGGAAGATGACGGGCAGGGGTATGATGGTGATGATGGCTTTTAGGGGTTGTTTGGGTAGAAGTTTCAACACTATGATGATTTTTTCTCCCTCTGCTCCTCTGCTTCCCCTGCTCATCTATAGGATAATCTTGCTCTACCAAGTTAACATGAACCTTAGTAGCCTGTTGTCCCTTGCGTTGTACTTTTTCTTGACTTAACTCATATTCGTGGTCAATATTTAACCCTTTGAGTTGCTCAATCAAGTATTCTAAAGGAACACCGCCATCAACTAGGGCCCCTAAAAACATATCCCCGGCAATACCTGTCACACAGTCTAAATAAGCTATTTTGGTCATAATTATGGCTATTTTATACGATCTTCATCCCGAAAACCCTCAACCTCGTCGCATTGACGAAATCTGTGATTCCCTAAAGAAAGGGGCAATCATGTTATATCCTACCGATACAGTGTATGCAATCGGTTGCGATCTTAATAGTAAATCAGCCGTGCAACGGGTGCGACAATTAAAACAATTATCTAATGATAAACCCTTGACATTTTTATGTTCTTCTTTATCTAATATTTCCAAATATGCAGGGGTGACAGATGAAGCTTATCGTATTATGAAACGGGTGATTCCTGGCCCATACACTTTCTTGTTGCCAGCGACTAAAGCTGTGCCAAAATTAGTGATGAGTCCTAAGCGTAAAACGACGGGTATTCGGGTTCCTGATCATCCCATTTGTCAAGCTATTTTAACTGAATTAAATAATCCGATTATTTCTACGTCTGCTCATTTACCCGATGAAGAGGGAGAGTTTCCTACGATTGGCGTAGAAAAAGCAAGATTGTTTGATATATTAGAAAGTCAAGTTGATCTAATTATTGATAACAGTTTAGAACCTGGTTTTGATGTGTCCACTATTGTAGATATGACTTCTGATCCCCCTTCAATTATTCGTCAAGGTTTAGGATGGGAAGAATTACAAAATTGGGTGACAATAGAAGTTTAGAATGTAGAATGTAGAATTTAAAATTAGGTTTCACTATCAATTATCAACTGTCAACTATTAACTATGAATGTAATCCAAACAAAAATTCCTGATGTCGTAATTATTGAACCCCGTGTATTTGGTGATGATCGTGGCTTTTTTTATGAAAGTTATAATCAAAAAGCTTTCACAGAAGCAACAGGAATCACTAAAAATTTTGTACAAGATAATCATTCAAAATCACAAAAAAATGTCTTACGAGGACTTCATTATCAAATTCAACAACCTCAAGGCAAATTAGTTCGTGTTGTGGTGGGTGAAGTGTTAGATGTAGCGGTGGATATTCGTAAAAGTTCCCCAACTTTTGGCCAATGGGTAAGCTGTCTTTTAAGTGCAGAAAATAAGCGTCAATTTTGGGTTCCTGAAGGTTTTGCCCACGGGTTTGTTGTTTTATCAGATGCTGCTGAATTTCTCTATAAAACTACTAATTATTATGCTCCACAACATGAGAGAAGCATTTTATGGAATGATCCCGATCTCGCCATCGACTGGCAATTAAAAGACGAGCCCAAATTATCTAAAAAAGATCAAGAAGGTTCTTCTTTTAAAGAAGCAGAAGTATTTGAGTAAAATAGTCTATGGACTCAGGTAAAAAGTTATGTCAACTATTAGATAAACCAGGAGTTATTGCAGCCCCTGCTGTTTATGATTTTAAAGATTTAATTAAGCTTAACAAATACAAAAATTTGATAGATTAAAAATAATAAAATTTTATTTCAAAGTAAGGTACCTACTCTCTTGTTTTGATAACGACTTAATTTTTGCTCTTTGTCTTGTTATTATTTGAAATGATGATAAGTCTATATTTGCGGTGATAACCGTCACAGTCGAATAACTTGAAAGATTAGATAATTAAAGAGAGTTAATAATAATAATATAAATTTAATTATTATTAATTCAAGTATTTTCAACAACTCGGTAATATTAGATCACTCTATTTAGTTATGGCGAAACAAGAAACAAAAAAACAAAAATTACTACAAGAATTAGTCGGTAAAGATCAAGAAACCAATCAAATTAATTTATCACCAGAAAAAATTGCCGATCCCATTAATAAAAACCTTAAAAATCGTTATCAAGGATTAATTGAAGAAGAAACAAAAGATACATTAAGTGTGTGGGAATCTAATGAAATTATCAAACAATTAGACGCAGAAAAATCAATTTCAGAAATCAATGTCGATCAACTGCTTATTAATGATCCTAACCAAAAAATTTTAGGCATATTATCCTCAAATAATCTTAGTTTTGCTGGTGAATCTCCTTCTCTGGAGTCTGTGATTGTTTCGCCTATTCCAGTTGCTTTACTAACTTTAGTATCTGGTGTTATTTTTCTTCAAAAAAAACAAGCGATCGCTTGTTTTTTATTTGATGAAGATGGACTAATAACACAAACAATGGAAAAGTTCGGATTAGTTAAACCTAAAGTTTCGGAAACCGCTATTTTTCTTCATAATCGTACTTTAGAAAATGCTAGAAGTTTAGCGAAATTTGCTCAAACGGTAGACAATAATAAATTTAGTAAAAATGAATTTTTACTATTTGCTAAAATCAAATTTTGTCTTGAAAGTGGCCAAGCAGAATATGAGGGACTAAAACGTAGTATTGAACTGTTTAAGTCAGCAGCAAAAGCTCAGAAAAGTTATGTTATTATTAGTCAAATTGAATCCATGTGTCAAGGAATAAAACAAAAAGAATTTTATGATTATGTTAACCGACAATTAGAGAAATTTGATGATTCCGAAACATTTAACAAAAACATTAATCAAAAATTAATAAAAATATTACCCCAAGTTAAAACAGAAAAAGGAAAAGAAAAACTACAAACCTACGTTCAAGCAATAACACGTTTATCAGAAGACATCTTTAGTTTACAACTATTTTCATGGTTTAATAGAGAACAATTAAAAGAATTTTTAGTTATCAAATCTATTATTGAAATTATCAATAGCTTAAATGAAACAGATGTTATCAATTTAAAAGCCCTAACTTGTTTAGTAATGGTTAATTATGATGATTTTGAAGTATTAGGAAATCTCATCGGGGTCACTGGTAAAAAAAGTAGTCCTGATACCTATGCACGAATCATTCAATATATTGCCCTAGAAGCAAGACATAAAAAGTCTTATGAACAGTTTGAACAATTAATTAATATTATGCGTCAATGGTATCCTCTTTACCACGCAATTAAAGGCATTCGTGATGAATACCCTGAAAAAGATTATAGAAAGCCTAAAGATTTTATCAAAGACATCCCAGGAATAGATTTATACCATAAATATAGAAATTATTTGACCGATCAAAAAACAGGTCATACTTATATTGATTTTGGTGAAAACAGTGAAACAGAAACAGACTAGAATTAAATCAATTTCTATTAATTTTATTGATTAGGGAACTCGGTTATATTTCATTGGGATCGATCCCTAACTCTCTTAACTTTTCCGCTAAAAGATCCGCCCTTTGGCATTCAGCTTCTGCCCGGTGACGTTCAGCGTTTGCCCGTTGGCGTTCCATTCCTGCCTCTTCTTTGGGTAATAAGACTAAATTTCCCTGTAAATCGTAAAATCGCAACCAAAAAGCTGACTCATTTAATACTTTACCTTCCCAAGTCCCTAAATATAACTGTAACGTCTCACACAATAACCATCCTCTTTGGTCTGCTATAATCTCACCATAGGTTTGTTGTCCATTTAATCGCCATCCTTGCAAAGATGTGGCATCATAAGGATCGTAAATATAGTATTCTCTTGTCTTAAAAATTTGCTCGTATAGTTTTTTTTTGTCCGTTTTATCAATATTAGCTGTAGAATCAGACATCAATTCCACAATAACATCGGGATAACGTCCATTTTCTTGCCAAACAATCCAAGCTTTGCGGTCTACAGTACCATCTACATTCAACGTGACAAAAAAATCAGGTCCTCGAAAATCTCGATTCATCCGTTGCGTGGCACTATAATAAACAAACATATTACCCCCTGCAAAAAAGTCCTCACGGGGCAATAATGCTTGATAGACCGAATCAATTAAAACATTCATCGCAATGCGGTGGCGGTTCGTTTCCAAGGGTTCTCCGTCATCATAAACTAATTCATCTTTGGGTAAATTAAGATAAGGGGAAAGGGTTTCCATAAAAATATTATCATTGCATCTTATAATTATGATAGCAGAATCATTTATTGATAATTTAAAGTAAAAATATAGATGAAAATATTAATTGTTGAAGACGAAATGGAAATTTCTAAGCTAATTCAAACGACATTAGAAAGAGAATCTTTTGAATGTATTGTTGCTTACGATGGCTTAACCGCTTTAGATTTATTCCAACAACAAGCGCCGGATCTGATTGTTTTAGATTTAATGTTACCTAAACTCGATGGGTTAGAAGTTTGTACCCGAATTCGTCAAAAACTAACAGAAAAAGACCCTTATATTTTGATGTTGACGGCAAAAGGAGAAGAAATTGATCGAGTGATTGGCTTATCAACTGGTGCCGATGATTATTTAGTTAAACCTTTTAGTCCCATCGAATTAGTTGCCAGAGTTCGCGCTTTATTAAGACGGAGTTTAAGACATGGGGGAACTCAAAATAATGTTTATGAAACCCCCCATTTTCTGGTTGACTTAGATAAACATTCTGCTATAAAAAAAACGGATAATAATACAGAAGAACCTTTAGAATTAACGACTTTAGAATTCAACCTTTTATCTACCTTTATGAGTTATCCAGGGAGAGTCTGGAGTCGAACCCAACTCATAGACAAATTATGGGGAAATGACTTTTTTGGAGATGAAAGAGTCGTCGATACTCATGTGAGAAGATTACGCAAAAAAATTGAACCCGATACTGCTAACCCTACTTATATTAAAACTGTTGTGGGAGTCGGCTATAAATTTGAAGATGAAACTTAAATATAACAGGTTATAACAGGTTGTAAAAATGCTCAAGGCGACGCTAATTAAACCCATTTTTGTCGGGTGGATTAGACGGCGATAATCTTACAGCAGTTTTCGACTTAGTGTGGTACAAGAAGTTAAGGCTTGAGGCAGAGGGCAGGAGGCAGGAGGCAGGTGTTAGATGTACTTTAATAACTCGCAAAGTGCTGTAGATTGTTACTAGAAAATACTAATCAGTCGTAACCAACCATTTTAGATAGAATGTTGTGGCTACATTGTTAATATTCCCCGTTTTTCTTAAATATGTAATCGGGTTTTGGCATACTGATTAACCAATGCACTAATTATTTCTTGATAAGATATTTGTTGTTTTGCTGCTTCTGCTTTCAAAAAGCGAATAGTTTCTTCAGTTAACTCTAGAGTAACGTTTACCTTGTTTTTTTTAGGAATTAACTCTTCAGGAGGGGGTAAAAAATCTTCAACCACTTCCCCTAATTCCATTGGTTCATCCGTGTAAATGATTTCGTTGTTCATAAAATTTCCGTCCTTTTCGCCAATAACCTGCTCCAAAAATCCTAATTTTTTCGTTTCGATAGGTAAAACATACCGTTAAAATTCCCTGATTCACTTTACCTAAACAATAGAATCTTTGTTCTATGACACTATGAGCTAAATCTTCTACAATAATGCGGTAGGAGTCAAAAAAAGCCAATTGGGCCAATTCAAAAGAAACACCATGTTTTTCTCAATTAGCTTGATTTTTGCTTTCATCCCACTCAAAATTGCTCTCCATCGTTACAGACAATCTTATTTCATCTTAGCTTAACAACAGGTTATAGGGCGATCTCGGAGAGATCCGCTTTGCGATGCGCTAATTAAACCCATATCGTAGGGGTCAATGGCTGTTGATCCCTACAACATTTACATCTGTGGGAAGTGCCAACAAAAGCCCCGAAGTTTCCTACAAATGTTAAGATATCTCACAGATTCTTCAAAGTATCCTTTTATCTTTTCATCTTATTTAGTTATACCATGTTAAAATCTCGCCTTTTGAGCCTTAGTTTACCTAGTATGATTACCGTCTCTTCTGTTCTGGGGATGGGTGCATTAGCTTCTGTTTCTGCCCAAATAGTAGCCCAGGAGGGTATGCCAGAAGCAACCGAAGTGCCTGACGATGATCCTTCTGATCCTAATAATCTTCGTCCTCTGACGCAAGGGGATAGTCTCTTGAGTTTGCAGGGAGGAGAAAAATTAATGAGCGAAGCGACAGAAGCCATTAACCAAGAAAATTATGACTTAGCCGTTAATAAGTTACAACAAGCTCGTAAAGTCTTCAACCAATTATCTAACTTTCATCTACAATTAGCTAATAGCTTTTCTGGGATTAATACCGAGGTGTATGATGCTCAACGGTCTAGTGCCTTGAAAACAGGGGAAATGAGAGACACCGCTACCTATCAGTTAGCCTTAGTGCATCGGGCCCAAGATCAACCAGAATTGGCCGTTCCTCTACTGGTTCAGATTATTCGATCTCAGAATCCTACCACCGATTTAGGTAAAAAATCTTATCAACAATTGTATGAATTAGGCTTTGTGGATGTTCCTTTTGCTGACGAGGCACAAGCAGCTACCTCTAATTAAAGCTCCACTAATCGTTTGAGGCGATCGCCTCACATTTTCTTAAAAGCGATCGCCCTATTCTAAACCACCACAACTTAGAGAATAAAATCCGTTGAGAGAAAGTTAGACTGATGTTCTCTAACAATTTCAGTGATGAGTCGCTTATTAAGCGGAAGTTCTTTGGCTGCTACTAGGGTCCGAATAGAAAACGCTCGCAGGGCATCATGCACCGATAAGGTTCCTTCTGCTGAGTCTTTTCTGCCGGTAAAGGGAAAGGTATCGGGTCCCCGTTGGCACTGACTGTTGAGGTTAACGCGACAAACTTGATTGACTAATGGATCAACCAATTGAGAAATGGCTTCTGTATTTTGTCCAAAAATGCTCACTTGTTGACCATAATCAGAATTAACCAAATAATTGATGGGCGTTTCGATATCGTCAAAGGGAACAATAGGAACCACCGGGCCAAATTGCTCAACGGAATAAATTTTCATTTTCTCATTAACAGGGTAAAGAATAGCAGGATAAAAGAAGGTTTCATTAATGGTGCCACCCCCTTCGTTAATCACTTCTGCACCATGATGTTTTGCGTCTTCTACTAATTCTTGAAGGTAGTTAGGTTTACCCGGTTCAGCAATGGGGGTTAAGAAAACATCGTCTTCCCAAGGCATTCCAAATTTAAGCTCACTAACGGCTGCGCTAAACTTGTCTAAAAACGTATCAATGACTGACCGATGAACAAAAATAATTTTAATGGCAGTACAACGTTGTCCATTATAAGAAAGGGTTCCTAAAATACATTCTTTGACCGTCAAATCTAAATCGGCGTGGGGTAAAACAATCCCTGGATTTTTGGCTTCTAATCCTAAAATAGAACGCAAGCGATGGGATTTTGGATGTTGTTTTTTGAGGTTATTGGCTGCATGACTGCTACCAATAAACGCTAAAGCATCAATTTTTCCTGATTCCATTAACGGTGGTGTAATGGTTCTTCCTTTACCGTAAACGGTATTAACAACCCCTGGGGGAAAAGAGTCTTTAAAGGCTTCTAATAAAGGATAATTTAATAACACACCGGGTCTAGGGGCTTTAACAATGACGGTATTGCCCATAATTAAAGCAGGAATTAAGGTGGTAAAGGTTTCATTTAAGGGATAATTAGCCGGTCCCATACTTAGCACTACCCCTAAAGGTGCGCGACGAATTTGCCCAATTACCCCTTGAGAAATTTCAAAACGAGAGGACACCCGATCAAGATTTTTTAAGGCATCAATGGTGTCTTGAATATAGTTAACGGTGCGATCAAATTCTTTACAAGAATCGGTGTAAGATTTGCCAATTTCCCACATTAATAACTTCACAACCATGCTACGCTTTTCTTTCATGCGGTAGGCAAATTCTTGGACACATTCAATCCGTTGACCCACTGGCATAGTCGGCCATTTTCCTCGACCATTATTATAGGCTGTCACGGCTGCTTCTAGGGCAGATAAGGCTGCTTCTAGGTTTAGTGATGGAAATTTGCCAATTGTTTTACGGGTTAATTCTTGCTCTGTTTTCAGGTAAATCGGAGAAAGACTTTCTTCTGTGTCTCCTTCCCAAGTTTCCAATTTTCCATTCACTAAATATTCTGTTTGATTAATAACATGATTGAGTTGAAATTCACTAGGAATAGAATCAAGGGAAGGGAAAATATTTCTAATTTTTGTGGTAATATTCATGGTTAATGTGATCCAAACAAGTGGGTAAACAATACTACAACAGATAGACTTTATGAATTCTTATCTCAAGATTAGAGATCAAGTTGCTCAGAGACTTCTTGTAGCACTTTAGCAGAATTAACCAATTTATCTTTCTCGGTTTCGTTGAGAGATAAATTCACAGTTTTTAGGACACCCCGTTCATTAATAACAGTCGGAATACTTAAACAAATATCATTGATACCATACAGTCCTTTAATTAAGGTACTAACGGTTAAAATTCGCTCTTGAGAACGAATAATAGCTTTAACAATATCTGTCACAGCTAAACCAATGGCATAGGAAGTATAGCCTTTTAAGTGAATAATTTCATAGGCAGCATTTTTAACTTGACTAAACAGAGAATCTAATTCATTTTTGTCATTTTGGGATAAACTTTCCCAGGTATCAGGAATAATTTTTGTTCCCCCAATATTAGCCATACTCCACACAGGAAACTCACTATCTCCATGTTCTCCCATAATATAAGCATGAACACTTCGAGAATCAATATTCAGTTTTTTTCCAATTAAAGAACGAAATCTAGCTGTGTCTAAAACCGTTCCTGAACCCATCACTCGTGAACTGGGAAATCCCGTTATTTTTAAAGTAACATAGGTCATTATATCCACAGGATTACTAACAATTAATAGAATGGAATTAGGGCAGTATTTAACCACATCGTCTAAAATATGACGAAAAATACTTACATTTTTACCCACTAAGTCTAAGCGAGTTTCTCCTGGTTTTTGGGCTGCCCCTGCGGTAATAATAACAACATCTGCATCTTTTCCTTCATCAGCTACCGTACCGGCTTTTAATTCTGTGGGAGGAAGAAAAGGCATTCCATGTAATAAGTCCATGATTTCCCCTTCAACCTTTTCTGTGGCAATATCTTGTAAAACTAATTCATCGAAACAGTCTTGAATTAAAAGAGAATAAGCACAAGCCATTCCCACTTGTCCTACTCCAATAATGACCCCTTTTCGAGGACGAATGGGTGTGGGTTTTTCAGCTTCGGGGTTAGGGTTAAAAATTTCTTCAAACACGAAAAAAGTACCTCAATTTACATTAGTTTATTGACGCTCTCCCGTTTACAAAACGGGAGATTCATAACGAATCCCTGTCGGGATGGTTATTTTCTTGATTAAATAGACTTAACTGAATAGTCAATTCTTTCAAGTTCCCAGGCACATCACGTTTGCT
>NETF01000164.1 GCA_002172675.1 unicellular cyanobacterium SU3
AAAACATGGACGAAGAGAAAGAAGTCTTTTTCGCTATGGACTTGACCATTTACGTTCCATTGTTAATGATCTTGACTTAAAACATTCTGAGTTTTTAGAATGCTTATATTTTTTGTCCTGTACTTAGGTTCTTCATAGTCTAAACGTTCTTTTTTGGTTGCTAAACGCGCACTGATCAGACGAATCTTTTGATTTCTTTCTGTGAAACAAACTAATATAAGACGATTATAGCCATCTCGTCCTATAATGATTTCTCTCTTTTCCCCCACAGAATGCCACTCATCATCAAAAATATAAGCTAAAGGATCATTAAAAACACTCTTTGCTTCCTCGAATGAGATATTGTGCTTTTTGAGATTAAAGCTTGCTTTTTGGTTGTTTCACTCGAATTGTAAACTCATCCGCTCAATTTTAGCTTAACGCGATATTTCCCAATTTCCCATATTGCGATCGCCTTTTAACGTCCACTAAATAGAATCAGGATAATCGGAGGAATCAAACCATGAAAACTAGCAATTTCTACCTACCTTATAATTCCAAGCTGGTAGCAAGGGCAAAAAGTTTGAGAAAAAACATGACACAAGCTGAAAAAAAGCTTTGGTATGATTACCTCAGACATTTTCACTGTCGCATCCATAGACAAAGACCCATTGATAACTTTATTGTTGATTTCTATTGTCCGAGGGCAAAACTTGTTATCGAAGTTGATGGAGAAATTCATGACACAGAATCAGCGCAACAATATGACCAGAAAAGAACACGAAGATTAGAAGGGTATGGATTAACTGTTGTTCGCTTCACTAACCAGGAAGTCCTCAATCATTTTGCAGAGGTGTGTGAAAAAATTGCAGAATTGATTCCTCCGACATCCCTTTGAGATATTACTTGATCCCCCTAAATCTCCCTTTCCAAAGGGGACTTTGAAGATCAATCCAATCAACCCACTACAACCCATAAACAAACATTCCCCCCTTCAAAAGAGAGGTCAGGGGGGATCACAACCCGTTGCTGTAAAGACTTACGCCAGATATAAAACTAAGTCAAAAAGTTATAGCTAGAGAGATTGCTTCGGGGTATTTTCAATAAAAATCAAAGCTTACTGTTTATATTACCCCTCGCAATGACCATTTAACCCACTACAACCACAAACAAACATTCCCTCCTTTAAAAAAGAGGTTCAGAGCGGATCTCAACCCTCCTCAAAAAAAAAATAAAAAAAAGTTTTGAGCAAAGTGATATGTTTTTTGAGCCAGGTGGGTATGTTCCTTCTAGAAGCGAAAAAACACAAACCTCTACCAAAAAGGAACATTAAAATCAATGAATAGCACTTTTAAAGCTAACTTAATCAAGTCTCTCGCTAACAAAAAAGGTAACAAAGGTTTCACTTTAATCGAATTATTAGTTGTTGTTATTATTATCGGTGTATTAGCTGCTATTGCTCTACCCAACCTCCTAGGACAAGTGGGTAAAGCTCGTGAATCTGAAGCCAAGAGTACCCTCGGTGCAATGAACCGCGCACAACAAACTGTATTCGCTGAAAGAGGCGCATTTGCTGCCACTATTGATAACTTAGAAGTTCCTGTGGGTAATGAAAAATTTTATCTAATTACCGTTCCTGCTGCCGGTGTTCAAATGGCTAATGGTGCAACACCTAATGCTGAAGGTAATATGGTTGCTGATGAAACGGCCGGTACGTCTAATGGCCAAAATGGTACCCGTGACTATATGGCAGGAATTGGTTACGATCCCCTCAACCGTATCTTCGACTCTGCCGTTTGTCGGGCAGACAACAGTGCAGCCAATAAAACTGCTAAGTATGTTTTAACTGCTACTGCTCATACCCCTACTGCTGCAGGTACATCTGCTGATAACGTTGACGTTATCTGTGCTACTGCGACTGAAGAAGTTAAGTAAGCTTTTACTCAGATAACATTCACTTAATTCTTAATAATCTCAGGTGGTTTCGTTACAGTTGCCACCTGTTTTTATTGTTTTTGGGGGTGTTTGTCATTCCGAGGAACGAAGAATCTCCATAACATTTTAAATATAATACATCTTAATCAATTGGCTATTTCTTGCTAAGATGAAAGAATATTACCTGGTTGTAAAAAATTATGACAAAAATAACAAGAAACGAAAGAACAGTTTTTCTTTATCCTGACGAAGATGGTTATATTATCGCAGAAGTCCCAAGTCTTCCAGGTTGTATTAGTCAAGGAAAAACTCGTCAAGAAGCTCTGCAAAATATTCAAGAAGCGATTACACTCCATTTAGAAGTTTTAGAGGAAAGAGGTGAATTAATTCCAGAAGATAATATAGAAATAATATCAGTTAAACTATGAGCAAATTACCAGTTATTTCTGGAAAAGAATGTATTAAAGCTTTAGAAAAAATTGGTTTTGTTGTGTTTAGACAAAGAGGAAGTCACATTACGATGGTAAGAGAAGATCCTCAATGTCAAGTCACTATCCCTAATCATAAAACAGTTGCTAAAGGAACGTTACGAGCAATTATTAGACAAGCAGATTTAACAGTCGATGAATTCACCAAACTATTGTAAGGTTCAATGAATGACACTCACTTAATCTCAAATAATCTCAGGTGGTTTGTTACAGATGCCACCTGTTTTTATTGTTTTTTGGGGGGGTGTTTTTTGGAGTCAACGGCCGTTGAGCTCTAGGGTTTAATGGATTTAAGATAGAGAAGTGGATGAAATTTTTTCGGTTACTAATGAAAATTTATCTTGATGTTTGCTGTCTTAATCGTCCGTTTGATGATTTGACACAGGAAAGAATTAAACTAGAAGCAGAAGCAATTAATATGATCCTTAATTACTGTAAAAATGGACTATTGATTTTAATTAACAGTGATGGTATTGAATTTGAAACTGCTAAAAATATTGATAATTTTAAAATAGAACGGGTGAGAAGTATTTTATCATTAGCCACTATTTATATTGATTCAAGCGAAATGATTAAATCAAGAGCTAAAGATTTAATGAAGCTAAATTTCAAATTCTACGACGCATTACACCTGGCTTTTGCTGAAGCAGCAGAAGCAGATATTTTTCTAACGACAGATGATCGCTTATTTCGCCGAGCAAAACAGTATAGTAGTATAATCAAAATACCAGTAGATAATCCGGTAAGTTGGTTAATAAATCTTTTACAATCTCAGGGAGATCATGATGAAATCAAGTGAACTTAGACAACAAGGCTATCAAGCTTTAATTGAAGCTTTAGGAGTAGTAGGAGCCATTAAATTTTTGCAACAGCTAGAAGTGGGGTATGGTAATTACACACAAGAACGCCATCAATGGTTAGATAATTTAACTTTTGAAGATTTTGAGAGTTTTCTTAAACAAAAAGAATAAAACATATTAAGCTATGGTTTTAACTGATCAATTTCAAGTAACTGTTCAACAAAGAATAGAAAACGATCCTGAATTTCGTTTGTGTCTACTCACAAGATCAAGAAAATCTAATTCATCTCTTACAAAATCGTCTCCGAGAGCAAAAAAGAGCCGAGTTGGTTAGAGATGTCCACGAAGCGCAACAAGAATTTTCTCAAGGTAAATGTAAACCAGCTACTCCTGAACAAATCATAGAGGATATGCTTTCGTGAGTTTTGTGTTACTACGCTCAAGTGCTTTTATTAGAAAAGCCCAAAAAACTGTAAAAAAGCAACCTGAGTTAACTAAGAACTTGCAAAAAACTCTAGAATTACTCAGTAATGATTAAGTAGCGGTTCAAGCGTGAGAATATTTTTATCAGTAAGTAGGGAAGGATTATCAAGCGATCGCTCTCTCCAACCTTTGGTATTAATAGTGGGAGTGTTAGGAATTTACCTACTTTGGCTAGTTGCAATCTTACTTTAACCGATGAAATTAAGTGAATAAGTTAGATAAGTTGAGCTTTAATAATCTCAGGTGGTTCGTTACAGATGCCACCTGTTTTTATTGTTTTTTGGGGGGGTGTGGGAGCATATTGCTCCATTATGCTGAAATACTTAGCAAGCAAGATGCTCGTATTATAATAATAAATCCATAATTGTATATAAAATGTATTTTAACTATAATGGAATTTGAATAAAAACAGGTGATTGCTTTAAGGTTTCACCTGTTTTTATTTTTTTTTGTTTATCATTCCGAGGAACGAGGAATCTCCATAACATTTTAAAGTTGGCTAAAATATCATAATCCATAGCATGACGAGCTAAAATCAATCAAATAATGTCACTGCGTAGGTTATCATAAACATAATTGTAAAGAAAATGCAGAGTTAGTAAACTGAAAAGTAAAATGACGGCAGAAACAACCTTTACAAATATTGCTAAAGCAACTGACCAACTACCTCTTGAAGATCAAAAAAAGCCTAAGTCAAAGCAGAAGTTACTTCAGGAAAAAAAACAAGAAATTGTTCAAATTGCTGCTAAATATGGGGCAAATAATATCAGAGTGTTTGGATCAGTTGCAAGAGAGGAAGCAACTGATGAAAGTGATATTGATTTTTTGATGGATATAGAATCGGGACATAGTTTATTAGATCGAATAGGATTGATACAAGAATTAGAAGACTTACTCGGATGCAAAGTTGATGTAGCTAAACCCCAAATTCTTCATGAAACGATTCGTGAAAAAATTTTAAAAGAGTGCATTTCATTATGAAAAATAATCAACTATATTTGAGTAACATTCTTGAATGTATCTATAATATTGAGATTTATACTCAAAATGGTGAGAATAGCTTTAGAGAAAACCGTATGATTCAAGATGCGGTTATTCGTAACTTTGAAATTATTGGTGAGGCTACTAAACGCCTAGAAACTGAATTAAAGGATGCTTATCCTGATGTAGAGTGGAGAAAAATAGCGGGACTTAGAGATGTTTTAATACATGATTATCTTCGAGTTGATATAGAAGAAATTTGGTTAATTATTGTGAATGAATTGCCCCAACTAAAAGAGAAAATTTTAGAAATTGTCGAAGATTTATCAATTTCAGAATAGAGTAAAATGACGCTCACTGAATCTCAAATAATCTTAGGTAGTTCCGTTACAGATGCCACCTGTTTTTATTTTCTTTTGGGGGATGTTTGTCATTCCGAGGAACGAGGAATCTCCATAACATTTTAAATATGAGTATTGTTTTCTCCTATGCTAAAATTAATGCTAGTTGTAACATCAAAATAGGCATCAAAAATGATGGAGAAATCTCTAATCCGTACCACAGTCACTTTGCCTAAAAGTTTACTAGAAGAAACTGATATAAGAGTCAAAGAAGGTAAAGCTAAAAATCGCAATGATTTCATTGCATCAGCCCTTCAGAAAGCATTAGAACAGCTAAAAAGAGAAGAAATTGACAGTCTATTAGCAGAAATGGCTCAAGATCCTGAGTACCAAGCCCAAGTATTGCAAATGGAAGCCGAATTTGCTGGGGGAAGTTGGGAAGCTTGGGAGATAGGAGAACAATCTTAATGCAACGAGGACAAATTTATGATGCTCGTCTCGAACCTATCGAAGGTTCTGAACAAGGAGGAACTCGTCCCGTCATTATCGTTAGTCGTGATGGGATTAATGCTTATAGTCCGGTGGTGTTAGCTGTTCCTTGCACAAGCTATCGAGACAATAAACGAGTTTATCCGACTCAAGTGTTAATCAGAGCCGGAGAAGGTGGATTAACTAATGATTCTATCGCTATGGCAGATCAAGTTAGAGTATTATCAAAAACTCGTTTTCTACGTCTGAGAGGAACCCTCAAATCTGAGACAATGAAGCAATTAAATCAAGCTTTATCAATTGCTTTAGATTTAGTTTAAATGATATGAAATATGAATAATCTGGGTATAGTGTAGGTAAAAGTAACTTTGTCTTGCCTTAGCCCTATGATAGCTCATTCTGACTTATCCCCCCCTGCAGATTCTTCTCGTCAAGCCTTGTCAAAAGGACTACGGAATAATATTTTTTGCCAAACCCAAAACAACAATAATCAAGGGTTTACCTTAATTGAATTATTGGTTGTTGTGATTATTTTGGGGGTTTTAAGTGCGATCTCTCTCCCTCAAATATTACAAATCATTGGACGTGGGAGAGAAGCAGAAGCTAGAAGTTTAATGGGGGCAATGAATCGCGCCCAACAAGCTTATTTTTACGAATACAGGACTTTTGCTCAAAGTGCTGCCGAGTTAGAAGTCCCAGTGGGTAACGAAAAATACTATATTGTTTTTGTCAATGACACTAACGATTTTACAGTGGGAGGCTTACAGGGGGCAAAAGGAAGAAATAATCAAAATAAGGGAACTCGTGATCATGTTGCAGGTGTTGGATATGATCCCATTAATAGAACCTACAGTACCGTAGTTTGTCGTTCTATTGACCCAACCACTAACTATACTATTACTGGTTTAACATCTAGTGATCCTACCCTTGGGACAGGAACAGTTGCTGCCGTAACAGGAGGAACAAATGCTCAATGTGTTCAAAGTGCCGGAGTAGAAACAGTAGAAGAATTAAAATAACTAGACTCTTTCTTAGAAATAAACGTTATTACCGGTCCAATAAGGGGAACTAATGACTAACAACAAACTAACATACATTCCCCACAGTAAAACTGTAATAAATTGAGGATTGCGTCGGATAATTAAAGCCGAAGTAACAGCCCACGTCAAAGTGATCGCTATTAACGTTAAGATTAAGAGGAAGCGATCGGATAATAAGGTGAAATCAAACGGAAAATTAAAAAAAATGCCCAGACTAATGATAGTAATTACCCCAGATAAGCTTAATAGAATCAGCGGCCAAGTTGGGGGATAAGGACGATCAGTCGGCCAATTATGAACTTCACTTAACATCAGTCCACTAGCCAAAGCTAAAGCAGGATAAAAAGGCAAAAGATAACTCATTGTATCTAGAGGAAGAATAAAGACAATTCCTCCATAAACCCCCCCCCAAACAAGAATTAATTTAGCCCATCCCCAGTTGAGAGATTTACAAGCTAATCTAACACCATAAATAGCAAAAATTAGCCAAGGCCAAGAATATTTAATAATAGCCAAAGGATAATCGGTCAAAGAGAGAAAAAAGTTATGCCAACCTCTCTGTAATGAGTGCAAAAAAATTTCATTTAAAAAAGGTTGTCCATAAACTAACCATTCCATCCAGTACCAAGTTAAAGCCGGTAAAACTCCCAGACTAACCCCCACCCAAAAATAGATAGAACTTAATAGTCTAGGGGTATCCCAAGCCAAAAAAATAATTAATAGAACGGTCATTAAATAGCCTATTAACCCTTGAGTCAAGAATAACCCACTTAAACTTAAACCAACCCCTAAAGACCAACGAAAATCACGACGCGATCGCAACACACATAACACTGTTAAAATTGTCCAAAACAGTACAATTCCGTCTAACATGGCGAGACGACCCCAACGAACGACGGGAAAGAGCATCAAGTAAACTAAGGCACTCAACACAGCCGGTCGCCAGAGGACAAAAATTTCTCGTGCTACGGCGTACAATAATGGCACAGAAACTGAGGCAAAGATAGCTCCTATGAAACGAAGTCTTCCGGGGGTTAGCTCGTTTTTAACACCCCCTAGGGTTAATAAGAATAAGCCTAAAACGGGATGCTGATGATAGGGTTGACCTTCTAAGGTAGGAAATAGCCAATCTCCTGATAAAAAAGATTTTTGTGCCGTTTCTTGAACCAATTGGCCAATAATGCGTTCTGAGTCCAATAAAGGAGAACTATCGAGGTTAGAAGCCAACAAAATGAGTGCGATGACCAATAAACCGACCCAAGAACAAAGACTACGCCAGGTCTCACTCCGTGGATGTAACGATTTTAAAGGATGCCAAGTGAATGTTTTCGAGTTCATAGGGATGGGAATAGGTTACCAATATAATTTAAAGATACGTTGCTGTTAGTAACTGTTATCGAGGAAGTACGAGAGGATGAAACCCTAACCCCACTCTATAAAAATCTTAATCTACTCCTTCAAAAACTGCACTGTCAATTTTGAAAAATCTTAATCCCTATAGTAGAAAACCGAATGCTATATTAAAGTACCTATAGATTAAAGGCGATGGCCTCTGTAAAAAAAGATGTTTGGTTTTATTGCTTCTTTTAACGGTGTCTTTAATAAAAATGTAAAATATTTAACCTTAGCAACCCTTACAGCGAGTTTAGTGGTTTTGCCTGTTTATGCACAATCAAGACTAACAAGACTCATTTTCATTTATCCTCCTCTTAATTTATCGTTGGGGGTTGATTCATTAGAACTGTTTGCCAATGAGGGAGTGGTGAATAATGAGTTAGCCTATTATATGAATTTAGCAGGGGTCAATGAAGAGCAAAAACAAGCCTTTCGACAAGCGTTACTGAAAAAAGCCGATCTCAACCCGGTAGAAGTGTCTCGTTTTTTCAATACGCCAATGGGAGAAGAACTGTTAACCCGTGTGGGTAACTTATTTTCCATTCAAGGGGGACGCAATGGTAAATATGCCCTGAGAGGGGCGATGGTTCAAGCTGCTTTTGACGAACAAGAAGGATTAACCTTGCTCAATTTTCTCCGTCATTTAGCGGTTAATATGCAGTTTAACCTCTTAGAAGTGTTTGAAGCAGCGAGTCTCCTCGAACGTCTCGGAGAGGGAACGAATGCCATTGTTGCCGAAATGAAAACCTTATCTTTTCAACAAGCACAACTGGAGACAGTTCCTGATTTTTCTACACTAGGAGATATTCGTCAGCAGGGGGGTTATGGTGTTGCTCCCACCCGTCAACTAACATTATTTGATGAAAGTCGTCAAAGAGAGTTTAATCTGTTGTTGGTGCAACCACAACGATGGCGAGAGGGCCAAACCCCTGTTATTATTGTGTCTCATGGTTTGGCTTCTCGTCCGGAAGATTTTGAACAACGGGCTAAACAGTTGGCTTCCTATGGTTTTGTGGTGGCGTTACCTCAACATCCTGGTAGTGATTTTAAACAACTTGAGGCAATGTTACAAGGGTTTTCTCGGGAGGTTTTCAAAGTTAATGAATTTATTGATCGTCCTTTAGATGTTAGTTATGTCATTGATGAATTAGAAAGAAGAAATAACATAGAATTTGAGGGACGATTAGACTTAAATAATGTGGGGGTTATGGGTCATTCTTTTGGGGGATATAACGCCCTGGCTGTTGCTGGTGCTTCTTTAAATTTTGCTACTTTAGAAGAAACTTGTAATCGAGATGTTTGGGGACCTAATCTTTCTTTGTTATTACAATGTCGGGCGTTAGAATTGCCTCGAAAAAATTATGATTTTCGAGATGAACGAGTTACTTCTGCTTTGGTGATTAATCCTGTTACTAGCGCAGTGTTTGGGGCTGAAGGACTCTCTAATGTGACTATTCCTGTGCTGTTAGGGGCTGGAAGTAGTGATCCAGCAACGCCTGCTGCCATTGAACAATTAAAAGCGTTTGTTTGGATTAATACTGATGATAAATATTTTGTTTTAGTGGAAGGACAGGCTCATGTCAACTTTTCTCAATTAGATGGTCAAATGAAAGCGGTGTTAGATTCTTTACCTGAATTGAAACTTCCTAAACAGCAAATTCTTGATACCTACGGTAATGCTTTATTAGTTGCTTTTGCTGAGGTTCATACGGCTAATAATGAGTAGTATCGTCCTTTGTTAACGGCTAGTTATGGTAATTATATTAGTCGACAACCTAATCCTATGTATCTTGTAAGAAGTGAGGCTGAAGTTCCATTAAGTGAGTTATTTAATAGTAGAAAAACTTCAAGAATTCCAGCCATTTATCCCCGTAATCTTATTCCTAATAATGACTAATTTAAACCCTCCTGTTTATTTTATTGGTGCTGGACCCGGTGATCCAGACTTATTAACTTTAAAAGCATATAAAATTATTAGTCAAGCTGATGTTATTTTATATGCTGATTCTTTGGTTCCTAAGCAAATTTTAACAGATGTTCGTCAAGATTGTGAGTTAATTCCCACAGGAAATAAAACCCTAGAAGATATTATGAAAATTATGATTAATAGGGTTAAAAATAATAAATCTGTGATCCGTCTTCACTCAGGAGATTTAACCCTTTATAGTGCAATTCATGAACAAATTTCTATTCTTTCAAAAGAAAAAATTAACTTTGAGTTAATACCAGGAATTAGCGCATTCCAAGCAGCAGCAGCAAAAATAGGATCAGAATTGACTATTCCTGATTTAGTTCAGACTATTATTTTAACCCGTGTTAGTGGCAGTGCGTCTCAAGTTCCTGATGCTGAAAAATTAGAAAGTTTAGCAACCCATCAAGCTAGTTTATGTTTATATTTAGCTGCTCGTCATGTGAAAAAGTCTCAAGAAAAATTACTAAAATATTATCCTTCCAATACTCCCGTTGCTATTTGTTTTCGGATTGGTTGGCCGGATGAAAAAATATACATTGTTCCGTTAGAAAAAATGACAGAAGTGACAGAAGAAGAAAATTTAATTAGGACAACTCTCTATTTAATTAGCCCTGCTTTAAATACTCAACAAAATTATCGTTCTCAACTTTATCATCCTCAACATAGTCATCTATTTAGACCCAAAAATTAACTATCTATAGCAGTATAAAAATTGGTTAGGACATTGTTGCATTTTTAATCGTCATTCCGAGGGAACGAGGAATCTTTTTAACTTCCTAACTATAATGATTAGTGCTATCCACTTCAATGGATAAAAAATAAACGTAAGGTGGGCAATTAAAAAGCCTAGAAACCTAATCTAGAAACTATTTTAGACATTGCCCACCCTACAGATAGTTTAATTAATAATTATTAATTATCCATTATCAATTTTAGCTAAAAGTTCGGTGGCTTTCTTGCATAATTCTTCATGACAATGACCATTACTCGCGATTAAACAACCCCATTGACGGACATCTCCCCGATTATAAATGATGGGATCACCGTTTTCATGGGTAAATTTTCCTCCTGCTTCAGTTAAGATTAATTCTGGTGCGGCAAAGTCCCAATCTTTGGCCGCAGATTTGCCAGAAAGAGAGATATAAATATCGGAAGTTTTTTCTAATAAAGTGGAAATTTTCCCCCCGACACTGCCCATATAAATGCGATCTTTTAAAGGTAAAGCCTCAATTAAAGCTTGAAAGCGATCGTCTCTATGGGTACGACTGACCACTAAATATAAATCTTCTAATTTATTGCGTTCGGATACTTTAATCGGGGTAATTTCACCGTCTTTGGTTTCGACAAAAGTACCGTGTCCTTTACTAGCATAATAAATTTTTTGTGCTTCAGGAATAGCAACCACAGCCACCATCGGACGGCCTTGATAAGCTAGAGCAATATGTAAGGCATATTCGCCGGTTTTATCAATAAAATCTCTGGTCCCATCGAGGGGATCAATAATCCAAACCCAATCTTTAGGAATGGGTTCCGTTCCTTTATGGGTTTCTTCACTCAAATAACCAAAGGTATCTTCCTGAAAAACTGCCTTTAATTTTTCTAAAATGTAACGATTCGCGGCAAGATCAGCAGCAGTTACAGGCCCATCTTTTTTATCTTCATTAACCTTTAAATCCCCTTCTCCTCGATAATAGGAACTGAGGATATTCGCAGCCCCCCAACCGACAGAACGGGCAATCACTTCGATTTCTCCTAATTTTTGGGTCTGTGTCATCGTTTAATTAATCCCTTGCTGATTACACTGTTATTAATTTTAGGTCAGTTGTGGCCGTTATTAACAATAAAAATAGGGATAGGTGTTTTCTATCCCTAAACTAATAAAGTTATTAATTGGTAAACTTAGGAAGCTTTAGACATATTGTCAGCGACAAAATCCCAGTTAATTAAGTTATTAATAAACGTATCAATATAACCAGGACGGCTATTTTGATAGTCTAAATAATAGGCGTGTTCCCAGACATCCATGGTTAATAACGGGGTTTGTCCGGAAGTAATAGGATTTTCTGCGTTGAGGGTTTTAACAACTTTTAAAGTGCCGTTATCAAGCACTAACCAAGCCCAACCGCTACCGAATTGAGTTGCACCTGCCTTTTTAAATTCTTCAACAAATTTGTCAAAGCTACCAAAATCAGCATTAATTTTATCAGCTAAGGCACCAGTGGGTTGACCACCGCCACCAGGTTTCATACAATTCCAATAGAAAGAGTGATTCCAAGCTTGGGCAGCATTGTTAAATAAACCCTGTTTAGAAGCATCACCAGCGATCGCTTTAATGACTTCTTCAATGGGTTTAGAATCATGATCTGTGCCTTCTACTGCTGCATTATACTTGCTCACGTAGGAAGCATGGTGCTTGTCGTGGTGGAATTCTAAGGTACTCTTACTAATGTGAGGCTCTAATGCAGTATAGTCGTAAGGTAAATTAGGTAGTTCGTATCCCATAAGTATTCTATCCTCTATCGATTGCTGCGATGGATCTTGATTAAGTTTGCCTGATTATGACCTAGACTTGCCAGATTAAGGGCAGTTTTGAGTCATTGCAATAAAACTTAACACTTAAATTTTAACTTAAAAGGTGACGGAATCCAAATCAATAAATCTGTTTGGTTGGTTAGTGGATTTTGAGAAAGGTTGGGTTAAATTCACCTTAAGAACCACACACTGTCTTATTGTTTATATGAAAGACATATTATGTTAAAGTCACCTTCGCCCTCAGATTCTATCATTAATCGAAGGCATATTTATCTACATTTCGGAATATTCTCTCCTTTGAATTAAGTAAATATACCTTTATTCTTTCTGAAGGTTAAATATTTTTTGTATATGCTTCATTGTTGTCTTAGTATCCACTGCAATAAAAGTTAAGTTAGGAGATAAATTCTTAAATAATTCTTGACTTTCTAGATGTTCACTTAATAAAATAACGGGTTTTCTATTTTTCAATGCTAAAGCTATTTCTGATACAGTTCCTAACCCTATTCCACAGGCAACAATAACATCAGATGACAAAACATTAATATTATTTCTAGCATTTCCTAAGTCAGTCAGAATGGCAACATCAACAGCATTGGAAACATTATTCGTATGATTGGATGGCAAGATACCGATAGTTAATCCTCCTGCTTCTTTTGCTCCTTTATTGGCTGCATCCATTACCCCTGCATTACGTCCTCCTGTTAACAATATCCAGTCTTCTTGTCCGATTAATTTTCCTAATTCGTAGGCGTTTTTAATATCTATTTCTGTTGCTGAGTCTCCTGGACCCATTACTCCAATAATCATTTTTCTCATCATTAGACCAACCCAGGAACTTTACGATAAATATTCTCTATTGAACCCTGATAATTAATACTCAAAAATTCGACTTCATCTCCTACTTGATATATTTTTTCTGTCCAAGTTCCTGACTCATCACGACAATAACATTCAACTTTTATTTTATCTTGATGAATAAGAATATACTCTTTTAAAGTAGGACAAGTTTGATAATCACTGAACTTTTGACCAACGGTCAGAGCAGGCTCCGTCGTTGTACGGCGGAGTAATCTCTGACCTCTATCAAATGCTTCTGTTGATTTTGATAATACTTCTATCAAAAGAAGAGGATAAAGAATAAAATCATCGGTATTATCAATTTCCCTTTCATCGCAAACAACAGCAATATCTGGATAATAATAACAATTGGCTTCTTCTAGTCTTACCTTAATATCTGAATTTAAAACAAGACAAGGACTATCTGCAAGATGAATATTTAATAAGGTTGTTAAATTTGCCCCCAAAACAATATGAGACTTTTTTGCCCCTACCATTGCATAAACTTGTCCCTTTCGGTATTCATGTTTGATAGGACTGACTCTTTCTCCTTCTAAATAAGTTTCTGGAGAGATATAAAAGAATTGATTATTTGTTACCATAATTGATGTCGTAGTTTCTACCCGTCCATAAATCTCCATCTAAATTAATTGTACTCTATACTTATTGATATGTTTAATAAATAGGATCGCATTTCTATTTTTTAGTTTGTGCAGTTAAAATGAAAAGATGGAGTTTGAGTGGGATAATCAAAAAAACAAAATCAACATTGAAAAACATGGAATTGATTTTAATTTCGCCAAAGAAGTCTTTTCAGGAGTCTGGATCTCAAAACCTGACAAGAGAAAAGACTACGGTGAAGAAAGATTAATTGCTTTGAGACTTTTAGGAGAATTTATCCTAGTTATAGTCTATACCCTACGAGGGGAAAAAATACGAATCATATCTACAAGACCCGCTAATAAACAAGAAAGGAGTATTTATTATGCCTATGTCACGAGAGGAACAATTAAAGATCCTTGGTCAGATGAAAGAATCTGATATAGATTATTCAGATATACCTGCGACTGATACCGAATTTTGGCAAGAAGCTACTGTTAATAATGCCCTAAAAATTTCTGTAACTCTCAAGCTTGATCCCTCAGTTTTTGCTTGGTATAAACAGCAGTTTCCCCAAGAATATCAAACTTTGATTAATGCTGTATTAGAAAAATATATGATAGAACATAATTGTTAATCATATACTTCTGAACGGGTTTAATGATATTAACCCCCTATTTAATTCATAAATTTTCTTCAATTTTTCCCTCTGCATGATGCACAATATTTCTTAATTGATCCAAAATATTACTATCAACATCTTGCCATAACCCTCTTTGATTTGCTTCTAATAATCTTTCGGCCATATCTCGCAACGCCCAAGGGTTTTTGTCTTGGATAAATTGTTGTACTGTCTCATCAAATAAGTAAGCTTCTGCTACTCCTTGATACATGAAATTTTCCACACAGTTGGTTGTGGCATCATAAGCAAATAAATAGTCGACGGTTGCTGACATTTCAAACGCCCCTTTATAACCATGTCTCATTACGCCTTTGATCCATTTTGGATTAACCACACGGGAACGATAAACCCTAGTAATTTCTTCTTTTAATCGTCTAACTTTCGGATTAGCGGCAATAGAGTTATCTCCAAAATAAGTCTCAGGATTTTTACCCGTTAACGCTTTTGCAGCAACGGTTAACCCCCCTTGGAACTGATAATAATCATCGGAATCTAAGAGATCGTGTTCTCGATTATCTTGATTATGTAAGACAATTTGTAACTGTTTTAAGCGTCTCTCAAATACTTCAGGAACCCCGTGACCTACTCCATTTTGATCGTAAGCGTAACAACTCCAGTTCATGTACGCTTTGGCTAAATCTTGCTCATTTTCCCAATTTTGTGCCTCAATTAATCCCTGTAAACCGGCACCATAAGACCCAGGTTTTGAGCCGAAAATACGATAACCTGATTTCAATTTTGCTTGTTCTTCGGTTAACCCTTGTTGCTGCCAAAATGTCTGTTCTTCTTCTACCTTTGCTGCTAAAGGATTGATACTTTTTGATTCTTCTAGGCTTGACACATCTTTGATCACTTTGTATAGTAGTTGTAGTAAGTTAGGGAAGCTATCTCTAAAAAATCCAGATACCCGTACCGTTACATCTACACGGGGTCGCCCTAACACCGATGGCTTAAGGATTTCATAGTCAACTACCCGACGGGATAAGCCATCCCAGATCGGTTGTACTCCTAATAAGGCTAATACTTGAGCAATATCGTCTCCTCCTGTACGCATGGTAGAGGTTCCCCAGATGGAAATAGCCAAGGTTTGGGGGTATTCCCCGTTATCTTGAGTATAACGCTCAATCAGGGCTTCTGCTGCTTTTCTGCCTACATCCCAAGCAGTTTGGGTGGGGATAGCACGGATGTCTACAGAATAGAAGTTGCGTCCGGTGGGTAAAACTTCTGGTCTACCTCGGGTGGGTGCGCCGGATGCACCACTAGGAACATAATTTCCGTTTAAACCTCTCAATAAGTTAGTAATTTCTTGGGGGGTTTGATAGAGTTTTGGCAGTAAAAAAGTTTTGATCCAATTTAGTTCTTTTTGGGTTAGGGGAAGGTTGGTGTGATGATCGGTTTGGGGGTTGGTGATTAGGTTTTTAATTAATTCTTGGCTATATTTTTCTAGGGTTTCAATTACGTCTCCGACAATACGGCATTGTTTTATGGTCGCGCAAAGGCGCAAAGGCGCAAAGGAGGAGATTTTAGGAGGGGAAAAGGGGAGTTTTGGATCGGTGGTTAAGGGGTTTATTTGTAGGTTGATATCCTGGGCGATCGCTGTTGTTAAACCTAGGCGATCTAAGTTAGGATAACGCGCAATAGAAATGATTAAATCTCGTAATTGTGTGTTTTGGGGACAAGTTCCTAGAATGTGCAAACCGTCTCTTATTTGTGCTTCTTTTAGTTCACATAGATAACCATCTGCAAGGGTTAAAAATTGAGATAAACTATCGTTGTTTATATTATTTATTCCTAGATCTTGATTAAGGTTGGTTTCTGTGACTAATTTTCTGATGCGATCGCCGATTATTTTTAATCGTTTGGGATCTAAGGTTTGGGCTTCGTAATATTCATCGATTAAAGTTTCTAATTGTTGTAAATCACCGTATAATTCTGCACGGGTTAAAGGGGGGGTTAAATGATCTAAAATGATGGCATGAGAACGGCGTTTTGCTTGGGAACCTTCTCCAGGATCATTAACTATAAAGGGGTAAAAGTTTGGTATAGTTTTTAAGGCTATTTCTGGATAACAAGTTGATGATAAGACTAAGCTTTTGCCGGGTAGCCATTCTAAGTTACCGTGTTTACCGACATGAATAATAGCATCTGCTTTAAAGTGGTGTTTTAACCAGTAATAATAAGCTAAATAATGAGGGGTAGGTTCTAAGTCTGGTGCATGATAGTTTAAACTAGGGTCAAAGTCATAACCTCTCGAGGGTTGAATACCAATAAAAATATTACCTAATTGAATGCCAGAAATAGGATAAGAGGTAACATTATTTGCTTCAGGAATACCATTCCAACGTTGTGTGATTTGTTGTTGAGTTTCTGTGGGTAACGTTTGAAAATATTGTTTATATTCTGCACAAGAAATAAATTGATGAATAGGACGTAACTCTTTACTTTCAGGATCATTGGTTATCTCTTGAGTTAATCTTTGGATTAGTTCATTTCCTGTTTTTGGTATATCTTTGATAGTGTAACCTTCTTGTTGTAATGCTTGTAAAATTTTGATACAACTTTCAGGGGTATCTAAACCAACGCCATTAGCTATTCTGCCATCTTTATTAGGATAATTTGCTAAGATTAAAGCAATTTTTTTCTTAGAAGTAGGGATAGTTTTAAGCCTAATAAAATTAGTGGCTAATTCAGTAACGAACTTGATTCTATCTTCTACAGATTCATAAATAATAACATCAGTTTGTAACTGTTCGTTCCAGGTGGCTACCGACTTAAAAGAAACAGCGCGAGTGATTATTTTACCATCTACTTCGGGTAAAGCAACATTCATTGCTACATCTCTCGGATTTAATCCTTGAAAGCTATTTTTCCATTGTTCAACTGTTCCACTACTAAAGATAACTTGTAAAATAGGAATATCTAAACTTTGCCATAAATTACTACAAGCATTATCATCAATTTTCCCTAATGAAAAACTGGTTGTATTTAAAATTAACTGAACAGGATGATTAGATAGAGACTGAAAATAATCAATCAATTTATTTTGAATATCAGGATCACGTAAAGAAGAAACAAAAATAGGAATAGAATTGATTTTTTTGTCTAACAAACTTTTACATAAAGCATCAATCGGTTGTAAATTACCAGCTAAATAATGAGAGCGATAAAAGAGAATAATGGCATTAGAAAAGTCAGGATTATTTTCTACATTATTCTGATAAATACCAAAATCAGGAACAATCTTCGGTTCAGCAGGATTATAATTGGTTTGCCAACAAAGATCAGATAAAAATTTTAAACCATTAAGCCAATTTTCTTGGCCTCCTTGAGTTAAATAACACCATAACTTATGACTGTGGGAAAAACTAACAGTCGAATGACTCATTAAGGTTTCATCTAACTGATCATCCCCCGGTAAAATAAAGAGAGTAATCTGATTTAACTCAGCAATTTCTTTAATAACTTCTAACCCATAAGGCCAATAAGACTGACCTCCCAATAATCGTAAAATAATTATATTAGCCTGAGATAATACTGTCTCAGCATAAGTATCAATACTCAATTGTTGTTGTAATTGTAGAATATTTGTTGCGCGTATTTCAGGGAAATGATCACTTAAAAAAGGTAAACAAGCAGCTAAACTTTGAATATCTGTATCTGCTGCGCTTAAAAAGATAATAGGTGCCGGGTTTTGTTCAATAAAGATAACCCCTTCTTGTTGAGCATTCCAACCTCCGGGGGTAGCCGCTATTCGATGCATTAAAACTCCTTAATATTTAAAGAAAATGAGGTTTCAGGATAGGATAGGAAAATGGAGAGATTCTATTTAAGGATTATGTCTCTTTGCCTCTAACCTTGTCCAATGTAATGAATTCTGTTTCAAAATCTATTTTACGTCGAACTTTACCGATAAGTATATTTGAGGAGCTTTGTTCTCTTTGGCGAGAGCTAGTAGAAATTGAAGATTCTACCGCCATATTGCTCAATGATTCTGTAATTTCTTCAGAAATAGTAAATGTTTCTGAAATTTTGGGAGCTAAAACTTTTTATTTACTGTTATCCTCCCAGTTATGTGCTTTATTACAAGGTACCCTCAACGCTTCATCTTTATCCTATCAGGTAACAATTACTTGCGAACCCCAAGCGATCGCCGAGTTTACTCACAAGTTACAGCAACACCTTGATCCTGGCTCTCCTTGGCACGATCGCCTGAGTCCATATCTATCTCCTCATCTACCCCCATTAAACCCCCTACAATCCCATTTTAACGGTCGCTTATGGAATATTTTAGTACCGAAATTCTCAGAAGCCTCAGAAGTCATGTACGAGGGACTTAGGGTTTGTGAACCAGTTGAAGATGCCCTGCGTCAACAAGTTGCTCAAGAAAGACTTTTAAATCAAGTTGTTGGTCAAATTCGTCAAAGTTTAGACTTATCGGTTATTTTACAAACAGCTGTTAGAGAATTACGCAGTTTTTTGCAGGTTGATCGTTTAGTTATCTATGAGTTTAGAGAAAAAACTATTTCAAATTCTCATACAGAAAATGTACGGCAAACTGGGGGGTTAGTAACCTACGAAGCACGAGTTTCTCAAAGTATTCCTTCTTTATTAAATGTCGTTGTAGAAGATACTTGTTTTACTAATATTCCTCAATATAAATATAAGTACCGTCAGGGACAAATTGTGTCCATTGATGATGTAGAAATGAGATACGCAGCGTCTTTATGTTTAAGTAAATTTCTAGAACAATATTGGGTACTGTCTAAATTAATTGCTCCTATGGTCGTA
Source organism: unicellular cyanobacterium SU3 (assembly GCA_002172675.1). Classification (GTDB taxonomy): domain Bacteria; phylum Cyanobacteriota; class Cyanobacteriia; order Cyanobacteriales; family Microcystaceae; genus Crocosphaera. The sequence continues at coordinate 19,346 of NETF01000164.1, forward strand.
AATGGTAAATTATGGGGATTATTAATTGCTCATCAATGCTTTAAAAAAAGACAATGGCTAGAGAGTGAAAAAGCATTTTTAGGACAAATAGGGGAACATTTAGCTGTTGCTATTTATCAAGCACAATTATATGCTCAAGTTCAAGAACAAAAAAACAACTTTGAACAGCGAGTGATAGAAAGAACTCAAGAACTTCGAGATACTTTAGTGGCTTCTCAAGCAGCTAATCATTCTAAAAGTGAATTTTTAGGGAATATGAGTCATGAATTACGAACTCCGTTAACTTGTATTATTGGCTTATCAGGAACCTTATTACATTGGTCACAGGAAAGCTCAAACTTACCCTTAGATAAACAACAAAAGTATTTACAAACTATTCAAAATAGTGGTAAGCATTTATTAGATATGATTAATGAAATTCTCGAATATTCTAACTTACAATCAGGAAAATATGTGCTAGGAGTTCGAGAATTTTCTTTAACAAAAGTCGCTCAAAATGTTATTCAAAGGGTGAGTGATGAAGCTGAACATCGTCGTATTAACTTAGAACTGGATTTACAAATTAATGACCAACAAGATAGCTTCTATGCTGATCCAGAAAGGGTTCAACAGATTCTTTACCATTTACTGAATAATGCTTTAAAATTTACCTCAGAAAATGGAACAGTTACCTTAAGAATTTGGCGAGAAAAAAATCAACTTTCTTTAGAAGTAGAAGACACAGGAATAGGAATCAAAGAAGAGCAAATTCCTTTATTATTTGAATCATTCCAACAATTAGAAAATTCTCGCCGACGTATGTATGGAGGAACAGGGTTAGGATTAGCTTTAACGAAACAATTAGTAGAACTTCATGGAGGAACTATTGAAGTTGAATCTATTATCAATCAAGGTTCTACTTTTATTGTTAGACTTCCTAATCAACCTCAAAATCAATACAAATCCTTGAAATATTTAGAAAAAAATAGAGCTTTATTTACCAAAAATAAAACGATTATTTTAGTAGAAAGTAATGAAGAAATTGCTACATTAATCGGTGAGTTGTTAACTGCAGCCAATTACCATTTTATCTGGTTGATGGATGGATCGAAAGTGTTCAAAAAACTAGAATTATTGGAACCATCAGCAGTTATTTTAGATCAAGATTTATCAGAGGTATTAAAAATCAATGAATCCTTAAAACAATTACCAAAAACTAAAGAGACTAAAGTGTTAGTATTAAGAGATGAAATCACCTCAAAAGAATGGACAGAAATTTCTCAAATGGGCATTGATGACTATTTAATTAAACCTATTCAGCCAAATCTGCTTTTAAAAAGAGTTAATGCGTTAATGTTTAGCAATAATGAAGTAGAAAATGAGTGATCAGTGATCAATTAAATTGATTGCGAATATTTATCCATTTACTGCTCAAATTATAAATTTTATACAATAAAAATTAGCTTATGATCATACCAAAATCTAGTTTAATTGTTTCCTGTCAAGCCCCGATTGATTCTCCATTATTTGACCCTAAAATTATTGCTGCGATGGCCAAAGCTTCCGTTAATCAAGGGGCAAAAGGAATAAGAGTTAATACCCCTAATCATGTTAGACAAGTGAGACAAGAATTGCCCAATATTCCTATTATTGGACTATGGAAACAGGACTATTCAGGGTATGATGTTTATATTACGCCCTGTTATAATGATACCGTTGCGATCGCTGAGGCCGGGGCTGATATTATTGCTATTGATGGAACCTTAAGAAAGCGTCCCCAAGGAGAAAAATTAGCCGATTTAATTAACAATATTCATCAAAAATTAGGAAAATTAGTGATGGCTGATGTAGACACTATAGAAAATGCGATCGCCTCAGCCCAAGCAGGGGCAGATTTTGTTGGAACCACCCTTTATGGTTATACCAAAGAAACTGAAAATTTGAGTCCTCCCGGATTTTCATTATTAGAAGAAATGAGGCAAAAATTATCCGTTCCTATTATTGCAGAAGGAGGAATTTCTATCCCAGAAGATGCCAAAAAAGCCTTAAATTATGGAGCTTATTCCGTTGTTGTGGGAACCGCGATTACAGGAATTGATTTAAAAGTAAAAGCCTTTCAAGCGATGTTTAAGTAAGCAAAAATTCTATGTATTCTAATCAATTACCTCCCACTAATCGCCGCTTTCCTAAAGTTCCCCTAGATCGTCGTGCCTATGCTTTTTTATTAGACTTTATAACCGTATGGTTTCTGAGTTCTTTTTTTCAAGGATTGGTTAAAAACCTAGTATTTTTCGGTATTTGGCTAATTTTAAGAGTCATTATTGTTGGAAAAAATAAAGGACAAAGTTTAGGAAGTTGGGCGTTTGATATTAAAGTCATTGACCTTCGATTTTTACGAATTCCTGGGTTACAAGAATTAGCTAAACGAGAAGCCATTTTAGGATTTGCTGCCATGTTGGCTATGGTGGGATTAAATATTAATTTTAAAAATGGATTATCGATGTTAATATTTATTACTCCTTTAATTATCGATTGTGGCATTGCCATTGGAGATGAAGAATATAATCAAGCTTTTCATGATAGAGTAGGCAACACTATTGTGATTCAAACTGAACGGGGATTTTCTTTAGATTTACGGTTAAAGAAATTGTGGAAAATTTTCAAAGCAAAAATACAAAGTCGTCAAAATAAACAGCAACGTGATCGAGATGATTACTACGATAATTACGACGACTACGATGATCGATATTAAAACTCTGAATTTCTGCCTCCTACCATCTGCCTCCTGCCCTCTGCCTCCTGCCTTCTTTAAGTTTAGTATTATCTTTTTTTATAAAGTTTTGTAAACTAGAATTTAACTCACAGATTATCGATAGAAACTCATGAATACCCTTATGCGCGTAGAACGCATTCTTGTGATTGGCCATATTTTCTCTATGGCCTTTGGTTTAGCAGGATTATTGCTAGTGTTACCTAATCCTGATTTTATTGCTAGTTTACCCCCCATTGGCAAAACCGCCTTTGCTTGGTCTATGGCCGGCGGTGGCGTAATGTATATGTTGTTAGGAATGGCCGCCGTAACTGTCTATGCTTATCGAACCCTTGGGGTGTGGCATTGGTTGGGCTTTATGTTACCCGCTTTAGGCATTTCCTTAACCAGTGAATTATTGGGAACCAGTACCGGGTTCCCTTTTGGTCACTACCGCTACTTAACAGGATTAGGCTATAAAATCGCGGGGTTAGTTCCCTTCACCATTCCCCTGTCTTGGTTTTATTTAGGATTTAGTGCTTATTTAATTGCCCGCGCCGGATTAAATAATAAAATTTCTCAAAATTGGCTAAAAATAGTTGCTTCTATCGTCCTCGGTTCCATTTTCTTAACTGCTTGGGATTTTGTTTTAGATCCAGCCATGAGTCAAACCACCATGCCGTTTTGGGTTTGGGATCAACCAGGGGCATTTTTTGGAATGCCTTATCAAAACTTTGCCGGTTGGTTCGGAACTGGGGCAATTTTTATGACTGTTGCTAGCTTAATTTGGAAAGTTAAACCCTTTAATTTTCCTCAACATAACTTAGGACTGCCTTTAGCCATCTATGTCAGTAATTTTGCTTTTGCCATGATTATGAGTTTAGCGGCAGGAATTTATATTCCGGTGTTGTTAGGGTTAATAGTTGGTTTAATCCCTGTATTGGTATTGTATCGTCTCGCTGATACCCCAACAGAGGCTGATATTCCCGAAAATCTCGTCAAGGTGTCTTTTAATAATGGATAATTGACAATGGATTATGGATCATGGAGTTTCTATTTTGTTGAATGATACGGTTATCGGCGTTATTTCTCTGTCTGTGTTACTGTTTCAAGGAACAGCAACCCTTATTTTGTTGTCTCGTCTGCTGAAAGGGGCTAAGCGTCGCCCACCTTTAAAACCCCAATTACCTCATCCTGAAATGTTGGGTAAAGTGAGTGTCGTCATTCCTACCCTCAACGAAGCAGAACGCATTACACCCTGTTTACAAGGGTTAGGACAACAAAGTTATGAAGTTCGAGAAATTATTGTCGTAGATAGTCATTCTCAAGATGGAACTCAAGAACTGGTTAAAACCGCAGGATTACACGATCCCCGTTTTCGCCTAATTACCGATGATCCTTTGCCTTTGGGATGGGTTGGCCGTCCCTGGGCTTTACACAATGGATTTTTACACAGTTCTCCTCGCAGTAAATGGGTATTAGGCATTGATGCTGATACCCAACCCCAACGGGGTTTAGTGGCTAGTTTAGTAAAAGCTGCCGAGGAAGAAGGTTATGATATCGTCTCGTTGTCCCCTCAGTTTATCCTCAAAGATGCAGGAGAATGGTGGTTACAACCCGCTTTATTAATGACGTTATTGTATCGTTTTGATTCGGCTGGAGTGCGAGAACAAAGTCCAGATAGAGTGATGGCGAATGGTCAATGTTTCTTGTCTCGTCGTTCGGTTTTAGAAGCATTGGACGGATATGCTTGCGCTGCGGGTTCGTTTTGTGATGATGTTACTTTAGCCCGTGAAGCAGCTAAACAGGGGTTTAAGGTGGGTTTTTTGGACGGTAAGAACCTGATTCGGGTGAGGATGTACGAAGGAATCAAAGAAACCTGGAAAGAATGGGGGCGATCGCTTGATCTTAAAGATGCTGCCTCATCTCCTCAAGTTTGGGGTGATTTAGCTTTATTATTATTGACTCAAGCTTTACCTTTATTATTATTAATTCTATTAATTAGTTTTTGGTTTAATGGTTATCATTTCCTCAGTTTACAATTAGCGATCGCTTTAAATCTTATTTTAGTTATCATTCGGTTTGGGTTATTGTTCGCTGTTTTTCCTTCCTATTACAAGGATAAGTCTTTGTTAGTTAAATCATTATTCTTTTGGTTATCGCCTTTAGCTGATCCTTTAGCGGTGTTGAGAATCTTTTTATCCTCTTTCCAAACTCCGAAACAATGGCGAGGAAGAAGTTATAGTCAAGAATAGAAAAGTATTATTAATTATTCACTATTGATTATTTACTGTGTCTTTTTTGATGCCATTGCCAAGCGTGGGAAAGAATATTTTCTAAACTAGAATATTGAGGGTTCCAGCCTAAAACTCTAGTAGCTTTTTCGCCACTTCCTACTAAAATAGGGGGATCACCTGGACGGCGATCGCCAATTTTAACATTAATATCTTTTTGGGTTACTTTAATGGCAGTATCAATGACTTCTTGAATAGAGAATCCGTTACTATTTCCTAAATTAAAAACATCAGATTTTCTGCCTTGTTGTAAATAGTTTAATCCTAAAAGATGTGCCTGAGCAATATCAAGAACATGAATATAATCACGAATACAAGTACCATCAGAAGTCGGATAATCTGTGCCAAAAATAGAAATAAATTTTCGTTTTCCTAAAGCAGTTAAAAGCACTAAAGGGATTAAATGGGGTTCGGGATCATGATCTTCACCTAATAACCCTTCCGGATGCGCTCCGGCTGCGTTAAAATAGCGGAAACAAACATAGTTTAAATTATAAGCTTTTGAGAAATCTTGTAAGATTTGTTCTACCATTAATTTACTAGCACCATAAGGATTAATGGGGTTTTGAGGATGTTCTTCCGTTATGGGAGAAAATTCAGCCATTCCATAAGTTGCACAAGTAGAAGAAAAGACTAATTTATTAATAGACGCTGATTTCATAGCCTCTAATAAATTGAGGGTATTAGCAACATTATTGCGATAGTATTTATGAGGTTCTTTAATGGACTCTCCTACGTAAGCAAAGGCTGCAAAGTGCATCACTGCATCAATAGAATACTGTTTAAATATATCATCAAGCAGGGAGCGATCGCCTAAATCACCTACTATCAATTCTACCTTTAAAACCGTTTCTACTAAATCTTGATGACCATAGATTAAGTTATCGAGAATAATCACATCATAACCCGCTTTTTTGAGGGCTAAAACGGCGTGAGAACCAATATATCCGGCTCCTCCTGTTACTAAAATAGTGCCTTGATTAGATGACATGATTGTTGTTTGAATTGAATGTTAGTTTTTAGTAAGATTATACAATTTATATGATCTTTATATGATAAATGTTTAAATAAAAGTGAAAAAGCTTTATCTTACGTTGTTTAGAGAGAATCTAATGATGACTGAGGGACAGATGAATCGGATATATTGTGAAAACTCTGAGATTTCCATTCAATCAATTTTCTTCCCATGATTTTCTCAATGTTTTCAATATCTAAATATAATAAGTTCCAAATGATTTCTTTGTAGTTATTAGAAACTATTGGACGTTGATCTATTTTTCTCTCAGTTAATTTATGTAGGTTTTTATAAGTCCAGATTTTAAAATTGTTAGGAAAAAATTTTTTCATTAATTTTACACCGTGATTACTTTTTATCTGATCAATCATAATATTTCTTTTTGTTTTTCCAACAGAAACATTAGCATGAAATTGTTCGGGTTTTTTTTCAAAAGAATAGTCAATAGATAAAAAATCAGTAATTCTTTTACATACTTCAGATTGGTTATTGATAAATTCCTCAAAAGACAATAGTAAAACTTGTTCCTGACCGAAGTTTTCTAAATAAGGCCTAATTTGCATATAATATCTTGTTCTATTAATATAAGAAGGATCTTGTAAAACAATGTTTTCAAAAGTTTCTGATGTATATCCTCGCAAATACATATGCATCCAATGAGACACGATCCTATCTACAGGATCTCTCATAATGTAAATTAGTTTTAATTTAGGATTAAATTTATAAAGGGAATTCCAGATATCTTGATTAAATTCAGGATAACAGGTATAAGTCGTAGAAGCTTCTCCGCAAATTTGGTGATTTTTAGGAGAATAAAGAGCGCGATAGTCACTAATATTATTCTCCCAACTAGGATTTTTACTAAAAAAATGAGGTTCTTTTACCTTACAAAAACAGACATCAGGATGTTTGGATAAAATCTGACTAAGGGTTGTGGTACCACTTTTCATAGCACCAATAATCATAAAATCGACAAAGGACATAGTTTTCCCGTAAATAAATCTTGAATGTAAAATTTTCTTGTTTGTTCTTCTAAAATAAGATGAGTTAAACTTAATCGTCAATTTGTTTTGTTTTTTTAAGAAGATTAGGGAATTTAGCTAACAAACGCTTACCAAGGGAAGGACGACGAGGATCTCGTTTGACAAATGCAGGATGAACAGGAGGAACAGAGAGAAAACGAGGAATTTTAATCTCTTGGGATCGATTTGAGTTTTGATGTAATTCTTGTAATAATTCTGCCCAAAGATCACCTGCAATAGAATCAGAATATTCCCTTTCCATTTTAGAACGTGCGCCTTGAGATAGTTTTTCCCAGAGTCCTGACTCCTGCTGTAACCGTCGAATAGCATCAACAAAGCTATCTCCGCGATCATCGACTAATAAACCAGTCACACCATCTTCAACGAGTTCTGGAATACCGCTACGAATGCGTAAACACACAGGAACAACCCCACAGGCCATAGCTTCCATTAGGGCAATGGGTAGTCCTTCGTAATCAGATAATAAAACGATGACATGGCTTTGTAACAGGTTTTGTTGAACCTTATCACTATCAATTCTACCCCCTAATTTTACGGAAATACTTCGACCTTCTTCAGCTATAATTTTCTCTACGGCATCACGACTAGAACCGCTACCGTAGATAATAGCCTCTGTATCAGGAACCTCCCTGACAGCACGACAAAAAGCTTTAGTTAACAAAGAAATTTGTTTTTGTTCTTCAACTAAACGGCCAACATAGATAATTCTCAATTTATCAGAGGTTTTTTTAGTGGTAGTTGGGGGTACGGGTGCGCCACAAGGAATACATCGGATCAAAGATTGGGTTGTTCCTTGATTATGTATGGTTTCTTCAATAAAACGGGAAACAGCAACAAGTCCAGAAAGCCGATAATCCGATGAACCAAAGACAAATTGATCTAGTACACTATGATAAAAAGAATCATCAGAGTGCATAACTCCAACGGTAGGAATTCCTGCTTTTTTAACCCAACGACTCGCATAAAAGGCGGGAACTACTAAATTAGGAATAAAAACATCAGGAGAATCTTCTTTTAATTCTTCTAAAATCCAACGAATTCTTTGGTCGGTATAACGAGGAAATTTTTTGACAGAATACTCAAAGCCTTGCTCTTTTACTAATTGAACGGCTCGACATTGTTTTCGCTTTCCAGGTATAAAAAATAAGACTTTTGATTCAATTCCACGGTCTCTAAGCAATGGAAGAAGCCGTGGTAACCAACTATATGGTCCTCCGACTTTATTAGGAAAATCAGATGCACAAAAAGTAACTTTCATCATTGAACTTTCTAATAACCTAATTGTTGTAATGAATCTTGGCATTTATTTGGCAACCTATCAATATCTTCTTCCTTATATAGCAATCAGTTGTCAGTTGTGAGAATTAAAGCTAAGTCGAAGGCAAAAGGCAACAGATCACAAAAAGAATATCTCATGAATCATTTTTGATTGCTATAGATACTAGACATAAAAAAATGTGACCATTGTTAGCAAAAATTTAATCTATAAAGAGATGTTTTTTCAGCTATCTAAAGGAATTTTTTAGCACAGTTTCTTGATAATACACGAAACTTTACATAGATTAAACTAATCCTGAACGCAAAGCAACTACGGCAGCTTGAACCCGATCATCAACGGCTAATTTATTCATAATCCCTCGAACATGGGTTTTAATGGTATTGGTGCTTAAATATAACTCTTCAGCAATTTCGTTATTACTTTTTCCTTCCACAATTAACTTTAAAACCTCTAACTCTCGTTCCGATAATAGGGCAATATTTTGATTGGGTTCTGGAGTTGGCGGTTTTAAATTATCTAAAACTAATCGTGCAATTTGAGGATCGAGATAAGTTGCCCCATCTTGGGCTGCGTCAATGGCAGCTAATAATCGCTCTAAACTAGCTCCTTTGATACAATAGGCATCAGCCCCACTAGATAAGGCGGCAACGACTTCCGTTTGCAAGGTATGAGAAGTCAACATAACCACATGAATATTAGGCTGTTTTTCCTTAATTTGTTTAGTGGCAGCAATACCATCTAAACGAGGTAAACCAATATCCATGACCACTAAATCAGGTTGAAGTTCCAGGGCTTGTTGAACACCAGTATAACCGTCTTCGGCTTGTCCGATAATCTCAAAGTTAGGATGTTCGCTTAAAGCCTGTTCTAAGCCCAACTGCATCAAGGGATCGTCTTCTACAATTAAAATTCGCATGGAGGTGACAAGGTAACAAGAAACTTTCTTAACAATAGGCTAAAAGTTAAAAAAAATCAGTATTTTTCAAGCAACATCTTCACACAAACCTCCACTTATGCTTAAATTCACCCATCTAGGGGAGGCACAAACATGATTGAGTTAGGCACTCTTTAGTTAGAGTGAGATAGTTGAGTTTATGACTTTAACTCGTGGTCCGCGGCAATATTCTTCTGTTATCGTTGCTCTGGTAGCCTTGGCTTACCTGAGTGGTGGCTTCTTAGCTCATTGGGGCATGGGACTTGAGGTAGAAATGTCTCCCCTATGCCTATCAGCCGGCATTGCCCTAACCGCGTTGCTAATCTACGGAGAACAGGTTTGGTTAGGCATTTTTATCGGTGATGCTCTGTTAATGTTCCTGTTAGGAGCTAACTGGGAAATCATTTTAAGTTCGGCTGTAGGCAGTAGCCTCTCGGCTTGGTTAGCTTTTAAATTATTACGTTGGTGTCATTTCTCCTGTCGTCTTTCTAGAATTCATGATGTTACTGCTTTGGTGTTTTTGGCAGGGATGGTATCTCCTATTTTTAACGCCACCATCAGCACAATGTTACCCATGTTAATGGGTTCTCTGAATTGGGAGAATTTTGCGTCACAGTGGTGGATCGGATGGTTAGGCGACTGTAGTGGCATTTTGGTGATAACGCCCTTTCTATTGCGGATATACCTCGATAGCGCAGGCTTATTTCGTCGTCACAAAAAAGAGCGTATCCTCGAAGGACTTCTTTGTGGCGGACTTTTAGTTGGGTTGAGTTGGATCGTGTTTTACCGTCATACCCAGGTGGAAATCTTGATGGATGGGGGGTTGAGTAATGCCCAGTATTTGGAGTATTTGCCCTTTCCTATCGTCGTCTGGGCAGCCATTCGTTTTCAAACTTGGGGGGCGGTTTTAGGGAGTTTATCTTTAGCTTTACTGGCGATCGCAGGAACGGATCAAGGCGTGGGTCCATTTGTGATGCAAACAGCTAATGAGTCTCAAACCATTTTATTGCTACAAATGTTTATTGTTATTGTCAGCGCAACGGCTTTATTATTATCAGCAGCCGTAGCAGAAAGACAACGGGCAGAACGACAGTTACGGGCAACCCTAGAACGGGACCACTTATTAGCAGAAGTCTCTTTAAAAATTCGTCAATCTCTCGATTTGCAACAGATTTTTAACACTACGGTGACAGAAATTCGTCAGTTAATCCATGCTGATCGCGTATTTATTGCCTCTTGGCAAGATGGAGGACGTATTGAGGTGGTGGCTGAGTCTCTCAACAGTAATTATCCTAGTTTATTAGGTGGTAATGCTAGGGATGATTTATTAACAGATTTACCTTTTCTTTTTAGTCAAGCTCAAACCTTTATTTCTGATAATATTAAAGCTTTAAATTTATCCCCAGCCCTACAACAATATACCCAACAGTATAAGATTGAAGCAGCTTTAGTTGTTCCTTTACATCTTGATGGTAAGCCGTTAGGATTATTGGTGGCTCATCAATGTTTTGGGGTACGTCATTGGCATAAACAGGAGATAAATTTATTAGAACAATTAGCTGGTCAAGTGATGATTGCTATGAGTCAGGCGCAACTTTATCAGCAAGTACAACGGTTAAATTCTAATTTAGAAAAACAGGTACAACATCGCACTTATCAGCTTCAGGAAAAAATCACCGAAGTCCAAGAATTACATGACATGAAAGCTGTGTTTTTACAAGCAGTTTCCCATGATTTACGTACGTCAATTATGGGTCTTTTAATGTTATTAAAAAATTTACAAAATCGTCCGGGAGATAGCCTAACCTTGTCTCGCTCTATTCTGGATAGAATGATTAATAGTAGTGATCGTCAATTAACTTTAATTAATGCCCTATCTGAAGATCATTTTTCTGAACAAAGACCATTAATGATTCATTGCGAAACATTATCTTTAGACAATTTTGTTAATAAACTAACTCAAGAATGGCAGCCATTACTGAAACAAAACAAAGCCCATTTAACTCTAAATATTCCTAATAATTTGCCATTAACTTATGGAGATAAAGAAAAATTACATCATGTCTTTACTCATCTGGTCACTAATGCTTTAAAACATAACCCCCCTGGTATTAATTTAAGTATTGATATAACTCTTGAAAAAGGTATGCTCCATTGTCGTTTGACTGATAACGGGGTGGGAATGTGTGAACAACAATGTGGTCAATTGTTTAAATTATATCTTCGTAGTTTACATGATAGACGTAGGACAGGTATTGGGTTAGGTTCTTATCAATGTCGTCAAATTATTGAGGCTCATGGGGGTAATATTGGGGTAGAAAGTACCCCTGGAAATGGTTGTCAATTTTGGTTTACTCTTCCTATTGCTAAAAGTCAACCTTCAGCAGTGAGCTAAGCTCTTTTATTAATGAATAATTAATAATTAACAATTAATAATTTTTTCTCCCTAAAATGGAGAAAATTAAGTAAAAGAATGATAAAAATTCCTTCATTCATTTAAAATAGAACATAAGAAAAATATAATTTTAGCGAAGTAGATTAATATAAAATGATTTCTGGATAACGAGTTTCTTAATTAAAGATTAACAACTTCGTAAATTTGCCGTCCTTCTGTAAAATGAGAGGTTGTACGACCAAGAATCTAAATAATCATGAAGCTGCCTCCTCCTCTAGATACCCTACGCAAAGAGTTAGAAGCAACTCAAAAACTGTATCTGAAAATAAACCCTTCATTTAGTAATAAAATGACTGTATGGGAAAGTAAGTTTGGAGGAGAACCCTATTTTCCTAAGGGGTTAGAGTATCCCAAAAGTCCAGAAGGAAAACATTTAATCTTATTAGCTCAAATTAATTTTTCTGAAACTCTCTTATTAGATAATTTTCCCAAAGAAGGAATTTTACAATTTTATATTGATAGTTATCATGATTTGTATGGAGTAGATGATGAAGATTTATCAAATCAAAGCCATTTTCGGGTGATTTATTTTGATAAAATTGATTTAGATGAAAAGAATTTAATTACTGATTTCAGTTTTCTTCCGAGTATGGATGATCCTGATATGATCTTACCGTTTATTGGAAGTTTTGCGTTAACATTTGAACAAAAATCTGAACCCATTAGTGGGTGTGATTATCGCTTAGAAGAGATGATAGAACATTTAGTTGATAATTCAGAAGAAGATTTAGACTATTATGATCTTTTAGAAGATTATGTAGACTTATATGATGGGGAAGAACATAAATTAGGCGGTTATCCCTTTTTTACTCAAGATGATCCTAGAATTGATTTTGATGAAAATATAGAACCCTATGAGTTACTGTTTCAAATGATCTCCGATGAAGACGCAGACATTATGTGGGGGGATGCAGGGGTTGGTAACTTTTTTATTCAACCCTCTGCGTTGAAAACATTAGATTTTAGTCGGGTGATTTATTCTTATGATTGTTGTTAAAATTTGGGGTTTTTATGGCAGTCAAGAAATTATTAATGATTGAATTGAATATTTACAATTCGCAAAAGTTAGTTAAGCAATAATGGTAAAATATACTGACAGTGTTTAACTAAATACTTATGGACTCTGCGATCGCCTCAAAATTAGAATCTGTATTAGACTCCCCTGATATTATTGGGTGGGAAACCATTGATATTGCTTGGAAAGATCGGGTAAAAAACACAGTTGATAATCGTTGTGTTCCTAACTATTTAATCACTCCCCCTAATATTGAAACTTTAAAAGATACTGTTAGAATAGCCAGTAAAAATAAATGGTCAATGCTTCCCTGTGGCAATGGGAGTAAGTTAGACTGGGGTGGCTTAGTTTCTGATGTTAACCTAATGATTAGTACCCAAAAACTTAATCAAGTCATTGATCATGCAGTTAGCGACTTAACTATTACCGTCGAAGCAGGGATAAAACTAAGGGAATTACAAGCTATTTTACGACATCATAATCAATTTTTACCCATTGACCCTGCCTACTCCCAAGAAGCCACCATAGGGGGTATTATAGCCACAGCAGACACCGGATCATGGCGACAACGGTATGGAGGAATACGGGATCTAGTGTTAGGACTTTCCTTTGTGCGGTGGGATGGGGAAATAGCGAAAGCAGGGGGGAAAGTTGTTAAAAATGTGGCAGGATACGACTTAATGAAACTATTTGTAGGGTCTTATGGCACATTAGGTATTATTTCTACTGTTACCTTCCGATTGTATCCTATCCCTGAAGCATCCGGAACCTTAGTGATGACAGGGGAAGCAGACGACATCAACCAAATGGCAAAAACCTTGTTACAATCAGGATTACAACCTACTGCTGCTGAAATGATTTCCCCATCTGTAATTAAAACCTTAGAATTAGGGAAAAAAATGGGCTTAATGGTACAGTTTCAAAGCATTCCTGAAAGTATTGAAGAACAAAGTAAACAGGTGCAAGCGATCGCTAAACAATTAAACCTAAAAACTGCATTTTGTCAAGATGAAATAGAACTAAATCTATGGCAAGGATTACAAGAATTAATCAGAATTTCTAACACAAATTCAACGATAACAGGCAAAATAGGAATAATACCCAATCAAGCTATGAACTGGTTAATGAAATTAAATGACTTGACCCCAGAAAAAGCATGGGCAATGATTAATCTTAATAGTGGTATCGGACAGTTTAAACTTGATTTAGAACCTAGTTTAGGCATTTTAAAACAATTGCGATCCCTTTCTCAAGAAAACAGAGGATTTTTAACCATTTTAGAAGCTAATCAAAGCATCAAAAAACAATTTGAACCTTGGGGATATTCAGGGAATGCCTTACCCTTAATGAAACAAATTAAAAAGCAATTTGACCCTAATAATTTATTTAGTCCATCTCGTTTTGTTTAGTTAAGTTTTGAAATTTAGTTTATTATTATGCAACTTTCTGATAACTCCAATAATAGTTTTAATTTTCAACAAGCTTTAGAAGAAGAAATGAAAGGATTTGACTCAAAAAATCCTCCGAAACAAGAATTAATAGATAGTTGTGTTCACTGTGGTTTTTGTTTATCTACTTGTCCGAGTTATCGAGTAATTGGTAAAGAAATGGACTCTCCTAGGGGTAGAATTTATTTAATGGATGCTATTAATAAAGGACAAGCAGACTTAGATGAGACTACAACACAGCATTTTGACAGTTGTTTAGGTTGTTTAGCTTGTGTTTCTACCTGTCCATCAGGAGTACAATATGATAGTTTAATATCAGCCACAAGACCCCAAGTAGAAAGAAATCAACCAAGGAATTTGGCTGATCAAATCATTAGAAGTATTATTTTTAATCTATTTCCCTATCCCGAAAGATTAAAGATTTTCTTACCCTTACTTTGGGTGTACCAAAAATTAGGAATTCAAAAAATTGTTCGCAAAACGGGATTATTAAAACGTTTGTTTCCTCGTTTAGCAGCAATGGAGTCTATTCTACCTAACATTACCCTAAAATCATTCAATCAAACTTATCCTGATGTAATACCAGCACAAGGAAAAAAACGCTATCGTGTTGGTGTGGTTTTAGGATGTGTTCAAAGGTTATTTTTCTCCCCAGTTAATGAAGCAACAGTGAGAGTTTTAACCGCTAATGGTTGTGAAGTGGTTATCCCTAAAACTCAGGGGTGTTGCGCTGCATTACCGGCACACCAGGGACAAGAAAAACAAGCGCAAGCTTTAGCTAAACAGATGATTGATAGTTTTGCTAATACTGATGTTGATTATGTCATTATAAATGCTGCTGGATGTGGTCATACTTTAAAAGAATATGGTCATATTTTAGCAGATGATTCAGAATATAAAGAAAAAGGTGAACACTTTTCAAATCAAGTTAAAGACATTCAAGAATTTTTAACAGAAATTGAATTGACTACTCCATTATCTCCCTTAACTGATGATGAGTTACCCTTAGTTTATCAAGATGCTTGTCATCTCTTACATGGGCAAAAAATCAGCTTACAACCTCGCCAACTACTTAAACAAATTCCAGGAATAATATTAAAAGAACCCATTGACGCAGCTTTGTGTTGTGGCAGTGCAGGGGTTTATAATATGTTACAGCCAGAAATTGCCGATGAATTAGGCCAACAAAAAGTTAATAATTTAATGAATACAGGGGCAAAATTAATTGCATCTCCTAACCCCGGATGTTCTTTACAAATTAAAAAACATTTAAACCAACAAGGAAAAGATATAAAATTAATACACCCGATTGAATTATTAGATTATTCCATTAGAGGGAATAAAATCCAACTATGAAGAGGAAAGCGGGCAAAAAAATAGCTAAAAAAAAAGGCAGCTTTGTTCCTAGTCTATTAATTATGAGTGGAATAGTAATTATTGCTTTCCTGGTCTTAATTATATCCATAGATTTGTATATTGGTAGTCAATTTAACCAGTATATTTATTCGGATATTAATCAAGTTCCTAACCGAAAAATTGCTTTAGTATTAGGGACTTCTAAATATGTTAACCACTCTGAAAAAACCTATTACAATGCTTATTATGCTTATCGAGTAAAAGCTACTGCCAAATTATATCAAGCAGGGAAAATAGACGGAATTTTAGTATCAGGGGACAACTCAACACAATTTTATGACGAACCCAGTCAAATGACACAAGATTTAATTGAGTTAGGGGTTCCTTCTCAATATATCAATCAAGATTATGCAGGGTTTAGAACCTTAGATTCTATTGTACGGGCTAAAAAAGTTTTTGGTTTGGAAGATTATATTATTGTGTCTCAAACATTTCATTGTCAACGAGCTTTATATATTGCACAATCAAAAGGACAAAATCCAATTGCTTTTTCTGCGTCAGACGTGCAATCTTTCGCTGGAATAAAAACACGATTAAGAGAAGTTTTAGCTAGATTTAAAGCATTTTTAGATTGTAAAATATTAAAAACAAGCCCAAAGTTTTTAGGAGAATCGGAAACAATCAATTATCGACGTTAAACCCCATAAAAGTCCTCATCTAAAATTTGCTCAATCGAAAAAGGGCAACTCAAAGGATACTCACTTTCTTTCGGTATTTGTACCCCAAATTTAGCTAACTTTCCCTCCTTTATAGCCAATTTGCGCCCATCTGCATAAGCTTTTTCTATTGCTTCTGCTAGAAAAGTTTGGAGAGAGGGAGTATCAGCTAAATTATCGAGAACACGCTGACGATGTTCAATAACTGAACTATACCAACTCCTTTTCATGGTTTCGGGTGCATCAAACTGGACATATAATTTTAGTAAATGTGCCAGCAAAATTTTAAGATTACTTTTGAGTGCGTTTTTTTCAGACTTACCCAAATCAACTAATTTCTCGATTAAATGCTCAATATCTAATGAGTCAAACTCACGATTTTTTAGTTGATTAATGGTTTGCTCAATCCAGATTTGTAAATCTTGATCGTATAGCTGATTAGTCATACATTATTTCTATACTCTATTATTTTATTTTATCAAAATATAAAGTAACTTTAAAAGATCAAGAAAATAAATTGTTTTTTATAATAACGACCTTAGAAAAATCATTTTAAATAAGTAGTGGAAATGTTAAAACCATACTTGATGTGCTACACTAACAAAATAAACGGATTTCTAGTTGATTATGGTTTTTTCTTCTCTGATTCGTACTCTACAAAAATCACCCTTAACTAAAGAATTATTAGATAAACTGAAGGGAAACAATGAATTAGGATTAAAAGGCATTAATCGACTGCCAAAAGGATTAATTTCTTCAGCTTTAGCCCAAGCTAATCAACAAAATTTATTAGTTATTTGTGCAACCTTAGAAGAAGCAGGAAGATGGACAGTACAACTAGAAATTATGGGATGGAAAACCGTTAATTTTTATCCCACAACCGAAGCATCTCCCTATGAACCTTTGAACCCTGAATCGGAAATGATTTGGGGACAAATGCAGGTATTATCTAACCTTAACGTATCGGAAGCTGAAAAAAATAATTATGCTATTGTCACCACAGAAAAAGCCTTACAACCTCATTTACCACCCCCTGATAGTTTTCATAATTACTGCTTAAATTTACAAGCGGGGATGATAGAGAAATCTAAACTATTTGACGAAACTTTAGTTAAATTAGGGTATGAAAGAGTTAATTTAGTAGAAGTAGAAGGACAATGGAGTCGGCGCGGTGATATTATTGATATTTTTCCCGTTTCTTCAGAAGTTCCTATTAGATTAGAATGGTTTGGGGATGAATTAGAAAAAATAAGAGAATTTGATCCAGCCACTCAGCGATCGCTTGATTCTATAGACAATATATTGTTAACTCCCATTAGCTTTAATACAATTATTGCTAATACCATTAAAGAGAATGATTACAGCTTAGATAATTATTTATCAGAAGAAGAAAAAGAAGGCTTAGAAAACTATAATTATCCCCCAGGAATACAGCGATTTTTAGGCATAGCTTTCGAGCAACCTGCTTGCATTTTAGACTATTTATCTCCTGACACCCTTTGTGTTTTTGACGAAATCGAACAATGTGAATCCCATAGCGATCGCTGGTTAGATTATATCGAAGAAAACTGGCAAGAACAAGAAAAATCTGTCCCAAAAAATCACAGAAGTTTTAATGATTCGTTTAAATTAACACAGGAGTTCCCTAAATTATATCTATCTGAACTCTCAGAAGTTAACAATAAAAACGCCTTAGATTTATCCAGTCGTCCCCTTCCTACTACTCCCCATCAATTCGCTAAACTGGCAGAAATATTAAGAGGAAAACGAGAAATTTATAGTGGTATTACCTTAGATAAATATGCCACTTGGTTAATTTCGGCGCAACCTTCTAGAACTGTCTCTTTATTACAAGAACACGATTGTCCAGCGCAATTTGTACCTAATCCTCGTGACTATCCAGCGATTAATAAATCTCATATTCAAGGAACAGCGATCGCTCTAAAATATTCAGGGTTAGCAGAATTAGAAGGCTTTATTTTACCCACCTTTCGCATTGTTGTTGTTACCGATAAAGAATTTTTTGGTCAGCACGTTTTAGCCACTGCAGGGTATATTAGAAAGCGTCGCCGTGCTGCTTCTAAAAAAGTTGACTTACAACAACTCCATTCTGGAGATTATGTGGTTCATAAAAGTCACGGAATTGGTAAATTTTTGAAGTTAGAAAGTTTAGCAACTCGTGAATATTTAGTCGTACAATATGCCGATGGTATTTTAAGAATTCCAGCTGATTCTTTTGATAGTTTATCCCGTTACCGTCATACTGGTTCAACCCCTCCCCAACTCCATAAAATGACGGGGAAAATGTGGCAAAAATCCAAACAAAAAGTTCGTAAAAATATTAAAAAGTTAGCCGTTGATTTGATTAATTTATATGCAAAACGTGCTAAAAACGTAGGATTTACCTATCCCGTTGACACCCCTTGGCAGCAAGAATTAGAAGACTCTTTTCCCTATCAACCGACTCCCGATCAATTAAAAGCCATACAAGAAGTTAAAATAGATTTAGAAAGCGATCGCCCGATGGATCGATTAGTGTGTGGTGACGTGGGTTTTGGTAAGACAGAAGTAGCAGTAAGAGCTATTTTTAAAGCCGTTACCAGTGGTCATAAACAAGTGGCATTGTTAGCCCCGACTACCATCTTAACTCAACAACATTATCATACCCTCAAAGAACGATTTGCGCCCTATCCTATCAATATTGGACTGTTAAATAGATTTCGTACCACCTCAGAAAAAAAAGAAATTATCCAACGCTTGGCAACAGGAGAATTAGATATCGTCGTCGGTACACAGCAACTATTAGGAAAAAGCGTCAAGTTTAAAGATTTGGGCTTATTAGTGGTAGACGAAGAACAACGATTTGGGGTTAATCAAAAAGAGAAAATTAAGGAGATGAAAAGCTATGTAGATGTGCTTACTTTAACCGCCACACCTATTCCTAGAACTTTGTATATGTCCCTATCAGGAATACGGGAAATGAGCCTAATTACTACCCCTCCTCCTTCCCGTCGTCCTATTAAGACCCATTTATCTCGCTATAATACTGATGTTATTAGGACAGCTATTCGTAATGAATTAGATCGAGGAGGACAAGTTTTTTATGTCGTTCCCAGAGTCGAAGGAATTGAAGAAGTAGCCGCCGAATTAAAGACAATGGTTCCTAGTGCTAGGATAGCAATTGGTCATGGACAAATGAATGTTAATGACTTAGAAATGACCATGTTAAGCTTTAACAATGGGGATGCAGATATCCTCGTTTGTACGACAATTGTGGAGTCAGGTTTAGACATTCCTAGGGTTAATACCATTATCATAGAAGACGCTCAAAAATTTGGTTTAGCGCAACTGTATCAACTTAGGGGAAGAGTCGGAAGAGCCGGCATTCAAGCACACGCTTGGTTATTGTATCCGAGCAAAGCTCAACTAACAGAAACCGCCAGAAAAAGATTAAGAGCGTTACAAGAATTTAGTCAGTTAGGATCAGGGTATCAATTAGCAACTCGTGACATGGAAATTCGAGGGGTTGGTAACTTATTGGGTGCCGAACAATCCGGACAAATGGAGTCTATTGGTTTTGAATTATATATGGATATGTTACAAGAAGCCATTCGAGAAATTCAAGGTCAAGAAATACCCAAAGTAGAAGACACTCAAGTCGATTTACAATTAACTGCTTTTATTCCGACGGATTATATTCCCGATATGGAACAAAAAATGTCAGCTTATCGTGCAATAGCTGTTGCTAATTCTAAGAAAGAACTGGCTCAAATTGCAGCAGAATGGAACGATCGCTATGGAAAATTACCCATTCCCGTACAGCAATTATTACAAGTGATCGAACTGAAACAGTTAGCTAAAACTTTAGGATTTTCTCGCATTAAACCCGAAGGAAAACAAAACATTGTTTTAGAAACACCAATGGAAGAACCGGCTTGGAAACTATTAGAAGAAAATTTACCCCAACATTTGCGATCGCGCTTTGTTTATACTCCCAAAAAAGTCACTGTTAGGGGGTTAGGGGTGATGAAACCTCAAAAACAACTCGAAAGCTTAATAGAATGGTTAGGAAAGATGGAAGATGCAATTCCAGTGAGCATTGAGTAGTGAGCAGTGAACAGTAAACAGTTATTCATTATTTTTGACTAATAATTGTAATTAATGATTATAAGATTTCTATTTCTTCTTTCTTTAGAGAGGCGAAACTTCGACAATGCTTATGTTACGGTGTGAATAATTAGGGAAATAATGCCAGTTCTCAGAAATAGCTAGAGAGATTGCTTCGGGGGATTTTCAGTAAAATTCAAAGCTTACTGTTTATATTACCCCTCGCAATGACTACTTAAGTCCCCAATAACTTTTAAGAATTGGTATAACTCCCAATGGAAAAGACTTTTTACTTCTCAACACATACAATATATGACTAAACAAATTCTTTTCGTATTAACCTCTCACAGACAACTAGGAGAAACTGACCAAGAAACAGGAATATGGCTCGAAGAAGCTGTAAACCCTTATTATCAATTTATAGAAGTCGGTTTTGAGGTAACGTTAGCTTCTCCTAACGGGGGAGAGGTTCCCATCGACGAAAAAAGCATTTTAGATGATGCTCAAACCGAAGACACCCGTCATTTTTTAAAAGACGAAACCGCCCAAAACCGCTTTAAAAACACCGTTTCTTTGACAGAGATAAAAGCAGATGATTATGATGCCATTTTTATTCCTGGTGGCCACGGCCCCATGTGGGATCTCTGTGAAAACGAAAAATTAGCCAATTTAGTCGAAGCATTTGACCGCGCTGATAAAGTGATTGCTGCGGTATGTCATGGTCCAGCCGGGTTATTATCAGCCAAAAAAGCGGACGGAACTCCCTTTGTAGCAGGAAAAGAACTGACTAGCTTTAGTAACAGTGAAGAAGAAACCGTCGGACTTCATGAACTGGTTCCCTTTTTATTAGAAAGTCGTCTGAAAGAGTTGGGTGCAAACTATACTAATGTTGATGATTTTCAAGCAAAAGTGGTTCAAGATGGCAATTTAATCACGGGTCAAAATCCTGCGTCTTCTAGTGGTGTTGCAGAGGCGGTAATTGCTTCAATGAAGTCTTTATCTTCTGTTGGTAGTTAAATCAATTATCAGTTAATTTAATTGCCTAGCCTCACATCAAAATTAATGTGAGGCTTTTAGCTTTTATAAAAATGGGTCGCCTGGGATTCGAACCCAAGACCAATCGGTTAAAAGCCGAGTGCTCTACCGCTGAGCTAGCGACCCGTTGTGTGTTCCGCACACGATTTACTAATATAGCATAGCTTTTTAGCAAAAGCAAGGATTAATTTTAAACCGAGGTCACATCTATCTCAAGAACAGCCTCACAGCTTGCTCCGGGTTCAAGTTCGGTTAGGTTTTCTCCTGTACTGATAGCGTTACGTGGCGCACTCCAGGGTTCAAAACAGACATATTCTTTGCCCTTGAGCGTCCAAAAAACCATTGTAGAATACTCATCAGACCATTTGAGGCTCACTTTTAGCCCTCTAGCGCGGTCTTGAATGCTTGCAGAAGGCCGTTTTAAAGATTTAAGAGCGACATCGATTTCTTCCTCGTTAAAATCAAAATTACCATCAAAAGGGATGATTTCTTTGGTATCTTTCACTTGATAACTAGACGCTGGAATGTCTAAAACCATTTGCTCCTTATCTTTAATAAAAAAGTAGGGATGCAAGCCAAAAGAAAAGGGCATTACTTTATCAGACTTATTAATATATTCTTGATAAATTTTTAGGGTTTTTCCCGTTAGTTCGTACATTAACCGTAACTCAAACTCAAAGGGATACATTTTCAGGGTTTCTTCATTACTTTTCAAACTCAAGGTCAGCTTACAACTGGAGTCTGTTGATTGCTCAATCACTTCCCAAGGGAAATTTCTCGCCAAGCCGTGTTGTTTCAAATGATAAGCTTTATTATCATAAACATACACATTATCCGGTAAATCTCCACAAATGGGAAACAGAATCGGAACCCCTCCTCTAACGGTTAACTCAGGATTAGCAAATCTTTCTTCATCTAAGTAAAATACGTCTTGACCTTCAATCGACCAACGGGCAATCATTCCACCTCTTTCTGGAACAACTTCGAGACGAGATAAAGCACTTTCATCAGAAAGAATATAAGTAATATATTGATTTTGTGTGGCAGAAATTGAAAAGCTCATAGTTTTGATAACTAAAATAATCCGTGAATCAAGTAAAAGGCGAGAACCGCACTCCCCAAAGGAACTGTTAAATTGTCAATTCCTAGCTTAGAAAAGGCTTCTAACCCCATAGCCGCGATCGCAACAATTAAAGAAACGATGGCCGCCTTTAAGATAGGTTCATCCACCCATAAAAGAATAACACTGGTCACAAAAAAACTAACTCCCATCATGGTCAATGAGCCTTCCCAACTTTTCTTAACCCCTAATACTTGATAGGAATGCTGTCCAAACTTTTGGCCAATAATAGCGGCCATTCCATCGCCCCAAGCCATCACTAAAATACCAATAGCTAAGTATTGAGGATGTCCTGTTGTCCAAAACCACTGAGTTAAAACCCCGATACTCAGGGCATAAAAAAAGGTTCCTAAGCTTTTGCGTCCTACACTATTAATACTGGGTAGAACAGGCAAGAAATAGGAAATAACAGCGATAATACTGGCAATCACAGAAGCACTCAGCAAAACCCAAGATGACAATTGTAACCACCAGGCAATTAAAACAACATTTCCTGAACCAATATGAACGATTTTTCGGGTAAATTCCGCATCTGTCCCTCTTAAACGGTTTAATCCCTCAGCAAAGGCAATAATTACCCCCAAATAGAGGATAATCAAACCGAGAGGATATCCTAGGGAGAGAACGGTGTTAATGAATGGACGTGACTCAGATAGCAAGACGGGTAAATTTAACCAGTGAACATACTCATATCAAGTTATATCAATTTTCTGAAATTTTCACAGGACTCTTTGTCAGTAAGTCTCAGGATTTCACCCTTTCGGACTATGCTAAACTACTGCCATGTTTTAAGAAGTGTAAAAAATATTAACCTTCATTTTCTGTCCAACTTACCACTAACAAGCAAATGGGAACTTATTTAATTACAGGAGCTAATCGAGGAATTGGTTTAGAATATTGCCGTCAACTTAAAAAACGAGGAGATGATGTCATTGCGGTGTGTCGAGAAGCCTCTGAGGAACTAAAAAGGTTAGAGATATGGATAGAAACTAATATTGATCTGACTTCAAATACCGATGTAGAGAGATTGGTGAAAAAACTGGATGGGCAAAAACTCGATGTATTGATCAATAATGCTGGTATTTTAGAAAGAGTTAGCCTCAATGATTTAGACATAAATAGTATTCGTCAGCAATTTGAGGTCAATGCCCTTGCTCCTTTAAGACTTACTCGTGCTTTGCTTCCTAATTTAACAACAGGTTCAAAAATCATTTTTATGACCAGTCGCATGGGTTCTATTGAAGATAATACGTCTGGGGGTTCCTATGGTTATCGGATGTCAAAGGTGGCTCTATCGATGGCAGGTAAGTCTTTATCGATTGACTTGAAACCCAAAAATATTGCTGTAGCGATTCTACATCCCGGTTTAGTTCAAACTAGAATGACTAATTTTAATCCGAATGGGATTACGACAAAACAATCGGTGAAAGGACTAATCGCTCGTATTGACCAATTAAATCTAGAAAATACTGGTACTTTTTGGCATTCTAACGGTGAAGTTTTGCCCTGGTAATAGTCTTTAAAGGTTAATCAATATCCTGATTATCCACAAGTTGAGTATGGCTAAGCTGACATCTTGCACCAGTATAAAAAACCTCAATAACTATTCGAGAGTAATAAATTTGTAATGAGTTAGCCTCAAAATAAAACCCTGTTGCCTATTGCCTCCCTAAACTAGCTAATTTTATCGAAGGTGCAAGATATGATTAAGGTTAATATTATCAACAGAGGCATCAGCCAGATTTGCACCACTTACTATTAACTTGAAATATCATGACTTTAGGTTAATTAAAGTAGTGAGTTTTTCTCCTAACATATTTTAACCTATAATGTCCAAACAATGGGTAAATTGGGGGTAATGGTTTCATTGTTTTCATCAATAATCATCTCAGACTCTAAATCTAAAACCCTTTCCACTTCTTGATAGATTTCTTCGGCTTCTTCTAAAGAATTGCCAATACAGGTTAATCCTAATTTTCCAAATTCTGATAAAGCACCCATTAAATGGAACACGGTTCCTGTTTTATTGCTGGTGTCAAAATGTAAGCGATGTTTCGCAACAATATCCATTAAATCATCAGGGAGTAAACCACAATATTGTGATTTTTGTAAGTTGTCAGAAGCAATATAATATTTAGGGTGATTATGTTGGGTATAAAATAAACCTGTGCTTTGCTCGTAACTACCATTGGTTAGTAATTTTAAGGTCATAAAAGGATGAGTTGTTCCTCCTTTTCTTAAGTTAATTTCAATGGCTTGAAGATCCCATTTTTCCCCTTGTTCAGAAGCGTTACGAACAGCTAAAAAGTCCACGCTATACCTTTCCATTGCTCCTTTTTTGGCTAATGCTTGACCAATTTTTAAACCTAAATCTTGTAAGATATGACGATAATCTTCATCCGCCGGGAAACGACATCCTAAATAAATTTGTCCGTCAGGCCCCCCTAAAATTTGATCGTGAGTTGAAACAATGCTAACGTTTCCATTCGGAGTAATAAAACCTTGAACACTAGGAGAACGCTTTTCTTTGCCTTCTATAAATGCTTCAACAATTGCCCCTAATTCGGGAATTCGACTCGAAAAATTATCCCAAGTTTCGTCTTTTGCTTGGAAACTTAATTGCTCTAGACTATTTATAATAGCTATTTTCTTTTGGGTTTCATCTGATACATGGAAAAAATTATTTTTGAGTTTATCTAAATCTAAAACGGCATTTCCTTCTCCTGAAAATCCTTCATTTAGCTTAACAACAATCCGTTTCAAATGAGGATTTCTCTGCCAAAGTTCATAAAGTTCTAAGACTAAATCATCAACATTATTGACTAATTTACTTCCGTCAGGATGTGGTATTAAACACTCATCAAAAATTTCTCGACTGCCACTTTTTGACCCCCAGTAAATGAGTTGTGGTGAGGCTGCAAATAGGGGAACCGTCAATTTTAAAGAAAGTTCTTGCTCTAAATGAGTGGCATTAAAACACACCATATAAGATTTATCCGGACGTAAAGCACGGCGAATTCTCTCTACTAGGCGAGGACGTTCTAAAATCTTTTGAGTTAAGGGCTTAAATGAGTTATCATAGGTTGTTAGTAACAGTAAGCGATCGCGGGCATGGGAAAAAGGAATTCCTGGCAATAATTGTAAGTAATATTCAATAATTATGGGTGATAAAGGTTGTCCCGTTACATAGATTAATCGGGTTTTCGGATTTCGTAACCGAATTAAAGAAAATAAAAGACGTTCTTCATAATGAAGAAATCCCGTAACTTTTTGACCCACTCGCTGATCAATACTAAAAGAAGGAACCACTAAAATATCATAACCATCCTGCTCAAATAGGTCTTTTCCTTGCCAATATTCTCGTAGTTTATCTTGAAGTTTATTAAAGTTTTCAACTTGAAGATCATCAAAGGTTTTAATACTGTCCATTATGGTCGTTTTAGGAAGATAGTTCTGACTGTCGTTATCTTAATCGATTCATTTTTATTGTATAGTGATCATAGTTTAATGAGTCAAAATTATGACATTTCGTAACCCAATTCCTACGGTTGATATTATCATCGAACTTATTGATCAACCTCACCGTCCTATTATTTTAATAGAACGTAAAAATGCCCCTTATGGATGGGCGTTACCAGGGGGATTTGTCGATTATGGGGAAACAGTAGAAAATGCAGCTTACCGAGAAGCTAAAGAAGAAGTTAATTTATCGGTTAATTTAATTGAACAATTTCATGTTTATTCTAATCCCAATCGCGATGAACGTAAACATACCATGAGTATTGTTTTTATTGCTACTGCAACAGGAAAACCGCAAGCAGCAGATGATGCGAAAAATGTGCGCGTTTTTGATCTTTGGGAATTACCGAAAAATCTCTGCTTTGACCATGATAAAATTTTAGAAGATTATCAAACTTATCGCTATTATCAATTACGTCCTAATTTAAGTTAATTATGTTATTTTTAGGGATTGATTTTGGAACGTCAGGAGCAAGAGCTATTGTTATTAATAATAGTGAAGAAATTGTTACTCAAGTTAATTATTCATTCTCCTATCAAAATACTAATGATTTAGCCAAAGGTTGGAAAAATAGTCTTTATCTTCTTTTAGAAAAAATACCGATAGATGTTAGAAAAAAAATTGAAGTTATCTCTATCAATGGAACTTCTTCAACGGTTTTATTGTGTAATAGTGAAGGGATACTAATTGAGAAACCTATTTTATATAATGATGCACAAGATATAACTATCTTAGATAAGTTTCAAACAATTATCCCGAACAATCATCTTGTTAGAAGTTCCACATCTAGTTTGGTAAAATTATTATGGTGGTATCAAACTAAAAAAATACAATTAGATTCTTATTTTTTGCATCAAGCAGACTGGTTAGGATTTTTATTACATGGAAAACTAGGCATTAGTGATTATCATAATGCGTTAAAACTGGGTTATGATGTGGAAAATTTGTGTTATCCTGACTGGTTAAAAACGTTATCTATTTATTCAATATTACCTCAAGTTTTTCCACCAGGAACTCCTATACAAACAGTGAGTAACGAGATAAGTAAACGGTTTAGTTTTCCTAAACATTGTTTAGTTTGTACAGGAACAACGGATAGTATTGCTGCTTTTTTAGCAAGTGGTGTTAAACACCCGGGAGAAGCAGTAACCTCTTTAGGTTCAACCTTAGTTTTGAAATTATTAAGTAACACTCGTGTTGAAGATATTTCATCGGGAATTTATAGCCATCGTTTAGGTAATTTATGGTTAACAGGAGGCGCATCGAATACGGGTGGTGCAGTGTTAAAACATTTTTTCAACGATGAAGCGTTAGAATTATTAAGTCAACAAATAGATACTAAAAAACAAACTAACTTAGATTATTATCCCCTTTTAAAACCTGGGGAAAGATTTCCTATTAATGATTCTAAATTAGCACCAAAACTTGAGCCAAAACCTGATAATAAAGTAGAATTTTTACAAGGTTTATTAGAAAATATAGCCAAAATTGAAGCATTAGGCTATGAAAAATTACAAACATTAGGAGCAACTCCCGTGACAAAAGTTTACACAGCAGGAGGTGGGGCAAAAAATAAAAATTGGGCTAAAATAAGAGAGCATTATTTACAAGTTCCTGTGAAAATTTCATCCCAAACTGAAGCAGCTTATGGGACAGCTTTATTAGCTAAACGAAGTCAAAATTATTAACATCTCAATAGGAGTAACTTAAGAATTATGATGGAACTATACTTAAGCAATTCTTGGATTCTTGGTATTATTATTAACAGCATTTTAATAACTTTTGCTTTTATAGTACCGAAAAAATTACTAACAATTAATGGTTATCTCAATGCTTGGATTTTAGGGGTAATTGTTTGGGGAACTTTGGGGTGGCCAGGGTATGCAGTGGTCATGTTTTACTTCTTAGTGGGTTCAGGAGTAACTAAAATTGGTATGGAGCAAAAAGAAGCTGCTGGAATTGCCGAAAAACGTTCAGGAATGCGTGGACCAGAAAATGTTTGGGGTTCTGCCTTAATTGCTACAATTTGCGCCCTAGGAACCCTATTTATTGATGCTACTTGGACGCAGTTATTACTATTAGGCTATGTGGCGAGTTTCAGCACTAAATTATCAGATACCACTGCCTCAGAAGTGGGAAAAGCTTATGGAAAACGTACCTTTTTAATTACTACGTTAAAACCCGTTTCTCCTGGAACAGAAGGGGCAGTTAGTTTAGAAGGAACCCTAGCTGGAATTGTGGCATCTGGGGTTATTGCTTTGGTGGGTTATTTAGTTGGATTAATTTATTTAACAGGTATTGTTTATTGTATCGTTGCTGCTTTTATTGCCACTAATTTAGAGAGTTTAATCGGAGCGACTTTGCAAGAGAATTTAGAATGGATGACTAATGAAATCGTCAATATTATTAATACATTAATTGGTGCTGTTGTTGCTATTTTATTCGCTTGGCTTGTTCTCAATTTTATGGCTATATAAAGATTGATTATTATGTAAAATGTTTAACTTTATTCCTTCTGAAGTTTGAGAACTATTATTAGTTTTCTTTCTTTCGTTTTTGATTGGTTTAGAAAGAGAAGAGAAGATATTTTAATTTTCACAAAATTTTTATTTCTAACTGCTGTTATTCTTCCTATTCTTCCTAATCAAAACTTTGTAATCTTTGAAATTAATCCTTTCAAAACTTGGTTAATTATGGTTGCAGTTAGCGGAATTTCTTATGCTAGTTTTATTTTACAAAAAGTTTTTAAAAACTGTGGTTGACTGATATTAATGGTAATATTAGGGGGTACTTATTCTTCTACTGTTACTACTATTATTTTAACTCATTATAAGGAATCTATGCTTTAATATTTAGCGATCGCCAAACAAGAAAACAAAGTTTAGGGTTATTATTATTATTAGCAATTTTAGGACTAATCCCATTATTTTTTGTCTAAAAACTTACTAAGGCGAGTGCATTACCAAATAACTTAACAACCAATTTGCCATGGTTGCGCGACGAGTATCTCTAGGATCAAAAGTCCCTAATTTATATCCTTTAAAGCCTAATTTTTCTTTCAACAATTGTTTATTTTCTTTGGGAATAGAACGAGTCAGTTTAACTGTAGGAGGACGATTTTCTATAAAATTTGGGGGGTCGGGATAGTTTTCTTTCCAAGATGCTTCTACCCCAGAATTATTCCAAGTTTTACTATTTTCATCATAACGGTATCC
Organism: unicellular cyanobacterium SU3; assembly: GCA_002172675.1. Taxonomy (GTDB): domain Bacteria; phylum Cyanobacteriota; class Cyanobacteriia; order Cyanobacteriales; family Microcystaceae; genus Crocosphaera. The sequence continues at coordinate 48,626 of NETF01000164.1, forward strand.
CAAATAATACCACACCATTTCCATAACGGTTTCATCGTCTATTTCTTCATTGAGAATGGCGTTAATAGTGTCTGTGTTAAGAGGAGGTAAGTCTTTCATAATTATTTTTTCAATCAAAGAGGACTACTATTTTGATTTTAGCCTAGAATGAGTCTTATCAATCACTGAATTTAAAGATGTGATGACATAATTGCTTTTAGATAACAATTTTTTGGTCAATATCATAATAATTTTAACATTGTTATCCTATATAGTAGAAGTTAACGTATTATAATATTTGTGATCTCAGTCCCATAATTGATATAAATTCAATCACTATTCATAAAATATCACTGTTTAATTAATCTATTTATGAATGAATCTAACTCTATTATTTCTAACTCTCGTAACTTAATTAATTATTTCCCCTCAAACGGTTGGACAGTTATGGTTATGATGATAGCTGTTTTAATTGCTATACCCATTTTATTTGTGGTTAGTAGTATTTTTATTGACGCTGGTGCTATTTGGAAACATTTAGCAGAAACTGTATTAACCAGTTATATTATCAACTCTTTACTCCTGATGTTTGGTGTAGGAATAGGTGTGTTAATTATTGGTATCGCAACCGCATGGTTAGTTACGATTTGTCGCTTTTGGGGATGTGATTGGTTTGAATGGTTATTGCTACTTCCTCTATCAGCACCAGCCTATTTATTAGCCTATACTTATACGAATATGTTGGACTATTATGGTCCTGTACAAAGTACTCTTCGTGGTTGGTTTGGATGGCAAAATTATAATGATTATTGGTTCCCTGATATTCGTTCAGTTTGGGGGGCTATTGTCATGTTAATTTTGGTACTTTATCCCTATGTTTACTTATTAGCAAGAACCGCTTTTCTAGAACAGTCAATTTGTACCTTAGAAGCCAGTCGCTCTTTAGGTTGTAGTCCCTGGCAAAGCTTTTTTAAAGTTGCCCTTCCCTTAGCCCGTCCGGGAATTATGGCCGGTTTAGCACTGGCATTAATGGAAACTTTAAATGATTTTGGAACGGTTAAATATTTTGGAGTCAATACTTTTACAACTGGTATTTATGACACTTGGTTTGGTTTAGGGGAAAGGGAAGCCGCAGCGCAGTTAGCCGCTTTTTTAATGTTATTTATTTTTACATTAATTCTTTTAGAATTATGGTCACGTCGTCAGGCACGTTATTATCAAAATAGTAGTCCTCAAAGCCATGTTCCTCGGTATCAACTAACCTCTTGGCGAGCAATATTAGCCTGGTTAGTTTGTTTTTTTCCCTTTTTTGGTGGATTTTTAGCCCCTTCCTTCTACTTAATTGATTTAGTCATAGCCAATGCAGAAACTGCCTTAGAAAATAACTTTTTTGACTTAGCGAATCATAGTTTAATAGTATCAGTCGTAACAGCGATCGCAGCGTTAATATTATCCTTAATTATGGCTTATGGAAAACGACTGCAAGATAACTTTTTTATGAACGCTAGTGTGAGAATTGCTGCTTTGGGTTACGCCATTCCAGGGTCAGTAATTGCGGTAGGAATTTTGATCCCAGTAGGGCGATTAGATAATGCGATCGCTGATACAATGGAGCAAGTTTTTAATATCAAAACAGGTTTATTAATTAGTGGTACAATTTTAGCCTTAATTTATGCTTATTTAGTACGATTTTTACCCGTTGCTTTTGGTGCAGTTGAATCCAGTTTAGGGAAAATTAAACCCAGTTTAGACGACGCTGCGAGAAGTTTGGGATCAACACCTAGAAAGATTTTAATGAAAATACATACGCCCTTAATGACAGGGGGAATGCTGACAGCAATTATGTTAGTTTTTGTCGATGTCATGAAAGAATTACCAGCTACTTTAGTGATTCGTCCTTTTAACTTTGATACCCTAGCTATTAGAGTTTATCAATATGCCTCCGATGAACGATTATCCGATGCAGCCGCCCCTGCTTTAGCTATTGTTTTAGTAGGTATGATTCCTGTGATTTTTCTCAGTTGGCAAATTGCCCAATCACGACGTAGTTAATATATTATTTATGTTTTTATGTTGAAATTAAAACCTCAATTATTATTCATTTTACTTGTACCTTTACTGATAATGATTCCTGCTATTTTAGTTCAACTCACTGATAGAGTTAAACGCTTAACCACCGCCCCCCAAAACTACCAAAAACACTTAAATATTACCTACTTAGAAGTTAACAATATCCCTTTAAAGCTAGATATTTATGCCCCAAAAAACAAGAACGAACCAGTTCCTACCTTGATTTATTTTCATGGTGGAGGTTGGATTAGTGGCACAAAAGATGCTACGCTTTCAAGCATTTTACCTTACATAAAAAAAGGATGGGGAGTCGTCACTGTTCAATATCGACTAGCCAATATTTCCCTTGCCCCGGCAGCCGTAAAAGATAGTTTATGTGCAGTTAAATGGGTTATGAATAATGGCAATAAATACGGTTTTGATATTAATAAAATAGTTCTTTCTGGAGAGTCTGCCGGGGGACATTTAGCCCTTATCACAGGTATGCTACCAGCAAGTAGCGATCTCGATCATCAATGTCCAAGTAACAAAAAAATTAAAGTTGCAGCCATCGTCAACTGGTACGGTATCACCGATGTCGCCGATGTACTGCAAGGAAAACATCAACAAGATTATGCAGTAGAATGGTTAGGGAATCAAAGCGATCGCCTCGAGATTGCTCACAAAGTTTCTCCAATCAACTATGTACGAGAAGACTTACCCCCCATTCTCACCATTCACGGCGACGCTGACACTATAGTTCCGTATAGTCATGCCATTCAGTTACACCAAGCTTTAGAAACGGTACAGGTTCCCAACAAACTGATGACCATTAAAAATGGGGGTCACGGTTGGTTTAATAATCAGGAAATGACTGCTATTTACAAGAGAATTTATCATTTTTTAGGAAGTTATCTCCATCAAAAATGATTGGTTTATAACACTTGACATAAAAACTTTTACGTGATAGAGAAAGTAAAAATAAAACGATAAATAGAGACCTCAGCAAGAAAATCTCGATAAACTAGAAATAAGAGATTATTCGGATCACTTAATTATCGTTGTATGTTAAAAAAAATTAAACCCTTTTTGAAACCCTTACTAATCCTCGTTTTAGTCATTACCCTAGTTTTCGGAGACGTTGGTAGTGCCTTAGCAGCCCGTACAGGGGGGAGAATTGGCGGTGGTTCCTTTAGAGGCCCTAGCCGTACCTATAGTTCCCCTAGAGGCGGAGGATACGGAGGCGGAGGCTATGGATACGGAGGCGGAGGCTTTGGCTTTCCTTTCCTTATCCCCTTCTTTGGCTTTGGAGGCTTTGGTAGCTTATTTACCGTCTTTATCGTCATTGCCTTGGCTAATTTTTTAATTAGAACCGTCAGCAACTTAGGCGGTGATCAAATAGGCACCGGCTATGATAATACTAAAGTATCTGTTGGTAAAGTTCAGGTAGGATTATTAGCCAGTGGCCGTTACCTACAAAAAGAACTCGACGAACTCGCCCAAACCGCCGACACTAATACCGCATCCGGACGGGCAACGGTACTTCAAGAAGCCAGTTTAGCCCTCTTGCGTCACCCTGAATATTGGGTGTCTGGCTTAACCGAAGCCAATACCACAGGCATTGATGCAGCAGAAGCGAAGTTTAATCAATTAGCCTTAGCTGAAAGAAGTAAATTTAGTGCAGAAACACTCTCAAATGTCAATAATCAGTTACGAGGAAGTTCTCCAACCCAGTTGTTAGAAGGTAAAGGAGAATTATCTAAATTTACCGAAACAGGGGAATATATTGTGGCTTCGATTATTGTCGGGGTTCAAGGAAAATTAGACTTACCTGAGATTAACGAAGTCAATAATCTTCAACAGGCCCTGCAACAAATTGCGTCCATTGGTAGCGATCGCCTTTTAGCTGTTGAAATACTCTGGACACCTCAAGCAGAAGGGGATACCCTTAGTCGAGACGATGTATTAGTTAACTATCCTAACTTGAGGCTAGTCTAACTGGGTCTGAGGAACCTCAAGGACTGTGGTGATAATAGGTTGTTATCATCAAGTTCTCTTGACCGAGGCTTCTGCCTCGGAAGGCAGGAGGCAGGAGGTAAAATACTCCTTCCTCCCTTCCTCCTAATAGCAGTTTTCAATTGGGTGTATCAATATTTTAGTTAAGTTGAGTGTGGGAAGTGTGGGATGGGTGGGAAGAGAAAACATCTTGCACCTTCGCTAAAACTAACCAGTTTAATGAGGCAAAAGCGAGTGTGTAATTCTGAGGTGTCTTCCTCGCGCGTTCCCAAGGCGAATGCGATTCGCCGGGATCGCTCGTCAGAATGTAGCGGTGCGACCCCGGTGCTTCGTAAGCACCTAGGGAACGCGCACCAAGAGATCGGAAACCAGAGGTTTTTAATGTTTAACTGTTTCAATGATAAGAATCTTTGTATTTTCTTGATACGACTTTTTTCTTTTATGAGACTAGGGAATTGATAAGCAAGGTTTTCTAATCTTATCCATCGATGTTCTTGAATCAGATTAATGAGGATTGAGAGAATTAATAACTGAACACAATTCAAATGTTTTTTGAGATGTTTGCTGTACAATTGCGGTTTGCAATTCTGCTTTGCAAGCAGAATGCAAGGCAAACCAAGACGGGGTAATTGACTCATCTTTTTTCAATAAATATAAATTATTGAGAACGTTTTCTGATCTTGACGGCGTTTTGTTTTCTCAATCCCTGATTATACAAAGCTTTTAACCCTCAGTGTCGGACTCCCAGGTAAGGAGTGCAAGATGTCAGAAAACAAAAAAAAGCACCATATTCTTTGTAAAAATATGGCGCATCGTTGGGAAAAAATATTAAATTTTCATTGAAACAACCTAACGATCAACATAGGCGTAATTAGGTTGTAAGGTAGGCTGAACAATAACTTGATTATCCCCAGAAACATCCACTTTCACATTGTCACCATCTTGGATATTTCCAGCTAAAATTGACTCAGCCAAACTATCTTCTAACCGTCTCATAATGGCACGACGTAAAGGTCTTGCACCGTAACTCGGATCATAACCTTCTTCAACCACTAAGGCTTTAAAATCATCACTAACGGTTAAAGTAATTTCACGTTGTTCGTACAATTGTTGAGCCACTTCTGCTAATAAAATATCAGCGATGTCTGTGACTTCAGGTTTAGTCAGTTGACGGAAGACAATCACCTCATCTAAACGGTTCAAAAATTCAGGGCGGAAATGCTGTTTTAATTCATCATTCACCGCTTCTTGGATGCGTTTATACTGAGTATTTTCCTCATCATTTTCTGTTTCAAAACCGAAGTTATAACCGCCTTTCTCAATTACTTTTGACCCTAAATTAGAAGTCATGATAATTAAGGTATTTCTAAAATCAACAGTACGCCCTTTACTATCGGTTAAGCGTCCATCTTCTAACAGTTGTAAGAGTAAATTGAAAACATCAGGATGGGCTTTTTCGATCTCATCAAAGAGAACCACACTATAGGGTTTACGGCGAACCGCTTCCGTTAATTGTCCTCCCTCTTCATAACCGATGAAACCGGGGGCAGTTCCGATTAATTTAGACACGGTATGACGTTCCATATATTCGGACATATCTAACCGAATCATGGCATCTTTTGAACCGAATAAAAATTGTGCCAACGCCTTCGTTAATTCCGTTTTACCAACACCAGTAGGACCGGCAAAAATGAAACTCGCAATGGGACGTTTCGGATTTTGTAACCCAATCCTAGAACGACGAATCGCTTTAGATACTGCTTTTACAGCGTCTTCTTGACCGATAATCCTCTCATGTAAATTATCTTCTAAATACATTAAAGATTCTGACTCGGTTTCTGTCAGTTTGTTAACAGGTACACCCGTCCAAGATGTAACAATTTGGGCGATATCTTCTTCATCAACCACAGGAACTAAAGAGTCAGGATTAATGACCGGGGCCTCTTGTTCAGCTTCAAAAGAAGGCTGCATTTTCTTTTGTAAAGAATGGCGTAAATGAATGCGAGATCCCGCTTCATCGATAAGATCAATGGCTTTATCAGGTAAGAAGCGATCGCTTATATATCTTTCTCCTAAATTAGCAGCAGCTTCTAGGGCCTGTTTAGAAAATTTCACTTGATGATGGGCTTCGTATTCTTTACGTAATCCTTGTAAAATTTCGATGGTTTCTTCAACAGAGGGTTCTCCTACCATCACTGGTTGAAATCGTCTTTCTAAGGCTGCATCTTTTTCGATATGCTGACGATATTCATCTAGGGTTGTGGTTCCTAAACATTGTAATTCACCCCTAGCTAACGCTGGTTTTAAGAGGTTAGACGCATCCATCGCCCCTCCCATACTGCCGGCACCGACTAAGGTATGAATTTCGTCGATAACGAGGATAATATTGCCGTCTTCTTGAACTTGTTTAACAATAGATTTGAGTCGTTCTTCAAATTCACCCCGAAACCGAGTTCCGGCTACTAATAACCCCATATCCAGGGCAATCACTCGTTTATCTTGCAGGAGTTCAGGAATATCCCCTTCTATAATACGCTGAGCTAATCCTTCTGCGATCGCAGTTTTACCCACCCCAGGTTCTCCCACTAAAACAGGATTGTTTTTAGTCCGACGACCTAATACTTGGATGACTCTTTCTATTTCTCGCGTTCGCCCCACAACAGGGTCTAATTGCCCTTCTCTAGCTTTTTTGGTTAAATCAGTCCCAAACTGTTCTAAGGTAGGCTTAGGTTGGGAAAAACTATCGAATGGAGAGGTTTTTTGTCCTGCGGTTACTGGTACAGGTTCCTCTTCTCCTAACTTTTTCACTAAGGTGGTGCGTAATTCCTGAATATCGATACCTTGAGCGACTAGAACTTTGACGGCTACTGTGTTAGGGTCTGATAGCAGTACCAGAAAAATGTATTCTGGGGTGACGTAACTATTATCTTTTCTGGCTAACTCGAAAGATTTTTCTAAAATTTGTTTAACTGTAGGGGTAAACGGTAAATTATTTGGACTAAATCCCGCCCCTTTTCCCCTTATTCTTTCTATGGCTTGTCTTGTTGTGTTTAAGTTTAGCCCCATCTCTTGTAAAATCTTAGCGGATAAAGAGTTTCCTTGACCCAGTAACCCTAATAACAGGTGTTCTGTCCCCACTAAGTTTTGTCCCATGCGCTGCGCCTCTTCTTGGGCAAGCATGATGGTTTTGATGGCTTTATCAGTAAAATTCTCAAACATAAATTTTTGGGTTACTTCTCGTTACATTTCTTCATACTATATTTACACTTTATCGTTTTTTGGCAAGGGATGCAGTGAGGATAGCCGTAATCCATCTAAGATTAGGATTAATACTTAGACAGTAGATAATCATATTGAGAAGGCAGTGGGAGCAGAGGGAGCAGAGGGAGCAGAGGGAGCAGAGGAGGCAGTGGGAGAAAGAATATGATTCTACGATGATAAGCGGATTTAGTATAAAAAAGCGGTCAGTGTTAAGTGTTATAAGAATATAGCTGATAGCTTGTTAAATTATGAGCTAAAAGTCTGGATTAAGAGATGGTAAAATATCTAAGTCTATTGAGTGCCTTTTATCAGGTTTAGATAATAGATGTAACCAGCGTTTTCTAACTTGACAAAGACTTTGTTCTAACTTAGCTCCCGACCAGTTTAAATTGCTATCTTTATTGTTATTGTTTCCAAATAAAAGGACTTCAAGTTGTTTAATTTCTTTCGTCAGATCAGAATATTCTAATTTAACTAAAAAATCATTTACAGTAACGTTTTCAGTATTTTTAGTTGTATAATTAAGCCATTGAATCAATTCTCTCCAAGTTTTTTGGGCATTATTATTTAAAGTGGCTTGACGCAAACGCTGAAAGATTACTGGTTCAGATTCACTTCTTTTCTGTCGATAATTTTGATAAAAAATTTGTAACTTTTTGCGATAGTAGAAAAATATACCCAACAAGAATAAAACCACGATCAGGCAAAGTAACCCTTGTAAAAATAATTGTTGAAGAGGCGTTTTTACTCGAATTTCAACCTTAGAAATATCCGTTTTTTCTAAAGATTGAGTCTGAGTATTCCACCAGATAATTGATAAAGGAGGTAATTGGTATTGACCAGGTTTAGAGGCAATATAAGAGATGCGATCGCTTCTAATAGCTCTTAACTGACCCCTTTCAAAACGATTGGTTAATAAGGGTGGATCGGGATAAGCGGCTAAACCGGATGTATCCCCAGGATTAATAGACGGTAAAAATGTCGCTAATGTATCGACAGCACTAATTGTAACGGTACGTTCAATGGTATCACCCACTTGCAATGGCTTTAGTTCTGAATTCCCATTGATGTTAACCTCTGTCTTAACCTCAAGGTCGGATGTAGCGATAATCGGTTCTGAAGACTCAGAAGCTAGTTTTGAGGGCAGTTGAGCCATAAAACTGGTCTCTTGGGTAGATAAAGTGATGGGTTCTCCTGTGCCTCCTCCTGGAACGATTTTCACCGAAATAGCGGGAAGATAATAATGGCCAGGAAGTTGAGGAAACAGGAAATAGCTGTGACGCTGATCTGCATAGGTTTGATTTTTGATCCGTTTAGTCAGATTTAACGTAGCATTGGGAGGCACAAAGGCAATAGTATCGTCAATTTGAATGTCTGAAAACTGAGGTGCTTTAGCAAACCAACTGTTAACAAAAACATCAACATTAACGATAACTTGTTGTCCAACGACGGGATTTTTGGGTTCTAAACTGGTATGCAAAAATACATCAGGATGATCATCTGCTAGAGCATGAGACGTTAAAATTCCACTGTATATCAAGGAAATAAGCAATAAAATTAAGGCTTTTTTGAGTCTACTTAACCATTGTTTTTCGATTATTTGTTTCATTGATCTTTAGTTTCGAGTTGATATTGAAACTTTTGTTTTAAAAAGTCAGCCGGAGTTGTTTGCACATTTTGTAGCCATAAATCAGCGATCGCAGTATTACCAATACCATCTAAATTCGGTCGAGGATGGTCATTATTTTGATCGTTGTCTGAAGGAGGTGTCTCATCTTCAACTATTTTGTCAGCTTTTAAATCCCCTGATTGTTCTTCGGGACGTTGTTTAGCTAATTCCTCTTCTTTTTCTAATAATTTTTGAACAAGATCACGATTATTTTGAGCATCAGCATAGTCTGAACGCATTCCTAAAGCCCGATCATAGTTTATCAGAGCATTTTTGTAATCTTCTTGTTGAGCATAAGCATTACCCAAATTAAAATAGATTTCTGATGTTTTTGATTTAATCTCAGAAAATTGCTCAGTTGCTTGCTCAAAATCCTCATTAAGATAATAAGCTAGTCCTTTCCAAAGAGGATTATCAAATCTTTCGGCTGCTTCTGCATAATTACCCCGTTCAAACAACCAACGACCTTGTTGATCACGAGTGAGCCAGAGATTGACGAAAGAAGACGGTTGTTCAGCTAAATAAATGCCTTGATTCCCATAAGGATCAGCTAAAACAGGGGATTGCCAGAAGAAAAAACCGGCCAAAAACACCGCCAACCATTGAATTGTCCACCCACGACGAAACCATAATAATAACAATCCAGCTAAGGGGTAAACTAACCAATAACCTTCATTACGCCAGCGATCGCTATCTGACTTTTCTATATCGGTTAAGTGTTTCTGAATGTGTTGATAAATTTGCTTGACATCGCTATTATCTAAGCTGACATAGGTTACATAAACCCCTGCTTGACGACTCAAGTTTTCCAACCCTTGACGATCAAGACGGCTATAGGTTGAATCTGTATTTTTCGCATCGGGAATATTACCCCCTTCTAAGGTTCCTATGCCTAAAACCACAATATCATTCTCACTTTGTTGGGAATATTCAATAAAAGCTTGAGTTTGGTCAACTCCAATCCCATCAGTAATAAATAAAATACTACCTGGTACAGTGGTTTTTGATAAGGCTGTGTCAGCAACCTTTAAAGCCTGATTAGGAGCATTCCCAGGTATGGGCATCAGATCAGAGGAAAGAACCGATAAATAGGTTTCTATGATGCGAGAATCCTCCGTTAAAGGCATAACTAAATGACCACTACCAGAATAAGCCACTAAAGCCGTCGATCCAGTGCTACGTAACGCCAAGAGATCCCGAATTTTTTGCTTTCCTCGTTCTAAACGTGACGGTTGAATATCAGTCACCGTCATGGAAGGAGAAAGGTCTAAAGCGATCGCCAGTGGTGCTTCATCTTCAGCAAAAGGGGAAGGTTCTCGTTGCCAAGTCGGCCCAGCTAAAGCAAGGGTCGCTAGAATAAATCCTACCAAAAGCAGTCTATAGGGACGTACTCTTTCTTTTTCTCCCTTTTTATCAATTAAATAAGGTAAAAGATTCGCTGAAATGAGGTTACGCCATTGAGAAGTGGCTTCTTGCTGCCGTTTGAGTAGAAAATACAGTGTAAGACTAGGAATTAAAGCCAGCAGCCACAGGGGATAAATAAAGTGAAACTGGGAGAGTTCAATCATAATTTATTCTATAATCATGATGGACTTAGAAGTTTGACCCTAATTGGCAGATATAGTTATTAAGTTTGTCAATCGGGCAATTTTTAGAGCGTTTCTGGGTACTGTAACTATAGGGTATCTTAATATCGAAAGTTTCGGGATATCGTTTTTTAGAGGAAAATTATACAGGATGTTTCTGTTTTTTTATCCTATATTTGGTGATTATCCAGAAAAAATCGGTATAATAAGGGGTGAGACTGCCTAGCCTTAGGCATTCGTGACAACTTAAGAAAATCAAGCAAATGTCAAGAGAAGTTAAAAAGTGAAAGTGGGCGGATGAGAAAGAAAAAACTCGCTTTGTCCTAAAATAAAAGGCGATAAACCATAATTAGCTTTCAA
>NETF01000165.1:0-100457 GCA_002172675.1 unicellular cyanobacterium SU3
TTAAGTCCAATCTTCTATTATATAAAACAAACTTATGTTTAAGGAGGTTTTTTGGGCTGTTTCAACGTAAATTGGCGATCGCAGATTAACGTTTCGCCTCTCTGAAACTGAGTTTGTGATCTACTGAAGCTATCTGCTGGTTCTATATACTTCGGGACGGAACAACAGTTTAAAAATGCGTTTTTCTTTCATATTGACAATTGTAAACTGTAGCAGATAAGCATTCTATAAAATTGAGAATATTTTTATGTTTTGTAGGGGCATAATAATATTATGCCCATCACTTTATGAATTATCTCTTAGTGGTTAATTATGATTAATATTTACAGGATAATCCTCAATTGCATTTTAAAGATGCAAAAATCTTTAAACAAGCATTAATGAATAGCGTCTAATTTGTTAAAATAATTCAAAGAAAAGAGTTGGACATAAGCCGGATTCTGTTCAATGGAGAGTTATCTATCTAGGATATTTGTTACCAAATATCTCATGCGGTACACCTAAAACGGGACAGGAAAAAGACCAACCTTTTGCCCCTCCGACCTTGCTCCCGACCGGGGTTTACCGAGCCAGTACCTCACGATACTGCTGGTGCGCTCTTACCGCTAAACCTTTGCACCCTTACCTCTTTCAGCTATCAGTTTTCAGTCGTCAGTAATTAGCTGTTCACTGTTAACTGTCAAAAGGCGGTATTTTTCTGTGGCACTATCCTCACGCTCACGCGCACTGGGAGTTATCCAGCAAGTCTGGTCTTTCAGGAGTCCGGACTTTCCTCGAATGGGTAATCTCTGACCCATCCGCAACTCTCGCGCCAACTCTTTTCTATTTCTATTTTAGTCTTTTTTTGAGAGGGGAATGTTAGGACGGGCAAAAGGTTTAAACCAACCCCTTCGCCAAAAGAAAAAGATTAAACCCCCTGCGATCGCAGCCATCAACCCTAAACAGCCAAAATAACCCCAACGGGTCTTAAGTTCTGGCATATATTCAAAGTTCATCCCATAAACACCAGCAATAAAAGTTAAAGGAATAAAAATCGTTGAAACAACGGTCAAAACTTGCATCACCTCATTCATTTTATTACTCATTGAAGATAGATAAGCATCCATTAAAGAAGAGGCTAATTCTCGATAAGTTTCCACAATATCTAAAATTTGAATGACGTGATCATAACAGTCTCGAAAATAAATTTGTGCTTCAGAACTAATGAGAGAACTTTCCCCTCTAACTAACATATTAGTGACATTTCTTAAGGGCCAAATAGCGCGACGTAGGGCTAATAATTCTCGTCTAATGACATAAATTTCTTTTAATTGATTGGTATTTGGAGACATGGCTAATTCATCTTCTATATCTTCGATGCGATCGCCATAGTCTTCTAAAACGGGAAAATAACCATCAATAATGGAGTCTAACAATAAATACATTAAATAGTCAGCCTCTTGTTGTCTGACTTTCCCTTGATTTGCTCTAATTCTTTCTCTAACAATATCAAAACAATCTTCGATTTCTTCTTCTTGAAAAGTTAATAAATATTTATTGCCTAAAACAAAACTCACCTGTTCGCTTTCAAAGCCTACTTCATTTGCATTAGGACGAACCATCTGAACAATTAAGACTAACTGTTCATTATAGTCTTCAAGTTTAGGTCGTTGAGGCACATTCACCACGTCTTCTAATAATAAGGGATGGAGTTTAAAAATATCCCCAATTTGTTTAAGAACTCTCTCACTTCCTAACCCTTGAACGTCCATCCAAGAAATAGTATTTGTTCCTAAATAAGGGGTTAAAGCTTTGGGGGTAACATCTACTTTCCGAATGGCATGAGACCCATCATAATCGATTAAAACGATACGAGAAGGTTTAGCATCTGGTTCTATATTTAACTTTCCCGGTTCGCTACCGGGTTCATCAAAAAAGTAATCAAAATAATCAGATTCTTCTTCTTTTTGTAGTTCTTCTGGGTTTAATATTTGAGGGTCTGTAATCGGTGATTGAGTCATAATTTCTTTTTAATTATCTATTATATTTTTGAATCTAAATGCAGTCCCATAATAATCAAATCTCTTTCGATATTATCCAATTTAGCTACTTTTGGCAAGTATCCCCATTTTTGAAAGTTATATTTTTTGAATAAATTTAAACTGGGTTGATTATGAGCAAAAATAAATCCGAGTAAATTAGTTAATCCTAATTTTGGACTTTCTTCTATTACATATCCTAACAGTTTTTTACCGATTCCTTGACCTCGACAACTTTCGGCGATATATAAACTGATTTCTGCTGTATTTTTATAAGCTGGACGACCATAAAAATGTTGTAAACTAATCCAACCTACTACTTTATTATTATCTTCTATAACCCAAACTGGATAATGTTTATGATCTCTTTCTTGAAACCACTTTAACCGACTTTCTACTGTTATTTTTTGTAAATCTCCTGTGGCAATACGACTGGGAATACTACCATTATAAATTTCAACAATCTCTTCTAAATCTTCTAATTTTGCTAGTCTTATTTTCTCCATATTCTCGTTCCTAGCGTTAATCCTCTAACAATATTAAAAATTAATTTTTTTGAGTTATCTTTTTTATTTTAAACAATTTTTTTGGTTAACTTCTTGATCAATCATAAACGATTGACAACCTCTTTAATCCATTTTTACACTACAATTTTTAGTCAACATAAACCCATTTTCATCTTGGCTTTTTATAAATACATAGTTGTCAATTCTAAAAATCTAAAAGGCTAATTAGATATTTTTGTTGTCAGTAAATAGATTCTATTGCAACTTTTGAGTAATTGCTTTTTTGTAAACTTTTTGAATCGCTTTAAGAATTTTATCAAAAGCTGATTTAGGAGATTCTTGATCGGGATCAAGTAATTGTAATTTAGTTAACAGTTGGGCTTCTTGCATTTGAACATCCCCGTCACTATAAATTAAAGCACTCAAGGTTTCTAATAATTCTTGATAGTCTTGGCGAGTGGGATTATCTCCTAAATAGTCTTCTAACCACTGATAACATTGAGTGGGCTGGACTGGTTTTAATTCTGATAAAAGGGACTTTAGATCCACATCTTCGGATAACCCATGAGTCTGGGCCATTCGTTTTAAATAATCTCTTTCTTCTACTTGAATGATGCCATCAATCCAAGCTGCACCAATGAGAATTTTTAGCAGTTGTTTCTTTTGAGTTTGAGTATCCATTATTAGTCACTCTTGTATTTTTTCTCTATCTTTATGATGAAATATTTTTAAGGTAAATAGAGGTTCTCTCAACCTTTCTTTAACTTCACCATAAAAAAACCGTCGGTATGATGTTCGTGGGGTAAGATTTCTATCCACTTTGATGATGTCACAAAGGGGGAAAAAAGCCAATCAGCCGAAGGGGGTTCTATATTCCACTGAGAATGATGGGTTAAAAAGTTTTCTATGATGTGTTGATTTTCTGTTGGGTTGAGGGTACAAGTGGCATAAACCAGAGTTCCTTGCGGTTTGACCCATTGGGCTGCTTGGATTAATATCTCTTGTTGTAAATGGGATAATTCTTGGATTTTTTCAGGAGTCTGTCGCCAGCGAATATCTGGGTGTCGGTGAAGGGTTCCCAACCCAGAACAAGGAACATCCACTAAAACCCGATCGCCTTTGTTGATAAATTGCGTTAAATGACGACTATCTCCTAAAATAGTTTGAATTGAGTTTAATTGTAATCGTTGGGCGTTTTGTTGCACTTTTTTGAGACGGGAAGGGGTGCGATCGCAAGCAATAATAGTACCTTGATCCCCCATTAACTCAGCAATATGGGTGGTTTTGCCCCCTGGAGCTGCACAAGCGTCGATAATGGTTTCTCCGGGTTGGGGATCTAGTAAATAACTCACCAGTTGTGCGCTACTATCTTGTATGGTCCAGTGGCCTTGTTCAAACCCTGGTAAGGTTTGTATGCTTCCTATTTTTCCCTGTAGTCTTAAGGTACAAGGAAAAGGAGTCAATGGGGTGGCGTTAACTCCTGCTTCGATAAGTTGGGTTTGTAGGGTTTTTATGGTGGTTTTTAAAGGGTTAATACGAATGTCAATGGTGGGGGTTTGATTAAACCAATCACATAATTTTTCGGTGGTTTCTTCTCCCCATTGTTTGACCCATGTTTCGCTCATCCAGTCGGGAAAGCTATATTTAATGGCAATTTTTTCAATGGGGTTAGGGGGTAATATTAAAGGATCTTGACTCTCGTCACGTCTACGAATATATTGCCGTAAAATGCCATTAACTACCCCTGAAAGCTGATTGAGTTTATAGTCTTTGGCTAGGTTAACACTGGTATTAACCGCAGCAGAAGGGGGAATATTATTGAGATATCTTAATTGATAAAGTCCAATATGAAGAATACGTCGTAAGTCTGGGGGTTGTTGTTGTGCCGTTTTTTTTCCCAGTTGATCAATTAAGGTGTCTAAAGTTCGTTGATGACGAACAATACCATAAACCAGTTCTGTGCATAAACTGCGATCGCTAGGATTAAGATTAGTTTGATTTAATGCTCGATCTAAGGCAATATCGGTGTAAGTATGGTTTCGATCAATCTGTCGTAAAATATCTAAGGTTAGTTGACGGGCGTTCGTATTTTTCTGAGTAGGAGACATTTATACAATAGGGTTTAATATAGTTTCCTGAATTGTGACCAGAAAATCAAGGGTTTTAAGACCCATTGTTTTAGTAAGTATTAACTCTTAATTCCGAACTCGTGACGACTTCTAATGTCTTGCATGACCCAACGAGTTGCTTCTTCGCTGGTCATGGGTTTAGCAAAGAAAAAGCCTTGTCCTAATTCACAGTTTAAACCTTGTAATTGATTAAATTGTTCACGGGTTTCGATCCCTTCTGCGACTACATTCATACCTAAAGTATGGGCTAAGTTAATAATCATCGGCACAATAGCTTTATCAGAAACTCCTAATTTACTAATAAAAGAATGGTCTATTTTTAAAGTATCAATGGGAAATTCATATAACCGACTTAAGGAAGAATAACCAGTTCCAAAGTCGTCAATACATAATCCTAATCCTAAGTTTTTTAACTGTTCAACTCTTTGAGTGTGATGTTGTACCGTTTCTAATAAGCAGCTTTCAGTAATTTCTAGTTTTAACTGCTTTCCTTCAATTGCAGTGGTTTTTAATAAGTCATTTAATTTTTCATTCCACTTTTCTTCTTTTAATTGTTCCGCTGATACATTAACATTAATCACTAATTGTCCTGCTTTTGTGTTTAAATTTTGCCATGTTTGTAGTTGATAGCAAGCTTCTTCTAATACCCACCATCCCAGAGAATTAATTAGACCACTTTCTTCAGCAATGGGAATAAACTCAGCAGGAGAAATATTACCTTTTAGGGGATGTTGCCATCTGACTAAAGCTTCAAAACCACTTAAATGACCGCTATTTAATTCTACAATAGGTTGATAATATAAGGAAAGTTTTTTATTTTTAATCGCTTGTCTTAGATCAGTTTCTAGTTGAATACGGATTAAGGCATCTGCTTTTATTTTAGGATTGAATATAGCATAATGTTCTTTTTTTTCTGCTTGTGCTTGATACATGGCTAATTGGGCATCTTTAACCATACTTTCAGCTTTTCTATAGTTAATATTATTAACATTAATGCCCATATTAATGTTAATAAATACTTTATTTTTTTTGATATCAAAAGGATAATTAATAATATTTAAAATTCGTTTAGCAATTAAAATGATTTCTCGTGTTGATTGATTTCTCACTAAGAGAATAAATTCGTCTTCTCCTAGTCTTGCTAAAATATCTTCTGTTTTTAGTTTACTTTGTAATCGTCTTATTATTTGAGTAATTAGGTTATTATCTTGGGTAATATTTAAACTCTCGTGTAATAGTTGAAGTCTATCTATATGAATGAGAATAATTCCTAATGAATTATCAGGAAAGTTGAGAGAATCTGATAAAATGCTTTGTAAATGTCCATAAAACCATTGACGATTAGGTAAGTTAGTGACAGAATCTCTTAAATTAATTTCGGCTAATTCTTCTTTTTGATAAATATTATTGTCAATTTTTTTAACATTTCCTTGATAATAAAGCACTTGTCCGTACTGATCATAAATTCCCCAAATTGTTTCTTCAATATTAATAATTTCTCCAGTTTTACAATAGATTTGGGATTGAAAGTTTATAATTTCTCCGTCGGTTTTTAAACCGTTTAAAATATGTTCATAGTTTTTGACTTCAACATACAATTGATTGCCCTGATCATTAATCGTATTTAATAAATCATGAGGACTATCATAACCGTATAGTTGTGCTAAAGCAGGATTAACATCTAAAAAATAACCGGCAGGACTCAGTTGAAAAATTCCTTGATTACTCTTTTCAAAAATCTTATAATATTGTCGTTCTGCTTGAATTAAAGCTTCTTCTATTTGCTTTCTTTTGCTAATATCCCGAGAGACACATAATATTTCTTTAATCTCTCCTGTTTGTTCATGAACGATCGCTTTTCCAATAGTTTCTATCCATAGGTAATGGCCTTCTTTATGAACCATACGATAAGTTACTGAGGCTAAAGATTTTTTTTGTTGTAATTCTTGATAAAATTGTTTAATTAAATCGCAATCTTGAGGATGACTAAATGATGCAATAGATCGATCAATTAAATTGCTTGGA
This sequence comes from unicellular cyanobacterium SU3, assembly GCA_002172675.1. Taxonomy (GTDB): domain Bacteria; phylum Cyanobacteriota; class Cyanobacteriia; order Cyanobacteriales; family Microcystaceae; genus Crocosphaera. Next base: position 6,679 of record NETF01000165.1, read on the forward strand.
AAATAGCCAAGTAATTGATAAGAAACTTGAGAAATGTATTGGTAAATTCCCTCTGGTGTATGGGTTGTGATTAAATCCGATAAGTTATCTAAAATGAAAGTATAAGGTGGTTTATAGCTTTTGAAATAGTCTTGATTTTGTTGTCTTTTGGTAACTTCACGGGAAGTACAAAAAATTTCTTCAATCTCCCCTGTCTCGTGATCAGGAATAACTTTTGCTGAGGTTTCTAACCAAATATAATGTCCTAATTTATGACGAATACGATAAGTAATCGGATCAATATTCCATTGTTGTTTTAATTGTTCGTAAAATTGTTTAATAAGATCACAATCTTCAGGATGACATAATGTTTCTGCTGATTGTCCAATAAAAACTAGCTCATTATATCCTAACAATGACTGGCAGGAAGGAGATATATATAAATAGATACCTTCTACGGTGTGAAAACTGCTTAAATCAGTCAAACATTCTAAACTTAACTGATAGTATTTATCTACAGTTTCAGATATCTCTTCCCTTGTATTTTCTTGGCTATAATTCATAAATTTTCTCTCGTACTACATTGAATACAATCGATAGTGAAGACAGAAACTATTGAAAGAGGGAATAAACTCTAAATCTAAATTATTTTTATCTGCAAAATCTAACTCTAGGCTAACATAACTCAACTATTTTCTGTCGTTAGTAATATTACTCTTTATGTAAAGATTTTGTTGATTTTATATAAATTTCGTAATCATATATTTATGAATCTTAATATTTTTTTCAGAAAAAAGTCATTAAAAATGAGCAAGGATAAAACATAATTGATGTTCAATGAGGAGTTAACTAAATTTTGATAAAAAAAGGGTTGGGAACGTTGTACGGCGTGAGTGTGGGAACGGGTGATCCAGAATTAATCACGGTTAAAGGACAACGGATATTGCAAGAAACCTCTGTGATTGCTTTTCCCATGGGAGTTAAGAATAAACAAGGTTTAGCTGAAAAAATTATTGACCCTTGGATCACTCCACAGCAAAAAAAACTACCCCTTCATTTTCCCTATCTTCAAGATGAACAGCAGTTAAAACAAGCGTGGAAAGAAGCAGCAGAAACTGTATGGCAGTCTCTTAATCAAGGAATTAATGTGGCTTTTGCTTGTGAAGGAGATGTCAGTCTTTATAGTACCTTTAGTTATCTTGCCCAAACCCTTAAAGAAGATTATCCCCAAGTGATCATACAAACTATTCCGGGGGTTTCTTCTCCTATGGCCACTGCATCGGTGTTAGGCATCCCTTTAACCCTTGGTTCGCAAACTTTGGCCATTATCCCTGCTTTGTACAATATAGCTGAGTTAGATCAAGTTTTAAGTTGGGCTGAGGTCATTGTTTTATTAAAAGTCAGTTCAGTCTATCCTCAAGTGTGGAAGAAGCTAGAAAAGTTAAACTTGTTAGATCATGCCTTCATTGTAGAACGGGCAACCCAACCCTCTGAAAAAATCTATCGAAACCTAACTCATTACCCCAATCTTAACCTTTCCTATTTTTCCTTGATGATTATCTATACAAAGACAGGGTAACAACAAAATCACTGACAACTGACAACTGACAACTGATAACTGATAATTGATAACTGATCACCTTCTTAAAATTTTTTAACATCCTGTAAAGCCTGATACAACGGGGCTTCAGAATAAAAAGACTAGAATGTATTCTTTGTTACAGCAGAAAATGACTTTATTATTAGTGAAAATTAGATTATAGTAAACAGTAAGCCTTCCTAGTCACTTGGTAAATTCCTATGAGTCCTATTACTCTAACTTCTCCTTCTCCTTCACCTTCAGCCCCTTCTACAACCTACACCATTAGCATGATTAAGGATGAAGTCCGTCATCTAGTAGAGACTGGTGTTGTCAGTCGTCAGCAACCTCTTTATGTCCTCTGTGAGTTTATTCCTCCCCGCGAGTGGGTGTGTGTTGAAACTGAATTAGAAAGATGTGAATACTTATTAAGGGATCAAATTGGAGACTTGATGGCTTGCGAAAGTTGGGAGAATGATTAACTCCTTATTATAAAACTATTCTTATCGTCTTAGCAAGTCTGATTGTTCTATCAACAACCAAACTATATCTTGTTACTCATCAAACTTTTTGAATATCTCTATTAAGTCCTAGTCCCTTTGATTAGGACTTAAATTATGTCTAACTCATATCTTATACTTTCGATGCCATTTTCTAGTGGTCAGTCTCAAGAAATAATCCTAAAGGAAAATGGAATTTTTAGCACTTACTGACATAATTAGGGAGAAAATGTCATTAAGAATACAAAAAGACTTTGCAGCTTTCGTCTGTAAGTTCGATCATTTTAAGGGTCAGGGCCTTGATTTTTACTGGTTTGGTGTTCTACTTATGAATCTTTCCACACAATTTCCTGTTAGTTTTTCCCGTTATTCTATCGATTTTATACAACAAGAAGCGCGTCATTTAGTTGATCGCGGTTTAATTAGCCGTCAACAACCGATTTCTAGTTTATGTGACTATATTCCCCCTAGGGAATGGATATGGGTTGAACACGAACTAGAAAAATTTGAGTATTTATTACGCGATCGCATCAGTGATCTCATTAGTTCAGAAACTTGGTCTAATGACTAAATCATAAACGTCGTCATTGCGAGGGGAATTTTCAACATTAACCTTTAATTCTCACTGAAAATTCCCCGAAGCAATCTTCAAAGAACGTTGTAATTGTTAATTGTTCTTTTACTGCTAAGCAATCTGAGTTTTTTCTAGACGATAAAAGTTATGACTTTTTTTTCTCTCTTAGGTATTCAAGTTCTTGTCTGAGGGTGATAATTTTTTCGGTTAGTTGTTGAATTTCTTGGTCAACATTAGCTTTAGTATGGGTTGAAGAAGGAGATCCTGGGGGAGTTTTGGAGGATGATTGTTCCTTTAACCATTGATCAAGGAATTCGCGGGCTTCTTGTTCGGTTATTTCCCCTTTTCTTGCCCATTCTTCGGTTTTTTGGGTGATCTCTTGTTGCAATTCCCATAGGGTTTGATTGCGTTTTGCTGGATCTTGAAGAGTTTCTAAAACAGAGGCAGTTAAACCGACTCCAACTCGAAAAGATTGTTGTATAAGTTGAAAGATCGTATCAGTATTCATATTAAAGCAAGATTATTATATATTATTTATCAGATATCATGACACAATGACCCTTAACTATCAACTAAAATGTTAGGTAGACCAACATTTTTCGGGTTGACAAAGTTTCCTTGAAAATCAATCGTTTTCTCCTCATTAGTAGCAGCATCTTTAATGGTTCTCGCTTCAGCTAATGCGCGAGTGATTTCTGCTTTTTCTAAGTCATCGTTCACCCCACCTAATAAGTAAATTAATAAACGACTGGCTAATTTTTTACCTGATACTTGAATTCGTTTTTTCATGGGATCATAAAGTATTCCATACCACATAGATTGGGAAGTATCCATGTAACTGAAACCGCCAATTTCATCAAAATAAATGAGTTTATTAATAATAGTTTCTAAATCAAAATTTTCACTAAATACTAAATATCCTAAGGCTTGTGTTAAAGCAATTTGACCAACTGGACGAAATAAAAAGTTTCCTTCTCCTCCTCCTTTTTCATGATTAAATCGTCTTAGTTCGTAGGTTTTAACGCCATGTTCTAATTGTCGATAACTGGGTAAATTAGCTAACCCGTCGAATACTTTAGATAAATAATATAACCCTTCTTCTATTTCTTCATCATCAGGACGTAAAGAAATTAGATTCTTTTTATCCTTGCTTTTCCAATGGGGAAATTTATATTCTAAATACCCTTCTGTCATATCTTGTAATGCTTGTAAAGTAGTTAAAACAGTGGATTTATTAGCAATGGTTGCGCTATCCCAATTTACCCGAGAATTCCAGTCTTTTTCATCTCGATCTTTTAGCAGTGGGTGAGTAATAGCAAGTCGTCTAGAAACAATAGCAAACCCATCATCTTCATTTAGTAAAACTAACTGTCCTTTACTCAAAGAAATAGCCATGCGGTTAACATGAACAAAGACGGATCTTACCCGTCTTCTTGCTTCTTCATAGGTTTCTCCTTTGATGACTGCGGGGATAATTTCAATACCGATCTTTTCTTTTGCTAAACTTTGTAAAGCAATGGGATCGAGATCATATTCTTCTATTAAATCATCAAGGGTAATAGGATTTCCTGTGGCTTTTTTTACCTTATTATAAACCTCTAAGTTTCCTGTTTTTAGTAACTCCATTAACCCTTGTATTCCCATTAATCGATGTTGTCCATCTAGGGCAAAAATTGAATAGTTTTCTCCAATATTTAACAAACCGATACTATCATTTTTATCTAAAGGTAGAAACTCATCTACACTTACTTTTGCACGGTTATTTATATCCCACTCTGGTGCATCAGGATCATTGACCCAATCTTGACTAATAACGACTAAAATAGGGGGGAATTTATGATTATTTAAAACGGCTAAGTATTGAGCTAAATGTGCTTGTCTTGACCAATCTAAGGGACGTTGTTGTAATTCTTCTACGGTTTCGGAATCACGGATAATATTATTAGTTTTGGGGTCATATTTACGGCGAAATAATGGTAATTGTAGGGCAAAATGCACTCGACTAGCTAACCATTCCAGAGTGACTGAACCCAGATAACTCTGAGTATTTCCCATCTGGGTTTTCTGCACAAAAAGTTGATCTTCACGGGATAAATACCGTTCTAAAAGTAAAGCAAGTGCCTGTTTTTCTTCACTTTCTTGTTGTAAGAGTTGGTTCGTGATGTCTTGATCCATATTCATTATTTTACTATATTACTTGCGTAAGGTGGGCAATGCCCACCCTACGGAGTTTTTGCTTAATTTTCAAACCAATTAATTAAGTCTTGTTCCGATTGAAAATCCAGTAATGCTTCTCCTAAATCTTCTATTTTTTCAATAGATAACTTATTAATTTTGTCCTCTATTTCAGCAGGAATTGTGCTAAAACGACGCTTGAGTTGGCGAAGTATTAAGGAAACACCTTCTTCTTGTTTTCCTTCGGCTTTTCCTTTACGAATTCCCTCAGATTCAATGCGTTGATAAATGACAGATTCTCTCATGATTTCTGACCTCAAAATGGTTTGAATAACCTCTTCTTCTAATAATAAACCAGCAAGAATGGCCGTTGATGCTGCAATATTACTCTGTTGCCTGGGGTTATCTAGGTTGTCGATTTTTTGCCCAATTTCCTCTAAAATGCTAACAGGATCGTCAGTTTGACTTAACACCGCTAACGGCCATAACCCTGACGATTGTAAAAGTTGTTCGGTGGGTATTTCCCAGAGACGAATAACCTCAAATTGATGTCAGGTGTTAGGGATAGCAAAAGTGTTTTGTTGTACTAACTCGGAGGTACTGGGTTTTAGGATGATGGAGTTTGAGTATATATTACCGGTGATTCGGGGAATACAAGGAGAACGGGAGTATTATGTTTCCATGTGTCCGTTGGGGATATTGCCGAAGTTGTTTCCGTTACCGAATGAGAAGTTAACACCGTTTCAACGGAGTCAGCGGCGGTTAAATAAAGGTAGATTGAGGAAAATTTGTCAATCTATTTTAGAAAATCGTTACAATAGAGATGCGATCGCTTTGATAGTTAAAAGGGTAGTTAAAGAGGTCAGTTTTTTTAATAATTATACGTATTTAGAAGGGGATAGAATACCGAAGACATCAGATAAGTTATTAACATTTTATCAATTGTATCAAGCAACAATTGAGTTATTACGGGATGTTTCTCTAGAAGATGATACAGAAATGTTTGAGTTTGTTTTGTCTTATTGGCAAGCTGTTAGTTATGATTTAGAAGCGAATAAGGATAATGAAAAGTTAAGTCAGTTATTGTTACATTTAGGGACGTTTGGGAGATTATTATTAACTAATTATCCTAATGATTGGAAAAAGGAGTTATAAGGTTTGGATGTTTCTGAGATGATCAAAGAATGATTAGAGGAATTATTAACACAATAACAAAACTCTTATTTAACTTTTACTATCTTCTGATGATTTATCATCGGTTCTTAGATTAGGAATTCCATAAGCAAGAACAGCAGAGAATCTCTCACGAACCATATCCTTCTTTTTCTCGTCGCTAAGTTGATCATGATCAGCACCATAAAAAGCATTGGTGTCAAAACCTTTATAAATAGCTTGGTAATGGTTATTGCAATTTGGCCATTGTACTTTGTTACTTTCGGCTGAAAAAAAGTTGAGAAGCTTTCGTGGTGTCAAAATTTTATTATTCTCTGTTCTATCCATTTGTGTTTTACATTCTCCAAAATACCATAAACACAAAATAGAGAAAATTCTATCTTCAACGGTTTTAGCTACTTTTATCTTATTGTTACCAGGATTTACAGCTATGAAAGTCCATAAAGAGAAAGGATGTTCAGGTAAAGGAGCATAAACTTTAAGAACCCCTTTATAGTAAAGGTTATTTAAAAATTCTAAAACGTTATCTATTGTTCCCAAGTTTTTATCTCGTCCTTTATATTCAAATTCTACTATTTTTCCTAATCGAATCATTGCTTTTTGAAAAATTGCCTTAAAAGCCCATTGATCTTCTTTCATTTTAGCAATAGCAGTTTGCGGAGCTAGAATTTCTCTCTGATGCCAATCACTATCTTTATTAGTTTCTTCTTCTTTAATTGTTGCTCTATGTTTACTGGTTTGTGCATGAAATTTGCCAAAAGTACCTTCAATCAAATTATGAGTGCGAGCATAATCAAGTAAATTCTGATAAGGTTTAAACTCCAGTAACAATCTTAGCATCCAAGGGCGAAAATTATTTTTAAATCCATCTAAGGCTGAAGTTAAATAATGTTCTGGTAAACGAGCAAAAGGAACGAATGGTTCTTCTTCATCATCACAGCAATCTTCTTCATAATATTGTGATAATGTACGTCCCTCATATTGAACTTCTTGTCCATTTATACCCAAAGAGTTATTAATAGCTTTAATAAAACTTAGAACTTGTTTTTTATCCATTGGATCGGATGGTTCTTTGAAGTCTAATAGAGCTTTTACTAATAAATCAAGATGAACCAATGAATTTAGATAATATGAGGTGTCAAATCGATTAGAATCATCTTGCCAACGAACTAAAGATAAAGGTAATAATTCACGAGAATCTTTCGCTGTACTATCTGTTAATAATGTTCTTACACATCTTGCATTAATACTTCTGTCATCTAATATTAATTCTCTAGCTCTATCAACAGTTTTAGCATTCTTATTTAAGTCAGTAAATAGTTCACGGGAAATACTACGAATTGAATGATCAATTTGATCTTGTTGATTTTCAAAACCAGCTTCTTCATGAAGTAAAACAAAGATAATGGGAATTCTTGTTTTTTGTTCAGTAGAACGTAAATTTCCATTACGAAACTTTTCATCTTCTCGAAAAGTACGAAGTGCTAATAAACGATGTTGTCCATCTACTGCAACAGCAAGCACTTGATTTTCATTCCAGCGTAATCGAGCCTGCTGGCCTATCTTAACAAATTGAACTCCCCCAAAGTTAGCAATTTTTGCTTCTGGATGTTCCCATTGTGCATCTTCTTGATCCGTTGCATCCCAAGGAATAGGTGGTGTTGATGTCTCGTTTAATTCTTGAAAACTATCTTTTATTTTTTCATCTTTTCCCTTTGGCATCAATACAATTGTAATTGCATTAAAAAACTTCAATTTTTTTGTATCTAAAAGATATCCTTTGATAATATCTTGACGAACTCTATCCTCATCTATTTCTCTTTGAAAGAGCTCTTTTAATGACCATTGTGCTTCAAGAGAAGCTGGAACTTGTTCAGCAACTCTTAATTCGTCAATTGCTCTATTAATAGGCATTAACGTAATAAAATAGGGTAGTGATACACCATCAGCTAATGTATATTGACCAGTTAAACCGTATAAAGGTTTATTAAAATTAGAAGGGTTTTCACCTGTAGAAAATATAACCATAATTTAGTTATCCATAATTAATAGAAAATGATGGTAAAAATAGACGAGAAAGTATATCTTCCGTTAAGCGTTCTGAGTCTGTATTGGAAACTTCATCTTCATAATCATCATTTTCTAATTCATCATCTCTATATTCTAAGTTTTTGATACTATTAATGCCAATAATTAATAATTTACATTTCTCAATATTATAGTTTGCTGACATTAATCTTGTGCGAAGTACACTACTTGGAGAAAGATGAGTATATATACGCTTTTTTAAATTTTCAGCTTTACCAATGTATAATGGTTGTTGCAATAACAAAGAATTTTCCAAAAGCATATATATTAATTCACGAAAAGATGAATCTTGAGCATATTGTTCTAGTTTTTGCTGTTTGGAGAATTTTGTTTCAGCTTGTAATGTTAACTTAGTACATGGAGGTATATGAGTTTCCCTTGTTGCAAAAAGTGGCTTATATAATTCTCTAAGAATCAGTAGATCACAAACTCAGTTTCAGAGAGGCGAAACGTTAATCTGCGATCGCCAATTTACGTTGAAACAGCCCAAAAAACCTCCTTAAACATAAGTTTGTTTTATATAATAGAAGATTGGACTTAAAAACAAAATCTAAGACAAAATTGACAGACTTATTCACCAAATTAGCCTTAACATCTAAAGAAACTTTAGAAAACACCATTAACTGTTTATCGACTCATATTTCTCTGGAGACAAGAGGGGGCAATAATATTGAGTCACTATTCCAAATTTTAGTAAGAGCAGCCAGTTGTGAATCTACTATTGAACAAACAGCTAAAGAATTAAAGGACGACTAAAAACCCTATTATCAGGCTTCTCTTTGTTGGTATTTCTTTTCTTCTTGTCAATATTTGGGTTAACTTTCTTTGGCGAAAAATTAGTCAACCTAGACGTGGAGGACGGTTAATTTACCGTGATAAGCTTCCTTTAAAACAGATGCTCTCTTTTTTACGCCAAGCCGTTGACCAAATTTTTGGCACAGTAAAAGATGTTTATATTCCCATCAATGATATTTTACCTCTCCCTTCTCCTGCTACATAATTTAAACTTATGAATTTTGGTGGCGATCGCTTGTCTCAAGCTGACTTTGTGATCTACTGAGAATCGAAGATAAAAAAACTTCTGGATCATTTCGCGCTTCAGCATTGAGCGTAAAACAACGATACCAAGCATAAACTCCACTTAAATGATCAGGAATACGATTTAAGAGTGCTTTTGTCCCACGAATACGATCCAAGTCGTATAATATGACCTTGTCACTTAATTGTTGCACTGCATTATTTTCATGTAACCATGCCACAAAATTAACTCCTGTATTACTTTAATTTAAGATCGTGATAAACCTATTATGCCCTGCCAATCGATCATAATTAACAAGCACCCGTATTTGAGTAAAACTTAGGATGACAACTGCTAACAAAATCAATCATACAGATACAACCTCAACTATAGTAGAAGCGTTGATAGACAGTATTGATATTATCACTGCTGAAATTCAAGAATTGTATTGTTTAGATTCAATTCCTTGGATTGTTGGTTACAGTGGTGGCAAAGATAGTACAACTGTGTTGCAGCTAGTTTGGATGGCCTTAGCTAATTTATCTCAAGAGAAACGTCATAAAACAATTCATGTGATTTCGACAGACACACAAGTTGAGAATCCAGTGGTTTCAGCTTGGGTTAAAACTTCTTTAGCAAAAATGAAAACTGCTGCTAAGGAACAAGATATTCCGATAGAACCTCATTTGCTTCGCCCTTCCTTACAAGAAACCTTCTGGGTATGTTTAATGGGAAAAGGATATCCAGCCCCTAGAAATCAATTTCGTTGGTGTACAGAGCGTTTAAAAATTCATCCTTCAAATTATTTTATAAGGGATGTTGTCAGACAAAGTGGTGAAACTATTTTAGTGCTTGGCATACGAAAAGCTGAAAGTGCCAAACGTGCTTCAACAATGGAAAAGCATAATCTTAAAAGAGTACGTGATCGTTTAAGTCCAAATGGAAGCTTACCTAATTCTTTGATTTACACCCCTATTGAAGATTGGAGTAATAGTGATGTCTGGATTTATCTAAATCAATATCAAAATCCTTGGGGAAATAGTAATAAGGATTTATTTACTATGTACCGAGGAGCAACTGCTGACAATGAGTGTCCTTTAGTAGTAGATACTTCTACCCCTAGTTGTGGTGACTCTCGCTTTGGTTGTTGGGTATGTACAATGGTTAGTAAAGATAAGTCAATGGAGGCAATGATCCAAAATGATGAGGAAAAAGAATGGTTACAACCATTATTAGATATTCGTAATGAATTAGATATTAAAGATGATCGAAAAAGAAGAGACTTTAGACGAATTTATGGAAAAGTTGAATTATTTGGAAAAATTAAAGTTGAACCTATCCCTGGTCCGTATACAAAATATTGGCGAGAACATTGGTTAAGACGGGTATTAGAAGCGCAAGTTAAAGTAAGAAAAAATGCACCAGAAGATATGAAAGATATTACTTTAATTACACAAGAAGAACTCAGCGAAATTAGACGTATCTGGTTAGAAGAAAAACACGAATTTGATGATAGTTTACCCCGCATTTATGAAGAAGTGACAGGGGAACCCTTTAAAGATAGTCGTCCAGGAGTCGGTCATAGTTTACTGGGTAGCGATGAATGGGATATTTTATCAGAGGTGTGTGGTGATGATGCAATGCACTTAGAATTGATGGCTAGACTATTAGATACAGAAAGACAATTTTATACAAAATCTCGTCGTGTGGGTATCTATGGTGACTTAGAAAAATGCTTTGAAACCAGTTCCCGTTCCCAAAAAGATGCTATCAAAAATGCACACCAAAAACGCAATTTAAAAAATGCCATTACCAAAGATGATGTTGATATCTACCAAGTCAAAACAGAACTCAATAAAGTTTTAGATTCTCAAAAAGCATCGAAAAATAAAAAGACTGTTCCTGAGGGAGATGTTACCCAAGTTAAAGAAGAACTGAAAAAGAGCTTAAACCCTGAAGAAAAACAACCTCAAAAGCAACTCTCTTGGGGAACTATTAAATTTGGTCAACCCATTGATAACCCATAAAATGAGAAAAATCTATGATTAATTATGCCATAATACTAAAAAATGAAAGGAGTTAAACAATGGAAATAGAACTAAAAAAATGGGGAAATAGTCTAGGTTTAAGAATTCCCTATAAAGTTGCTGAAAGTTTTGGTATTGAAGAAAACTCAATCATTGAGTTAACAGAATCAGAAAACGCACTCATTATTACAAAAAAAAGAAAAGTGAGTAATCTTGATGAATTATTGGCCAGTATTCCCCAAGATTTTGAATATCCTGATGACATTATTGATTTTGTAGAAAGTGAATCAACTGGACGCGAATTGATTTAAAAACCATGCTTAACATTTCCAGAGGAGAAATAATTAAAATTAATCTAAACCCAACTCAAGGAAGAGAACAATCAGGAAATGCACGACCTTGTTTAGTTCTCAGTCATACTAAATATAATTTAGCACGTCAAGAAATAGTTATAGTAACTCCTATTACAAGTACCATTAAACCAAAAGTTAAAATGATGATTAAGATTCCTGATGAATTCAAGATAAAAGGTTCAGTGATTGCCGAACAAATTAGAACAGTTGATTTGAATAGTCGTTGGTGGAAAACTACAGGAGAAATTCTCCCCAAAGACTTTGTTGATTATGTTACAGAAACTTTTTTAGTTATTATTAACTAATATTTTTCTTTTGAAACTGTGCTATATTTGATAATATCATAAAAATAATAAATACTTTTATTGGTTAATTTATGTTATTTACTGAGTTAGTATTACAGAATTTTGGTCCTTATGCTGGTAAAAATATTATTAATTTGCGTACTGAGAAAGATAAAGAAACTCGTCCTATTATCCTCATTGGGGGAATGAATGGAGGGGGAAAAACGACCCTGATGGATGCTATTCGTCTCGCATTATATGGACAACGCGCTCAATGTTCAACCCGTAATAATCTCAGTTATAGTGACTTTTTGATTCAAGCAATCAATAACCAAACTCCATTAGGAGAAGACACTAGAATAGAATTAGTGTTTGAACATTTTATTGATGACCAATGGAAAGAAATACGTATCGTTAGACGCTGGAATAAACAACTAAAAGATGGCAAAGATAGTTTAGGTATTTTAGAAACAGGTGGTCCCGATAACTATGATTGGCCGAATAAAGCATTAGCTGATACTTGGGATGAATTTATCGAAACTGTATTACCTTTGGGTATTTCTAATCTATTTTTATTCGATGGAGAACAGGTTAAAGAATTAGCCGAACAAGAAACCCCACCAACCAGCGTTATCGAGGCTATTCAGTCTTTACTAGGATTAGAATTGATAGAAAGATTAGCAGTAGATTTGAATATTTTGGTTAACCGTAAACAGAAAAAACTAGCCACTCAATCACAACTGAAAACCATAGAAGAAATTGAAGATAAGTTAAACTATTATAAGCAAGAGGAAGCAGATGCTAAACAAGAACAAGCATCTATACAAACTAAATTAGATCGCGCTCATGATAAAATAAAAGAAGCCTCAGAACGGTTTAGAATAGAAGGGGGGAAAATCGCCTCCGAAAGTAGCATTTTAAAACAAAATATTAATCAGTTAAAAGAGAAATTACAACAGCAACGTAACGAAATGGTAAACTTCGCAGCAACCAGTTTACCTTTAGCTTTAATTACTCCGTTGTTAACCGCAGCAAAAGAACAAGGTGAAATTGAAATTAAACAACAACAAGCCATCTTAGCTAAAACTGTTTTACAACAACGAGATCAAAAGTTACTTAACTATTTAGAAACACTGCAACTGACTGAAGAAAAATTGCGGAAAATAGAAACATTTTTACAACAAGAATATGAAACTATCAACCAAGATGCTACAACTAATCTTGAATATACTTTCGGAATAACTGAAGAAGAATTAAATCAACTTAATACGTTATTAGATTATAAACTACCTTCACAACTGGATACCGTTAAAAAATATATAAATATCCTACAAACGTTAGAATTTGATTTAGATAATACCGAAAGAAAATTACAGGTTTCTGCTTCCCCAGAAGACTATCAAAAACTCAGTGATGCACTCACTAACGCACAAAAAGAAGCTGCGAAGTATCAAACCGAATATAACCAAGCAGAGAAACGTATTAGAGAAGCAAATAAAGCAGTACAAATGACTATTAAAGACTTGAGAAGTTACACTGATGAAGTATTAGAAAAACAAAATAATGAACATATTATGAAATCGGCGGCTAAAGTTCAAACTACGCTACAATTATTTAAAGAACGATTAACCCTTAAAAAACTCAATAAACTAGAAGGGGAAGTAACCGAATGTTTCCGTTATTTACTCCATAAATCTGATCTCGTTCATCGAGTCGCTATTGATACCCATAACTTTAGTTTATCTCTTTATGATCCTCAAGGGGAAACAGTTCCTAAACATCGTTTATCCGCAGGGGAAAAGCAACTGTTATCTATCGCATTTTTGTGGGGGTTAGCGAGAGTTTCCGGACGCAACTTACCTATCGCTATTGATACCCCTCTAGGTAGACTTGATTCTTCTCATCGTAATAATTTAGTTGAACGTTATTTTCCTACTGCTTCCCATCAAGTTATCTTACTGTCTACGGATACAGAAATACGACAAGAGGAGTTACAACAACTCACCGAACAAGATGCGATCGCTCATACTTATCTGCTAGAATATAACCCCGATGACCGTCAAACTACTGTCAATAGCGATCGCTATTTTTGGTAACTTTTTTATCATTAAATCTTGAAAAAAATTGAAAATTCTTGTTTCAAAGCTTGCCAAGGCTTTCAGTTTATGATAATATGTATCATAATAAAAAATATTGTCAATTTTATAGTTTTTATTTACATTTCCATTATGAAGCTTACATCTTCAATTTTTACATAAATTTCGCCCAAAAGCAACCCTCTTTTTTCCAACCTTCCTCAACGTCTCAAATTAAATATAAAATACAAAAGATTGTAGTCAAGGTTCAGCCTTGATAATAACTAGATTTATGGTCTCTTAGAACTTACTACAAACTAAGATTTATGTTTACTATATTCAGATCATCTTGAGTGTTTCAGGCTAAAGCCTTCACTACGAACTTGAGATATTATACTGTTTATTAATTATGAATTATCATGGAATCACCCATTAAACAAATACGCTTATCACAAACAGCAAAAGACCAGCTAATTAAACTGAAAAGATATACCAAAATAGAACAGTGGAATATCTTATGTCGATGGGGGTTTTGTCGTTCGCTAGCAGAACCGAGTATTCCCTCACCTGTCCCCATTATCCTCGATAGTAATGTAGAAATGACCTGGAGAGTGTTCGGAGGAGAGATGACAGATATATTATTAATTGCCTTGAAACAACGCTGTTACAAAGATGGTTTAGGAACCGATAAAGAGACATTAATCACTCAATTTAGACTACACTTACATCGAGGAATTGGTTATTTAGCAGGAGATATGAATATTAAAAAGATTGAAAACTTAATCGAGTTAACAGTTAAGTAAAAGTAAAAAATAATAAAAACTATTTAGTTAACTCATTTCCCTAAAATCTGCTATAATGGCCATTTTGGAGTATATTGTGTTTTAGGAGAAAATTGCTTATATGTCTCGTTATAGAGGACCTCGTCTGAGAGTCGTAAGAAGACTAGGAGAACTACCAGGGTTAAGTAGAAAAACCCCTCGTCGGGCTTATCCCCCTGGTCAACATGGTCAAGGCCGCCGTAAACGGTCAGAATACGCCATCCGACTCGAAGAAAAGCAAAAGTTATTGTATAACTACGGTGTAACCGAGAAGCAGTTAGTGGGTTACATGAAAAAAGCCCGTCGGTCTAGCGATTCTACGGGACAGAAATTATTAGAACTGCTAGAAATGCGCTTAGATAACACTGTATTCCGTTTAGGGATGGCAGGAACCATTCCAGGAGCCCGTCAACTCGTTAATCATGGTCATGTCATGGTTAATGGTCGTGTGGTTAATATTGCCAGTTATCAGTGTCGTCCTGGGGATGTCATTTCTGTGAGAAATAAGGACAACTCTCGTCGCATGGTAGAAACTAATATGCAGTATCCAGGGTTAGCTAACCTTCCTGAGCATTTAGAATTTGATAAAAATACCTTAACCGGTAAAGTCAATGATGTTATTAAACGGGAATGGGTAGCATTACAAATTAATGAACTACTGGTGGTTGAGTATTATTCTCGGAAAGTCTAATGGACATGGGACAACTATCACAGTTGTCCTCTTTTTTTATCAGTAAGAAATACTGAAAAACATGAATATTAATCATCTTCTTGATTTAAAGTTTCTTGAGATAACTTTTCATCTTGGTAAGCTTTGATTTTTTCATATAAGCTATCAACTGTTTCCCCTTCAAATAATTTATCTTTTAATTCTAAATAATTACCATTTAATTCTAATTGATTTGCTCTCTTTTTAATCAACTCATTAACTCTCTGTTTAAAAATCGACTTTTTTAGATATTCATTAATCGCATTTTGTTGTTCTGGAATGGGATGTTTTTGATTTTCATATTCTAGAACAAATGAGTCAATAGCTTCTATTTTTTGAGTTTCAATTAGATTTAAAATACTAATGGTTGCTTGCATTTCTAAAAAAATGCTTAGCTGACTCCTATCGTCATATAAACGATTATATACACTGGTATCTAAATAAACCCTAATCACATTATACAACCTTGATCTAACTTATGATTAAACGATCAGGTGAGCAAAGTATCTAATAATTCCTAAATCCTTAAGAATTAATCTTAGTTTTGCCCACCCTATTCATTATTTATTGAACCGTTGCACAAGGTTTTGTCTGATGACTACGGGGACAAGTTTCTAAGTCCTCTGTAACAGTATTTGCTGGGTTTAAACCGATCCAAGCATCAATGGTTTCAGGATCAAACCCTACCCGATAAACCGCTTCAACTTCAATTAAAGGACGACGAATTAACAGAGGATCAGCAATCATTAATTCTAAGGCTTTTTCCTCACTTAAACCATCAGGAATAACCTCAGCCGATTTAATTCTCGGTGCGCTTTTATTGAACCATAAACTAACAGGTAAGTCCCCAAAAAACGGGCGTAATTTTTCGGCTGTCCAAGGTTCAGTTAAGAGACTTTTTGCCTCTAAGTTATGACCTGCTGCTAATAGCAAGTTTTTCTGTTTGGTGTTATTTTTACACCCTGGTTTCTCGTAAAAAGTAACGTTAGCCATTATTTATTCAAGGAAGTAAGATAATGTTCTTCGAGTAGTTCTGAAATGTTTTTAGGATTCGCTTTACTGTGTTTAGCCTTTCCAGGCATTAAAATTAAATTAGGAGCTTTTCCACAGCGTTTTTGGCAACTGGTTTTCTCAATAGTGACATGATCTTGAAGCCCTAAATTACATAAGGTTTGTTCAAGAAGCTGATGTAATTTTTTGCCTCCTCTTTTGGCACAATCAGATTTACCACAGAGTAAAATTTTACCCTTTTTAGGACAAGTTTTTCCTTGTGGGTTTACTGTTGCATTATTAGCTTTTTCATCATCACATTTCACATTACAAGTGAGGCGAGTAATTTCATAAGCTTTGAGTTTTAACTTAGTAAAATTACCCTTAAATTCCTGTTCTCCTGAGATAGAAATCCAGTCTTCAGGTAATATATTCAAAGCTTGGGTATCTCGCAAACTTTTATCAATTTTAATCTTTAATTGTCGTTCTCCAACTGCTAGAATCAAAGCTTTTGATTGACCATTAGATTTATAAACAAAGCCGACAAATTTACCTTGTAATTGAAAGGGAATGGTTTGACTAGAATTAATTGAACTCATGACAACTTTCCTGAAATGATAGGGGAATTATCAGTTATTGTAAATTTAGAATTTAGAATGCACGAATTTAGAACTAATTAAACATTCTACATTCTTCATTCTGTTACACTGTTCACTGACACAAATACCATTTTTTTTAATTGATGAGATGTTTTGTCAATTAAAATGACAATAAAGTTTCTGTCAGGTTTAGCAAGATGACTTAACCTGTACTCAAACTATAAACTTTCTCAATAAATAAGAAAAAGGGTAGAAAAAACTTAAAGAAAGGGGCTTAAAAATTTAGAATTGAGAATTGAGAATTTAGAATTAACTAAACTGTCTTAATTCTGTTTACTATTTAATTAAGCCCGAAAAACTGGAGGAAGATTAGAGACGTTTTGCGTCCAAGGTTTGAGGTAACTTGGTATCATCATTAAGGTTAGGAAATTTTAATTCCCAACCATTAGCTAAGGTTAAAATTTTGCCATCACCTTCAATGGTTTCATTGACCACTGCTTCTTCTAAATCTTTCTTAGGAACGTAAACAGATAAATTTCCTGCATCTTCTCTGCTTAAGATTACTTTCATAGCATAACTCCTGAAATTAGTTGATAGTTGATAGGGAATAGTTGATAGTTTTTACCATTCCTATTGCCTGTTGCCTTCTAAACCTGAGACTCTTGTAGAGAAGGTTCTTCGGCCAATTCTTCAATGTCCTCATCATCGGTATCATCGATAAATGTCTCATCTGCTGGAATTAATTCCTTGCGACGACAACCGACAACGTAACCCTTTTCAAGAAAATGAACCGCGTAGATGTAATAACTTTGCAGATAGGTTCCAATGCCGACAACATAGCCCACATCGCCTTTTTTCGCTAAAGTTTCGCCAACTTCTTTACCAGGAAACGTCCCATCATTGCGAATCATTCTCCGAAGACGAACCTTTGCCTCCATTTCAAAAGCTGGGGGATCATTAAGTTCAATTTCACCTGGATTATACAATCCCATGAGACATACTCCTGTTAGTTACAACATCAATTAACTCCTCAACCGTTAGACTACGTTTCATCTGTACTGATAAATGACGCACCGAGTCTAACACCACTTGGGACTCTTCATGGTTTAAGCTGATACCATGTTGACTCAATAAATTGGTCAATAAATGTCGTCCCGAATGTTTACCCACCACTAAACGGCGTTTCCAACCCACCTCATCTGGGGAAAAGGGTTCGTAGGTTTGGGGGTTTTGTAAGACACCGTGGGCGTGAATACCCGACTCGTGAGCAAACACATTGTCCCCGACGATCGCTTTCCAAGGGGGAAGGGGGATACCGGAAGCCTTAACCACCAGTTGAGATAATTCTCGTAAACGAGAGGTTTGTACCCCTAAATCAACCTGATAGAGTTGTTTGAGAGCCATGATCATCTCTTCTAAGGCTGCATTACCTGCCCTTTCTCCCAACCCGTTAACGGTGGTATTCACCGAAATCGCACCGGCTTGTAACCCGGCCAAAGCGTTGGCTGTGGCTAAGCCAAAATCATTATGGGTGTGCATTTCGATGGGCATCTTGATGGACTTCACCAATTTTCCCACCTTTTGAGCCGTGGTTAAAGGGTTAAGTATGCCGACGGTATCGCAGAAACGGAACCGAGAAGCCCCTAAACTTTCGGCAAACTGAGCCACTTCGACTAAAAAGGACTCATCAGCCCGTGAAGCATCTTCAGCCCCCACAGAAACAAATAAATCGTTATCTAGGGCAAAATTAATACTATCTCGTAATCGATCCCAAACAAGATTAGTTTTTCCTTTAAATTTTGCTTTAATTTGTATCTCTGATACAGGCACTGAAACGTGAACCCTGGTTAAGCCACAAGCGATAGAAGCTTCAATATCAGAACGTACCGCACGGTTCCAACCGAGAAGGGCTGTTTTTAATCCTTTTTGAACAATAGCAGTGATAGCTTCTGCTTCTGAACCTCCCATCGCAGGGATACCGACTTCCAACTCAGGAATACCGATGGCATCCATTAACACTGCGATCGCTATTTTTTCGACAGCACTAAAGACAATGCCGGCTGCTTGTTCCCCATCTCGTAGGGTTGTATCATTAATATGGACATGATTCATGGCTGAAACTCCTCAGATTGACCAACGGTCAGAGCAGGCTCCGTCGTCGTACGGTGAGTCCAGTGCGGTCTTGGGGTCTCCCCAAGTGGAGCAACTGGCGAACCCGAAGGGCGGAGTAATCTCTGACCAATAATTAGGGAAACTGGAAATAAACTTGAGCATCTAACCAATCCCAAATTCTTTGTAATTGGGTCACTGAGATTAAGCCATATTGCCATAAGAGCATGGGAATAGGATCGCCAGGTTGTCTTTGGTTGTTGATGACAACCGCGAGATCGTCCCGTGATAAGGCCATTTCTTGTTGTAAAAATTGACTGAATTCTGTAGAAATTGAATTGTTTTCCATGACAGCACTGACAAGTTTAATTATCAACAGTGTTTCGTGCGATGGCACTAAAGAGAATTTTTCACTGAGAAAACCATAAAGAGGCTTAAGAGGAATAAGGAAGCAAACTTTACAATAATCATTAACCTTAATTGAGGGCTAAACCCCAGATAAGGGTAATGGATTACTCAGTTTTCCCAGTCGGGTACAAGTCGTCTAGACTAAGAAATTAAGCATTCAGTGTTCAGCATTCAGTAGTTAGGGTTATAAAAAGATAGCTGATAGCTGATGACTAATAATAGCTGATAACTGAGTGCTCACTTTCCTAGCTAATGTTATTTGAAGGTAAAAGATATCAGCTTTACCTATTACCTATTTTGGTAAGATTTAATAGACTCAGAATCAACAGTATCCCAACATCGCTCTAGCCAGTCTACCAACTCTTGACGAGGAGCGATCGCCCCATAGATAGCACTACGCAGTAAAATAGCATGAAGACCATGTTCTATTTCTACCCATAATGAGCCATCTTCAGGACACCAGCAGGGGATGGTTAATTCTTGGAGACGTTGGTAAACAGTCCAACGATCGCAACGAGAAACTTTCTCAACTTGACTGATTAGAGCATCAGAATTGTAAGGTTGCATCATAATTGTAAGGTATAGGTCAAGGTAGTTTTTGTATCTTTTGTTCCAATTCTTCAATTCGGTCTAATAAAGTCCGAATGACTTGGCCCTCAACATCGGGTAATTTGCCATGTTCTAAAGGGCAACCCCGACCACTACGGGAGATAACACGACCAGGAACGCCGACTACCGTGCAATCATGGGGAACATCGCTCAAAACGATTGATCCAGCTCCAATACGGACATGATTGCCAATTTCGATGTTGCCTAATACTTTTGCCCCGGCTCCCACAATGACCGAATCACCAACGGTGGGATGGCGTTTACCACTTTCTTTACCGGTCCCCCCAAGGGTGACATTTTGGTAAATCAGGCAATAATCACCAATAATCGCCGTTTCCCCAATTACCACCCCCATACCATGATCGATAAACACCCCTTGACCAATAGTGGCTCCTGGATGAATTTCGATTCCCGTGAGGAAACGGGCGAGATGGGAGAGAAAACGGGGAAAAAAGGGCAAATTGCGATGCCATAATTCGTGGGAAAGACGATGGATCGCCAAAGCGTGTAAACCTGGATAGCAACACACCACTTCTAACCAATTACGGGCTGCGGGATCTCTATCAAAAATGATTTGAAAATCTGTCCGCAAAAAGTTTAATAGGTTAGGTCGAGAAGTGCGCGGTTCAGAAATAGAGCTTTCTGACGGACTTCCACGACGCTCTCTGACAGGGAGTGATCCAAACATTAAATTCCGTGCTTGCGCATAGACTTAGTTGTTATGCTTATACCAAGTCCCCTATCTTACCCAGGTCCAAAGATGGTGAGTCAAATTGATCTAGTTTATTAATGGTTCAAGCGGATTAATCAAAGTTAGATATATTGAGCCTTTCAGGGTGTTGACAATTTTTTTTTGGGTCAGGGGGCAAGTATTTTGTGATGGGGGATAGGGTATTTTTCGGGTGAGGGTTTTGTATTTATGTACTCAGTCGTAATTACCATTCTGCAAGACTTTGAACCATTTTTTTACCCCATCATAGCGTAGAGGACTGGCCACTCAAAATTAAAAAACTATAAAAGGGCTACAAGCCCCATTGACTCTACAATTGAGCTATGTTAAACCTAAACAACTCGAACAAAACAGTTCATAGCAAACCTATCAACTAGAAAATGTTACATTGGATACAGAATTGAATTCCGTGACAGCACTGAGAAGGCTAGAGGAAGCTAACTCGGTGTTTCTTTTGAAGGCAGAAGGCAGAAGGCAGGAGGCAGAAGGTAGAAGGTAGAAGGTAGAATTTAATATATCTTCCCCACTTTCTCCCTCTTCCCTACGCCTATCCTGAGTGTAAAATTAGAGGAGGAAAAACCCAGCAAGAACACAGCCAAAGCCTTACGTAATAAGACTTAGACCCTGAGTACAAAAAAGCCAGAGTCCCCCCGTAAAAATACAGAAGCCTCCCCTAATAAATACCCGTACCCAGTACCCCTAAAAAAAACTAATTAGGCTCAAACCCTCGCAGCAGAAAGGTTTTGAGTCTATGAGTACAGCTTAAGTAATCCAATGAATCCCAACCTACTCACCCTAAGCCGACCCAAAATGAGGGGGGTGGTATAAATGACATAACGCCGAAGACATACAGTTCATTGTTTTACCCTTTGCTCTTACTAAGCCTCTGACAATTCCTCTTTTAGTCAGGCTTTAGCTCACCCTCTAACTTACGGAATTCAATGTTACAATCTACTGGTCTCATTAATACTGACGCATCTACGGCTAATCCGACAACCGCTCCGGGAAACTCATTTATTCCCAAAGCAAAAGGAGATTGTGCTTGTCCCTCAAGTGGGGATAGTACACAAACCATAGATGCAAAGATTCAAGAAAGAATTGCCAAACACCCTTGTTACAGTGAAGATGCCCATCATCACTATGCACGGATGCACGTCGCTGTTGCCCCTGCTTGTAACATTCAATGCAACTATTGTAACCGCAAATATGACTGTGCTAACGAAAGTCGGCCAGGAGTGGTTAGTGAAGTTTTAACCCCAGAAGAAGCGGCACATAAAGCCTTAGTCATTGGTGGAAAAATTCCCCAAATGACGGTATTAGGTATTGCCGGTCCTGGTGATCCCTTAGCGAACCCCAAGCAAACCTTTCGCACCTTTGAATTAGTAGCAGATAAAGCCCCTGATATTAAACTCTGCTTATCTAGTAACGGATTGATGTTACCCGAATACGTTGATCGCATTAAAGAACTTAATATTGATCACGTTACTTTAACCATTAATATGATCGACCCCGAAATTGGGGAAAAAATCTATCCTTGGGTACGGTACAACCGTAAACGCTACAAAGGCGTAGAAGGGGTTAAAATCCTCCATGAAAAACAAATGGAATCCCTTGATGCCCTAAAAGAAGCGGATATTCTCTGCAAAGTGAACTCCGTAATGATTCCAGGGGTGAATGACCACCATTTACCAGAAGTTAACGAAGTCATTCGGTCTAAAGGTGCATTCCTCCACAATATTATGCCCTTGATCTCTGCTCCTGAACACGGGACTCACTTCGGACTAACTGGACAAAGAGGACCCACACCTAAAGAGCTAAAAGCTTTACAGGATAAGTGTTCTGGCAACATGAAAATGATGCGTCACTGTCGTCAATGTCGTGCTGATGCGGTTGGGTTATTAGGAGAAGATCGCTCTCAAGAGTTTACCAAAGATAAAATCTTAGAAATGGCTCCTGAGTACGATGTAGCCCAACGCCAAGAAGTTCACGCCAACATCGAAAAATTTAACGCTGAAGTAAAAGCAGCCAAAGTGCAGCAAAAAGCACAAAACAAGAAAGCCAATGCACCTAAGATACTAGTAGCAGTGGCAACCAAAGGAAATCGCTTAGTTAACCAACACTTCGGCCACGCTAAAGAATTTCAAATCTTTGAAGTGGACGGCACTGACGTTACCTTTGTAGCACACCGTAAAGTTGATCACTACTGTCAAAGTGGTTACGGCGAAGAAGCAACCCTCGACAACATTATTAAATCGATCTCTGATTGTAAAGGGGTACTCGCTTCTAAGATTGGCCATTGTCCCCAAGAGGAACTACGCAAAGCTGGTTTAGAGCCTTACGAAGCTTACGATGTCATCGATAACGTTGCCATCAACTTCTACAAAGATTATATGCAAAAAGAAGCATTAGGAGCTTAATGAATGATTGATACCCTTAGCTATCGGACTCAATCTTCTTCAGTTTCCTCAAAAGGAAGTTCTCAAACTGCCGTCATCAACCCCACGGGTTCAAATGGAACTCAAACGGAAAATAACTGTAATACCTGCGTTGATGACTATTCTATTCCTCCCTGTACCGGGTTTTCCAAAGACTACAGTTGTTTTCCTAACCTAAACAATTAGACAAGGAGCGATCGCATCATGAGTTACACTATCACCAATGAATGTATTAACTGTTCTCGTTGTCGGAGTGCTTGTCCGACGGGGGCTATTACCATACAGGATAATGTATTTCTGATCGATGCGACGCTATGTAATGATTGTCAAGGTTATTATGGAACCCCCCAGTGTGCTTCGGTATGTCCTACCAACTCTGCTTGTTTACCATCTTATCAAGTCACTGGGGGCAGTGAAAATCAAATGGCTGACTATTGGGATATTTGGTTTAACCGTTATCACAAGTTAGTCGGCAAACTCAAAGGACAACAAACAAGTCCTTACTGGGAACAATGGTTTGATGCTTATTCCCAAGAAATTTCCACCTTAATGACAGTAAATAGCTAGCCGCGAAGCGGAAGGCAAAAGCGGTGAGACCCCGCGTCTTCGTAAGACGCACTGGGTAGCTTACCAAGACAGGCAAAAGGCAATAGGGAACGCGGAACAGTATTACACTTCTACCGACTCCCGACTCCCAACTCCCGACTCCCGACTCCTGACTTCAAGACTTCTGGTATAAACTGATGAGAGACTGTATATATTTAGACAATAATGCAACCACCCAAATAGATGAGGAAGTCTTAGGCACAATGATGCCCTATCTTACCCTCTATTATGGCAACCCCTCCAGTATGCACACCTTCGGTGGACAAGTAGGGAAAGCCGTCAAAACCGCTAGAGAACAAGTAGCATCCTTACTCGGTGCCGAACCTTCAGAAATTATTTTTACCAGTTGCGGAACCGAAGGGGACAATGCAGCTATCCGCGCAGCCCTTACCGCTCAACCTAATAAACGCCATATTATTACCACAGAAGTCGAACATCCTGCCGTTTTAAACCTTTGCAGACATTTAGAAAAACAAGGATATACCGTCACTTATTTAGGGGTAGATAGTCAGGGAAGACTCGATCTCGATGAAGTGCAAGCTTCTATCACCGGTGGCACTGCTCTTGTTACCATCATGTATGCTAACAATGAAACAGGTGTCGTCTTCCCCATCGAAGAAGTGGGAGCTTTGGCTAAAGAATACGGAGCTTTATTCCATGTCGATGCAGTGCAAGCTGTCGGTAAAATTCCCCTAGACATGAGCAGTAGCACCATCGATATGCTCACCCTTTCTGGTCATAAACTTCATGCTCCTAAAGGCATCGGTGCGCTATATGTGCGTAAAGGAACCCGTTTCCGTCCCTTTATGGTTGGGGGACATCAAGAAAGGGGCCGCCGTGGAGGAACGGAGAATGTACCTGGTATCGTTGCGTTAGGGAAAGCCTGTGAATTAGCAGAATATCACCTAGCTAATATTTCCCACGAAAGACAATTAAGAGATTATTTAGAAACCAGCATTCTCACCCTGATTCCTGATACAGTGGTAAATGGAAGCACAAAAGAAAGATTACCTAATACGACTAATATTGGTTTTAAATACATCGAAGGAGAAGCGATCCTACTCTCCATGAATCAGTACGGGATCTGTGCCTCTTCTGGTTCAGCTTGTACCTCTGGTTCTCTAGAACCCTCTCATGTGTTGAGAGCGATGGGGTTGCCCTATAGTGTGTTGCACGGTTCCATTCGCTTTAGTCTCTCTCGTTATACCACCCAGGAAGAGATCGACCGTGTGATTGAAGTTTTACCTGATACCATTGCACGTTTACGAGCCATGTCTCCCTTTAGTAGCGATGATGCAACCTGGTTACAAGAACAAGAACAAGCAACTTTAGCTAAATAGGAGTCAGGAGCGGTCAGACCCCGCGCCGCCGAAGGGCGCAAGGGAATGCTGACCAAGAGAGTCAGGAGTCAGGAGTCAGAATAATTATCTCCCCACACTCCTCAGTCCTCCCATACTCCCCACCCTTAATTCAACTATTAACTAATATCTGGTAACTGATCATGTGGGAATATACAGACAAAGTAATGGATCTCTTCTATAACCCTCGTAATCAAGGAACGATTACGGAGAAAGGAGAAGGACAAGCAATAACAACTGGAGAAGTCGGTAGTATTGCTTGTGGTGATGCTCTCAGATTACATCTCAAAGTAGACGAAAAAACAGAGATTATTTTAGCTGC
This sequence comes from unicellular cyanobacterium SU3, assembly GCA_002172675.1. Taxonomy (GTDB): domain Bacteria; phylum Cyanobacteriota; class Cyanobacteriia; order Cyanobacteriales; family Microcystaceae; genus Crocosphaera. The sequence goes on from NETF01000165.1 coordinate 32,200, forward strand.
ACGGTTTCAAACCTTTGGGTGTGCTTCTGCGATCGCTTCTTCTTCTGCTTTAACTGAGTTACTGGTTGGCAAAACCTTAGATGAAGCTCTCAGTCTCACCAATAAAGAGATTGCCGACTTTTTAGGGGGTTTACCTGAAGAAAAAATGCACTGTTCTGTTATGGGACAAGAAGCCTTAGAAGCTGCTATCTTTAACTACAGAGGCATTCCCCTCGATAATCATGAAGATGATGAAGGTGCATTAATTTGCCGTTGCTTTGGGGTAACAGATAGTCGTATTCGTCGCATTGTTCTCGAAAATAACCTCACCACAGCAGAACAAGTTACTAACTATGTTAAAGCAGGGGGTGGATGTGGTTCCTGTTTAGCAGATATCGATGATCTCATTGCAGAAATAGTACAAGAGAAAACCACTGCCGTTGCCGTTGCCACAGAAGTGGTTAAGGCAAAATCAGAAACTAAGCCTTTAACCAACTTACAAAAAATTACCCTCATTCAACAAGTTCTAGAAGAAGAAATCAGACCCTTCTTAGCGAAAGATGGGGGAGACTTAGAATTAATCGATATTGAAGGAGACTTAGTGAAAGTCACCCTACAAGGAGCTTGTGGTTCCTGTGCCAGTAGTACCGCTACCCTTAAAGGCGGTATTGAAGCCAGACTTAAAGAGCGAGTTTCCCCAGATTTAACTGTGATTGCCGTGTAAGAAACAATCACTGAACACTGATGACTGAAAACTAATAACAAGGAGAACACTATGTTAACTCAAAAGAGAGGTAGAGAGCGATCTCCACCCTGAGCATCGCTTCTCACCGGACGTTAAGAGAATTGACTCTTTATTTGTCACCTCTTGACCCATCGAGTAAAGTTTCACAGCCTTTACTCACCCCATGAAGTCATTCTTAATTAACTTAAGCTGGCTTCATACCTCGGAAGACATCTACCTGATGTAAAGTCTTGATGTTTCCTAACCGAAAGACAAATCATCTTTACGTCAGTAACGGATCAATCTTCCAACTTTATACACTCACTGTCTAACAAGCGAGAATCAACTATGCGTCAGATTGCATTTTACGGAAAAGGCGGTATCGGTAAATCTACCACTTCTCAGAATACCATTGCTGCGTTAGCTGAAAACAACCGCATCATGATTGTAGGTTGTGACCCTAAAGCTGATTCTACCCGCTTAATGCTTCACACCAAAGCACAAACCACCATTCTGCACTTAGCAGCAGAACGGGGAACTGTTGAAGACATCGAACTCGAAGAAGTATTACTCGAAGGATACCAAGGAGTCAAGTGTGTTGAGTCCGGTGGTCCTGAGCCTGGAGTTGGATGTGCTGGTCGTGGTATTATCACCGCCATTAACTTCTTAGAAGAAGAAGGTGCTTACGAAGACCTAGACTTCGTATCCTATGACGTATTAGGAGACGTTGTATGTGGTGGTTTCGCAATGCCTATCCGTGAAGGAAAAGCACAAGAAATCTACATCGTAACCTCTGGTGAGATGATGGCGATGTACGCTGCTAACAACATTGCTCGTGGTATTTTAAAATACGCTCACACTGGTGGTGTTCGTTTAGGTGGTTTAATTTGTAACAGCCGTAACGTTAACTGTGAAGCTGAGTTAATCGAAGAATTAGCTCGTCGTCTCGGAACCCAAATGATTCACTTCGTACCCCGTTCTAAGCAGGTACAAGAAGCTGAATTACGTCGTATGACTGTTATCGAATACTCTCCTGATCACCCCCAAGCTCAGGAATACCGTGAGTTATCTCGCAAAATCGAGAATAACACCAACTTGGTCATTCCTACACCTATCACAATGGAAGAACTCGAAGAACTCTTAGTTGACTTCGGTATCCTCGGTGGTGAAGACGAGTACGAGAAAGTTCTTCAAGCTGATAAAGCCGCAGGCAAAGCTTAGACTGAATCTCGCTTAGTAGGATAGAGGATCATTCTAAGGCAAAAGTGAATAGAAAATAGTAAATAGTGAAACACTATCAACTATCAACTATCAACTTTAAACTCCTTTTGCCTTCCCCTCTTTCCCTTTTCGATAATTTTTCTTCTACACCAACTTTGAGAGGAACACCATGGCAACAGTTGAAGACAATAAGAAGCTCATTGCCGACGTTCTGTCGACTTATCCCGAAAAAGCTGCTAAAAAACGCGCAAAACACTTAGGTGTTTACGAAGAAGGCGAAGCTGATTGTGGCGTAAAATCCAATAAACAATCCTTACCTGGGGTTATGACCGCTCGTGGTTGTGCTTATGCAGGATCAAAAGGGGTTGTTTGGGGTCCGATTAAGGATATGGTTCACATCTCCCACGGTCCTGTGGGTTGTGGTTACTATTCCTGGTCTGGTCGTCGTAACTACTACATCGGAACCACAGGGGTTGACTCCTTCGGTACCATGCAGTTTACCTCCGATTTCCAAGAACGTGACATCGTTTTTGGTGGAGACAAAAAACTCGCTAAAATCATTGATGAAATCGAAGAATTATTCCCCTTAAACGGTGGTGTTTCTGTTCAGTCAGAATGTCCCGTTGGTTTAATTGGAGATGACATCGAATCCGTTGCTCGTACCAAGAGCAAAGAAACCGGTAAATCCGTTGTTCCTGTTCGTTGTGAAGGGTTCCGTGGGGTTTCTCAGTCCTTAGGACACCACATTGCTAACGACATGATTCGTGACTGGGTTTTCCCCACTGCGGATAAAGAAAACGAAGCAAAAGGATTTGAAGGCACTCCTTATGACGTAGCCATCATTGGTGACTACAACATCGGTGGAGATGCTTGGTCTAGCCGTATTCTTCTTGAAGAAATCGGTCTTCGTGTGGTAGCACAATGGTCTGGTGATGGTACCTTAACCGAGATGAAGGCTACACCTAACGTTAAGTTGAACCTCATCCACTGTTATCGTTCCATGAACTATATCAGTCGTCACATGGAAGAAAAATATGGTATTCCCTGGTTAGAATACAACTTCTTTGGTCCTACCAAGATTGCTGCTTCTTTAAGAGAAATCGCTTCACGCTTTGATGAGAAAATTCAAGCGAAAGCTGAAGAAGTCATCGAAAAATACAGAAAGCAATCTGAAGAAGTCATTGCTAAGTACCGTCCTCGTTTAGAAGGCAAGTCCGTAATGATGATGGTGGGTGGTTTACGTCCCCGTCACGTTGTTCCTGCTTTCAAAGACTTAGGCATGGAAATCGTTGGTACTGGATATGAATTCGCCCACGGTGATGACTACAAACGTACCACTAACTACGTTGAAGATGCTACCCTCATCTATGATGACGTAACTGGTTATGAGTTTGAAGAGTTCGTTAAAGAACTTAAGCCTGACTTAGTGGCTGCTGGTATTAAAGAGAAGTATGTCTTCCAAAAGATGGCGCTTCCCTTCCGTCAAATGCACTCTTGGGATTACTCCGGACCTTACCACGGTTATGATGGCTTCGCTATCTTCGCCCGTGACATGGACTTAGCCCTCAATAGTCCCACCTGGGGATTAATTGGCACCCCTTGGAATAAATAAGAGGGAGGATGATCATGGGGGACAAATTGGACAAGGAGACAGGGAGACAAGGAAGACACGGGAGATCATTTTAACTCCCCACCCTTCCCACACTCCCCCCTCTCCCCACACCCCCCTCTCTCTCTCTTCCAAGTTTGTTTGTCTGAGATATCCATCCTATACTGGAGTTACCACCAATGGCTCAAAACGTAAACAATATTAAGGATCACGTTGATCTATTCCATCAGCCTGAATACCAAGAACTGTTCGAGAACAAGAAACAGTTTGAAGGGATGCCCACTGCTGATAAAGTTCAAGAAGTCGCTGAATGGACTAAATCTTGGGAATATCGGGAAAAGAACTTCGCTCGTGAAGCTTTAACCGTTAACCCTGCTAAAGCTTGTCAACCTTTAGGTGCGCTACTAGCTGCTATTGGGTTTGAAGGAACCTTACCCTTCGTACATGGTTCTCAAGGATGTGTGGCTTACTTCCGTACCCACTTAACCCGTCACTTCAAAGAGCCTGTTAGTGCTGTTTCTTCTTCCATGACTGAAAACGCTGCGGTTTTCGGTGGATTAAAGAACATGGTTGATGGACTTCAAAACTCCTACGCCCTTTACAAACCCAAAATGATCGCTGTCTGTACAACTTGTATGGCTGAGGTTATTGGGGATGACTTAGGTGCGTTCATCGGAAATGCTCGTCAAGACGAGGTTATTCCTGAAGATTTACCTGTTGCTTTCGCTCATACACCTAGTTTTGTGGGTTCTCACATCACTGGTTATGACAGCATGATGAAATCTATTCTTTCTACCTTAACTGAAGGTAAGAAGAAAGAAACCACCAACGGTAAAATCAACTTCATCGCTGGATTTGAAACCTACATCGGTAACGTTCGTGCGTTGAAAAACATCATCTCTGCGTTTGACTTAGATGCTACCCTTTTAAGCGATACCGAAATGTACTTAGATTCTCCCAACTTAGGGGAATTCAAAATGTACCATGAAGGAACTTCCTTAGAAGATGCTGCTGATTCTATCAACGCTGAAGCTACCGTTACCCTTCAAACCTACACCACTCCTAAAACTCGTGAATACATCGAGAAGAAGTGGGAACAAAAGACCTTCACCTATCGCCCTTGGGGTGTTAAAGGAACTGATGAGTTCTTAATGGGCTTATCTGAGTTAACTGGTAAACCTATTCCTAAAGAGTTTGAAATCGCTCGTGGACGCGCTGTTGATGCAATGACTGATACTCAAGCTTGGGTACATGGTAAGCGTGCTGCAGTTTACGGTGATCCCGATCTCGTAATGGGCTTATTACAGTTCATGTTAGAAATGGGTATCGAGCCTGTTCACGTCTTGGTTAACAACAGCACCAAGGAATTTGAAGCTGAAGCTAAAGCTTTATTAGAAGCTAGTCCCTACGGACAACAAGCTACCGTTTGGGGTGGTAAAGACTTATGGCATATGCGTTCTTTACTCTTCACAGAGCCTGTTGACTTCTTAGTTGGTAATTCCTACGCTAAGTATTTACAGCGTGATACCAAGACTCCTTTAATCCGTATTGGTTATCCTATCTTTGATCGTCACCACTTACACCGCTACTCCACCATCGGTTATGAAGGGGCTATCAACCTACTCAACTGGATCGCCAATGGACTAATGGATGAATTAGATCGCAAGACAGATACTCCTTCTGTAACGGATATTTCTTTCGACTTAGTTCGTTAATCCAAGGAAATCTGAATACGAGGGAGACTAGGATGATTCAGGGAGTACCTTACTCCCCCCCTCTCCTCTTCTCTCCCCTCTCTTAGAGAAGGCAAAAGCGGTGAGACCCCGCGCCGTCGCACGGCGCAAGGGAACGCTCACTAAGACAGGCAAAAGGCAAAAGTTTGGAATTTATATTTTCTTCCTCTGCTTCCCCTGCACCCTCTGCTTCCTATGCTCTGAAAAAAACTCTCTGCCACTATATTTTAATCAAAGATGAGGATATGGTTATGACGAGTCCTACTCCTTATTCTACGGGCAAAAAATTTCAACTCGACCCCCTTTTTCCCCTCAAACGCTGGCTTAATAATCGAGAGATCACTGATCCCTCGATCGCTCATTTAATTTGTCGAGTCATTCCTTGTTCTTGCCCTTTTGAAAGACAGATAACGGTGTTAGGACACACCATCTTCCGTATTCCTCCTCTATGTAAATTAAATCCTTTTTATCACGAATTTGTGGCTTTACGATTGAAAGCATTAAGTTATCTGGCTGATGTTTGTGGTGAAAATGTTGATCATTATATTTGTTAAATAATTAATAACTCATCATTATTAATTATTCGGTCACTGGTAATTATTAGGGAATTCAGTCATGAAACTCACGAAGAGCAAAATCAACGATTTGCTGACACAACCAGGTTGCGAACATAATCATAATAAGGAAGGTCAAGGTAAAAACAAGTCTTGTACTCAAACAGCTAACCCAGGCTCTGCTCAAGGAGGTTGTGCGTTTGATGGGGCTTCTATTGCTTTAGTTCCTATCACTGATGCTGCTCATTTAGTTCATGGTCCGATTGGCTGTTCTGGTAATAGTTGGAATAGTCGCGGTAGTCTTTCTAGTGGTCCGATGACTTATAAGATGGGTTTCACGACCGATCTATCAGAAAATGATATTATTTTTGGTGGAGAAAAAAAGCTTTATAAGGCGATCGCTCAATTAATAAAAAAGTATCATCCGGCTGCAGTTTTTGTTTATTCAACCTGTGTTACTGCTCTCATTGGTGACGATTTAGATGCCGTTTGTAAGGCAGCAACTGATAAATATAAAACCCCGATTATCCCTGTTCATTCTCCTGGTTTTGTGGGCAGTAAAAACTTAGGAAACCGTCTCGGTGGCGAAGCGTTACTCGATCACGTGGTCGGTACACAAGAACCTGAATATACCACTGCTTATGATATTAATTTAATCGGTGAATATAATGTTGCCGGTGAAATGTGGGGGGTTCTTCCTCTGTTTAAAAAAGCGGGAATCCGTGTTTTAGCAAAGATTACAGGGGATGCTCGTTATGATGAAGTTTGTCATGCTCATCGGGCAAAACTAAATGTAATGATCTGTTCAAAAGCCTTAATTAATATGGCTTCTGCTATGAAGGAACGTTACAATATTCCTTACATTGAAGAGTCTTTTTATGGCATTGCAGACATGAACCGTTGTTTACGGAATATTGCTCAATTTTTTGGCGATCAAGTATTAATAGAAAGAGTTGAAGAAATAATCGCAGCAGAAACCACCCAGTTAGACATCGCTTTGGCCCCTTATCGGGAACGTCTGAAAGGTAAGCGCATGGTCCTCTACACTGGTGGGGTGAAAAGTTGGTCTATCGTTTCAGCCGCCCAAGACTTAGGGATGGAAGTGGTAGCTACTAGCACTAAAAAAAGTACAGAAGAGGACAAGGGACGTATTAAGAAACTTTTGGGCAAAGATGGTATTATGCTCGAAAAAGGCAGCCCAGAGGAGCTTTTGAGGGTCATTCAGAAGACAAATGCTGACCTCTTGGTGGCAGGAGGACGGAACCAATATACGGCACTCAAAGCGAAAATACCGTTCTTAGATATTAACCAAGAACGTCACCATCCTTACGCCGGTTACATAGGGTTAGTAGAAATGGCCAGGGAGTTAAGCGAAGCGGTTTATAGTCCCATTTGGACCCAGGTTCGTAAACCCTCTCCTTGGGAAATATGGCAACAGGAACACGAAAGTTTATTGAACTTAGAAGCAGAAGGCGAGTAAGAGAGCAGGGGGAGCAGAGGGAGCAGGGAGAAAAACATTACACCCTACACCCTACACCCTACACCCCACACCCCACACCCCACACCCCAACAAAGCAATGACAACCATACTAAATCCCAATAAGTCCCTATCTGTCAACCCGTTAAAAATGAGTCAACCCCTAGGCGCAGCGTTAGCGTTTCTGGGGTTGCGGAAAATGATGCCTCTGTTTCATGGGTCCCAAGGATGTACAGCCTTTGCTAAAGTTGTCCTGGTACGTCATTTTCGTGAGTCTATTCCCCTGTCTACTACTGCCATGACGGAAGTTAGCACTATTTTAGGGGGAGAAGATAATGTAGAACAGGCGATCTTAACAATCTTAGAAAAATATAATCCTCAAATTATTGGTCTGTTAACCACTGGGTTAACGGAGACGAGAGGGGATGATATGAAGCGCATTCTCAAGACGTTTCGGGAGAAACACCCAGAACTAGATAGTTTTCCTGTTGTTTCTGTTTCTACTCCTGATTATAAGGGATCGTTGCAAGATGGTTATACCGCAGCCGTAGAAAGTATCGTCGCTGCTGACTATGGCAATGTGGCCGATGATGAACCCCCAACAGTGGGAATGAAACCCCAAGTCACGGTATTGTGTGCCTCCCATTTGTCTCCTGGGGACGTAGAAGAACTAAAAACCGTCATTGAAGGGTTTGGTATCTCCCCTATTATGGTTCCTGACTTATCTCGTTCTTTGGATGGTCATTTAGAAGATGATTATCACACAGTAACAACGGGAGGCACTAGCTTAACTCAATTAAAACAGTTAAACCGTTCTTGTTTAACGTTAGCTATTGGGGAAAGTATGCGTAAAGCTGCGACAATTTTGCAAGAACGTTTCGGCACAAAATATAAAGTATTTCCCCGTTTAGCTGGTTTAGATGCAGTTGATTCGTTTTTATGGGAATTGTCCCAAATTTTAACGTCTCGTTGCGATCATCATTTCCCCATTGTGCCAAATGTTCCGGCTCATTTACAACGACAACGTCGTCAGTTACAAGATGTTATTCTTGACACTCACTTCTATTTTGGTGGGAAAAAAGTTTCTTTAGCGTTAGAACCTGATTTGCTTTACCAAACCGCTTGGTTATTAACAGAAATGGGAGCTAATATTCAAGCTGCTGTCACTACTACTAAGTCCCCACTTTTAGAAGATTTACCCATCGATACTGTCACCATTGGTGACTTAGAAGACTTAGAAGAATTAGCTGTTGGTTCCGATTTAATTATTACTAATTCTCACGGTACATCCTTAGCTAAACGTCTCAAAGCCCCATTATATAGAATGGGTTATCCTATCTTTGATCAACTCGGTTTAGGCCAACGTTGTTTAGTGGGATATCGTGGCACCATGAAATTTTTATTTGATGTTGGCAATATTCTCATGAAAGAAGAAGCCAAACACAGTCCCGTTGCGCTACAAGAACACGGGTTAACTGTTTAAACTTTTCCCCCATTTCATTCATCTGAGAGGAAAAACATGAAAGTTGCATTTACTACTAGCGATAACGTCCATGTCAACGCTCACTTTGGTTGGGCGAAGAACATCGACTTATATGATGTGTCTCCCGATGGCTTCAATTATGTCAATACCCTAGAGTTTGGTGGCGACTTAAAAGAAGACGGAAACGAAGACAAGTTAGTGCCTAAATTAGAGGCATTAGATGGCTGTACTTTACTCTATGTTTCTGCTATTGGTGGCAGTGCAGCAGCCCGTTTAATTCGTCAAAATGTTACCCCCATTAAAGCTAGAACTGACCAAGATAAAATTGATGAAATTCTCGGCGAATTAGTCAAAACTTTAAAAGGTAATCCTCCTCCTTGGTTAAGAAAAGTTCTGCAAAAAGAAGCTGGACTTGAGCCAACTCCTAACTTTTTATCTGAAGAAGATGAATAAGGGGTAATTAGCGAACAGCGAACATTAAATTATCGTTGTTAACTGATTGCTAATAACTGTTTTAAAAGAGATAAGTTACCCTATTATTCTCTTTTTAATTATCTAAAAAAATCTATGAACAATTAACAACAAAATAGTGTAAAATTGTTCATAGATAACGGAAATGATCTCATTGTAATTGTTATTATGACAACAACAACAAATTCGGAAACCAATACTCTCTTAGTTGAAAAAAGTCCTTTTCTACAATCATTAGTTCAACAAATTCGGGCTTACGATCACTACGGAGTGTATCGTACTTGGACAGATGAACTTGTTATTGCACCTTATGTTATTCCTAAGAAGAAAAGACGGGAAATTTCTCTAGAAGGAGACATTGATCCGACGACAAAATTAAGAATACTCTGTTATTTTCGGGCGATCGCCGCTTTAATAGAAAAAGAAACAGGGTTATTATGTCAAGTTGTTGTTGACCTTAACCATGAAGGCTTTGGCTGGGCTTTAGTTTGGGGCGGAAAATTAATGGTAGTTTCTCGTAGTTTACGGGATGCTCATCGCTTCGGTTTTGACACCTTAGAAAAGTTAAACGATCAAGGAACAAAATTAGCCAACTCTGGCATTGAATTAGCTAAGAAGTTTCCTGAAGTTTCGAGACTTTAAGTTAACGGAATAGGTAACAGTTAGTTCTGAGTTATCCCTAATAGTAAACAAGAAAACCGAGGTAAAAAGATGACAGTCGCTACCGACAATAATCCCACTCCAGAAGCAGTTGCTGATCTCAAAAAGAAGGTTCGTAAACTCAATTCTAAAGCCGGTCAAATGAAGATGGACTTACATGATTTGGCCGAAGGATTACCTACCGACTACGAAAAATTAGTCGAAGAAGCACAAAAAACTTACGAAATATTTCGTGAGTTAGATCAACTAAAGAAAAAACTTAACATCTGGGAGGAAACCCTAAAATGACTATTACTGCTGATACCCCAAGAACCCTGTCTGAGTTCACCAATCTCATCGATACAGAAGACTATTTAACCTTCTTTGGTATTAGTTATGACCCTACTTTTGTTAACGTTAACCGTCTCCATATTCTTAAGCAGTTCTCTTTACTTATCGCGCAAGTCGACCAAGCCTTCCCCGATCTCAGTGAAAGTGAAAAATTAGAAAAATACAAATTAGCTTTGTCAGAAGCGTACGAAGTCTTTAAAACCTCTAGTCCTTTAGAAACCAAACTCTTCAAAGTCTTCAAAGATGTTCCGAGTAATGTGGTTTTATTGGATGATTTAACCAAAGAAGCTGGCGTTATTCAATAGAAGAAGCAGGGAGAAGGGAGCAAAGGGAGCAAAGGGAGCAGGGAGAACTGTATAAGTACAATTTTCCCACACTCCCCACCCTTCCCACGCTCCCCACCCTTCCCACACTCCCCACCTCACCCCAAAACGGTCATGAACTTCACCCCGACTGAACTAGAACGTTATTCAAGACAAATACAACTCCCTGGTTTTGGCGAAGAAGGACAAAAACGCCTCAAGGACTCCACTGCTGTTGTCACAGGAGTCGGGGGCCTTGGTGGGACGGTTGCCCTATACTTAGCCGTTGCTGGTGTCGGTAAAATTATTCTCGTTCGGGGGGGTGAACTCCGCCTAGATGATCTCAACCGTCAAATATTGATGACTAATAGTTGGGTGGGTCAACCGAGGGTTTATAAAGCCAGAGAAACCCTGCTCAACATTAACCCTGACATCGAAATAGAAGCGGTCAATGAGTTCGTCACAGCCGAGAATATTGATGCTTTAGTACAACAGGCCGATATTACCTTTGACTGCGCCTTTGACTTCAAAGAACGGAGCTTGTTAAACAAAGCTTGTGTCCGTTGGGGTGTTCCCATGGTAGAGGCAGCCATGAGTGGCATGGATGCGTACTTAACCACTATTATTCCTGGGGAAACCCCTTGCCTATCCTGCATTTTCCCAGAAACCCCTGAATGGGATCGTTGGGGGTTTGGGGTATTAGGGGCAGTTTCTGGCAGTTTAGCCTGTTTAGCCGCCTTAGAAGGCATCAAACTCTTAACAGGACTCGGAGAACCCCTAACTGGTCAACTGTTGACTATGGAGTTAGGGACTGCCACTTTTGCCAAACGTCGTCCCTACCACGATCCTAACTGTCCCGTGTGCGGTAACTTGACCAAGCAACGGTTAAGCAGTTATATCAGGGAACAGGGAATAGGGAACAGGGAACAGGCAAACGTCCTAAGTTGATATATTTTCCTACACTCCCCACCCTTCCCATACTTCCCATACTTCCCACACTCCCCTCACTCCCCTCACTTTAAAAAAATGACTGTCACTCTTACTGAAAAAGCTGCATTGAAACTCCGTACCGTCTTATACGGGAACTCAACGAATATTACTGGTATTCGTGTTGGTGTTAAAGATGGTGGCTGTAATGGCTACGAATACGCCTTAAATTTAGTCAAAGAAGCCAACAGCGAAGATGTCCGCTTTGAACAAGATAATGTTCCTATCTATGTTGACCCTACCAGTGTGTCTTTATTAGATGGGGTGGTCATCGATTTTGTGGATAGTTTAACCCAAAGCGGTTTCACTTTTACTAACCCTAATGCAACCGATACTTGTGGCTGCGGTAAGTCTTTCTCTACAGCAAACTGCGGTGGTCAAGCTACACCTTGTAGCTAAATAAAGTTTTGATTTTTAATGGTTATTTCTTTTGTTTAAAGAAGGAATAAATTGTTAAAAATCAATGGTAAACGTTCCTATATTTTAAGGAGAACACTCATGACTGCAACTTATCAAGTTCGTCTGATGAAAACTTACAAGAAAAAGAATAAAGAGACGGGCAAAAAAGAAGAATTCGCCGAAGTGGATGTTACCCTAGAAGTCCCTGAAGACGAATATATCTTCGATATTGCTGAAGAAGAAGGCCTTGAACTTCCCTCTTCCTGTCGTTCTGGAGCCTGTTCTAGTTGTGTTGGACGCATCGTTGAAGGAGAAGTTGATCAAGAAGATCAAAGCTTTCTCGATGATGAACAAGTGGAAAAAGGATGGGTATTACTCTGTGTTGCTTATCCTCGTTCTAACTGCACTATTAAAACCCACCAAGAAGCTTATTTGGCATAGATTCTTGATCCATTTTCCTCATCCAACTGCTGGGGAAGTCGTGGCCGATGCTACGACTTCCTATCCCTAATGTAAGCTTTTTATGGGAAACATTTTATGGATAATATTAACCAACAAAATGACGTGCTTTCTCTGAGGTTCTCGATGAATTTAAAGTGGAAAACATTTGTATATAAAACAGCATTTTGGATGACAGGAGAAATTTTGCTCAATATCCTGGGTCTCGATAATGTTGCTGATTATAGTGAGTTTCTTTTTGGTCATGAACTAGAATTGTCTAAAAAGAATAATCGCACCGTAAAACTCTCTTGTTTAAAGCCAAAGTTTTGCGACAAAATTAATGAAAATTGTCCAGTGGATGAAGTGGCTTTACAATTTTCAGATTCTCCTCTGGAAAATTGTATTACTAATCATGGAATCTTTTTCAAGAAATGCACTAAAATTAAGCATTATTGTATTAAAGCCTCTCTATTCTCTGATTTATCTTACAATTTGAAATTGGAGGACTATCACCGTGATTCGTGAAAAATTAGTCCATGAATATCGTTATCTGGTTAATGTTTCATATCCTTATATTAACTCTTTATTGAATAATTGTTATATTAACATTATTGATGGGTGTCTGAATCCCGTTTCTTCTCCTTACTATTATTTGGGAATTTATTATGCAGGAAGAAACGGGAAAGAAGTTACTGTATATAAAAATGAGTTAAGAAAAATTGCTAATAATTTTGGCATGATTGATGTAGTGTTTATCAATGCTAAAAGAATTATTCGTGATCCTGCATCAACTTTAAAAAAAGAAAATCCTCGTCTTTGGTTAGAACTTTATTGGATTTCTAGTAAAGTAACAATGAATCTGGATTAATGAATAATAAATAATTATTCATTAAATAATTTAGGTTTACAGCTTCCCCACGCACATCTCATGGTGGAGGACAAGACTGCTCCGTGCAAGGGAGCACCTTGATTGTCCGTGGCGAATTCGATTCGTAACCCTTGTCCTCCTTTTAAGGGAAAAATAAAGAAGAATTATAACAATTAATTCTTAAACAATTGGACTAGCCCAATTGAATGATGACAAAAGAAAATAGTTGTGATAAGAAAACATTTTAAATACAAAAAATTAGACGTAAATTAATATTTTTTAGTGTTATGTATCTCTAGTTACTGTTTAAAATTAGGTAAAAAATTAAACTGGTAACAAGGTACAAAAAAGACAGATGAAGTGTAATCAATGTCCTGATAGTTGTCAAAAAAATCCTCAAGCTTCTAACAGATTTTTGCAAAGTTTCTTACCCAAACGCTTTCAAGGTAAATCCCCACCAGTTGTTTCTCAAGGAACTATTGCCTTAGTCGGTTCTCCTAATGTTGGTAAAAGCCTTTTATTCAATGTTTTAACTGGTGCCTATACCACCGTTTCTAACTATCCCGGAACCACTGTAGAAGCCTCTCGTAACTATATCACCATTGCGGGAAAAACTATCACCCTTATTGATACACCGGGGATGTATTCTCTAATTCCCATGACAGAAGAAGAACGCTTTTCTAGGGAGTTATTATTTACAGAATCCTTAGATTTAGCTATTCATGTCATTGATGCCAAAAACCTCAGTCGAATGTTAAATTTAACCTTTCAACTGATGGAAACTCAAGTCCCTATTATCCTTGCGGTCAATATGATTGACGAAGCTGAAAAATTGGGAATTTGGGTTAATGAAAAGCAATTAGAAGCATCTCTGGGTATCCCTGTTATCACCTTATCTGCTGCTCAACAAAGAGGCATCAAAAGTTTAACTGCTAAGATGGCTAATTATGTCCACATTCCTACGCTATCCTACAGCTATTGAAGAAGGAATTACTAAAATCGAGTGCCTTCTCACCAGCGACAATAATGTTGTCAAAGCGGCCATTGAACCATTAGTTTCTCGACGTTCTTTAGCTCTTTTATTACTACAAAAAGATCCCTTATTATGGGAAAAAGTTCGTCACAAAGAACCTAAGTTTGAAGCCATTGAAAGGGTAATAGAATCGGTTCAATCTCAATTTAGTGATCCTTTGGTGTTAGTGATAGCAAAAACCCGACATCAAGCAGCTAAAAAAATTGAAGAATCGGCTATTATAAATATCAAGAAGAAAGCAACAGAAAGCGAAGAATTTTTTCATCGTTTAACCGTTAATCCTATCACGGGATTTCCCTTACTCTTTTTGATTGCTTATATCGGAATTTATCAATTTGTGGGTGGCTTTGGTTCAGGGGTATTAGTGCATAACTTTGAAGCCATTTTTATTCAACAAATTAATCCCCTAATTAATGCGATCGCACATTTGTTATTACCTTGGACGATTCTTCAAGATTTAGTAGCCAATGAACAGGGTATTTTGACCCTAGGAATGCGTTACGTTATTGCTATTATCTTACCCATTACGACCACCTTCTTTTTAGTTTTTTCTATTCTTGAAGATAGTGGCTACTTGCCGAGAATTTCTCTCTTAGTTGATCATTTATTTAAAATGATTGGATTATCCGGTCGTTCGATTATTCCCTTAATTTTAGGCTTAAGTTGTGGCAGCATGGGGTCATTAGTTACTCGGACTATTGAAAGTAAACGAGAACGTTTTATTGTCTCTTTACTCTTAGCTTTGGTGATTCCCTGTTCAGCACAATTGGGAATTTTTATCGGACTACTTTCTCAAAATTTTACGGCCTTAGTTATCTGGGTAATTTGTATTACTTTTATCTTCGCTATTATCGGTGCATTAACCACTAAAGCATTACCAGGAAGTTTATCCTATTTTTATATGGAAATTCCTCCCCTGCGCTTACCAAATGTTCGTTCTATTCTAACAAAAACCTATAGTCGGGTTCGCTGGTATTTAAGCGAAATTATCCCTTGGTTTATTTTAGCATCGGTTCTCATTTGGTTAGGAAAATTAACAGGATTATTACCTTTGTTAGCCAAAGGAATAGAACCAATAATGTTAAAGTTAGAACTCCCCCCAGAAGCTTCAATGATATTTATTTACGGCTTTTTTCGACGGGACTATGGGGCAGCAGGAATGTTTGATTTACATCATTCTGGGGTATTAATGGGAAGACAATTAGTGGTTTCTGCTGTCACCTTAACTTTATTTATTCCTTGTTTGTCTCAATTTTTATTTATGGTGAGGGAGCGAGGGCTAAAAACAACCATTGCTTTAAGTAGTTTAGTGATTGTTTTTGCTTTTTCTATGGGCTATTGTTTGAACAAACTATTAATGATTCTGGAGATAATCTAATGATGTTTACTCGAACCTTTACCATTGAATCCTCAGCCTTAAACCTGATGAAAGAAAAAGAACAAGGCATTATTACACAGTTTAGAAAAAGTGATGAAACCTTACTAAGAAAACTCATTGCTATTGGAATTATGCCAGGACTTTCGATTACTTTAGAACAAAAAACTCCCTCTTATGTGGTGAAAGTTGAAGGAACCAGAATAGCATTAGATCGTTCTATTGCTAAGGCTATTTATGTTAGAAGAACAAAGTAAGCTTTTGCCGAAATAATTAGTTTTTTAACGATTCCTTGCAATAAAAATGAAGTTAGCCACCAAACAAACTCACTCACAATTTGCCTTTATTGTTTCTATTCCCATCGCTATTTTAGGCGGTTTAATGGGATTAGGTGGGGCTGAATTTCGTCTACCTATTTTAGCTGGACCTCTAGGATATTCTGCCCGGCAAGTGGTTCCTCTCAACTTAGCCATTAGTTTAATTACTATACTAATTTCATTATTAGTTAGGGGAAAAATCTTATCTTTGTCGACGGTTATGCCTTACAGTCAAGTGATTATTTTCCTCATTATTGGGGCAATGATTATGGCTTTTATTGGGGCAAGTTGGGCTAAACACTTATCCAATGAAAAACTAGAAAAAATTATCTTAGTCTTTTTAATTATCATTGGTTGTGCCTTAATTATTGAAGGATTATTACCCGAAAGTTTACCGGCTTTAGTACCTCCTATTCCTGGGTTACAAATTATTGTCGCGTTAAGTTGTGGCTTAATCATTGGTTTAGTCAGTAGTGTGTTAGGGGTTGCCGGCGGAGAATTAATTATTCCTACCTTAATTTTTGCCTTTGGAGTGGACATCAAAATTGCAGGAACCGGCAGTTTACTCATTAGTTTACCTACAGTAATCGTCGGGTTACTCAGATATCATCATCAAGGATCTTTTGTTAATAAAGAACCCCTCAAAGAAACAGTTTTACCCATGGGTTTAGGCTCGTTTATTGGTGCCATTATTGGTGGCTTATTAGTGGGGATTATTCCCTCCAACCTGCTAAAAATTGTCCTCGGTATTATCTTAAATATTGCAGCCCTAAAAGTGTTTCTGCACAGCAAAGCCTAATTATTTATTTATTCATGTAAGGAAGTATCATGACCTTAGATTTTTCTCCCGTTTGGATATCACTAAAAACTGCTGCTTTAGCAACCCTGATCGCCTTTTTCTTAGGTGCGATCGCCGCGAAGAGTATGTTCAAATATCGGGGAAAAGCAAAAGGTTTGATTGATGGTATTTTTACCGCCCCTCTGGTACTTCCTCCCACCGTTGTCGGCTTTTTTCTATTATTATTGTTAGGAAAATATGGCCCTATTGGTCGACTTTTAAGACTATTTGATGTTACTATAATTTTCACATGGTACGCTGCGGTAATTGCAGCCACTGTTGTAGCCTTTCCCTTGATGTATAAGACAGCTTTGGGAGCCTTTCAACAGATCGATACCACCCTTTTGTCCTCTGCAAGAACATTAGGAGCAACAGAATTACAGGTATTCTGGAAAGTCCTCTTACCCCTCGCTAGACCGGGATTAATCGCCGGGGTATTACTGGCCTTTGCCCGTGCTTTAGGAGAGTTTGGGGCAACTCTGATGTTAGCTGGCAGTATTCCCGGTAGAACCCAAACCATCCCCATCGCCATCTTCTTTGCAGCCGAAAGTGGGGATATGACAGAAGCTATGCTTTGGGTGAGTGTCATGTTAGGGTTATCCCTCTCCATTGTAGTCGCAGTCAACTACTGGAGCGATCGCCGTCCCGAAAAACGCATCAGAAAACGGGCTAAAGAAAGCCATCTCAGCTTAGTTGACGAAAACTTACTCCCTTGGGATCATCCCGTTACCCCTTTAACCTGGGAACACGCCAGTACCAATGTTTTACCCAGTCCCATCGAGTTAATTGTCGATATTCAAAAACAATTACCCGGTATCAAAATTAATGTTTCCTTTTCCACCAACCAACTGCCCTTAGGACTCTTAGGGGGGTCAGGTGCCGGCAAAAGCTTCATTTTACGCTGTATTGCTGGTTTAGAAACCCCTGACCAGGGTTGTATTATCCTTAACGGAAGGGTGTTATTCGACTCTCGGAGAGGCATTAATGTACCCATCCGCGATCGCAGAGTTGGCTTTTTATTCCAAAACTATGCCCTCTTTCCCCACCTTACCGTAGCTCAAAATATCGCCTTTGGACTCCCGAAAGGGTTATCTAAGGTTGCCATTCGTCAACGGGTAGAAAAACAACTCATTGCGATACAATTACAGGGATTAGGCGATCGCTATCCACAAGAACTATCGGGAGGACAACAGCAAAGAGTGGCTTTAGCTAGAGCTTTAGCCAGTGAACCCGACATCTTACTCCTAGATGAGCCATTTTCCGCCCTCGACACCTATTTACGGGATCAACTCGAAAAACTCCTCAGACTCAGTTTAACCCATTTTCCAGGGGCCACCCTTTTCGTCTCTCATAACCTAGAAGAAGCCTATCGTATTTGTCCTAACCTCTTAATCTTAGACGAAGGTCAAATTATTGCCCAAGGGCCAAAACAAGAAATTTTCGACTATCCCCACGACTTCCGAGTAGCGCAACTAACCGGATGTAAGAACTTTTCCCGTACCCTAGTTACCTCGGAACATGAAATTACCGCCCTTGACTGGGGATGTACCCTAACAATTTATGAACCCATTCCCCCCAAATTAGCCCATCTCGGTATTCGCGCCCATCAATTGACCTTTCCAGATATTGATGGCATTAAAGACGACTACAGCGACAATATTTTCACCTGTTGGCTTACCAGTCAAAGTGAAACCCAACACCGAACAACGTTATACCTGAAGTTAAAATCTGCCCCCACCAGTCCCTTCGACTATCACCTACAAGTTGAAGTATTCAAAGACAAGTGGAACGAGTTGAGAGAACTTCCTCAACCCTGGCGGATACAACTTCATCCCCTGCGTCTCATGTTACTACAGAATTCAAGCGGTTCCGTATCTCTTGAATATCAACCTAGCCACTCCCCAAGAATGACTAGGGATGATCGATCTAACCAACAACCATCCTAATACAAGGAGGACACTTATTATGGCAAGTTTAACTGGCCTTACCTTTGGTAAACTTGATTGGATTCCTAAATTTGTTGACGCTATCAACAAAGATACTTGTCTTGGTTGCGGACGTTGTTTCAAAGTCTGTGGTCAAAACGTTTTAACCTTAATGGGTGTTAACGAAGAGGGCGAGTTTGTAGACGAAGACGAAGATGATGACGATATCGAGCGTCAAGTCATGACCATTGCTAACAAAGCAAACTGTATCGGTTGTGAAGCTTGCGCCCGCATTTGTCCCAAAAATTGCTACACTCACGCCGCTTTACCTGCGTAAGTTCTTTAGGTTAAGTTGGGTTGCGCTTCGGCGCACCCTCTTACCCTTCGGGAAGTCAAAAGGCAAAAGGCAAAAATATTAAGATGTAGATATAATTGTTTGAAATAAAACTATTTTTCTGATGGCTTCTAAATCAACAGTCAGTGAATCTGATCTTAAAGAGTTAAAAGATATTATTAATAGTCGTTTTGATGAAGTTGATAAACGATTAACAAGTATTGAAAAAGAACAAATTGAGATTAAGAGTGAAATTAAAGGTCAATTAGGAATTATTGATGCAAGACTGAAACAGCTAGAAAGTTCATCTCAGAAAATTCCTGATTTAGCTGAGAAAGTTGAGGAGCGAACCCGCGCCATCTTACGGCGCAAGGGAACGCGCTCCTACAGAGAACTGAAAAACTGGCGACAAATTGGTTTAGCTTTATTTGGGGTTTTAATTGGAGGAATCATAACTTATTTAATTAAAAATCCTAATCCTTAATTTTCGTTATGGAGCGATCAATATAATCACTTCTTATAAGTTTGAACTTGATAATGTTCCTGATTAATATTAACCCAATATGTTTATTCTAAATAAATTGCTGTTTCTGTTGCGTTATGCTCTGAATTGATTGACTCAATTTAATTAGAAGATGTAGTTTGTAGGGTAGGTTAGATAGTCATATTTTATGAGACAAGTTAATTAATTAATTAATTAATTATCCACCATAACCCACCATTTTTATTTTAAGAAACAATCTCATCACATTTTTTTCATAAACTTTCTAAGTTAAAATAAGTTGAGATGGGGTTAATATTTGTGGATAAGATACGGGAAAATCTTGGGGGTTACGGGTAACAATAACATCAAGATTATTAATGACAGCAACACTATATTGTATTGCGTCTTCAAAGTCCCTAAAGTTACTATTTAAAGCCATTTCTATCACAGCAGTATTAACGGTGGCAACCTGACAAAAACTATATAATCTATTTAAAAAAGTTAATGTCCAATCTTTACCCCTAGTTTTGTTAATAATGTAGTAAATATCGCTAAAAGTTGCAGCAGAAACATATCCTTCTAGTTGCTTTTCTTCAACTTGAATTAAAACAGCTTCACTGTTTAATAAAAAAGGTTCACGTTGAAGAGCAACATCAATAATAATATTGGTATCAATTAGTATTTTCATAGGTTATGTTTTTCTTTTAATGCTTCCCATTTGGCTTTATCTTCATCAAAATCAGGGGGTGCAGGTTGACTGTTATCAAATAGTCCTTGAAACGCTTTAACTTTTGAGGGAAAATATTTAGATTTTTTAGTTTCTTCTCTTTGTTTATCTGGAGAAGTTTTAGATTGATTTGAGATAGTTTTAGTTTGTAAGATAATAACTTCAACTTCTCCTGGTTCTAAATTCAAGTTATCATTAATAATTAGTTTACCAGACTGATCAATTATTCCTTTAATTTTCTTAGCTTCTAAGGTTTGAATATTGGTTTTAGGTTGCATGGTTTTACCTATTGTACATTATCCTTAAATTATAGCTTAACTAATGATTAGTCGATTTTATTTGTTTTTCATTGTCTTGATGTTTGTTCTAAATAAATTGATGTTTTGGGTACATTGTTATCTGTATTTATTGGCTAAATTTGATTAGAAGTTACTGCAATGATAGTCTGTAGGGTGGGTTAGGTGGCCATATTCTTTGAGACAAGTTAACTTATTAACTATCCACCGTAACCCACCATTATGCTCAAATATTGATATGGAACCAAGAATTGATTTACCCCCTCAAACTAGAGAGGAACTATTCTAAATGTATATGTTAGATACCAACATTTGTATCTATATCATTAAAAAGCGTCTATCCACAGTTTCGAGAATTTGAAAGAATTCCCAATCTCAAAGTAGAGAACTGGGTTTAGTGCGATCTCTAATGCTTTAATTCTCTTTAAAATTTGAGAGAATTCTCTGATCTTAGAAGATAATATATTTAAACCTTGCAGTTTAATATTATGAATCAACTTTCTTGGTACGATGCCTCAGAAGAGGTAAAAGAGTTATTAATGTTAGCCACAGATAACTGGGAAAATAGCAGTATATCTGAACAATATATTAATCAAGCGTTAGAGAAAGCAGGTGATAATATTGATGTTTTGGTGGGTGCTTATCGTTTCTTTTTCTATAAAAATAAGCCAGAACTTGCCTTAAAAATTGCTAAAAAAGTTTTAAATATTATTGAAAAAACTGAAAATCTACCCCTGGAATGGAAAGAACTACAACCTATCTTATTAAAGCGTCAACAAGAACCAAATATAAGACTTTATCTGAATGCTTATGCGTCTCAAGGTTATATCTTAGCTAAAATGGGTGAAATTGAAACAGCAAAATTAATTACTGAGCGAGTTCAAGAAATTGATGAACATCGAGAGTCTTGTGCGACAACGGTATTTGAAGTATTAACAAAAGACTCCGATGAGGATGACGACTAAATAGGATGATAAACCAGAACTTGCTCTAAAAAATTGCGAAAAAAAGCTTAAGAATTGTCCGAGAAACCCAAAACCTACTACTAGAATGAAAGCAGACACGACGCTTAAGGTTTATTACCTATTATTAAGGAGACATTATGACAGTATCTCGTCAAGAACAATATCTTGGTTTAATCGATCAATTAATGCGTTGTCCTAATGGAGAAGAACCTAACTTATTAACTGCAAATAGTGAATTAGTCGATCAAGGTTTTATTGAATCTTTGGTACAAGTTTCTACTATGATGGCTCATGAAAATAACCCCGATGGTGCCAAATTTTTGATTCATGTTGCCCGTGAATTAGCGAAAGAATTAGGGTTATATCCTGAAGCTCCAGCGAATAGCTAAATTCAGTTATCAGTCATCAGTCATCAGTTATTACTAATGACTGTTTTGGCTGGTGTAATATGAAATCCTGTTGAATACCATACGTTATTAATGTTAAAGAATATTCTATCACTTTTCTTACAAGAAAATTGCCCTCTGTGTGAACGGGCAACTTCTCAAGAAATTTGTGATTATTGTCAGAAACAATTAAAAAGTTATCAATTAAAACAGCCTCATAAATTTTGGTATGGGGACTTACCCCTATTTGTTTGGGGAGAATATGATGGAAAATTAAAACAGGCGATCGCAGCGTTTAAATACGATAAACGTCCTCCAATTGGTGAGCTTTTGGGGATTTGGTTAGCAGAAACTTGGCAAAACTATTCTTTAATAAATCCTAATTTATCCCCTTTAATTATTCCGATTCCCATTCATCAAACTAAAGAAAAAACAAGAGGATTTAATCAATCAGAAATCATAGCGAGAGGATTTTGTCAAGTCACAAAATATCCTTTAAAGAAGAGAGGTTTAATAAGAGTTCGTCCAACCAAAGCAATGTTTGGTTTGAACGTTGCAGAAAAAGAAAAAAATATTAAAGGAGCGTTTAAATTAGGAGAATCATTACAAAATCATTCCTTATCTAAACCCATTTTATTAATTGATGATATTTATACCACAGGAACAACAGTTAAAGAAGCGGTTAAAATATTAAAACATCAAGGCATAAAAGTATTAGGGATACTTGCCGTCTGCACTCCACGTCGTTTATAATATAGCCCCAATAGCAAGAGATACGAACTTTAGTTCGGTTAAAATTCACAAAAAAGAGACAAATTAATTGGTTTAATTAATTTTAAAATTATGATTAAACTCAAAAGAATATATATTATATTACTAATTGGCAGTATTTTTTCTGTCACTAATACTGCTTTAAATTCTCCAAAAAGTTTAGGTCAAGAAGAAACAGAAACCACGGAAGAAACTGTTTTAGAAGAACCTGAAGAAACCCCATCATTAACGGCGGTACAATGGTATAACCAAGGAGTTGATGAAATTGATACAGGAAACTATCAAGGAGCCATAGAAGCGTTTACGGAGTCCATTAAACTCGATGAAACCGATGCAGATTCTTATTACAACCGAGGCTATTCTTACCTAGTTTTAGAACAATTTGAAGAAGCCATTAACGATTATGATAAAGCCATTGAGTTAAACGCTGAATTTGCTTATGCTTATGGTAATCGCTGTTATGCTTACTATCAACTGAAAAATCATGAACAGGCCATTGAAGATTGTTCTCAAGCCATTGAATTAGAAGCCAATTATGCAGATTTTTATATCTATCTCGGTAATGCTAAAGATGATTTACAAATGCACGAAGCAGCCATATTAGCCTACAATCAAGCCATTGCTCTCAATGAAAATAATCCTAAAGCTTATTATAATCGTGCCTTAGCTTACAATCGGCTAGGAAAGTCTCTACAAGCGGTTGAAGATTATACCAAAGCTATTCAATTCAATCCCAATTTTGCTGATGCCTATCATAATCGAGGTGTGACTCGATTTAAACTAGAAGAAAGAGAAAAAGCGATCGCAGATTTAGAAAAAGCCGCCGAATTATTTAAGGCACAAGGTAACACAAATAACGCTCAACACGCTCTTAATACGCTAAAAGAATTACAAAAAGAAGAGTCTCTATAGCAATTCCCATACTGGTGAGGTACAGTATCTTTTAGTCTAAGGCAAGAGGCAAAAGCGAGTGTGTAATTCCGAGGTGTCCTCGGAATGTAGCGGTGCGACCCCGGCGATTCGTACCGTCGAAGACGCGCCGTTAGGCAACCGCCTAGGGAACGCGCACCAAGAGAAGACACACTCAAGACAGGCAATAGTAAGAATTAAGAGTGTACCTCATGAGAGTGAGAAACCCTATATAACTGGTATCCTAGTAACAATTAAAGCCTGCTAATGCAGGCTTTATCAATTAAAATAAACTATCTGGCCATAGTCAAAAGCTATGGCTTTTACTTACCACCCAGTTTCTGCTTGACTTAAAACATAAGTCGCCACATCTTCAATTTGTTGAGCGTTTAAACGTCCGTTAAACCCAGGCATGGCATTTTTACCATTGGTAACTTGATAAACAATTTTTTCTAAGGTATCTACTCCATTTTTCTCTAGAGCATCCTTTGCTAAACCCTTACTCGCACCTGCGACTACGTTACCGCCACCCATGTGACAGGAGGCACAGTTAGCAGTAAAAATGCCTTTACCGGCACCAGCATCACCCGCTAAGGCAGGGGAAACAAAACTGAAATAGAAAAAGGCAAAAAGCAGTAAAATCAGGGACAATAATCTTTTCATCGTGTTCTCCTTACAAAGATCAATCCGTTATAGTGCTACGCACAAGGCAAGAGGACGTTCGGCGATGCTCAGTCGAGTCGCCAAAGGAAGGTGTCACTGAGTGTCAAGTTTGGTTAATGTCAAACACCTTAATGCGTAGTGCTATATTAATCTTCGATGTAAGTTCTGAGTCTGTCAAAAGACACAACGTCAAACTTCCCAACCTATAATGGTTTAGGGTATTGACTAGCAAAAAAAATCTTTTTTGTCCAAAGACAGCTTGTAAAAGGTCTCTCTTTTACTTATAATCAAAAACGGAATGAAATACAGACAAAACATCGTTTTGCCGTCAAGAACTCATAAGGAATAATATAATGTCTAAGAAGTTAGGTTTACTCATTGCTACTATTGCTTTCGTTATCTCCAGTTTCTTCGTCGCTGTTAACCCTGCAGCAGCAGAAACCGTTGAGGTTAAAATGGGTAGTGACTCTGGTATGTTAAAATTTGAACCCACTGAGGTCGAAATTAGCCCTGGAGATACCGTTAAATGGGTCAACAATAAGCTTGCTCCTCATAACGTTGTGGTAGAAGGAAGTTCTAAACTTTCCCACAAAGGACTTGTTTTCTCCCCCGGAGAAACTTTTGAAAGCACTTTCAACGAGCCTGGAGAATATACTTACTATTGTGAACCTCACCGTGGTGCTGGCATGGTTGGTAAAGTAATTGTCAAGTAGTTTTTATTATTCTTAACAATTCAAAAGCTTAGCCTACGAGTCTAATATTCGTAGGCATTTTTATTGTTGAAAGTCCGATAAATGCTCCATCAATAGCTTAGCCTGTTGGGTAATGATACCCCAGTTTTGATCATCTAGAGCATGACGAGGAAATAATTGACTGGATAAACCAACAGCGATCGCCCCTGCTTCGATAAAATAGGTAGCATTATCTAGAGTAATGCCTCCTGTGGGAATCAAAGGAATGGAACCCAGTGGACCTTGTAACCCTTTAATATAAGCGATGCCACCAATAGCCTCTACAGGGAAAACTTTAACACAACTGGCTCCGGCTTGCCAAGCAGTGATAATTTCTGTGGGAGATAACGCCCCTGGAATGATAGGAAGATGATGATCGATGGCTGTTTTGATCAGGGTTTGATTAACATGGGGGGTAAAACAAAATTGAATGCCGACTGCGATCGCATTTTCTAATTCCTCTAGGGTTAAAATAGTGCCAGTACCAATGAGACACTCAGGTAACTCTTGTTTTAAGGATTGAATAATTTGACTCGGTTGGTAACTATTCCAAGTAATTTCAATCAGTTTCATTCCCCCGGCTGCTACTGCTTTAGCCATGTTAATACCCTGATCTATATTATCAGTGCGAATAACAGCAATGGCACGATTTTGTTGTAATAATTTTCGCCAAGACTGTGAAGGGTTCAACTGATTATCAACTGTCATCATCTTACCTCAATTCACCACCAAATTATCTCTATGAACGATGGTTTCTACTCCATGATACCCTAATAATTCTGGAATTTTATCCGAATGATAGCCTTTAATTTTATCCAGTTCTTCCTGACTATAGTTAACAATTCCTCGTGCAATTTCTTCTCCTTTTTCGTTGCACAATTGAACAGCATCTAAAGAATCAAAATTCCCCTCAACTTTAATAATTCCTGCTGCTAATAACGACTTTCCTTTTTGAGAAATGGCTTTCACTGCACCCTTATCAAGATATAATTTTCCCCTAGGCAATAATCCATAGGCGATCCAACGTTTTCGGGCTTTATCATTCTTTAATTGTGCTTCAAATTTCGTGCCAATTTCTTCACCATTAATAATTTTTAATAGGTTTTTCGGTTGTTTTCCGTGGGTAATAACCGTGGTAACACCTGCTGATGTTGCCAGTCTTGCTGCTGTTAGTTTAGTTAACATTCCTCCGGTTCCCCATTGCGAGCCTTTTCCTCCTACATTAACTTGTAATTGATCTAACTCTAAACGACTAACAACTTTGATCGGTTTAGCATCAGGAAATATGCGAGGATCAGCCGAATAAAGTCGATCAACATCGGTTAAAATAAATAACCAATGGGCATTAATTAAATTAGCCACTAATGCCGAAAGGGTATCATTATCCCCAAACTTTAACTCTTCAATAGCCACTGTATCGTTTTCATTGACAATAGGAATAACCCCCAATTCAAACAACGCATCAAAGGTATTTTTAGCATTAACATAACAGCTACGTTCCATTAATTCTCTGCGGGTTAACAAAACCTGAGCAATGGGTTGATTTAAAGCAGTAAAAAGGTCATCATAAACCCGAATTAATCTACCTTGTCCAACTGCTGCAATAGCTTGTTTTGTGGCGATTTTTTTCGGTCTTTCTGTTAGCTTTAAGCGACTACAACCCACTCCCACTGCACCAGATGAAACCAAGACAACAGAATACCCTAGTTGTCGTAACTCTGTTAAACTTTCCACCAAAGCAGCAATAGTTGATAAGGCTAATTTTCCTGTATCTGGTTGGGCAAGACTAGAAGTACCAATTTTAACAACAATAGTCTGGAAGGGGTTCATAAATGCTCAAAAAAGAAATAAAACAAAGGTTATTGTGCAGCCCGCAAAGCAGCCCCAATTAACCCAACTTTAGGATTTAAAATAACGTGAACAGGCATTTTAGATAAGAGTGAACTCATTCGTCCCTTTGCTTTAAAAGATTCGAGAAATGTGCCTTTTTTTAATAAAGTTAATATTTTAGCTGCAATTCCGCCTGCTATGTATACTCCCCCGTAAGGTAATACTTTTAAAGCTAAATTTCCAGCTTCTGCACCGTAAGCAGAAATAAACATTTCCATTGTTTGTTGACACAAAGCATCATTATTTTCCATCGCTGCTTTAGAAACTTCTGCACTTAGATCGACTTTTTTTTCATTTTCCCAAGCTTGATAAATTTCCTTTAATTGTTCTGATTCTTTTTCGGGATATTTAGACCGTAAAAACTGATAAATAGCCCTAATTCCCATACCCGAAACAATTCTTTCTATTGATACTCTTTGTAAGTTATATTTATCTTTAATGTAAGTTAATAATTCAAATTCTAGTTGATTTCTTGGCGCAAAATCTCCGTGAGATCCTTCTGAAGAAAATACATGATAATGACCACTGCTTAAAGGGGTCAAAAAGCACTCTCCTAACCCCGTTCCGGCACCTAAAACAGCCATCGGTGTATTTAGTTTCGGTTCGGTATCTTGTAGGGTACATACATCATCTTTTTTTAACCCTAAAATACCGTAACCAATAGCAGCAAAATCATTGATCAGATTGACTCTTTCTAAAGATAACTGTTTTTCTAAGCGATCGCTAGTTAATGACCAACTTAAATTAGTTAATTCTGAAGCATTCTCAACTACCGGGCCAGCAATACCAAAACAACCTTTTTCTACGTTAATCTTTTGTTCTAATTCTTGTTGTGCTTCTTTCAAAAATTCTTTAACAATAGGAACTAAATCATTATATTGTTGACTAGGATAGGATTTTTCATATAATGTGGTTTGTTGCGGTAAATTTTTGACTTCTTTAGGGGTTTCTGAATTAACTAAACGTAAAATCGTTTTAGTTCCTCCAATATCGCCGGCGAGTAACACAGTCATAATGAATTTATCCTCTCTTTTCTTCTTTTATTAGTTTAATCAAAAAGGGTTATTCTGTAAAATAGTCGTGATCTATTTTCTTGATAGCATAGGATTCAACCATAGAAACCCCCACGTTATAATCAATTAATAATTCGCTTAGTCTTTGACCATCGATTAAAATAATTTTACTGTCGATGATGGTAGTATATTCTATTGCTTGTTTACTAAAGTTAGAAGTAGTAATAAATATGCCCTTTTTTGCTTGTTTTCCTAATAATGCACCAACAAATTTCTGTATTTCTGGTCGACTCACTGTACTATCCCAACGTTTGGCTTGAATATAAATAACATCTAGCCCTAATCTATCTTCTTTGATAATACCATCAATGCCCCCATCATTCACTTGTCCTACTGCTTCCCCTGCTTCTTTTCTTGATCCTCCATATCCCATAGAAATCAATAAATCAATGACTAATTTTTCAAAAAAATCAGGAGAATATTGTTTAATGATTTCTAATAGTTTTTTTTTCAATTCTTCTTTAATTTTGAGATATATTTTTTCTAATTTTTCCTCTGGCGTTTTATTTTCTTCTATTTTTTCTAACTGTTGATCAGACTCAGAAGATAATAAATTATTATTTTGCTTTTTTGTATTATTAGTAAAATCAATAAATTCAGAAAACTGCTTCAAAAAATTAGCATCAATTTCTTGAATACTATTATTTTTTAAGATATCTTTACCTCGTTCTGTTATTTTAAAATAGCCTTGTCTCGTACTAACTATAAGTCCTGCTTTTTTTAAATAAGTTCTCGCTCATCCCATCCTATTATCAAAAATAGCTTGTTTTCCACTGGGTAATAACTGTTTCCTTTCTTCATGAGTTAGGTTAAAATAACTCGCTAAAGCTTCAATACACTCTCGTAAAGAATGTTCTTGCTCATCTCCAGAATATTGAAGTAAAGGAAACATGATTGATTGATAATCAGAGATACTCATTAAATACCATTCTATGACCTCCGATTATTATAGGTTATGAGCAAACTTCAAAAAATTTTATATAAAAACAGGTGTACTCAATAATCAAATAAGTACACCTCTTCTAAGAAACCTAATACTCTACACCTTCGTCTACTATAAAAAAGGTGGGAGGATCAGCTATGTATTCAATTGTCTTAAATATAAAAATGAAAAGCCTTCGGGCGTCTTGCCGTGTTTCGACTCCAAAGGCGTTTTCATATCACTCTTACTCCTCACACACAAGAATAATATAGCAAGGTAAATACTCAACGCCAATGTAAATTATGACACTTTATGAATTGTCACAATTACCTCCCTAATGAAGACCAGTTAAAATCAGCTATAATCTAGATACCGACAGAATTGTAAGATAAAGATGATTAGGAGAATTAGACTCATTAGTCTTTTTTGCCACGGAAGATTGCTAAGTTAAGCTTTATAATTGGGCATACTATTAAAAGGAATCTCACTAAGCGAGTTGGCAACTAGACAGGAAACAATCAGCAAAATGTCCTAAAAGGTACTGCTAAAGTGAGAAACTCAAAAGTAGTCAATTTTTATTACTTTTTATTATTTGCATCTATGAAATTATTGAAACTGCTTTCACCTTTTGTTTTCAACGTCGTTGGGGGATTTTCCCCCATTTTATTATCTTTATTTTTTGGTATATCTCCTAGTTTAGCCGCCGAAAATGTTGTATTAAAAGCAGGATTACTACAGCATAAAATTCCAGTTGAAGATTTACAAAAATTAGCAGAAACTGAAGAAATCTCTCCTAGTTTAAAACCTTATAATTTTTTACTAACCAGTGAAGTCAAACAACTTTTATCTCAAAGTTTTAACATTGATTCTTTAATTGCAGAACAATTTTTAAATGATCTTTTAAAAAGTGACGACGGAAAAAAATTATTAAAGGAAATTAGTCAAGCTTTACCAAATAGTAATACTTCAGATTTAAAAGAAGCATTACAATTATTTTTAAAACAAACCAATCACCTCAGTATTATTAATTTTCTACGAGTTTATCCCCAAGAAACTGTTACCATCGATGTTTCAAAAATAGCCATTTTAGGACTCAAGATGAATGGTTCTTTTTTGCACAGCCGATTGATTAGTTCTCAATTAGATAAAGGTTTTAAAGACTTGTCTGAAACAGAAATTTCACCAAACTTTGATCCCACAGAAGCAGGAGAATATAGAGTATCGATAGAAACCAGTGTACTGTATGATCGCAGTCGAGATCGTTATATTTCCCTCGATATTTATACGGCCAGAAAAACCCAGGGGCCTCTTATCATTATGTCTCATGGATTTGCTTCAGATCGTCGCTTTTTGCGTTATTTAGCGAAACATTTAGCTTCTCATGGTCTGACAGTGGTTTCTGTCGAACATCCTGGAAGTGATATTAATGCCCTAATTAAAACAGCAACAGGGATAAAACTAAGTCAAATTTTACCATCAGCCGAATTCATTGATCGACCTCAAGATATTAGTTTTGTTTTAAATCAATTAACCCTTGTCAATAAAAATAATCGATCGTTTAAAGGAAAATTTAATACTAAAAAAGTCAGTATTATTGGTCATTCATTTGGCGGTTATACTGCCTTAGCTTTGGGGGGTGCATCGTTAGATTTAAAAAGGTTAAGACGTTTTTGTCAAGACAACTCACCTTTAGAGAGAGCGCCGGCAGATTGGTTACAATGTGCAGCAGGAGAATTACCTTATCCCCAACGAACTTTTAAAGATAATCGTATCAAACAAATCATCGTTTTTAATCCCATTATTGGTGAATTATTTGGGGATAATTTATCTCAAATTAAAGTTCCAACCCTAATGTTATCTGCTTCAGATGATGGAATTACTCCTACTATTGCCCATCAATTAAAACCCTTTAAACAACTATCTGGGGAAAAATATATGATCATGGCTATGGGAGGAACTCACATGAGTATTAGCGATATGAATAGTATGAATAGTGTGATGGGACAGAGTACCCTTGTTAAAGAAGTGATGGGAATAAATGCAGAACCCGTTCGTCAGGTTGTCAGAGGAGTTAGTTTAGCCTTCATTCAACAGTTGACCCCTAAAAAATCTCAGTATGAAATGTTTTTAACTCCAACTTATATTGAATCATTATCTCAAGAAAATTTACACTTTCGAATGGGACAAGAATTACCTTCTAGTGTGAAAACCTGGATTAATATTACGAATATGGAGAACCCTAAAGTTAGGTTATCATCTATCAAATCAAAACTAGCCCCCTTACATCACATTCAACGTTATTTTATTAATGCAAGGAGACTTTTCTTGCAACCTCAATATAGCACTGAAAAACTGAATGATTTATTTACAGGATTACTTCACGATCACGATGATAACTTAGACAAATGGAGTTAAGGGAAGAGGCAAAAGACAAATAAAGAAAAGTTACCAGCAATCACAGATAAGGGGTCACTGGTAACTGATAACTGGTAACTATTAAGTTATTATTGATTTTCCGTAACGGTTTCTGCTTCTTCGTTTTCTGTAACGGTTTCTGCTTCTTCGTTTTGTTGCTTTGCAAGTTCTGCTTCAGCTTTAACACATTCTAAAACTCGAACCATAGCGGCGGCAGTGTAGTCACGGGTTGCTTGTTCATCAGGGGCAAACTCAGTTCCCTGTTCATTGACAGGAGTTGCTACACCACAGTAAGCAGACATTTCCCTAATCACTCCATCTGCCCAACTACTAGAAGTATCCGAAAAAACAAGCGGTTCTTGGGTTTGTTGTAATTCTTGGGGTAAGTCTAACTGATTTCTGAGATGAAGGGCCATACGACGCATGGTATCCATTAACTCAGCGCGAGTAATGGGTTCACTAGGTTGTAAGGTGTTGTTAGGATTACCAAGATTGAGGAACTTCCACTGGGCCCATTTAATTTTTTTGGCACTCCAACGAGAACTATCCACATCTTTGAAGGCAATCACATCCCGTTCGGGGGTGGCATCCAAATCCACTTTGTAAACCGTACCAATGGCATCAACAGCCATAGAAATCAACTGTTCACGGGTAACTGGTTGGTCAGGACGAAACGTATTATCATCAAATCCTGAAACTAAGCCCATGTCAACCGCTTCAGCAATTTGGACTTGATAGATGTTGTTATTAACATCAACAAAAGTCACTTTAGGGGTTTCTGTCACTGGGGTAGTGGTAGCAGGAGGGGTCTCAGGGAGATCGCCACCAGCTGCGATCGCAGCTTGAGAACCGCTAAAATAGAAGTGGCCTAATACTTTCTCTTCATAGGTTCGTTTGGTAAATTGCCAACCGGGATAAAGGTGAATTTTCATGAACCCGTCGGCCATCCCTTTGGTACTACCGAGAACAATTTCACTGTAACCGGGGGTTCTGGGGGTTCCCACTAACACTAATTCCCCGTCACGACGTACCAGACGTAATAAATAATCTAAACCGAGATCATTGCCATCGAGACGAATGGAATAACCGTTACTATCCGTAGAACGACGACAAATGCCAGTAAAATCAAAATTGAGTAATAAGGGGTCAACTAAGACAGGATTTGCACCGCTTTCTGCCCAACAGTCTCGTTTATCAGGAATTTGTTCAATGACTAACAGATCATATTTATCATCTCCGTAGGGTCTGGCGATCGCAATTACTTTACTTTGATCTAAAGCCGTTTCACTAAAAGTAGAAGCTTTAACAGGAAGATTTAAAGGAATTATACTACCGAGGGTAACGGTGGCCAGAGTAGCGAGTTGTAGGGGTAATCTAGATATTTTCATGGTTTCAACTATAAGGGTATGTTGGAGGGTTGTATAAAATAATAGCGAAAGACAATCCTAGTCATCGCTATCTGTTGACCGATTTATGGGGTACGGAGTTCCTCTTTCTATAGGAGTATCACAAAGGTCGTCAATTTTGAGTGAATGGAAGTGACAATTATTAGATTGACTCTTAATTCTGAAAATCCCCCTTAATATTAATCAATTTTTAAGGATTTGATGATAAAGTTAAGCTCATTAGCACAAATAATTTAATTGGCAACGATCACCATCACTTATACATAGAGATATAGATCACAGCTAAATAGTTTTACGGAATCAATAATAATCATCATCAACCCGCACTTAAGTAAAATCAATGAATTCTAAACAGTTATATAAAGTTGGATTAGGATTGATCTTAAATTTTCTTCTAGTTAATGATGTTCAAGCTATGACAATTGCTTTCTCTAGGCAATATTCTCAAGGAATACTAGAAGGAATTTTTACTGGTAATGATCACGATCAAAATAAAATGATAGAAGCAGATGAAATAAGAGAGTTTCAAGGAACGTTTAAGAAAGACAATATTTTAATCGCAAATATTACCTCCTCCGAAGCAAAATCAATTAAAGCTTTTAATTATGTAATGGGAAAACCAGAGACTTTGAACTTTGAGATTGAAACAACAGACAGAAAAATACTAGGATTTCCCAATGATATTAATATTGGATTTCAGGTAGATTTTAAAGAAAAAGATAATTGGCTTCGTGATGAAGATGTCATGATTTTAATGTCTGATGCTAATAAAACTGGTACAACCTCCATTTTAGAGAATGACAAAACAGTAGAAAGCTCTAACACTCAAGTTCCTGAACCTAGTATTAAATTAGCCTTAGTGGGGTTAAGTTTTGGAGCATTCCTTGTCCGCAAAAAAACAAGATAATATCAAGATGGGATGAGTAATTCAATGAATAGTTAATAATTATTAATTATCCTGGCGTGGGGACACGGCTTGAAAGTTTGACCAGATGACGGTTTGAGCCAAATGTGGTAAAAAGAAAGATGCTCTATAATTTTGTTAGTTTTGTTTCTGACTGAAGATAGAAAAAACAAGGGACTTTAGAACTTCCCTACCTCCTAAACTAATATGAATACTACGCTTTACGAGTCGATGGGAATAGTTTAATCTCAGAAGCGATCTCAAAGAAATCCGCCTTTGGCGGTGTACAGATCACGATATAGCCATCATCTGTCGTTTAGCTCCAGAAGAATATGATGGAACAAAAAGCTCTGACAGTGAGCTTTGTCTAACTCTTGTCATCCCGACCCCATCAAGAAGATGATTTTACCTTATTCAAGGATAGTAATACCCATACCTTTTGAAAGATTTATTTAACTAAGTTTGATTGCATTAAATATAACTTTGGTTGGAGGAATTTAAAAGGATTATTTAGTTAGTCTAGAATTGTAAGGAAATAATCTAAGAATTTTCAACATAATTTTAGCGTTATTTTCAATGACAGAAACCCATGGTTATTCACCCAAAAATCATTATGATCCATTTAATTTCTCAGGCAATTATTCGTTTGAATTCTTTTTTAAAAAATATTCAAGTCAAAAGTTTTTTAACATCTGTGTTACTAGGAGTATTTTTATTAACCAGTGGTGCTAGTAGTTACGCTACTAATAATGCAAATACTGCCGATACTATCAATGATAAAGTATTTGAATCTAATTCTGAAAGACCAACGACAACGGATGAGTGGTACCAAAAAGCCGAAGAAACTGAAGATGAACCCTTAGAAAGAGCTAAAGAGATTGGTAAAGAATCAGCCCAAGCGATAAAAGAATGGGGAGAAGTTTATCCCGATGTTGTTGATAGAAGTCTTTCTGACGATCAAAATTAAAAAATATTCAACCGAATGTCGATGGATATAACATTTATGCTAGGGGTCAACGGCCATTGACCCCTACAAAAATCTGTAGCTGAACTATCCAGTTACTTTTGAGATTTGGTATTACCCCGTTTCAACAGTCGAAAACTTCCCATTAAACCTACTGTCATCAATCCTAAGATAGCATTGGGTTCAGGAACTTGAGAAACACTAAAAATACTGGTCGTTCCACTAACTTCGTTGGCAACCACTAATAAAGGTGAATTAGTGGGACTGTCTTCTGGGTTAATAAATAATACCCCTTCAGGCCCCAAATCTCCAGTAGCAGAAGTCATTACATCCTCAGTAAAGTTTCTATTATTGGTATAGCTAACAAAAGAGGGATTCTCAGGATCAGTGATGTCATAAATCATGATACCGCCAATTCTTTCTAAGCCAATAAAGGCAAAGATTTGATCCCCAATTCTTCCGATGGTGACTGCTTCAGGTTCAGGGCCTTTGTCATCACTCCGATTATCAAAGGTATTGTTATCATTACTCGCATTGAAATATTCAGGTAAAAGTCGAGCTAAAAGAACCTCAAATTGATTGCCACTATCAAAAACTAAAGTACCCTCTTCATTCCAAATACTAAAAGAACGCGCACCATAGGCATAAAGTTCATCAAAATCTCCGTCTCCGTCTGTATCACCTAAGGTAGTGGTAATGTTTAAACGACCTAAAACCGAGTCTTGCTGAAGTTCAGTTGCATTAGGGAAAGTATCGGGATCGAGAACCACATCTCCTATTCTCTCTTCTTCACTGAATCCATCGTAATCTCTGGAGTCTCCTTCGTTAGCTGTCACGATGTAAGTTTGACCATTGACAGTATAAGAAGCGATCGCATCCGGTTGATACATCCCCACAAGATTATTATAGCTTTGAAGATTAATTGCTCCGTCTTCATTACTCGCATCCAAGGAATTACTGTCTAAAGAATAATCTTTAAACCCCAGAGCAATAATTTCATCAAATTCTCCGTCAATGATATCTAAAACCCCTAGAGCATTGTTTTCTTGTAACGCTACCCAAGCAGTGGTTGAGTCCTCTGAAATGGTAATATATTCCGGTTCTAAATCTTGCGCTACACTAGCACCGGGTCCAAAAATACGAACCCCTGCATCAATCAATTGCTGACGACTATTATTAAATGCTTGAAAACCAGCTGTAATGACATTAGATTGACTTAGAGAACCAATTCCCCCACTAATATCAATAATACTTACCGAACCCTCTGGATCGATTGTATAATCATCGTTCGGTTCTCCTTCATTGGCCACTAAAACCTTGCTCCCATCTGGGGTAAAATCTAACATATCGGGTAAAGCACCCACCATAACACTGTTTAAAAAGAGTCCATCGGTGTTATAAAAGGACACCATTCCTGGATCGGTGACAGTGGTTGCTTGTTCAGCTACAGCAACAACACCATTCCTAACCGCTACACTATTAACCCCTCCTCCTGTTAAACTGATGGGGGATAAAGCAAGAGGATTTCTCGGATTATTAATATCTAAAACCGTTATTTCATTAGCAAATCCATTGACCACAAACACTCTACCACTTGTAGGATCATAGGCTGGAATTTCTGCTGCACCTTCATCAAAAATGCCGGTTTCATGGGTTCCCAAAAGTTCCAAAGAGAGTTTCATCCCCTGTGCAGATTGGGAAAAGGTGAAGAATGAACCAAGAATAATCGATGAGGTGATTAGGCTTTGCAGATTTTTAAAAAGAGTCATGGGAACAAATAACAGTTCATTTTTTAATGATTTCCCGTTATTTATAACAGAATCTTCTCAATAAATCTTTCTTCCTTTAATAACCTGCTGTTAAACTCCAATTAACCTTTAAGTACAATTATTAATTATTCATTAGGCCATCGCTAATTGTGGCATTAAACGATTTAAAACTTGTTGTAATACCATTGCTGTCCAATCGATATCTTCTAAGGTTGTGTGCCGTCCTAACGTTAAGCGAATCCCTTTTATGGCTTCTTGTTGAGAGTAACCCATCGCCAATAAAATAGGACTGGGACTTAATTTACCACTATGACAAGCAGAACCCGCACTAATAGCAATTCCTGCTAAATTCATTTGACGGACAATCATTTTACCGGTTATTTTTTCTGTTTCAACAGTTCCGAAGGGATCGTTAATAATAAAACTAACATGATGGGGAAGACGGTATAATCGATCGCCTGTGGGAATAACATAAGGACAATCAGCCATTAAATCAAATAGGCGATCACGTAATCCCATCAAGCGATCGCTTTCGGCAGACATTTCCTTTCCTGCTAATTCGGCCGCCAGTCCAAATCCCCCAATCACGGGTACTGCTTGGGTTCCTGAGCGTTTTTTTCCTTCTTGGCCACCCCCCAACAGTAAGGGGTCAATGTTTACCCCTGGACGCACATATAAAGCGCCGGCCCCTTGAATTCCATAAATTTTATGTGCGGACACGGATAATAAATCAATGGGTAATCGTTGCACATCAATGGATAGTCTTCCTACGGTTTGTACTGCGTCAGTATGGAAGAGGATATTATGGTCATGGGCAAGATTGGCCAATTCTTCAATGGGTTGTACCGTTCCCACTTCACTTTGACCATAAATAATGGAAATCAGCACTGTATTAGAGCGAATAGCAGCTTTTAAGTCCAGAGGATTAATTCTACCCTGACGATCAACTGGTAAACGAGTTATCTCCCATCCTTGTGCTTCTAAACGACTGACGGGTTCACTAATGGCCGGATGTTCAATACTTGAAATAATTAAATGTTGCGGTGTGCTATATTGTCTCGTGATGCCAAAAATAGCGAAATTGTCTGCTTCTGTTCCCCCCGATGTGAAGATAATTGATTCAGGATCAGTCGCATTAATTAAAGAACTTACTTGCACTCTAGCGGTTTCTATGATCATAGCAGCCCGTTGTCCCCATTGATGCAGACTAGAGGGGTTCCCCCATTGCTCTGTTAACAATTTATTAACGTGAGCAACTACCTCTGAACGAGGGGGAGTCGTGGCACTATAATCTAAGTAAATTTGCATTATGGTATAAAAAGAGTGTTCGGGTCAGGCAGTGGGTAATCTATAAAAATAGATAATTGAAGCCATCTATCTTAATGCCCTGGCTTACATACATTATAATCTTCATGGGAAACAACCGCTTCCGGGGTTAAAAAATTGCCATGATCCCGACAAATGAGGCGATAATGCCGAGTCACGGGAATACTAATAATAAAGCGATCGTGTCGTAGTCGTTTTCCGTGAAAAAGGCGATAATCTTGGTGGTTAGCCAGTCCTTTGAGAATTTGACGCGCTTTAAGAACGACATTTTTGGGGAAGGGTCTTAAATTGATGGGATCTTTACTGAAGGTTGCTTCCCAAGCATTTTTCTGTTGTTGTTTTTGTTCTATAGCCCTTTTTTCTTGGGCGCAACGATGACAAATTTTGCCATACCCTTTATGACCACAGGGAAAATTTTTTTTTCGTCTCGACATAGTAAGCTGTTATAGATAAAATGCTTGCAATCGTGCCATATATCCAGGATACAGGGTGACATGATCCCCTAGCAAAATAACTTGAGAAAACGCAACAACTTTAATTTGATCTTCTACATTAATACTAAAGCACTAAAACAAAACGATAAAAACAATGGGTAAAGATTACGTTAAATACTGTCCCACTTCTTAAAATTTAAGAAAATTCTTGACGGCTCTCAAAAAGTGATTGCAGAATAAAGGTGGTTGTGAGGACTATTTTGATACTTCTGCATATCCTAATTGACTTTAAAGGTTTTTAGGATCACAGAGGAACTTATAGAAAAGTGATAGATGATTATTCGTTGGTTGTAAATCAACTTTTATATAAGTTTCAATCAAAAATAAGAAGGGTTGATCGAATCAATGAATTCATCAGCTTGTTTTCTCATAAGTTGAGTTTATCGGCAACAGAAAAAATCGCCTTTTTAGGCGATGTAGTTCTTTTTTGTGAGGGCTACAGTAAAGATAAGTAAACCGACAGTTCAGGGATTTTTAAGAGACAAATTATGTTATTTAATCAATCAATTTTAACATTACTGACTCCTCTTTCTTTATTATCATTGAGTATCATTTCTGGGTTAGGTATTCTCAATAGTCGGCCAACCCTCGCTAGTGACAGAGAGATGAATAGACATCAAGGAGAATTATTAGCACAAACAATAACGAACAATCAGCTACCTAACGGGACTTATCTATATGGCAGTTCCCCTCAATCGGATGAAATTGGCCAAGAATATATGGTGTTTCAAGTCCATCAGGGAGAAGTTAAAGGGGCTTTATATATGCCACATTCAGAGTTTAGTTGTTTTACAGGAAACTTTGAAGGTAACCAAATGAGGATGTCGGTTATTCACCCCTATGATGGCACTCGTAATGATTATTCTGTTGCTTTGCAAGTTCCTTCTACGGTTGCTAGTAATGGTCAATGGCCTGAAGTCAGCATAAAAGGTTTTTATCGTCTTGATGAAATTAGTTTAGGTGATCAGAAAATTCTTGATACTTGTTTATAACTTACATCTTGCACCTTGTATTAAATTAGCTAGTTTAGATAGGGAATAGGGAATAGGCAATGGTGTTGAATTTTGACTGTAACTACTTGATAATTAATCTTCTTTAGGTTAGTAATAACTCACTGATCAATCTCAACTAAAACTTTTAAAATGCCTCGTTTTTGTGCCGTTTCAAAGGCTTTGAGCCCTTCTTCTAGAGTATAACGCCCTTGTATTAATGGTTTAACGTCGACTTGTTCTTGTTCTAATAGTTTTAAAGCGGGAGCAAATGGACCGCAACGTGAACCGATAACAGTAATTTCATCCACCACTAATGCTGAAGCATCTAGGGTTAATTTCCCTGCATAGGTACTTTTTAAGACTAAAATCCCACGGGGATAGAGAGAACGACGAGCTAAATCGAATCCTTGAGGATTTCCGGTGCATTCTACAGCAATATCAAAACTTCTTTCTTTTACATCTGTTTCTAACCCGGTTTTAATCCCTCTAACGGCAAGATTTGCTAATTTTTCTCGGTGACGACCAATTACCCATAAGTCACACCCGGTTAAGGCTAAGGTTTGAGCAACTAATTGACCTAGCTTACCATCTCCAACTACTAACACTCGTTGATTGTTATCGATTGATATTTGTTGTTGAATTTCTAAAGCCGCGGCCAAAGGTTCCGTAAAAGTGGCCACATCGTTACTAACATTATCAGGCACTCGGTGTAAATTGTTAACAGGTAAGGTTAAATAATCCGCAAACGCCCCGTTACGGTTGACAATACCCAAAACGCTACGATTTTCGCAATGGGTAGGAGAACCCCCCTGACAAAAACGACAGTGACCACAAACGGCGTTAATTTCTCCGACAACCCTTTGATTAATTAGATGTTGGGGACCTTGTTCAACCACACCGACAAATTCATGGCCTAAAACTCCCTGATAGGGATAATAACCTCGCAACAATTCTAAATCAGTATTACAAATACCGGCTTGTAATACTTTGACTAACGCTTCATCTTTATTCGGTTCAGGAATGGGTAAATCGCTTTTTAATTGTAATTGCTGATTTTCTAACCAAAGTCCTTTCATAATTCTCTGTTTTAAGGGGTCTCATATTGTGATGGTACAATGGAACAGCACACAATCAACAAAGGGTTATTTAATCACTGACTTTTTTTCAAGTTTATTTTACTTATGACCTCACCCCAAATTTTTGAACAAACCATTTTAATTAAAGCAAGTGCAACTATCGTTGAACGTTGTTTTACCGATTTAGAATTAATGCACCGTTGGTTAAACCCGGCTTTAAAGTGTGAACCCATTCGAGAATGGAATACAGATATTGGGGGAAGAAGTCGTTTTATTATTAAAATTCCTCCCATTAATCCAACCTTAATTAGTTATGTGGTGGAACGGGAACCTGGGTTAATTGTTTGGCAATTTACTGGATTTTTTAAAGGACGCGATCGCTGGGAATGTCAACCTACCAAAAATGGAACAAAATTAATTAATCGTTTTGAGTTTGATGTTCCTAATCCTTTGATAAATTGGGGGTTTAATCAATTTGCTGCTTCCTGGACAAAAAAGGATATGAAAGCACAATTAAGACGATTAAAACGGGTAGCAGAAGAGATTTATCAGTTAGAATGTAGTTAAATTTGTAGAGTTAATTGGCTGATTGACAGTTAAAAAAGATTCAATTATATGTGTGTTTAAGTAAGTATATTGCTGTGATTGTTTTCAAGGACTTTTATTGCTGTTGTTGATAACTAGCTAATTTTTGACCAATTAATAAAGGGTCATAACTTCAGTAATCGGTAAACGAGATTGTACCCCTAAGTTCCACGAAGAAATATGACCTCGTTTTAGGTGATCACAAGCAGCACAAGCAATCATAGCAGCATTATCGGTACAAAGTTTCAGAGGAGGAAAATGGACGGTTAAATTGTGTTTTTTAGCTGCTTCTTGGAGATGATTTCTTAACCCACTATTAGCAGCAACACCACCCCCAACAGCAATATGACTAATGTTATGATCAAGGGCGCAAGTAATCGTTTTTTTCGTTAATGAACGAGCAACTGTTTCTTGAAAACTTGCTGCGAGATCAGCAATAGGTAAGGATTCAGTCTTTTCTTGTTTGAGTTTTTCTACTAATCGTAACACTGCTGTTTTTAAGCCACTGAAACTAGAATCATAGGGATGATAACCCCCTTGAGGTAAGGATACTTTTCCTTCTGGTAAACTAAATTGTTTGGGGTTTCCTTGAGTGGCTAACTTATCAATAATAGGACCACCCGGATAGCCTAAATTCAATAATCTGGCTACTTTATCAAATGCTTCCCCTGCTGCGTCGTCGCGAGTGGTTCCTAATTGTTCATAAATACCACAATTTTTTACATGAATAAGACTGGTATGACCCCCTGACACTAATAAGCATAAAAAGGGTGGTTTCCAATTAGGTTCACTTAAATAAGTTGCATAAATATGACCTTCTAAATGATGAATTCCTAAGAAGGGTTTTTGATGAATCATGGCTAGACTTTTAGCTGCTGTTTCTCCTACCATTAAAGCCCCAATTAATCCTGGTGCAACGGTTGCAGCGATACCGTCGATATCATTCCAGCTTAATTTTGCTAATTGTAAGGCTTCTTCGATACAAGGATTAATAGTTAAAAGATGTTGACGGGAAGCCTCTTCAGGAACAACTCCACCATAATGTTTATGTAAGTCAATTTGAGAAGCAACAACATTACTACAAATCCTTTGATCATTAACAATAGCTACCGCCGTTTCATCGCAACTGGTTTCAATTCCTAGTATCGTTGTCATAAGCTTGTGAACTATCTTTTTTT
This sequence comes from unicellular cyanobacterium SU3, assembly GCA_002172675.1. Classification (GTDB taxonomy): domain Bacteria; phylum Cyanobacteriota; class Cyanobacteriia; order Cyanobacteriales; family Microcystaceae; genus Crocosphaera. The sequence goes on from NETF01000165.1 coordinate 74,186, forward strand.
GTTATCTTTTTTGATTGTATCTCTTTATTTTTATCTTGAATAGTATGATGATTGGAATTGGTGTCGAGCCACACTGCTAAACTATTAGATAAAGTAGTCAAAGAATTAATCAGTTCAGGAGAAACACCTTGTGCAGGTAAATCAGTTGAGCGAAAATGTAAGTCTCTTTGAGGAAAAGGAATTTCGATACCTTCTTCTCTAAATTTACTATCAATATTAAAGTAGAGATCACTTTTTATCTGGAATTGCTTATAAGGTTTACTAATCCACACTAATAAATTAAAGTTTAAAGAACTATCACCAAACTCATCAAAAAAGACTTGAGGGGATGGTATTGATAAAATATCCCGATGACTTTTAGCGGTATCAATTAAAGCTTTTCTAACGGCTTCTAAATTAGAACCATAGGCAACGCCTACCGGAATTTTTAAGCGAGAAATCGGACTAGAATGACTCCAATTAATAACTTCTGATTCCAAAAAACGAGAATTGGGTAAAATGACAGAAATTTGATCAAGTGTTCTTATTTCTGTACTTCTGACGCTAATTCTTTCTACCGTTCCCATCAATCCATCTACTTCAACAAAATCACCAACTTGTATAGGACGCTCAAAAATTAATACTAATCCACTGACAAATTCTTTCGCAATTCCTTGAAGTCCTAAACCAATTCCTACCCCTAAAACACTAGCAAAAACTGTTAAGGAACTTAAGTCTAATCCCCAAACTTGTAAAACAACAATAGTGCCTAAAAATATGAGGGTATAGTTAACAATTAAAGCTGTGGTATCTTGCACAGCACGATTGAGTCCTGTGGCACTTAGTAATTTAGATTTTAGCACACGGCTAACCGTACGAGTTAGAGTTATTACACCCGCCAATAAACCGATTAAAATAAAGAAGTCAAGTACCGAATATTTTTGATTACCCAAGGGAAAAACATCAGTAATTAAACTAACTTGTAAAATATTAATAACGAAATCACTCCATTGACGAGTTTGAGGAAATAAACGACTAATGTAGCCCAGAGCAACAATCCAAATAATAGCCCTAATAACTGTTAACAAAACTAATAATCCAACCAACTGAAAATTAAAAGAAGATTCAGCAGGAGTAACTGTTAATGGCTGATTAGAAGTCGTTGATGTTAAAGGATTTGTATCGGTTTTTGTGGTATTGAGAGGCTTTAACCAACGCTGCCAAATATCTCCTAATTTCCAAGATAAAATAAAAGCTAAGACAAGAATAGCGATCGCAATAAGAATGGCTTTAATATAATATTGGGGTCTTCTTTCATATTCTGATTTTCTAATCGCAATTTCTAGGGTGTTTTTCCAAGCTAAAGCCTGTCCTTGTAAGCTTTTTCCCACAGGAACATCATTAGAAGTTACAGACAAAAAATAGCGATCATTAATAGTAATAATAGGAACATCTTGATTAGTGTCAATTCCAACTGAAATAGGAGATTCACCCTCTGCAAAAATTTTTTCTAACTGACTATTAGCTTCTTTTGCTCTTTGTTCTGCGGTATATTGTCCTGACTCACTCACATAAAAAAGTGTTCTCCCTTCTAACATAATGGGGGCAGTGGGTTTTTCTTGTCCTAAAATTGGAGTAACAAAACTAATAAAAGTTAAAGCAATTAAAGTTGTTAAAATCCAGGAAATTAAGGAAATTATGAATTTTCGTTTTTTGCTCCAATAAAACATATAGATTGAATAAATATAGGTTAACGATTGACTAATATTTTTATGAGTTAGTTTAATGGTTATTCATATCATAGCTGATGAAAAATTTTTTTTATTATCACTATGTAAACTTTCTTGGGGAGGTTTGTCTCTGCTAATCAAATGAAAGAATCTGATCTATTATTGCACTATTTTCACTAATATCTGCTTTCTAAATAAATAGAGAAAAAGCTTAAAATCAAGATAACTATAGGTGGGTGAGCTTTTTTACTGTAGCAGAGGTTTTGAAGCCGGCATTTTGCGATAAAATTAGAAGAGTTGATCAATCCTTGGTGATAATTACACCAAACTCAATCAATTCAACCCCTTACTTTGTTGGGGAATGCACCTGCCCATCGAATTACCCTAAACTATGGATATTAAAGAAGGCTTTGTTGGTACTGTTGGCAATACGCCCCTCATTCGACTCAAAAGCTTTAGTGAAGAAACTGGCTGTAATATTTTAGGCAAGGCAGAATTTCTTAACCCTGGGGGTTCTGTAAAAGATAGGGCTGCTTTATACATTATTAAAGATGCAGAAGAAAAAGGACTGCTCAAACCTGGCGGAACGGTAGTCGAAGGAACTGCCGGAAATACAGGGATCGGATTGGCGCATATTTGTAATGCCAAAGGTTACAAATGTCTGATTATTATACCTGAAACTCAGTCTCAAGAGAAAATTGATTTATTGAGAACCTTGGGGGCTGAAGTTCGTACGGTTCCTGCGGTTCCCTACAAAAATCCGAACAATTATGTCAAAGTCTCAGGAAGAGTCGCTGAAGAATTAGACAATGCTATCTGGGCTAATCAATTCGATAATTTAGCAAACCGACGGGCCCATTATGAAACCACTGGCCCTGAAATTTGGCAGCAAACCGACGGAAAAGTGGATGCTTGGGTATCAGCCACAGGCACCGGCGGAACCTACGCAGGTGGGGCATTATTTTTCAAAGAGAAAAACCCTGATATTAAGTGTATCGTAGCCGACCCTATGGGAAGTGGCTTATACAGTTATGTCAAAACTGGAGAAATTAACCCCGAAGGCAGTTCCATCACTGAAGGGATAGGCAATAGTCGCATTACGGCAAATATGGAAGGGGTTCCTATTGATGATGCCATTCAAATCGATGACCATGAGGCATTACGGGTAATTTATCAGTTATTGTACCAAGATGGCTTATTTATGGGGGGGTCTGTGGGCATCAATGTGGGTGCAGCCGTCGCCTTAGCCAAAGAAATGGGACCGGGCCATACCATTGTCACAGTTTTATGTGATAGTGGGGCCCGTTATCAATCTCGTATCTATGACAAGGAATGGTTAGCCTCTAAAGGGTTGTCCGTTGGTTGAGGGTCAACTCATTGTAGTTATCTAACTTTACTCAAATGTCAAGCGACTTTACTCAAATGTCAAGCGAGCGCACGATTTTAGTCTGTCAAGGCCGTTGTTGTCGCAAAGATGGTTCAAAACAAATATTAACGGCCTTCGAGTCTCAAACTCCTCCAGATGTCCAAATTACCCCTTGTGGTTGTTTGGGACAATGTGGAAATGGACCGAACATTGTCATTTTACCCGAAAAAAATTTATATCAACGGGTTTCAGCAAAAGATGTCTCGGTTCTCTTTTTAACTAATCAAAATTGATTGAATCTATAACTTATAAATACAGATGGAAAATAGACCCAAAACAACAGTCATTTTAGCGATGACGGCGGATGGAAAAATTGCTGATTTTCAACGCAATGCAGCTAGGTTTAGCTCGGATATTGATCAAAATCATTTAGAAAAACAAATTTCCTTAGTCGATGGTGTCTTATTTGGTGCAGGAACCTTAAAAGCGTTTGGAACGACGATAATGGTCAAAGATTCCGAATTCTTAGCCCATCGAAAACAAAATAATCAACCCAGTCAACCGATTCATATTGTCGTCTCTGCTTCTGGAAACATTGATGATAATTTACGCTTTTTTTCTCAACCAGTTCCCCATTGGTTAATGACAACAGAAAAAAGTACAGATAATAAGACTTCAAAATTTGAAAAAGTGTTGACCTGTGCTGAAATAGAAGCAGGAAAAATTAACTTAGTCGAAGGCTTTAAAACTTTAAAAGAACTAGGATTAAATCATCTGGCCATTATAGGCGGTGGGAAACTGGTTGCTAATTGTCTAGAGCAGAATTTAATCGATGAATTCTGGTTAACAATTTGTCCTTATATCTTAGGAGGAAAAACTGCACCCACCCCAGTAGAAGGGATGGGGTTTCTCTCCTCTCATGCTCAAAAATTAGAATTATTAAGCTTAGAACAAATAGAACAAGAAATCTTTTTACACTACAAGGTATTATCTGTGTAGCAACATTTTACGAAACATTTTGATAGATTTGTTGTTCTCGATTAATAAACACCTCAGCCAAGACTTGATAGGCTTTGCCCCAAGCTGTCATCACTTCTTCAGTTGCTGCCTCTCCCAACACATCCTTAATAGCCTGTAACAAACATTCTCCCACGATGGGATACTGTTCTGGTAAAACATGGGTTTGTACGTGACGATGAGCAATTCTATCGACCATTGCTTTCAAAGATTCTAAATCGTCGATATGGGTAGCATAACTATAAACGGCCGTCGCCAGTTTAGCCGGTTGCGTTCCATTGGCCTGTGCCGACATATCGAACTGTGCTTTTACTTCCGGATGAGTGTCAAACATAATTTCGTACATCCGAGTCGTAATTTTTTGACCGTGTTGTTTAATAACCGGGGCGGTGGATTTAACGATATCAATGGTTTTTTGAGTCACGCCTTTTTTAGGTGGCAGGTGTTCCGATAAAGCTAGAGTAAAAGACAAGTTTTCTTGTGCTTGCACTGCATGAGGCGCATTGGCCGCCATAAAGATAAAGACTCCTGGGGTCAATGCAATATCTTTTCCTTCTAAATTGAGATTTCCCTTACCTTCTATTACGGTTATAACCGCATTACGCGTAGAAGTATGTTCGTCAATCTCAGTCCCTGCTGCTAAGCAAAACAAACTATATTGGCTATTGTTATCCTTGAGTAACACTTTACTGTTGATACCATGGGTAGGATATTCAATTAAATCCTGTAATGTAGCGTTAAAAGAATGGTTATTTGTTGCGACTGTCATAATTTTCTCCTTTGTCTTTTGTTGTTTATCAAGTACACTTGATCTATTTCATCTCTACTGACTGATAAAAACGATATAACCGAGATTTTTTCCCTGCTGTTGAAAGCTACGGCGCATTTGTAGGACTCTACGACGGAGATTCGGTTGAGTTAAAACATTCCAGATAATTTTGACGGTTCTCAATAAACCTTCATCGTTAATCATTTGATTGAGATTCAGTAATCCCATGTTTCCGGTTTGCTGTTGCTGTATGGTTAAACCTACATCCCGACAAAGGTGTGACCACTCCGAAACCGTTAAAGGATTAACATTGACTCGAATTGATTGAGATAAGCTTTTACGAACTTGTTCGGCATTGTCGCGGACAAGCATTTCATGGGAAAGAAACTTCCCCCCTGGTTTGAGACAGTTTTTAATCCCCGATAATATCTTGGCTTTTCCCACATCCGACTGCATCGTCAGGATAGCTTCAGCTAAGACATAATCAAACTTGTCTGTCATCTCATCTAAGTGAAAGATGTCTCCTTCAATAATGGTTATTTGGTCTGATAATCCCGCAGCTTTAATATTTTCCCTCGCTTTAGCCACGCTATCTGGATTTTTCTCAATTCCTACCACCCGAACTTTGTATCTTTTAGCGATTTCAATAGCACTTTCCCCAAAGCTTGCTGCTAACTCCAATACCGTTTCTCCTGGTTGAAAATTCGCCCAAGTCAATAATTGTTCGGTTGCTGCTTTTCCTCCAGGACGTAATATTTTTTTTCCTGCTGTTGCTAAGACTTGATGACCAGGGACGGTAGCCAAATTAAGTGTAGTTGTCATGAGTTTCTCCCAACTCGATACTTTTACTGTGACATCAAATTTTAGTCCTGTCTTTGAGGTAGCTCATGTTTTATGAATATTTTATTTGTTAAGGCTGCAAAATATTAGTAATAAACCCAAAAGACTCACAACAGCGATTGTAGTAACTTTTACTAAATTCTATCCTTGAAATTTTTTCTGTTGTTAACTAACTAACCATTGATAACCTGCTGTTAATTTTTCTTTAGCGTTTTCTTCGACAATATTTCCATGAGCCATAATGACTCGTTGAAAATCCCAAGCTAGTATTTTATTTATAGCTTTACGAGTTGTTTCTTTATCTTGTGTAGCAATTTTTTCTAACCACGAAGGTTTAAGTGATCGATTGCTACCAATAATTCTACTGGCTAATTGTGTTGTCAAAGGAAAGTTACCACCGAAGTTAAAAGCACTATCCGTAATAATTAAAGTTTTACTATTGGGGTGAAAAAAAACTATCTCATTTATCTTAACAATTTTGGGCGGAATAAAGCCTTGAAACCCTTGAAAGGGAATGTATTCTAGTTCCCCATTAAAATTAATTGGGTCTTGCTCGAAAGTATATGTAATCTCTAAATTTGGTTGTTTTGTTTCAATTCCTGGGGGTGCAATGATTTTAGCTTGAGGGTACAGTTGCTGAGAATGTTCTAAATATAAATGATGGAAAAGATTGGGAGCAATAATATATTTAACCGTCCCCAAATTATCTAACGCTTGTTTAAGATCGCAATTAATTTTAATAGGAGAAATAAGTAACAAAGAACCATCCGATTGCAAAATGACAGTCATTCTCGTTCCAACTTCTAATCCTAAGAATTTTAAAGGTTGTTCGGCAACCCAGATACAACTATCGACTTGTTTCAACATTAGTGGTTATCTAAGTATGAATTGGATTAAGTTAAGCTTAGATGTCTGGCACTGTATCTGTCTTGTCTATTCTTCTAAAAAATATGCAAATCTTCCAATGAATTGTCACGATTATGCAAACAGTAATAATTAACAGTTACAAATTCCTGTAGGCTTTGGGAGTAATCTTAAAATACTGACGAAACAATCTAGTAAAGTGACTTTGATTTTGAAACCCTACCTGATAACATATTTCTACAATTGGTAATGACGATCGCTTTAAGAGTATTTTGGCTTGTTCAAGACGACATTTAGTGACGTACTGATGGGGTGTTAAACCTATGGATTGTTTGAACAAGCTAGAGAAATAATGAGGGCTAATTTGTACCAAATTAGCTAGTTTGGTTAATGTCAAATCTCCATCTAAATGAGTATCTATATACTCTAAAGTTTGACTTAATTTGTGGACTGGTAATCCTGCTTTATATTCTTTAATCTTGGGGTTACGAGAACCATAGTAACGCATTAAATGTACGGCAAGTGCTGTCGCCATCGAATCTGCATAGGGTTTGCTATCAGAATTTCCTGTTTCCAATTCTGCTTTTAATGCCAATCCTATTTGTTGAATCAGAGGATCGCGGAGTTTGAAATGCGATCGCAAGGTTATTTGATATGGTATCGTTTCGCAAATTGCGTTAATTAAAGTATCGTGAGGTAACAATAATTCTAGTATTGGTACTTGACGATCTATGCTAATTCTAGGCCAAAGTTCCCCTGCAGGAAAAATCACAATATCTCCTGCACTATATTTTTCTTGATGTTGCTTGCCATCCAGGTTAAAATTTGCCTGACAATCTCCTAAGCAAATAATGATGGAATGATCCCGAAATACGCCTTCAGGTATTTCTCCTGCTGGTTCTAGTTCGTATACTAAGCCTAAATTATTCCATCCTGCTGTTTCGCTAGATAGGAGACGAAAGTGTTTGATGTTTTCTTCTTCTAAATTAGTTGGGAAGGGATATTCTGGTGGCACGAAATTAAATAAATTTCAACAATAATAATAGTTTACAGCCAGTGTCTAGGTCTACCAGAAACTAAATTTCCAACAAAGTCAACTTAGAACTCAGAGCTTAAAACGACAAATAGTAATCTTCCTTACTACATTTTGCGATCGCTTTACTATAACTGAGTTAAGTTATGAAACGTTAACTTGACCAAGAAGCTAAAAGTTTTGTAGTTTAATATACAGAAATCTTTTTAAATCTATGAATGAGGTTACTGAAAAGTAACGAGAAAGAAATTATGAGTCTCCAAAAATCAAGTCAGTCACAATTGACAGTGCAATGGTGTTCGATTCCTCTTAGTCGGACTCAAGGAAGAACAGCGATACCCCAACCCCAGTCAGGTACATGGGTGCAACTATTAAAACCCGAATCATTAAATGCTCTGTGTCATGAGGAAGCATTGATACTTTGCCAAATATCAAACTGGGAGTGGATCGCTTGGATTCCAGATCATGGTGAAGCTATGATTAATATTGAGCAATTTTGTTGTCCCACTCGCTAAAAAAACTTTGATCATTCTAATTTATGGTTTTTTTAGGAGTCTATTTCTAGGACTATTTTCTAATCAATGTTAGTTAAAGGTTACTCGTCATTAGCTCAATTACAACAACTTTCAATTTTTCAAGATTTAGCGATCGCTCAATTAGAAAGTCTCATTCCCTGCAGTTACGTCAAAGAATATCAGCAAAATGAAATTGTCATGCACGAAGGCGATCGCATCCCTCCACAACTCCACGGTTTAATTACAGGTAGACTAGAAATTAAAAAAACTGCTGATAACGGCAAAGAAACCATAGTGCGTCTTATTCCCCCAGGGGAACTTTTTGCGGCACCCGCCATTTTTGGGAACGGAATTGCCCCGGCAACGGTAATTTCTCAAGTCGAATCGCAAATATTAACCATTGATCGCCAAGCTTTATTACAAGTCATTTCTCAGTCGCCAGAAATTAGTTTAGGGATACTCGAAGTCTTTAATCAACGTCTACAACAACTTCACAATACCGTACATGGATTAATTTCTGAACGCGCAATGGTGCGTTTAGTGAAATTGCTTCAATATTATAGCGATCGCGATGGCACTCATTTCGACGAACAAGGCGATCGTTTAAATATTAAACTACCCTATTATCAAATTGCTCGTAGTATTGGCATCACTTATGAAGAATGCGTACGGTTGTTTAAAAAACTGAAGGGAATCGTAATTTATCAAAGAGGTGGAACTATTATTGTTCGAGATTGGAAAAAATTAGTAGCAGCAAGTGAGGAATAATTAATATTAACTTTAACAGGCTAAACTAAGAAGTTATAGGATAGGGCGTTTAGGCTGTCATCTCAGTAAAAATTCATTATCCTAGAGAGAACGTTTTCTCACAGCCCTTAACCTATGTTTAAACAAGTACAACCCCAATATTCTGTCAGTTGGATACAAAAAATTTCTGAAATTCCTAAACAGGTTTGGGATGAACTTGCAACTCCCTTAAAAACCCCTTTTTTAGAGTGGGAATGGCTCAATAATATTGAAACCTCTAAAAGTGCCATTCCACGGGCAGGATGGCAACCTTGTCATCTCACACTATGGCGAGATAAACAGTTAATTGGTGCTGCCCCTTTATATATTAAAGGTCATAGTTATGGGGAATTTGTTTTTGATCATCAATGGGCTGATTTATCCCATCGTTTGGGGATTTCTTATTATCCTAAACTGTTGGGAATGACCCCTTTTACCCCTGCGGTTGGTTATCGTTTTTTAATTGCTCCTAATGAAAATGAAGCAGAAATTACAAAGATGATGGTGGCAGCTATTGACCATTTTTGTGATCAAAATAAACTCTCAGGCTGTCATTTTTTATTTGTTGATCCTCACTGGAAGCCCATCATTGAAAATTGTGGTTTTAGTAGTTGGTTACATCATAGTTATATTTGGTCTAATCCCAATTTTAACACTTTTGATGACTACTTGAAACAGTTTAATGCTAATCAAAGACGCAATATTAAACGAGAAAGAAAAGCCGTTAATAAAGCTAATTTAACCATGAAAGTGTTAACAGGAGATGATATTCCTCATCATTTATATCCGATGATTTATCGCTTTTATAATAATACTTGCGAAAAATTTTATTGGGGTAGTAAATATTTAACTCGTAAATTTTTTGAGCAACTTTATCCTAATTATTCCCATCGTGTTGTCTTAGCTGTTGCTTATACGGATTATGATGATCATAAACCAGTCGGCTTATCTTTTTGTATTAGAAAAGACGATAATTTATATGGTCGTTATTGGGGATCATTTGAAGAATATGATTGCCTTCATTTTGAAGCTTGCTATTATCAACCGATAGAATGGGCTATAAAAGAAGGAATTAAAATGTTCGATCCTGGTGCCGGCGGAAGACATAAAAGAAGACGGGGTTTCCCTGCGACTCCTAATTATAGTTTACATCGATTTTATGACCAGAAAATGACTCAAATTCTTCGTAACTATATTCCGCAAATTAATGCAATGGAACAAGAAGAAATTGAGGCGATTAATCAAGACTTACCCTTTAGCAAACGAGAAATAGAATTTAAAGATTTATCATAAAACAGAATAAGTAAAAGAGCCATCTCTACCTCTTTTACTCACCATTTTAGGTAAGGATATTTAGCTAAATTAACATTATAGTATCTTGTATCATGGCTAACTTCTTCGCCAACCCAGTCGGGAAGATTGATAACTTCACTTTCACTTTTTAATTCAACTTCTGCTATGATTAATCCTTCATTTTCTCCTTGAAATTCATCAATTTCCCAAATTAAATTTTCTAGATTTACTGTGTAGCGAACCTTTTCAATTAAAGGGCGATCGCACAAAGTATTTAACATGATTTCTGCATCTTCTAAAGGGATAGAATATTCAAATTCATGACGACTAATCCCTTCTGTTTTACTTTTAATCGTCAAATAAGCATCATTCCCTACAATTCTAACTCGAATCGTTGTCATTTTATCGGCAGTTGAAATGTAACCTTGTTTATAAACTTTTCCGATTCCTAAAGAACGCCAATCATCATTAATTACTAAGAATTTACGTTCAATTTCAATAGCCATAATTATCAACTCAAAGTAAAGAATATTTATTATTTAATATTATTTGGAGTAATCTAACCTATCATAAAACAAAGAACGAAATCAATATCATAGCAATGTTGAACAATTTTCAGAAGCTAACAATAACAACCTCAGAAGTCAAAATCAATCTAATTAGAGGAGGAAAGGGATACCCAATCTTATTATTACATGGTTATCCTCAAACCCATGTTATGTGGCATAAAATTGCCCCACAATTAGCTGAAAACTTTACCGTTATCATACCTGATTTGCGAGGTTATGGAGACAGCGATAAACCGGCAGGAATAGCTAACCATTATAACTATTCTAAGCGAGTTCTGGCACAAGATCAAATAGAGGTCATGACACAATTAGGTTATGAAGAATTTTATTTAGTTGGACACGATCGCGGGGGAAGGGTTGCCCATCGTTTAACCTTAGACTATCCCAATAAAGTGAAAAAATTAGCTTTATTAGATATTGCACCAACTTATCAAATGTATACGGAAACCGATCAAGAATTTGCTACAGCTTATTATCATTGGTTTTTTCTGATTCAACCTTTTCCATTTCCTGAAACATTAATTAATCATAATTCTGACTTTTTTCTAATTCATTGTCTACAAAGTTGGAGTAAAAATAAATCACCTTTTAGTTCAGAAGCAATGGAAGAATATTTAAGATGTTTTCGTGATCCGCAAACAGTTCACGGAACTTGTGAAGATTATCGTGCATCTGCAACTATTGATTTAGAACATGATCGTAAAGATATGGATAAAAAAATAGAATGTCCTCTATTGATTTTATGGGGAAATAAAGGGGTGATTGAAAAGAAATATGATGTAATCGAAAGCTGGAAAAAAAGAGCAATTAATGTTCAGGGACAAGCTTTAAATTGCGGACATTTTTTACCTGAAGAATCTCCCGAAAAAACCTATCAATATATTCATGACTTCTTCTCAATTTCAACTAAACGATAATATTGAACGTTATTAATATCTTTAAAAGAATGAACAAATTTTTCTCTGTAACCTTTTCTTTCTAAAATTTCTCCGTCTTTTCCTAGAGGTATATCACTATTACCATCTCCATAAAGAACATAAAGACAGTCAGTATTTAGTGTTTCTAAGTTCTCTAAGTCTTGAATTTTCCATCTTCCCATATCTAACTTACTTTCCGCAATATCTACCCCAAATTGATGATATTGACTAGGAGGCATCTGGGTAAAAAATGGTATCATGATATAAGCATAAGTTCCATAAACATTGCTACTATAAATAATACATTCATTAGGAGTTTGATCAGCATAACTAATGGTTTCTCCTAAAGTCGATAACCAGACATCAGTATGCCAATAGGGATATTCAAATACATATCGCTGAGCGTAAATTACTAAATTAGCGCACATAACAGCAGCCAGCAAAAATGTAATAATCTGTTTCCATATCCCTTTGAAAAAGTCAGTTATTTTAGTAATAGAATAAGCAGAAATAATGGCAAATAATGGAGTGACGGCTAAAGTTCTAACAGCACTCTCTGGAGAAATAAAAGCAGCAGGAATGGGATATAATATTAACCACAAATACAATACCCATTTAGAAAATGTTTTTTCTTTGAGTAGGAGTAAGAAACCTAATAAAACTAATGGAATTTGAAAAGAATAAAGTCCAGCCACATTATTAATTTTATGACGAGGACTGGGATCACCTTCAAAAAATAAGAAATTGGGACTAAAATAAGAAAAATAATCACTAACAATTTTGTTAAAATCTGTTTGGATTCCTACCGTATTAGCTCTTGCCATTCCTTCAGGGGATAGTTGATAAATAAGTTGAGGAATAAAGAGAATGGAAAAAGCAACAAAAGCCCAAAATGTATAATATCGATGTTTCCAAAGATGTTCCCAATAGATAGCCGCTAATCCTAACAAAAATAAGGGAATAAAAACCCTCGCAGAGTTGTAAGTATAGATACTAATAGAAAATGATAGACTTGAAAAAATCAACCATTTAGGGTGCTTAAAACTTTTAAGAAATAAAAATAAACTTAAACACAACAAGCAAGGAAGTAAAATGACTCGAAACGTGACACGACTAAAATGAATATGCCAAGGCAATATAGCTAAAAATAAAGCAGATAATAAACCAATTCTTTGATTAAAAATTTCTTTAGCAAGATGATAAACAATAAAAACTGTTAAAGTTCCAATGACAGCCGAGGTAATTCTTGCTCCAAAAGGGTTGAGTCCAAATATTTTAATAAAAGGAACCATGAGGTACATATAGAGTCCTTCACGGTAATCATTAGCTGATTTAAAATACCAAGGCAAAAACTCTCCATATTGATCTTTTAAGGTGTGAAGAATCGAATAAGCATCGTAAGCATTAGATGCTTCATCAGTAAAAAAACCATTAGGAATGGTTCCTAAAAAGATAACTCTCAAGAGTAAACCAAGGACTAAAATAATAATAAGATAGAAATTAGGATATTTTTCGAGTTTTAGCATTAGTTAAAATGATATATAAATAAAAATTTTAAGCCATAGGAATCTCTTAATTAAAAATTTGGTAAAACTTATTTAAGGATTCTTCTTCCTTCACATCCTTCTTCAACAAATTCTGGTACATCAAATTCAGCTTTAATAGAGTATTCATAAGGAGGATGAAAATAGGAAGTGTACAAGAAGGGATGTGGCGCTTTTCCGACAAGACAAACTTTTTCTCCATCATTAATACTTCTGAGAAGGTCTTGATCAATAATATCGGTTCTTTGCACTTGTTCATCGAAAGAAGCGAACTCAGGAATCGTGAAAAAGTAGCGAGTTTTTGTAATGAAAATCACCATAAAAACGGTAGCTACTAAAGCTAAATTTTTAGGGTTTATAAATTTTTGAGAGGGTTTTTGTTTAACTAGACGGCAGGTTAAATAACAGTTTAAACTAACCAAAACCATCATCCAGTACATATAGTATCTTAATTCATAAGCTTGAGGTAATAAGGGGGTAAATAAGGTCATTAAACCCATAATAATTGCAGCAACCCTAGACTCAAGATCGAAGTTTTGCCAACACAAATAAATGAATAATAAAAGATTAAAGACAACATATCCCCCAAAATAACCCCCTAAACCAAATCTTTCTTCATCCCAAGAAATAAAGTCCATTCCTAGAGTCCAAGGCCAGGGTCTTCTACTATCAAAAGCATCAATTTCTAAAAGTGATCTTCCCCAACGTAAATGAGGAGGAAGTTTTCTAAGATTTTCGTGCATAAAGTCAGGAGGTGCTTCATTATGATTGAGAACAATTCCTGCAATTTCTATTTTAACGGGATAAAAGGGGTTGGCGTAAGTAATGATATTTTTGATGGGGATAATAAATATAATTAAACTAGCTAAGAAACAAACGAATAAAGTTTTTGATGTTTTAAGTAATCTATCTTTATCATGGCGATAAGCTTTCCAAGATTGAAGAATAATCTTAGGTAAGACAAAACATAAAATCAAGAAAACTACTGGAATTAATTGAAATTTCATGTTAGCTGCCATTGCTGATGAAACAAAGATAATGATGGCAGTTTGTTTATTAAATTTAACTTTGTTAGTATATAAAAAGTAGCTAGTTAGGATAAGAATAGAAATACAAACATTACCTGGTAAATCAATATAGCTTCTCCCTGCGTGCATATGAACCATTGGTATAGCTAACAGAGACAAAGAAGCAAGATAAAAGGGAATTTTTACATAAAATTTTAAATAGGCAATAAAAGTTAATAAGCTAAAGTAACATAATAAATTAGTCGCTTCTGGTCGCTGAAATATATACCAGAAAAAGCCTTGTAACCAATTTGCAAGTAAAGGAAATCCTAAAAAACGATGCTCAATATTTTTTTCAAACGTAAATTGTTCTGCAGGAATGATGCCCCAAATTCTAGCAGCAAAAGGGATATGATACATAAAAGCATCCCCTCCGTAATTAGCATCAAAAAAGCTAATTAAAAAAATAGAGGTTAAAACTAATGTTGATAAGATAGTTAAAACCTTGGTGACATTAAGAAATGACAATATTTTATTGTCTGTAATAACTGATAAGTAATGATTAATTGTTAAATTATTTTTGCTTAAAACCCCAAAGATAAGGAGCAGAATTCCGATAGACCCTAAACCAATTCTTAGAATTCTTAATGTAGGAGCAGCAATATAACCAAAATAACCCACAACTCCTAACATTAAAGTAATGGCAATACAACTCATTCCGCCAATTAATAAGGGTTGATTGAGCAGTTTATAAAGAGAGGGAAACTGTTTTAGACTAGGATGATTAGTGTATGAGAGAAAAGCCAATCCAAATAAAACAAGTCCTAGTAGAAAACTAACGAGTGGGATAAGCATAATGTTAAGTTATTTTTCAATAATGATAATAAATTATTTTAGAAATAAAGATTGGTATTGGCATTTTTAAAGTCGGTGATTTCAGTAATTTTTGCTCCTTGAACTGAAAGCGTATTATCAAAGGTTTCGTTGAGAAAATTAAAATAAAGATCAATTTTTGCTGTTTCAGAAAGATGAATTACCCAATCACGATAACTAGAAGCCAGTAAATTACTGTAAGCATGATAACGAAAAATGGGTTGATTGCCTATTTTCACCCCACAAGTCAAGTCGTTGTCGGTTCCTTTCGCTGTAAAAGCAACGTCAATTAAATAACGTCCTTTATCCAAAATTAAAGGCGTTTTTAAGCCAATAGAACCCTTTTCTTTGCTGTGAAAATCCGATGCGTCTAAGGTTGTGACTTCTTGGAAACCAAAAGGTGGATTATAAGACACTTCTGATAAACGGTCTTGATGAATATAAAGATTATTACGTATCCCTACGCCTGGGGGATAATCTTTCGCATTTTCAATGGTTTGATAGGTGTTTAAATCAATGGAAATATATCCTTTTTCCAGCAAGAAATCTAAACAACGAGTATCTTCTGGTTGGGTTTCTAAAATTAGATGAGGTTTAGCAGATTCAATGGTTTTAGCCATGCCTTTAATGGCATCAAATTCTGCTCCTTCGATGTCCATTTTGACTAAATTAGGGACTAATTGGGTATGGTTAACAAAATCATCTAAAGCAATGGTTGAAACCTCATAACCTTGGGTTCCCGTCGATTGTTCTGCGTAAATACTATCGTTTAAATGACTCCCTAAATAAATAGGAACTTTACTGTAGGATTTGTAATAAACTGCAGCATGAAATAACTGCACATTACTACAACCACTCAGAACAATATTACGCTGGCATTTATCCACAATTCGGGGACTGGCTTCAAAGGAACAGACGACTCCTTTTGGTCCCACCATACGCGACATAACCGTGGTTAAACCCCCAAAATTAGCCCCCACATCAAACACCACATCCCCAGGACGACATAAGTCTCTTAAGGCTAATTGTACAGGGGGTTCCCAAAAGTTACCTTGATACCAGGGAGAAATGCCATACAGTCGAACGTCTTCAAGTTTTTGATTGAGTCCTAATTGTTGGTCAATTTCTGGGGCTAAAGCTTTACTGAGTTTGGCTTTAAACCATTCTTTCAGTTGTTTCATGATCCTGTTGGCTCCACTTTAGTTAACCATAAAAATGCGTGTTGTTCGTGTCGATTATCGTTAAAAATTCGATAATCTGGTTTTAAGCCTAAACTCTTATCTTCGTCCCAAGTAGCTAAATGTTCTTCTTGAATTTGTTTCGCTAAATTACGGGTCTGCAACACTTTTTCTAAGGGAGAGAATCGAGATAATTTAGGCATCCAATCTAAAGAACGATAAGCCTGTAATAAGGTTTCGATTCCTTTAAAATACTCTAACGCTTTTGATTGAGGATTGACTTCTTTTAAGTACAAACTCAAATTATAAGCATATTCCAAATCACTACTGGTATGACCACAATAGGATTTACGATAGGCTAGAGAGAGGTAAATTAATTGTTCTAATTCCTCTGGGGTACGATGAGCAAAAGCGTAACGAACACCGGCTAAGGTTCGATGAACATACCAAGCTCTCATATCCTCAATTTCAGCAGCCGGACTTTGGGTGGTTCTTTCATCGGGATAATTCCAAAAAACCCCTAGGGTTCGATCAATGACTTTACTTTTAATATGGGGTAATAGTCGACTCTTAAATTCGGTGTCCCCCGCCCCTCGAAACGTACCATCATAATAACCAAAGCGATCGTGAATTGAACGACGATATAAGGCTCCTACCCACGATAAATAACAGGTTTCTAGATAGACTAAATCTTGTTTATAAGGGGTACGATGGTAGGGCATAATATCATTAACCCAATTACCTTTTTTATCCACATTGGTGACTAAACTATGACCAATGACCCAATCAATGTCTGGGTTTTTATCTAACTCATGGGCTAAGGTTTCTAAGGCATCGGGTAAGATGGTTTCGTCTACCCCCAGGAAAGATAAATAAGGGGATTTGGCTAAGGAAATTCCTCGATTCCAAGCGGTTTGTATGGTTTCTCTACCTTGGGAACGGACGTATAAAATCGGTAAGTTTAACTGTGGGGCCAGTTGTTTAAATACTTCATATTCATCCCCAGGAGAACCACTATCGACTAAGATAATTTCCCCATCCCCTGAGTGCATCAAGGTTTGATGTTGTAGAGTATTTAGGAATAAAGGTAATTTTTCGGCTGCATTGTATAAAGAAACAATGATGCTAACTCGATACTCGGACTTGTCTCGACGATCATCAAATATTTCGTAGTCCCATTCTTGGTTGTGCAAATTAGCTTGTCGGGCTTTTTCAATGAAATCGTAACATTTTTCTTCCCGTTGTCCGGTTTTCCCGTACATGGCATCGATAACTTCGACTTCACGGGTAAATCCTTTTTCTTGTAACACTCTCAGCACATAGGGAAGATCCCCAAAGCGATCGCCATCTAACAGCCTTAACCCCCTTAACTTGTAGGTGGCAGATACTAACTCATTACCTCGCAATTCTTCTAAACGGGCAATTTCTCGCCAAGCTCGCACCCGATCAATCCGATAGCCGTTTTTCAGTTTATCACGTAATCCTTGTTCTTCTTCCCCAAAGGCAGAAGCAAGTTTCCAAAATTGTTTAACTTTAGCTCCTAAATCTTTTTGATTTAATTCTGATGCTTGGAATGTATTTTTGTACTGTTTAAATAATTGAATTGATTTTACAGTTTGTGCGTTTTTAGCTTCTTCGAGGGGTTTTTTGAGTTTAGATTTTGCTTGACTTACAGTATTTTTTAGTTGTTTATAGGTGGGTTTAATTTGCTTTTTAACCTGTTTTTTCGCTGCTTTAACGGCAGGGATTTTGGAGAGACTAAAACCAGCCTGACCTGATTCCCAATAGGATAATAATTGAGTGTACCATTGGGCTAATTCTTCTTGCGTGTCTGTATGAGAACCAGAAGAACTATTATAAATATCTTCTAACTTGGGATCTTTAGTTTCTAAATTAGTCTGAGATAACTGATTAACTAATTCTTCTCGATAGTCTTCATAGTTATCTAAAAGCCTTTCAATATCGGGAAGACTGGCATAAATATCATCAATCTCAATGGTAATAAAAGGAACGTTAGGGAAGCTTTCTTTTAGAAAACGACAAACCCCTGCCCCATTCCCAATAGCCGTAGGACAACCTGAAAATAGAGATTCTAAGGCAACTAAATTTAACGTATCGTATCTTGAGGGAAGAAACGTTAGGGATTTACTGGCAAATAATTCCGTTAACTCTTCCCGTTTCATGGGGGGACAGATCATCAAATTACTCTGACGATGCTGTATCATCTCTTGTAGATAAGCTTGAGAGGATTTTGTATTATTATAGTTATAGCTATGGGGTCCAATAATTTGCGCTTTACTGTAGCTAGTTTCGGGCAACCACCAAGCTAAATCGATGAAAATATCGGGGCCTTTGCGTTTTTCAGTTCTTCCGATAAAGTTAAGGGTAGGGGATTGGTTTGATGGTACACATTGAGTGGGTCTAGGAAGATCAAAAAAGTGAAGGGGATTATAATAATAACTGTCTAATTCTTCAATATCGTCTCGCCATTCATCGAGATAACTTTTACTAATTCCGTAGCGAATATCGACTACTTTATACTGCATTTTTTCTTGCAAATCAAGAGGAATATTAGCTTTTCCCCAGTCAAACCAATCTAAACGAAGGGTTTTTGATATTTTGCCGTGCAGTGAAAGGGCAATACGATTAAATTTAATGCCATATTGTTTTAAAGCCGGTCTTAAAAAGATACCCCATTGTTCATAATCAGGCACATCAATGATATCAAATTGTTGATCTTGCGCTGAGGCAGCAATATTGCTGGCCATAACAAAAGCTCGTTCTACCCATTTAGGGGGGGTTACTTCAAAAAAGTTTTTAAAGTCACTAATTAAAAATTGCTCTTTGTAGGGAATCGCTGTTGCATTACTTGGTCTAGGTTGGTTTAATGGCTCTTTTTCTGCAATATAATAAAATTGAATTTGAGGATTTTTTTTAATGATACTACGGTAAAAGGTTTGACCACCGCCAACCTTGCTAAATAAATCGAAATCAGCAATCAGGACTTTCATAGGATACTAATTAATCACTTTTTATTATAGTCGGGCCTTGCTTGATAGAATCAATTAATTCTTTTATTAAGGCTAATGATGGCATTCGTAAAATATTAGGCACAACTAGAACGTTTGTCAACTTATTTGATAAGGAGTCAGTAACTTTAATCTTTAACCTCCAATTAGTTTATAAGAACTAATATAAGATTATCGGATTTTTGTCATAGAAAATACAGTCTAGATTAGATATTAATGCTGTTGCTGACGTGGACTCATTTCCAGAAGTTCCCAGATAGGTTTATTTGACTTGTTCAATTAGCTGTTTATAGGAATAATATAAATGGCGATAATCATAATTTTTAGCAAATTTCTGGGCATTTTCTTCTATATTTTTTCTTTTTTTATCATCCTTTAACCATTTAGCAATTAAATGCCCATATTCATCTAAGCGATCGCAGATAATGCCTTCTTTCCCAGATTCTACAGGATAGCCTCGAAAAGCGATCGTTGTCCCCAAAACAACTTTTCCATAGGCCATGGCTTCAACAGTCTTCAGGGAGGTTCCTGTACCAGATACAATGGGCGATAGAATTAGGCTTGCGCTATTATACAACATCGAAAGCTCTTGATCGCTGACTTTTCCTAAAGCCAAAAAATTATTCTTCTCTTCAGGTTCCCAGCAACTTCCTACAACAATAAACTGACAATTAAAATCAGGATAATAATTAGCAAAGTCTTTGGCTATTTGTTGAATAATTTTTACAGCTTCGATATTGGGATCATGACGACTGCCAATAAATAAACAGAAGGGAACTTTTATATTATTAAAAGACGAATTTTTTATTAAGCTTTTATCAGTCTCTTGGTGGATATCCACTGGGTTAGGAATAACAATAGAAGACAAGTCATATTGTTTTAAAAAAGCTTGATCGTCTTGGGAAACACAGATGATATCATCAGCTTGTTTAAGGGCTTTAATTTCTTCGGTTAAAGCAATTTTTCCTAGTAAGGTATTTTGATCAAGTTGTTGGGCTAAAATATCATGAGCTGTGATTATTAATTGAGTTTGATGTTGATGACAAATATCACCGACAGTTAAAGCCCAAAATGGATATTCTAAAATCACAGTATCTGCCCACTTTGCTATGCTTTTAACATAATTGATAAATCCTGAATCAAATCGATATTGATAGTATATCCAAGGTAGCCAATGATCTGATAATTCTAAATTATCTAAGAGATTATTATATTGATCAGCCTTAAAATTTAAAGCATCAAACCATGATTGATAAGCATCTTTATAAAGATCATTAACTAAACAATAATCTTCATAAGATTGTTGGTAATAAGTGTAATGCACACCATCTTGTCTAAAATCTTTAGCGTCTCCAGTGGTAAATAACCACACCTGATAAGATTGAGATTTTAAATAATCAATTAATAAACCAACTCGTTTACTTGCGCCACTTTTTCTTTCCAAAATATCCCCCCAAGGATACAAAATAGCTATTTTTTTACCTCTTTTTTGTTGGTAAATAGCTCTATCAGTTAGTAAAAACTCGAACACTTGATCCAGTGTTTTACAATTATCAGTATATTCTGAATTTTTATTAATTGAAATAACGTATCCTTGAGGATTAGTCACAGTTTCTTTTATTTTTTCAAGTTCATATTGATGATAAATAATCAAGGCATCACATTGATTTAATAATTGACATTCTAATTTATATTCTTCGTGATCAATATCTCTATGATTCTGCAAAGCATATTGGTAAGAAGCGATTTTAGAAACTTCACAGATTATTGAAGATTGTTCTCTATTGAATCGGTCAATAATAGTATAGCTAATAATAGAATTGAGAAAAATAACATCAAATTGATTCGTTTCTAGTAATTGACTTAAATCTGATGGAACACTTAAATTATATCTCTCAACTAAATTTCTTTTTAATGTATTTTTATTATCTAAAACTTCTTTGATATACTCTTTTGGATTAATAGTATAAGGAATAACATCGATTTGATCATAATTGATAATCCATCGTTGTTTTAAGTTAACTGAAAATTCTTCAAAAATTCGATCAATGACTGGATAGATTTGGTGATAAAAAGGTTCATAATTGGCACCTTTTCGTTCTTGCTTATTAGTAAAAAATAGTCCATAAACCTCATACCCACAAAGTCCTAAGTATTCAATATAGTTATAGAAATAATTATTCTTAGTTTTTTGATCTAACAAAAAATCGCTTTCTATTACTAAAAGAATTTTAGGGACTGCTTTAGATATATTATTAGAAACTATTTCATGATTCGTATTAATAGTTAATTGATTAGATTCTATAGTATTAATATGACTATTGCTTTTATTTGATAATAAAATCTTTACTAAATTATCAGGACAATTTTGTGCAAGCCATCCCTGAGAAAACTTTTTAGCTGACTCTGAAAAGTAATCTAAATTTTCGACAATTTCAATAACTTTTTGAGGTATTTCATAGGGGTTTTCATAAAGACTTGCTCTTGATGAGTCCACTTGCTTACCTAACCAACTATTTTGAGGAACAATAACGGGTTTTCCTGCTGCTAACGCTTCTGTTAAGACCCCTGAAGTGCGGAAGCGATAACTATTAGTATCATAAGGTAAAATTAAAGCATCAGCTTCTGCTAAAAGTTGATAATAAGCATCAGCAGACATCGCATTTTTAATTAACTTGACTTTACTTTCTGGATATCTTTCTAAAGCTAAACGAGCTTGAGGAATTAACCCTTCTCCTCCTTCAATACTAAAGTTAGATTGAATGGTTATTTTAATTTTTCCAGGTTCAATATAATCTGTCCATAAAGATTCAACAATATTAGGTAAATAATGATAGCCTTTTTCTGGTCTTGCGTCACCTAAATAAACAAGATGAACAGGTTTATCTGTTTCTAGTTTCTTGGTTGTTTCTTGTAATTTCTCTTGCCTAAAAGGAATAGGGATTTTGTATAATTTTACTTCACTTAAACCATTATAGCGTTGAATTAAGTCATCAGTATCCGTATAAAACTGTATTTTATTAGGCCATAATTGAGATTCATAGCAGTTATCAAAAATAGCTTTTAAGCCTATTCCTGAAGCATAAACTACTAAAGGATCGTCAATATCTCGACGTAAAAGAATATGAAATCGAGGCATATTCGATAAGTCACTAGAAGCTAAATAATGATAGACTTCTTCAACTTGCTGAATGCCAATTGTATGAATAAATATTTCATCCTCTGACGTTAATTTAATAGCGTTTAAAACTTTAGATAAACTTTCTTTAAAGCTTTCATTTTTTGGTGTTAATAGTTTAATCAAGACTTGATTGATTTTTCTAAAAAATACAGAAAATATATATCGAACTAATCCCCAAACAATTTTTAAAATTCCCCATAAGGTATTAGAAAAAGGAATAGAGCGTAATAGGGTAATATCTTGTTGTATCCAATTAAGTAATCTTGAGGTACTTCCTTGAATTTTCTCTAAAAAAAGTTTTAACTTAGGTTGAGTCAATTCCCAATATTTAAAATAAAATTGAAATTTATAATTTATTTTTTCTAATAATTTTTCTAAAGGATTATTTTGTAAAAATTGAAGTATATCCAGTATCTTATTTTTTTTGTTAGAAGAAACTGAGTTATCAAACCAATCAACTTCAAAGGCTGAAATTACTTTAATATTATTAGGATATAATGAACTTGGAAATGCCTTATTACTAATAATTATAGGTTCATATCCTTGTCTAGAAGCTGCTTCAGCAACCGATAAACTACATTCGTAATGATGTCCTTGAAGATTACAAAGGGAATGATCGATAATAATAAATTTTTTCACAATATTATTTTAACTTTAAGTAAAAATAGTAAACAATAGAGTTAGGTATTTTAATTAATTTTTTAGACCAATTTTCTTTAAAAAAGTTTCAGAAATTTTGCGGATGGCTGCTTTAGTTGTGGATAGATCATCAATTTTCTGGTGCAATTCTTGGATTTTTATTAATAAATTTTGATTTTCTTGCGTTAGATGGGAAACTTGCTCTGCTAAAGAACTTTCTTGCTGTCGATAACTTTGTTCTTGCCTAAATGCTTGCCAAATTAATGTAGATTGATTAGTTGGTTTACCCTGATATTCTAATGCAGTTTCTATTAATACCTCTTCTATAATATTTGCCATTTTTTTCCAAGAAAATTGTTTGGCTCGTTCTAATCCTAAGTTAATTAATTCCTGACGGATTTCTGCTTTTTTAACCTTTTCTAAAGCCCTAATCATCTCTTCTACATTATCTTCACCCACGTATAAAGCAGCGTTTCCAGCTACTTCGGGAATAGATGAATTATGACAAGTAATTACAGGACAACCGCAAGCCATCCCTTCGACAATAGGTAGTCCAAAACCCTCGTACTTAGAGGGATAAACTAAAGCCATAGCTCCCCCATATGCTAACCTAAGTTCAGCATCTTCTAAGGATAATAAATGAACATCGATGTTATGAAAAGCTTGTAATACTGGCTCTAAATTCGGTTCTCCACCAATACAAACAACGGCAGTTTCTTGTTGGTTTTCTAATCGGGAAAGAGCGTTAAATAAAAGTATAGCGTTTTTATACTCTTTTAAGCTTAGACGAGAACCTACCAATAAAGCATAAGGTTTTTTAATATTATATTTAGTTTTAAATTTGTTTATTTTATCTAAAGAACTTGGGAAAAAAGAGGCATCTACCCCGCAATAAGCAACTTTTACTAAGTCTGGATTAATATGGGGAAAAAATTTGCTTAAATCTTTAGCTGTATTCTGAGAAATTGTCAAATATCGACTTGAATAAAGAATTCCGCGATGCTTTTCTTGCCAGCATAATTCACTTAAATCAAAATTCATCACTTCAGGAACCATATCATAAGCCATAAAGACGGCAGGAGTTGAAAGGGGTGTGGTATAGTAGGTCGAAATAAAAATATCAGCCTTTACTTCATCACAAATTGCTTGTACTTTGGCACTGTCTAAAGCACTATAACGATAATCATAGGGGTCTATTATTTTATAGTTTATCCCTGGAACTTTTGGAGCAGTGTCACTTCTATCTAACACAAGGAGGTTTTTGCTAAAGTCGGTCTTAGCCCATTCTTCCAATACAGAACGCCAGACACGAGCAATGCCAGTTTGATTAAACTGGAAAAATACTCCATCAATAACAATCTGGGGAAATATTGTTTGAGACAGTTGAGTTTTGGAGGTCATTTAACTTATTAACTAATTCTAAGATAGATAATTTTCTATGGTATTTTAAAGTAATTTGAAACAAGAAACAATCTATACTTTTTGGTGTGATCCAGATAGATAATAAACAATTAATTAGGGAAAACACCATATTTAGTCATTTTTGACAACATAGCTTCCCTACTGTTATCAACTTTTTAACTTTCTAGATTTAATATTAGTCTAGTTACTTCAAGTTAACCTATACAATCTATCATAATAGTCAATTAAAATTTACAAAAATGTGTTGAGCTTGTATAGTATAGTCAATCAATTTTTTAATTAAATTTCTACGAACTTTGTAAACTATTATTTAATTAAGTGGTGTGAGCAATGAACTTTTCTCAAAAAGCTCTAATTATTACTGGAATGCACCGTTCAGGAACCTCTCTAACTACATCGTTACTTCAAAAGGCTGGTGTAAACGCGGGTTCTAACCTCCTTCCGGCCAGTGCTGCAAATATAAAGGGTTACTTTGAGGATATTGACTTTTTTCAGTTTCATGAAGATGTTCTCGCTTCTCAAGGCGTTAGTAAAGAAGGTTGGACATTAACACCGAGTATTAAGGTTCAAGACCAGTTTCTAGAAAAAGCTAGATCTATCATTGAAGATAAACAGACTTCTGATGGAATTTGGGGTTGGAAAGATCCTCGTACTACCTTATTCTTAGATTTTTGGCTCAAACAAATTCCTGAATCGTCCTTTATTTTCGTATATCGTTCCCCTTGGGATGTGATTGATTCTTTATATCGTCGTGGTGACCTTATTTTTGATAAGAATCCCAATTTTGCTTTGCAAATTTGGCTGAACTATAATCAAACAATCCTCGAATTTTCTGAGAGATTTCCGAAAAAGTGTTTTCTAATAAACGTATATTTATTAATCGACAACTTTGATTTGGTTATTGAAGCTATTAATGAGAAATTTAATATTAAATTGTCAGTTATAGATGATATTTACAGTATCTATGATAAAAATCTACTCAAAAAGAATTCTTTAGAACCTCATCGTTTAGGTTTAATTAAGGAATATTTTCCAGAATCTATTGATTTATATCAAAAATTAATCAAAAAAGACGATATTTTCTTAAAAGTTAATAAATCGCATCTAGAAGAAGTCAACCAAAGTTTTTCTTATAAGTCATGGGTACTTCAAGATTGGCATAATTTAAGAAAAACTCAAATTCAATTAAATCAGCTACAGCACGAATATGAAGAACTGCAAGCTCTTTTCCAACAGCAACTAGCAGAAAAGGAAAGTAAACTTGAAAATATATATAATCAACTGCAACAAGTCAGTGATGAACTGCAAGATAAAGAAACTAAACTGCAACAAACTTCTTCTCAACTCCAAGATAAAAATACTAAACTGCAACAAACTTCTGCTCAACTTCAAGATAAAGAGGCTCAACTGCAAGATAAAGATACGAAACTGCGAGAAATTTCTTCTCAACTGCAAGAAATTTCTTCTCAACTCCAGGATAAAAACATTCAATTAGAAGATAAAGACATTCAACTGCAACAAACTTCTGCTCAACTTCAAGATAAAGAGGCTCAACTGCAAGATAAAGATACAAAACTGCAAGAAATTTCTTCTCAACTCCAGGATAAAAACATTCAATTAGAAGATAAAGACATTCAACTGCAACAAACTTCTGCTCAACTTCAAGATAAAGAGGCTCAACTGCAAGATAAAGATACGAAACTGCGAGAAATTTCTTCTCA
>NETF01000165.1:100622-149475 GCA_002172675.1 unicellular cyanobacterium SU3
GTCAACTGCAACAAACTTCTGCTCAACTTCAAGATAAAGAGGCTCAACTGCAAGATAAAGATACGAAACTGCGAGAAATTTCTTCTCAACTGCAAGAAATTTCTTTTCAACTCCAGGATAAAAACATTCAATTAGAAGATAAAGACATTCAACTGCAACAAACTTCTTCTCAACTACAAAATAAAGACATTCAACTGCAACAAACTTCTTCTCAACTACAAAATAAAGACATTCAACTACAACAAATTTCTTCTCAACTACAATCGGCTAATCAAGGATGGGAACAATCCCGTATAATGATTGAAGCGATGGAAAGTAGCAAATTTTGGAAGCTGAGAAAGAAATGGTTTGGTATCAAAGGCGAGTTAGGCATAAGTGATGAAAATAATAATACAAAACTAATTGAAAAACTTAACATAGAAAAGCTCAAAACACTCAGTACAGAACAGATTGAAAAACTCAATACAGAACAAATCAAAAAAGTTTTGTATTGGACTGTTACCTTGCAGCTTCCTCAACGATTAAAACGTCGTCAAATTGCACAACTTATTAGCAATAGCGGATTATTTGATACTGGTTACTATTGGGAACAAAACCCAGATGTTAAAAAATCCGATATTGATCCTTTAGGTCATTATCTTGACATTGGTGCATCAGAAGGACGAGATCCTCATCCCTTGTTTCATACTGGTTACTATATCAAACAATATCCTGAAGTGGCTGAATCAAAGATTAATCCCCTGGCTCATTATTTAACCGTAGGAGTAGCTAAAGGATATAAACCTTGTCCGACCTTTGACACTGACTTTTACCTCAAACAGTATCCAGAAGTGGCTGAATCAGGGATGAATCCCCTAGTTCATTATATTCAAATTGGAGTTGATAAAGGACTTTATCCCCTTAACGTACCAGAAATAAATTTATCTGCATCCAAGCTAAATTCAACTTATCCAGCTATTAGTCCTAATATTCCCAAAAGTCAAGATCCTAAATATCAAACATGGTTACATAAACATTATCCCTCTGAGGATGATTTACAGTCCATGACAGTCAAAGGTCATCTCCTCTCTTATCAGCCTCTAATTAGCATTATTATGCCTACTTATAATACTCCCATTGAGTATTTAAAAGAAGCCATTGACTCAGTATTAAATCAAGTTTATTCTAATTGGGAACTCTGTATTGCAGATGACGCTTCAATTAATAGTCAAGTGGCATCAATCTTAGAAGACTATAGTCGTAAAGATTCACGAATTCAACTTGTTTTTAGACAAGAAAATGGACAAGTTTGTGAAGCATCTAACTCAGCCCTTGATATGGCAACAGGTGAATTTATTGCCTTACTAGATCACGATGATATATTAACCCCCCATGCCCTTTATGAAGTCGTTTCATTACTTAATCGACATCGTGATGCTGACATGATTTATTCTGATGAAGATACCATCGATAAAGAAGGTTCTTTAGAAACACCTTTCTTTAAACCTGATTGGTCTCCTGACTCTTTCCTATCGAGACTTTATAAGTGCCATCTAGGAGTTTATCGTCGTTTAATTGTGCAAAAAATTGGTGGTTTTCGTGCTGGTTATGAAGGCGCTCAAGACTACGATCTTATCTTACGATTCACTGAAGAAACAGATAAGATTTATCATATTCCTAATATTTTGTATCATCGGCGAATTGCTGATGATTCAACCTCTCAGAAAAATAAAGCAATTGTCACTGCGAAACAAGCTTTATCTGAGGCTCTAGATAGACGAAATGAGCCTGGTATTGTTAAAGATGCCCCTTACGGAGACTTTATCATTCGCTATGATATCAAGTCTTATGATTTAGTTAGCATCATCATTCCGACCAAAAATTTAGGTTCAATGCTTGATAAATGCTTAACCTCTGTATTTAACTTAACAACCTATCCTAATTATGAAGTCATTTTAATCGATAATGGAACCACTGAGCCAGAAGCCATAGAAGTGATGAAAAAATGGCAAGCAAAAGAACCAAATCGATTGCGTTGTTTTCCCCTGAATGTTGCCTTTAATTATCCCATCATTAACCATTTTGCTGTTCAAAAAGCTAAAGGAAAATATTTACTCTTTTTAAATAATGATATAGAGGTTATCACCTCTGACTGGATAGAAGGAATGGTCGAACAAGCCCAACGATCTTCTATCGGTGCAATTGGCACATTATTATTGTTTCCTAATGATACAGTTCAACACGCAGGAGTAGTGGGAGGACTATTTTATTCTTGTTCCCACGGTCACAGAGATTTTAAATTAGGAGAAATGGGCTACTTTAATCAGTTGAATACAGTTAATAACTACTCTGCCCTCACGGGAGCCTGTTTGATGTGTCGACGGGAAGTTTTTGAAGAAGTTGGAGGATTTGATGAAAATTTAGCCGTCAATTATAATGATATAGACCTCTGTTTTAAGATGATTAATAAAGGTTATAAAAATCTTTATTTGCCCCACGTCGTTCTTTATCATTATGAATCTCAAACCCGTGGTTTTGAGTTGTTAAGCCCACTCAAGAAAGCCAGACTGATGTCTGAAACTCGGTATTTTCAAGCAAAATGGAAATACTTAATTGAGCATGATCCTTGTTACAATCCCAATTTAGCTATTGATAGAATTGATTATCAAATCAGAATATAGAAAGATAAGATTTTTAAAACAAGAAACTAAACTCCTTCTAATGTCATCTAAATAAAAGGATGGTATATTATGTTGAACATGATCCTCTGATAAGCGAACAGTAATCAAAGTCGCTACTCCCTGGGGTGATTGTTACTCTCAACGTTCTCAGTTGGTTAACATAAAATACGACTATGACTAAGTACAACTTAAATTCTTCTGCTTTTCATTCTGGTAACGTTAAATTTACCAAAATCATTACTCTCGCTTGTGTGTCTTGCATGGCTTTAATCTTAGGTGCCTGTGGCTCGCCTCAAGCAGTTGAGCAAACTACCGAACCAAGTCAAGTAGAATCAACTGCTCCAGAAGAAGAACCAACTACTGAAGTGGCCAAAGCTGAGATCGAAAACCCTGAAGAAGTCACTTTTATTACCGAAGATGAAACCGTCGTCGCTGGGTCTTTCGATGCAATTAATGGCAACAATGCTCCAACCCAAACCATTTCTAAAGAGACTCCAATTAGCGTAGGCGGTTGGGCAGCAATGCCTAGTAATACTAAACCAGCCGAACAAGTCATTATTACTGTCGGAGACGATAATTCTATTGTGGCAGTTGTTCCCGTTAATGTTGAAAGAAGTGATGTGGCTGAAGCATTGAAAAATCAAGAGTATCTAAAATCTGGCTGGCAAGGGAAAATCGAACCCTCTCAACTGCCAGAAGAAGCCACTACCATCAAAGCATGGGCTTATAGTCCTAGCACTAAAGAGGCATTTATTTTACCCAATGTTTACGAAGTTAACTTTAACTAAAATAATCGTCAACTATTTTTATTAACAAGGAGATTAGTACCATGAAGCGAGAACAGCACCTAATCATTGCCATTCCTTCCCTCAATGATTGGGCTGCGATCGCTAAATTACTACTACTAATAGACGAAGTCAATTTAGAGCAAGAAAAGATTTCGATGGAAGTCCTCATTATTGATGATTGTTCATCGGAATCTATTCCAGATTCTTTAATTCATCAATGGTACCGTCAAATTCAAACGGTCAACATTTTAAGGCTTCGCCGCAACTTGGGACATCAGAGAGCGATAGCTATTGGTTTATGCTACATTTATGAGCATTTAAAGTGTGATCTAGTGGTGGTAATGGACGGTGATGGAGAAGACAACCCTTTCGAGATAGAACGTCTTATTCGAGTCTCTCAGGCTAATAACCATAAAAAAATTATTTTTGCTAGAAGAAGTAAGCGGTCTGAAGGACGAATTTTTAAATTCTTCTACTTTATTTATCAAAAACTTTATCAACTGTTAACTGGTAAAGTGTTGGCAGTAGGAAATTTTAGTTTATTACCCTATTCCCTACTAAATAATGTTGTTGTTGTCTCTGAAATCTGGAATCATTATTCTTCAGCTCTTCATCGTTCTAGGCTGCCTTATGTGGAGGTAAATATTCCTCGAACAAAGCGTTTAGATGGTTATTCTCAAATGAACTTCGTCTCTTTGATTACTCATGGACTAAGTTCTATTGCTGTTTATGGCGATATTGTTGGGACTCGAATCTTATTAACAATTACTGTATTGTTGCTCGGTTTGATTGTCCTGTCGTTTATTGTTATCGGAATTAGATTATTGACCAATTTAGCGATTCCAGGATGGGCAACTTATGTAATGGGCTTATTAATTATTACAGCTTGTCAACTGATTCTAATTGGAACAATTTTTAGTTTAATAATTTTAGCAACTCGTAATAGTCAAAGTATTATTCCAATTCGTGATTATCATTTTTATCTTGATCAGAAAATGTCTTTGACTAAGGATAAAACTTCATTAACTTCTTAAACCATAATTTGATGGTTCTAACCATTAAAATTCTTGTCTTTTTAAATCATGGAAAAGTTTACTTACATTGGTAAAGAACTTGAATTATTCGCTAAAGCAACCAATTGGAAAAATTATTTAAAATCTTTGATTAAACCCTATCTTAAAGGTCATGTTTTAGAAGTTGGCGCAGGAATGGGAAGTAATACTGTCTTATTAACCGATTCTCCTTATCAAAAATGGCTTTGTCTTGAACCTGATACGCAACTTTTCCAACTTCTAAAAAGTTCTATTGAACTTAATCATATTTCTAATTGTTCTGCCATTCAAGGAACCATTGATAGTTTGGACAAAAGAAACTGTTTTGACTCAATTCTTTACCTAGATGTTTTAGAACATATTGAAGATGATCGTACAGAACTTTTAAAGGCTTTTGATCGTCTTGAAATGGGAGGCCATTTAATCATTGTTGGCCCAGCATACCAATGGTTATTTACTCCATTTGATGTAGCGATTGGTCATTATCGGCGTTACAACAAAGTGATGCTTAAAAATCTTCTCTCTAAAGAAATGAAAGTAGTTAAAATTCTTTACCTTGACTGCGTGAGTTTGTTAGCGAGTTTAGTTAATAAAGGTTTTCTTCAGTATACTCAACCAACGATAAATCAAATCAAAACTTGGGATCGAATAATGGTTCCTCTTTCAAAGAAACTTGACTTGATTTTAAGTCATAAAATAGGAAAATCGATTATGGCAGTTATTAAAAAATAAAATTAATTCTCTCAAGTCAATTACATAGATTGTTATTTATTAAGATTTTAATACTTAAAATGAAAGAAAAAAAATCATTGTTTTTAATCATACTAATGACAAGTTTAGTTATTTTACCTCCTATTTTTTTAGGAGTAGGCATTTTTCAAAATAGTGTTAACATCCCTTATATGGATGATTGGTTTACACCAGGCGGTATTTTACTAAAAATTAGACAAGGGAATACCCTATCTTTTCAAGACTTTATTTCTCAACACAATGAAAGCAGACCTCTTTTTCCTAGGTTTATTTTCATCATTCTAGCTTCTTTCACCAATTGGAATCTTAGATACCAGATGTTGCTGAGTCTATTAATTGCTGTCGTAACTGCCTTAAATATATTTTTCCTGAGTAAAAAAACAGTCAATGGTAATGTTCTTCAATTACTTTTTTTAAGCTTTTTAGCTAATTTATTAATGTTTAGTCCACTCTCTGAAAACTGGATTTGGGGTATACAAGCAAAAGTTTTCATTCCCATTGCTTGTATTACGAGTATTGCATTAATTTTTCAAAGTCATATCCAGTACGAGCGTCAAATCTTTTTTGGGGTTTGCTTAGCAACCATTAGCACTTTTTCCTATGCTAATGGTCTTCTTGCTTGGGTCGTTACGATTCCTTCTCTATTAGTAGCCACTTTTATTCGCTTTTCTGGAAAGTTTAAAACTAGAATACTAGGATTAAGTCTATGGTTTGCTGGATTGAGTTTAAATCTTAGTTTGTATTTTTATAATTATGGAAAACCAGGCCATCATCCAAGTTTTTTAGATGGATTAAATAATCCCTTACAAACCATACAATTTTTCTTAGCATTTCTAGGAGCTTCATTAGGAGAACAAAATATCATTAAAAGTATAATTTTGGGTGGTGTTCTAGTATTTATATTTACATTACTCTGTTTTTATATTTTAATATGGGGTCGAAATCAAAACTTTATTAAGAGAATTACACCTTGGATAGTTGTTGCTTCTTATTCTTTCTTTAGTGGTTTAATCACGACTCTAGGAAGAGTAGGTTTTGGACTAGGAGCCGCTATTCCTCCTAGATACATAAACTTTTCCCTATTTCTTTCTGTTGCTTTGATTTATATGATGGTAATTGTTTGGCAAGATATAAAAAGCAAACAGCTACAGTTTTTTCCGTATCAAAAATTTATTT
Organism: unicellular cyanobacterium SU3; assembly: GCA_002172675.1. Taxonomy (GTDB): domain Bacteria; phylum Cyanobacteriota; class Cyanobacteriia; order Cyanobacteriales; family Microcystaceae; genus Crocosphaera. The sequence continues at coordinate 107,049 of NETF01000165.1, forward strand.
TTAGACTTATTGCTTCTGCTCTAACTACAACTTTTTTATATCTTTCTATTAAAGGTTTTTATTACGGTATGGAAACAATGAAATATAAGGGAGAAGAAAGAACTTACGGTAAATCCTGCTTATTATTAATTAATTATTATGTTGATCAATCATGTATTCGATCTTATATATCTAATATATCTATTGTAGATATTTTAGCAAAAGCTAGTCAGTTCAACCAATATGATTTACTTACTCCTAAATTGGTCAATGATCAAATTTTTACAATAGAAGATAAGCAGGATTTAGTGACTAATAAAATTTATGGAAATATTGATAATTTATCTCAACCATTATTATTAAAACCATTTGAAGATATTACTTTAACAGGATGGGCAATTTTACCAGAACAAAAAAGAAAAGCGGATGCCGTCATTTTAACTTATGAGGGAATACAGGAAAATTCTCAACCTTTTACTATTGTTAGAGTTAATCAAGAACGTCCAGATGTTGCTGAAGAATTTAATCAATCCAATTATCAAGCGTCTGGTTGGCAATACGATCTCTCAAGTTTTCAAATTCCAGCAGGTACTAAACAAATTACAGCTTGGGCATTTGATACAGAAAAGGCAAAAGCTTATAAGATTAAAAGTTTATCTTTGCAATTATCTTCACACAAAAAACTATCGTCATTTAAGATTACTGATATCGGAAAAATACAGTTACTTTCTCAACAACCTGTTGGGAATATTGATGTCATCAATGGTTCTACTAAAACACAGCAAGCAGTTGCTAAAGATAGCCAAATTATTGTAGCAGGATGGGCAACGCTTCCCCAACAAGATCGCATTCCAGACAAGGTATTTATCACCATTGGAAATACAAATAATATCGTAGCCGCAACCTCAATTAATGTTGAACGTCCAGATGTCGCTGCTGCTTTTAAAAATTCTATTTTGACTCAATCAGGTTGGAAAGCTAATTTTTCATCTTCTTTGTTAAAAGAAGATTCAATAGAATTAAAAGCATGGGTTTATGATCAAAAAAACAAAGTCCTTTATCCAATTCCTAACACTTTTGATTTACAACTAAGTAAAGAATAATATTAGTTGATAACAAAAAGGGAAGATATTTCTTGAAAATTACCAAAAAGAGATTACTAACATAAAGCAAGAACAGCACCTAATCATTGCTATTCATTCTCTCGATGATTAGATTGTGATCGTTAACTTACTACTCATAAAAAAAATTTAAAAACAAGAAAAAATTTCGAGAAATTTCACTAAAATTTTTTAAATACTTTAATTATTTTAATTATAAGAAACTTTTTCTTAAATTTATCACCCTACTCAATATTCCTTAAATTATTTAAGCTATTTTAGAAACTTCTGTGAATTACCATGATGTTTCTTAATAAATCATGATTAAGATTTCTAAAGTAGGTTGACTCAATAATAACAATCAGATAACATTTTAAGTAAACTTTAAAAGTGGTGGAAGCGTGTGACATGGAAAGTAATATAGTTAATCTTCGTTGATTATCTGTTGTTTTACCTGTCAACAATGGAGTAGGAACTATTCGAGTCGTGATTGAAGAACTCATTAAAATTCCTCATTTATTAGAAATAGTAGCTGTAAATAAATGATGGCTCTAAAGATGGAACCGAAAAAGTTCTTGATCGACTTGCACAAGAATATCCTGAGTTAAAAGTGATTCATCACTCTAAAAATAAGGGAAAAACCGTTGCCCTTAAAACAGAGTTTCGACAAACCAGGGGAGAGATTGTGATCGTTCAAGATGCTGACTTAGAGTACAATTCCCAAGAAATTTTTAAGGTTATTTATCCTATTTTAGAAGAGAAAGCTGATGTTGTCTATTGTTCTCGCTTTCTCGTTCGCAAAGCAGCGAGAGTTCTATATTTTTCTCACTACTTAGCTAACAAGTTTTTAACTTTTTTGAGTAATTGTATGACTAATCTTAATATGACAGATAAGGGAATTTCAATCTATCAACATTAGCAAGTTTAACTCTTGCAAATTTGATAAATAAACACTGGTCAAAATAGACAATTAATAGAAATACCTTTACAATAGCTTTAATTTTCAAAAATCTGTATCAAAAGAGCGTACTTCAATCATGATCTCAGATAAAATGCACCCCCATCATCAAGAATTAAGCGAAGATATTTATCAACAATCTCCTAAAAGAGCTATTATGACAATTTGCTCTAATAATTATTTTCCTTATGCCAGAGTCTTGTTATCCTCTTTAAAACGACATCATCCTGAAGCATCACTCTTTCTCTGTTTAGCCGATATTCGTCATCCCAATATAGAATTAGGAATAGATGGGGTTGACATTATCGAAGGACGACAATTAGGAATTCCTCATTTTGAAGATTTTGCCTTTCGCTACGATATTATGGAATTCAACACAGCCCTTAAGCCATTTATGATTGCTTATTTAGTAGAAAAATTAGGCTTTGAACAAGTTGTCTATCTTGATCCAGATATTGAATTATTTGCTCCTCTTAATCCGATATTTAATGCCCTAGACAATGGCTCAAATTTTGTGTTAACGCCTCATATTACCGCTCCTGCTGAAAGAAATGAATACTATCCTGGTGATATGGGAGTTATAAAAGCTGGAGTTTATAATCTCGGTTTTATTGCTGTTAGTAACCATAGTGATGTAATTCAGTTTTTACACTGGTGGGGAAGACGCTTAAGATTTGATTGTTTACATCAACAACAGAATGAAGTTTTGGTCGATCAAAAATTTGTTGATTTACTACCAGGTTTTTACGATCATGTCAAAATTTTACGTGAGCCGACCCTAAATGTGGCTTATTGGAATCTCTGGCAAAGAGAGTTAGAAGAAACTCCCGACAGCTGGTTAATTAATAATCAACCTTTGGTTTTTTTCCATTTCAGTGGTATCAATAAAAATAATCCTAATCAACTATCAAAACATACTGTTCAATTTAATGGGAATCTCCAGCCAGCTTTAAAGTCACTCATAGAACACTATATTTCGCAATTAAATTTATTTCAATCACAGAGTTGTAAGCATTGTAACTATTTTTATGGTCAATTTGAAAATGGGGTTTCCATTACTAACGTGATACGACTAGCCTATCGGTCAGTGAAGGATACTTGGATAGAAAATCCTTTTACTGAATTTCATGACTATTTGAATCAACCGACTTGGTGTGCGTCAACTTCTTCCCTCTATCCCTTAACTAATTTAATGTACTCTCTATGGCAACAAAGAGAAGATTTACAGCAAGTGTTTAACCTTGAGGTTAAACACCTTCGTCAACAATATGCTTTATGGTTTATACAACATAGTGAAGAATTAAATATAGACCCCTTTTTTTTACAACCCATATTTGAGCAATTAAACCGAATTCATTGTCATCATTCTCGAACCTACATTAAATCCTCTGTAGCTACAGATAAACCTGATGTAAGCGTGATTGGCTATTTAAAATCAGTCATCGGAGTTGGTCATGCAGGGCGAATGGTGGCTTCTAGTTTAGAGACAACTGGATTAAAAACTAAAGGCTTTAATGTCACCCTGAATGTAGAAACTCGACAAGGAGATGAGAGCGTTAGTCATCTTTTGTCCCCTGTGGCCAATGGCAGAATCCATATCTACAATATTAATGCCGATCAACTTCCTTTAGTTAAAGATGCCATTCGTGATCAGGTTCAACCTGCCGACTATGTAATTAGTATGCCTTTTTGGGAACTGAGTAAATTCCCTATTGAATGGTTATCTTCTTATGAGGGCGTTCATGAGATTTGGGCTCCGACTCGCTTCATGCAACAGGCACTGCTTCCTGTGATGAATATTCCTGTTTTTTGGATGCCTCCAGCCGTAACATTAGAAAATTTTACTCGGGTCGATAGAGAGCATTTTGATCTTCCTCACAATCGGTTTCTGTTTCATTTTAACTTTGACTTAACTTCTTTTGCGACGCGAAAAAATCCAATGGCGGTTATTGAAGCTTATCGTCGCGCGTTTCATCATCGTTATTCTGATATTGCCACTGGGTTAGTTATTAAAACAAGAGGACAAGATACCGACGGCAGTAATCTCAAAAAACTGATTGACTCGACTAAAGATGAATCCGATATTTTCATTATCAATCAGTTAATGAGTTACCACGATACTCTACGTTTAATGGACTGTTGCGATTGTTATGTTTCTCTACATCGTTCTGAAGGGTTTGGCTATACTTTAGCTGAGGCCATGTTATTGGGTAAGCCTGTTATTGCGACTAATTATTCAGGGTCAAAAGATTTTGTTGATGCTTCAACGGGATTTCCCGTTAATTATCAATTAAAGCCGCTCAAGGAAGGAGAGTACCCCTTTTGGCAAGGGCAAAAATGGGCTGACCCAGACATTGATCATGCTGCTTGGTTAATGCAACAAATCGTTAATGATCACTATAAAACCAAAGAAATTGCTGAGGCTGGAAGAAACAAAATTTTAACCGATTATTCTATTCAATCTTTGGGTAAGCGATATTTAAAAAGGTTGAAACAAATTGGAATATAATATAATATAATATGATTTTTTTTAGTTGCTAGTAAATACAAGTAAATTAATAATGGAAAATCCAAAATTGAATCAGGATAAAAATCAATATATATCCATTTTTATCCATAGTTTCTGGCAGTATTCTGGAAAATAGTTTTTTTCTAAATTTAGTAATAATAATACTATTATTTTTGCTAAATCTTTTCATTAACTTATACACACAAATTATTTTAATAATACTGAGGTGATAATCGTAAATCAGTAGAAATTATTTGACTAAATCGGTTCGTTTTGTCTATGAACGAGGCTATACTATTGTTGGCATTGACAACGATATTCGTTGTTTCTTTGATAATAGATTAGAGGATCTTTTTTATGAAAGAAGTTACTCTCCATGTAGGGCTCCACAAGACTGCAACAAAATCTTTTCAGGAAACCTGCTCAATCAATAGAGAAAAATTAGAAAAACAAGGATTTTATTATCCAATATTTCATCTAGATCATCGGCTTATTAATAACCATTCAATTCCATTTTATAGTTTATTCTCCAATCAACCTGAACAATACCATGTTAATATTGGATGGGCAGTAGATGCTAACGAAGTGAACAAAAAATATGAAGAACAGCTAAACCATATTTTAAAACAACAACATGAAAAGATTATAATTTCAGGAGAGGATATTTCTAGACTTTCTCAACTAGAACTTGAGAAAATGCGGAAGAAAATAGAGTCATATGGCTATAGTGTGCGTGTCCTTGCTACTGTTCGACCTCTTCACTCTATGATGAATAGCCATATCCAAGAAATAATAAAAAATGGATGGACAATTAGCTATGCAAATTGTAAAAATTTAGGAATTCTAGTAATCAATAGTATAAAAGTCCTTGAGTCTGTTTTTCCTAAAACTGAATTTTTTTCTTTTCAAGACTTGCTGAAACATCAACATGGACCAGTAGGTTTCTTGTTAGAAAAAATTGGTGTTGCTAATGTAGCTGATTTAAAAATTGTTAGAGCTAATGAGTCTATATCAGCGCAAGCGACTAGATTAATTTCTTATATTAATCAAGAACAACCTTTGATTCTCAATGGAAAGCTTAATCCCTTTAGAAAAGATGATGATATTAATCCTATTTATCAATTAAAAGGAGATAAATTCCAACTGAGCAAACAGGAACTGAAACCCTATGAAGAGGAATTAAGTCAAGCCAATCAATACTTATCAACCAAATTTAATCCTTCGTTTTGTGATCAACCATCATCTAATTTATCAGATCAAATAGAAACCAATTGGGATGATAAAAAAATTAATCAATTAAAAATGATTATTGCTGAAGTTAATAATAATATTAAGCTGATTGCCTATGATTATTGTAAAAATGTTATCTGTTTAGATGAAGATAAACTATCATATATTTTCTTTGATGAGCTTTCAGTAACTTTGGGTATTCCTATCTATCGTTTCCGAAATTCTGAAATCCCTGGAATTTATTTACTTGTTATGGAAGAAGAAGCTCATGATATTCGGACTAATTATCCTAACTTTATTGAAGAAGGAATTACTTTTTACGGAGCAAGTTCTCCTAGCAAGAACTTAATTCCCTTATACCGTTTCCAAAATAATCAACATCCAGGACTCTATATCTACATAGGAGAATCAGAACGTAATTATATTAACAATAATCCTAGTTTTGCTGAAAATTATCAAGACGAAGGGATTGCTTTTTATGTGTATGCTCCAGGAATTGGTATCGGTAAACCATTCTATCGTTTTCGCAATTCTAACATACCAGAAGCTTATATTTATGTGACTGGAACTGAAGCAGATTATATCCGCGAGAATCTTACTCAGTTTATTGAGTTAGGAATAGCTTTTGAATCCGTCACCTAATTAATTAGTCGCAAAGTATGGAAAGCTTTCCACAATCTCACCCAAAATGATCACAAATGATTCTAATCAGAATTAATTCTTGCTCCTTGAGTATCAATAGAAAGCGATCGCACTTCTGCTACAATCTCTAATTGTGTCCAGGCATTTTTCATGGCCTTTTCTACTGCTTGAATCTGCTTAGAACTGGTTAAGGCTAATAGAGTCGGTCCTGCACCACTAATGACCATACCATAAGCCCCTGCTTTGAGTGCCGATTCTTGCACAAACTCATACCCTTCAATCAGTCCTTGACGATAGGGTTGGTGGACTTTGTCAGCCATTGCTTGACTTAACCATTGTCCGTTACCGCTTTCTAAAGCCCTGATTAATAATCCCATGCGAGCTATATTGAAGATAGTATCACCATAGGATAAGGTTTTCGGTAAAGCGGCCCTAGCTTCTTCTGTGGATAATTCAAAGTCAGGGATAGCCACCACAGGAATAAGGTCAGAATGCCAAGGAATTTCACAAATTTCCCAGTTTTTAGCTTCACCTACGGATAACTGACAGTTTCCTAACAAAGCTGGAACCACGTTATCGGGATGACCTTCTAGTGTAATGGCTAATGCCATAATTTCTGTTGTAGAAAGGGGTTGACCTGCTAATTCATTTGCCCCCACTAGCCCCCCAACAATAGCGGTTGCAGAGCTTCCTAACCCTCTGGCCAGGGGAACCCCTAATTTGATGTCAATAGCGATTTTAGGGGGTGTTTTGTCGAGATGGTGGTATAAATGAGTGAAGGCTTGATAGAGGAGATTTGTGCGATCGCAAGTCACTCGATGGGCTTCTGTCCCTGTTACCGTAATGCTGAGATCAGTATCAGCGTCAGGTTGTTCAGTAAACTGAAATTGATTATAAAGGGTAAGGGCTGCACCAAGACAGTCAAACCCTGGTCCAATATTGGCCGTTGTGGCAGGTACGGTAACGGTAACAGTAGACATAAGTAACAATAGTTTTTTAAAGTTCTCGATTTATTCTATCGGCAATTCGACCCTAAGTTGATTAAAAAATAGAGTAATTTTCTAGCAAAAATCATAAAATTTTATATTTCTGGTCTATCCTCTCAATGAAAAAGTCTTTACTGTTTTCGATACACAAGATAACCTAGTAAAATAATCGACTTATTTAATTTCGGAGCTTAATAGAAAATATTATGAAAAAGCAAAAAACCTGTCATCACTGTGAAGGAAAAGGATATATTGAAATTCGAGATTGCACCGCAGAAATTCAGAGAGAAGAAACCTGTGTTTTTTGCGAAGGGACAGGTCATGTTATTGAGGAAAAAGAGAGCAATCATTAATTATGAATGAGTTTAAGTCATAACTAATTATTCTTAACTGGTAATTTTATTGGTGACCATAAACCTATTAATTGATCAACCAATTGTGCAAGTTGAGATAAAGTTTCTTGATTTAGTTCTAATGTTTGAAATCCATGAACAAGTTGATTCCTAATTTTAGAGAAATTCATAGCTATATTATATTGTTCTATGGAAATTTCCCCTTGAGAATAAAGATGTTTAATAAGTGATATTGGGCTAAATCTTTCAATCGGAATAGATACTTTTTCCGCTTGTTTACGCAGTAAAACTTCTAATATTATCCATAATATTAAGAAAGCACTTTCTTGATCTCCTAATGCAATCAGATGATCAACATTTTCTCTTTTCTTTATAATCTGCTCCCAAGATAGCAAACTATTGCCATCACTTGGATTAATTGGAACTTGCTCATCTCCTGTAATTAGTAAAAAACGCCAGCCTGAATGTTGAGCAACGATTTCAGCTATTTCTTTATATCTATCTATACTAATCTGTTTTGAAGATTGGGATTTGATTTCGATAATATAACCTTCATGATCAGATTTCTTAACTACTAAATCAGGTCGATATCCACTTAAATCAAAAGGAACAGCATCAGGATTAATCCATACTTGATACCCTTGTTCTTGATATTTTTGAGCAATCCTCTTTTCTAGTTGACTATATTTGTTTGTAGTTGTTTCAGCATTCATAAATAACTCTCTAAAGTTTTAGATTGACATATTCTTACATAAACACATTCAGAGCCAGTATAAAGTCCTTGAAGTAATAGGTCAGGAAACTTTAAAATATCAAAGGTTCCTCGTAAATGTCGACGATGTGCTTGAACATCTGTAATTTGTTGATCATCTTCATAAATTAAACCAACTAAAGCATCTTGTATTGGTTTAATTATATTATCTACATCAAGAGGATCTCTGTCGTATAAGTAAACTAATGTAAGATGTAAGTCTAAATCTTCTGATAGTAGTGTTCGGGTCCAAGTTTTTGAAGCTTCAGCTTTAACAAAAGCTTTCCAAGCTTGTAGGCTTGATCTTTTTGCTTGTAAAGATAAAGTATCAAGAGTAAGGTGGGCATTGCCCACCCTACAATTATTTAAACAGTTCCTACCATAGGATAAGGATGGGTTAACTTATCTAACTGTTGCACCAGTAAACTGAGGAATAAACCCACATCGGTGACGATACCTACCGACTCAACCGAACCGCGATCGCTTAATTTGGTCACTACCGCCGGGTTAATGTCCACACAAACCATTTTCACACCGGCAGGAGTCATGTTACCCACACCGATAGAATGTAACATGGTGGATAACATCAAAATCATGTCTGTCCCTTGGATTAACTCAGCATAGCGACTTTGCGCTTTAATTAAGTCCATTTCTGTGTCGGGTAAGGGTCCATCATCACGGATAGAACCAGCTAACGCAAAAGGAACATTCTGCTTAACACATTCATACATCACCCCTTTGGTGATCAACCCTTGTTGTACCGCTTGGGCAATGTTACCACAACCGCGCACTGCGTTAATGACTTTAAGGTGATGACGGTGGCCACCACTAACGGGGATACCTCTTTGCATATCTACTCCTAAAGAGGTTCCCATCATGGCCTGTTCAATATCATGGACAGCGATCGCATTACCACCTAATAAAGCGTGAACATAACCCTCTCGGATTAATTTTGCTAGGTGTTGCGCCCCACCGGTATGAATAACCACCGGGCCTGCTGTTACGACAACTTTACCCCCTTGATCCCTGACTTGGCGCATTTCCCAGGCGATCTGTTCTACTAATAATTCAACCCGACGTTCACTGGAAACCCCTGCACCCATAAAGGTAAATTCTTTTTTGCCGTTGCGTTGATCGCGATCTTCGGTTTGTCTGACGGTACGAATACCATCAACTCCCACCATGACATGATCTCCTTCTTCGAGATCCCGTAATAATTTACATTCTGCGGTCATTTTTTGGGGATCAACTACAATAGCAGCATCCATGCGTTGATTTTGCACTTTTACCCATTCGCAGTTGACTCTAACTTCTGTGGGATAAATGGTACTCACATAAAAGTCATCGGGGGCAACACCTGCTTTGGTAACGGTTTCAGTGTTGATGTCACAGACTTCTTGAGGAGGGGCAACGGCACCAAGATCGATCAATTGTGTCATAATTTCTTCCATGACATTATGATCCGGCGCGGAGACGCGAACCTGGGCTGCTGAAGTGCTTTGTCTTTCTAACCCTAAATCAAAATTAAGGACTTTGAAACTGCCCCCATTTTCGACAACTGTATCGAGGGCTTTATTCATGATGCCGGCATCCAAAAGGTGTCCCGTTAGTTGAATAGTACGGCTTTCGACGGGGGTACTGGCGTGAACATCTTCTAAGACGGGTTCGTTGACACGGAGGGTTAAACATTTGGCCGCCCCACCTGCTTTAAGAAACTCGGATAAGGGGGTTTGTACCACTTCAAAACCCACATCATTTAACCGTTGTTTTAAGCTGTCGCTTATTTGGTTCATGATGATGGTGTGGTTAATATTAACCGCATTACAAGCGAATTTTACCGCGTCGGGTTCTTCGACGACAATACGCTTTTCTTCGGGGATACGCAGTTCAATTAAGCGGTTAGAATAGGCATCAAATGCAGGAGGATAGTAGAGTAAATAACCGCCGGTAAGGGGACAGAAACAAGTATCAAGATGATAGAAACGCTCATCAATAAGACGAAGGGATAACACTTCTGTGTCTAACCATTGGGCAATATAAGGGTGAGAGTCTAACTCCGATCTAAAGCCGTATCCGGCCCATAACCAGCGGCCTTCTCTATCAAATAAAGCGTCGCCGGCACCTTCAAAGGGTAAGTCTTTGGGCAGTTCAAATACGTTGAACCCATTGTTAGCAAACCATTCTTTAAAATAGGGTTCTTCTCCTTGTCTTTCTTTGTGATAAAAACGACTGACGATCGCATTATCTCCTAACACTAGCCCTGCGTTGGCGGTAAATACCATGTCGGGCCAGCCTTTTTGGGGTTCAACTAATTCAACGATCGCCCGTTCTTTGATGGCGTGATAGAGTTGGTTCCATTGTTCTACGGAGCGATCACGGGTTGATTTATGTATATTCCCTTCCATCCAAGGATTAATCACATAATCTACATCATAGTGGTCTGGGGCGCACATTAAAATACGAATCTGATCTGCCATAATACTGTCTTCAATTAAGCTCAATTTACATATCTGTGTTTGATGTTATCCAGTTTGTCTCCTCCTCACCGATACTGAATGACTGAATAACCCAACTTACTATCTTACCGTGAATTTGACGTTAGAAGGGGTTGCTTCCCCTTTGTCGGGTGGCTAAAGCTCATTTTTTTATAACAGGTCATAACAGCTTATAACTGTAGGGTGGGTTAGAGGGCTAAAATTCAGGCGATCGCAGCGTCGTAACCCACCAAAGTCGGGTAAGATATAATGATAAATGATATTATTTAATCTTAAAAAAAATGCGCTACAAAGTGAGATTACAAGAAAGCGAAGAAGGATATGCAATCTGGTGTCCCAGTTTACCTGGATGTTGGTCTCAAGGTGAAACAAAAGAAGAGGCGATTGACAACATTAAAGATGCAATAAAAATATACTTAGAGACAGTTGAAGAATTAAATAAGGATACTGAATCTCTTTATGTAGAAGTGGTTTAATCATGCCTAAACTTCCTGGAATCAATCATTTAAGAGCAATTAAAGCTTTTGAGAAAGTAGGTTTTCAAATTATTAGACAAGGTAAACATATTTGTATGAGTAATGGTGATCGTGTCATTGTTATTCCTAGGGCAAATCCTATTAATGCTTATACAATGGCTGGAATTATTAATTATTAATTGTTCATTATTAATTAATAAGATTATATATTTCCCCACATTAATCGTCCGTACCAAAAAACAATTAATAATCCTAATGCTAACCAATCTCCTGTTATTAACCGTAATTGATGCCATTCGACTTTATGTTTATTGGGACTGAGAAAACCCCTAATTTCCATAGCGATCGCAATTTCTTCAGCCCGCATTAAAAGATTTTCTAGCAATTTTTCTACCACAACTAACCAAACTTGTAAACTTCTTTTGATTCCTAATTTTTTCCAATTAATTGCTCTAGTACGAATAGATCGAATTAAGTTTTGCACTTCTTCTAAGACTAAAGAAATAAACCTTAAAGACAAGGTTAAGGTTAATAAAATTTCAGTAATAGGAATATTGAAACGACGTAACGGAGATAATAAATCATCTAATCCTGCTGTAATTTCTTCGGGGGCAGTGGTTAATAGATACAAATTGGTGCTATAAATTAAAATAAAGATTAATGTACTAATTCTTATCCCTAATTCTAAAGAACGACGGGTGATAAATATTTTCCCCTGATCTAATAAAACATAGGTATAATCTGTGGGTTGAGGTAAGGATAAATCATTACTTGGTAGTCTCGGTTGAGAAGAAACTGCTAATCCATCGGGGGATAAAGTGGTAATAATAAATATTAGTAAGGTTAGAATTAATAACCATCCCATTTGTTGTTTCCATACTCTCAAAGGAATTTGAGCAATTAAGGTAAGAAACATCAAAATTCCCACTAATATCAATCGCCATTCAGGGTTTGATAAAATAGGGGCTAAAAGAAAGGATAATAACCAAGCTAGTTTGACTCTGGGATCAAGTTTATGTAACCAAGTAAAGGGGTTTTCTAGATAAAGTCCAATAGGCAGCGATCGCAATAAATCCATAATTTATAATTGATTTAATTTTTACTCAGTTTGAAGTGTTAACTTTATTATCTCATAAGTAATGAAAAACTTGTTTATTAATATAATATGATTTAGACATATTTCGTAAATTTTTTTATGAACAGATTTTATCAAAAAAGTTTGCAGTTTGTTAGCTTGTTATTATTTATCTTTTCAGCATTAATTGCTTGTAATAATTCAGTGAAGATTGAGCGTTCACAGCCTCTTCCCCAAGATCCTTTAATTGAAGTCTATTTTAACTTAAATGAAGCAAAAGGTGCTGATTATCGTGATCCTTATCGTAACATTGATCGACCTGGGGATAATTTAGAAAATATTATCATTAATACTATCAATTCTGCTGAATCGACGATTGATATTGCTGTCCAAGAATTTCGGCTTCCTAAGATTGCTCAAGCTTTAGTAAAACAAGCTAGAAAAGGTGTTAAAGTTCGTATTATTTTAGAAAACAATTATTATCAATCTCTTACTGATTTTACTCCAGAGATCATTACTCAGATGGAAACAAGGGAAAGACAAAGATATGATCAGTATTTTGATTTTATTGATATCGATAATGATAATAAAATTAGTCAGAAAGAACTTAATCAAAGAGATGCGTTAAGTATGTTGAATCAAGGTAATATTCCTATCATTGATGATACAGAAGATGGCTCAAAAGGCACAGGTTTAATGCACCATAAATTCATAATTGTTGATAACAAAATTATTATTGTTACTTCCGCGAATTTTACTTTAAGCGGAATTCATGGGGATTTTAATAATAATGAAACAAAGGGAAATGCTAATAATTTACTCAAAATTGAATCATCGGAATTAGCACAACTTTTTACAGAAGAATTCAACTTAATGTGGGGAGATGGAAAAGGAGGTAAAAAAGATAGCCAATTTGGAATTAATAAATTAAAGCGATTGCCAAAAACAATTAATATAGGACAATCACAAGTGACGATTAAATTTTCTCCTAACTCCTCAAAAGATGATTGGAAACTCACCACAAATGGATTAATTAGTACCGTATTAAATCAAGCACAAAGTTCGATTAATTTAGCTTTATTTGTTTTTAGTGACCAAAATATAGCTAACACTTTAGAAACAAAAAATAATCAAAATATTCATATTAAAGCATTAATTGACCCAGAATTTATGTTTCGTTATTATAGTGAGGGTTTAGATATGTTAGGAGTTGCTTTGAGTAATAATTGTCAGTATGAAATAGATAATAAACCTTGGCAAAAAAACATTAATACCGTTGGAGTGGCTAACCTTCCTCAAGGGGATAAATTACATCATAAATTTGCTATTATTGATGATAATATTATTGTTACAGGTTCTCATAATTGGTCAGCCTCAGCGAATTATCAAAATGATGAAACTTTATTAGTTATCAAAAATCCTGTTATAACAGCGCATTATCAACAAGAATTTGATAGGTTATATAACAATTCTAGTTTAGGAATTCCTGAAACTATTAAAACTAAAATTCAGAAAGATATTAAAAATTGTCCTACATTATTAACTCTAACATCAACCGAAATTATTAATCTAAATACAGCGAGTTTACAGGAATTAGAAACATTGCCAGGAATTGGCGAATCTCTGGCAAAAAGAATTATTGAAAGTCGTACAATTCAACCTTTCACTTCTTTAGAAGACTTAACCAGAGTAAAAGGAATTGGAAAAAGTAAAATAAAAGAATTAGAAGGAAAAGTAAGTTGGTAAAGTCAAGATTATTTTACATTATCAACGTTGAATGTACCATGACTACTTGCCATAAATCATTTGATTTTTGACTCCATATACGAGAAAACCGAAACTTATTTTCAGATATTTGATTATTTAAAATACCAATGATTCTAGCTTCTGTATTGACTAAAGCTACTTCATTTAATAATTTTATATTTAGATTTTCTAGTTCAATCTTTTGTATTTTCAAAGTACCAGATTTATGCAAATTCAAATCATCCTGTTTTGTCATTAAATGACCGAAATGGTTAGTAAATATAAGATCATCACCTAATAACTCATTAAGTTCATCAATATTTGAGTTAAGCATAGCATTTTGTAAACGACTTTCAAGGACTTGTATTATTGACTCATTTTCTTGATTCATAATCTTTTTTCAATTTATTACAAATTGAGATTTTATAATAATCTGAAATTCAATCAAAAGTTAAAACTCTTTTTACTCTACTATAGAAGGATTAAAAAATTCTTTTACTTGCATTTTCACCCCTCCTTTAGGACTCATAGTAAACCCTCTTCTTACAGGTAAAATAGGCTGAGAACTAACTAATTTTAAGTTAACTTGTTTTAAGACAGTTGCTAATACTAATTTCATCTCATACAAGGCCAACGCATAACCTAAACAGCGACGGTTACTGCCACCAAAAGGTATAAATTCATAAGGAGAAAATTGACGGTCTAAAAAGCGTTCGGGTTTAAATTCTTTTGAGTTGGGATAAATGTCAGGATGATGATGAACCAAATAAATACAAGGGGCTAAAGACATTCCTTTTTCTAGAGAATAACCCATAAACTCCCAGGAGGTTGTAAGGGTTCGACTAAAGGAAAATAACGCAGTAGGATAAATTCTTAAACTCTCAGAAACCACTGCGCTAAGATAAGGTAGTTTGGCTATTGCTGTGGGATCTGTATCTAAATTAATGGTGTTTAATTCATCTTGTAAATGATGATAGCATTCTGGATGAGAATGTAACCAATAAAATGCCCAAGCTAAAGAAGACGCTGTCGTTTCATGACCGGCAAATAATAGAGTCATTAATTCATCCATAATTTCCGACTGACTAAGATGTTCTCCATTTTCATCCGTTGCCGATAATAATAAACTGAGAATATCTTCACTATCTATATTGTTTTGACGTTTATCAATTTCTTTACTTAGTAACTGGTGAAGCTTTTTCTTTTGATGTAAAAAATTACCCCAAGGACTCCACTGACCAAGATTCTGCTGTAAAATGGGTAAAAATAAAGCTGAAGTGTAGAGAGGAGAATTAAATAAGTCTAAATATTTACTAATTTGTTGACTTAATTGATCATACTGATTATCTTGACCAATACCGAAAACTGCCTGTAAAATAACATTTAATGTAATGTCTTGAGTTATTTTTCTCATCGAGAAAATATCATCTTTTTGCCAACGGTTGATAACTGATTGAGTAATATCAGTAATAATAGTTCCGTAACTTTGTAACCGTTGACCATGAAAAGATGGCATCAAAAGTTTACGGCGTTTTTGATGAGGTTTCCCGTCTAGTTGTAAAATAGATTGACTTCCTAACAAAGCTTGAAAGGCAGTATTAGACGTTCCCGACTCAAATAACTCAGAATCAGCAGAAAATAAAGCTTCAATTCCTTCTGCATTACCAATCACAATAAACGGAGGAAAACTAGAGAAAGCAGGAGAATAATAAATATCTCCGTAGCGGTTGCGGTTACTTTCTAAGGTTGGTAACGGACGAAAAATAAGATTTAAAATCCCCTTTAATCCATAACGTTTGATTCCCTGGGGAAAAGCTAAATTGTTACTTTTTTTAGCTTTAATGGTTGCTGTCATCAGAGTTTTCCTCACATTTTACTCTTATTTATATTCTGCTCTTTTTATTGACTTAAGATGGTTAGGGAACAGGGAACAAACAGTATAGAGGAGCATATAATTATTAATATAACAGAAAAAAAGAAAGCCTGCATCAGCAAGCTTTCGGAAACTGTTTTAGATTAAGACTAGGTAAAATTTATCTAACGAACCGTTCCCCTTAATGCTTCTGCATCGATGGGTTTGATTAAATAAACACGCAGTAAATCCCCGACAATTCCAGCAATTAAAGGCAGTTTACGCAAGGTTTTGATGAATTTAGGGGCTTTACTTTCTCCTATTTCTTTCATCTTTAAGTTACGTTGAGAACACCGTTGTAAACGGGGATAAAATTCGGGATGGTCTACGTCTAAGACACTAGGAAATGTTCTGGCAGAGGTTTCGTTAGTTTTACGAATGACTTCTTTATCAAATTCTGTGGCATTTAATCCTAAAGACTCATAAAAACTGGCTCTTTCATGAACCGTTAAAGTATGGGTTGCGAACACAGATAAGAGGAAAAAACGACTCCATAACCGTGCTTTCCAAGTGTTCCAAAGTTTAGGTTGAGACCGTAATAAAGCGGTGAAAATATCACCGTGACGGTTCTCATCTTGACACCAGTTTTCAAATTTTTTGAAAATAGGATAAAACTGTTTTTCTGGATGCTTTTCTAAGTGATGGAAAATGATAATATAACGCCAATAACCAATTTTTTCAGAGAGATAAACGGTATAAATAACCCATTCTAGAGGGAAAAAGGTATAGGTACGGGTTTTAGTAACTTTTCCTAAATCCAAAGATAGGTTAAAGTCAGCCATTGCTTTGTTTAAAAACCCTGCATGACGGGCTTCATCTCTGGCCATTAAATGAAACATTTCTGATAAAATGGGGTTGCGGCCTTTGAGTTTTCTAGACAATTCTTTGAAGAGTAAAAAGCCAGAAAATTCAGAAATACAAGACCTTTCTAAATACTCAATAAAACCTTCTCTTGTGGTTTCATCTAAATGATCCCAGTTACCGGTTTTAAATTCTTCATCTCGAACAAAATGATGACGGTTGTAGTCGTTACGCATTTCCGTCAACATGGCGTTTAACTCGGTTTCCTGTTCCGTTAAGGAGAGATTAGCCGCCGTTTCAAAATCTGTAATATAAAAGCGAGGGGTGAGGAGGGTTTCTTGAGAAGGTGCTTTTGTTCCTGGTTTCGGCTGATCGGGTTTAACAGGAGTCTTAACCATAACCATTCCTATATAACTGGATAGTTATATCATCCGATGCTGAGGTAATTTTGTCTACGGTTGTTCGCAAAAGTTTAAACTTGAGGTGCAACTACCAAATGGCAGTAAAATCTAAACTGAACCCAAGTAGGATATCTTCTCCTAATAGGGTTTGAGGATGATTGAAAATCTCTTTTTTTTGTCCTAATCGGTAGATTTCTACGGTTTTGGCTGATGTTTCGATTAACCAATCTAGTTTAACCCCATTTTCTAAATATTATTGCATTTTTAATTGTAGATCAGAGTATCTTTGGTTTTTGAGTCTTAGTGCGCGTTCCCTTGCGTCTGTCTTGGTCGGCGTTCCCTTGCGCCGTGAGACGACGGGGGTTGCGACCGCTTTCGTCGACGCGGGGTCGCACCGCTCACTGGGACTGACTAACTCAATGACAAAATCAGGGGCAATAGGGGGAAAACCATCTTGTTGTCTTGTTGTCAGTTGATTCCATCGGTTTAGCTCAATCCAACTCACATCAGGCCTTCTTCTCGCACCATTAGGTAGAACAAACACCGTAGAAGAGTCAAATACCTCACCTGTTTACGCTATATCTGCCCAATTTCTCAGTTGTTGAATTAAACGGCTGTTTTTTCTGCTGGTAGTGCCACCAGTGGGACTCATAATAATTAATTCTCCCTCTTTCGTTAACTCCATTCGTGCTAGTTGTTCAGCAGAAGCAAGCTGCTCAAATTGCTCTGGAGTTACTTTAAATCCTTTGGGGATGGTGATAGTTTCCACATATTAGATAATAACTGATTTCTTTACTTAATAGTATAGAGAATTACTAATGTTTTGAATAAAATTGATGTGAACTAACTGTATAATATCTCAATTTATCTTCATCTACCTCAAAATCACTTAAAAATTTAGGAACCTTTACTGTTCCATTATTGGCAATACATTTATTAGTAACAATGTCATCAAGATAGTCATTGGTGTTTAAAGCTGCGGGATAAATAAAGTTATCTAAAGTAGCAAGAGAAAGATTAAAAAATACACCAATAGAAGACTCTAACATCCCCCCACACCAAACACCAATATTGTTTTTTTGACATAAATCATGGATTTTTTTTGCTTCTGTTAATCCCCCAACTCTTCCTGGTTTAATATTGATAATTTGACAAGCATTAAGTTTGATAGCTTTGCGAGTATCTTCTAGAGAAAAAATACTTTCATCGAGACAAATAGGGGTTTTAATCTGTTGTTGAAGTTCTGCATGATCAATAATATCGTCCCAACTTAAAGGCTGTTCTATCATCATTAAATTAAAGTGGTCTACGGTTTTTAATAGGTCAATATCTTTTAAACTATAAGCAGAGTTTGCATCAGCAAGTAACGGCACATCAGGAAAGTTATTTCTAATAATTTCTAAGGGTTTAATATCCCAATTAGGCTTAATTTTTAGTTTAATTCTTTTGTAACCTTGTTCTATTTGTAAACTAATTGTTTCTAGAAGTTTATTCTTATCTTGAGTAATTCCAACTGATCCACCTATTGAAATAGATTTATTAATTCCTCCTAATAGTTGCCAAAGTGGTGTTTTCAGTTGTTGTGAATAAAGATCCCATAATGCGGTTTCTACTGCTTTTTTAGCAAAATTAAAACCCTTAATATGAGAGAATAATTGATTGATTTCACTAGGATGATTAATCTTTTTGTTAATAAGTTGAGGAATAATTAAATCTTTTAAGACAATAAATGAAACGTCAGTATATTCTGGTAAATAGAAAGGAAACGGTAGGGTTGATGCTTCACCATAACCCGATAAATCAGAGGTTGATAGTTTAACGATAACACTTCTTTTTCGATTCATTTCACCATAGCTAGTTTGATAACTTTTGATGAAAGGTAATTCAAATAAGAAAAGTTCTGCTCTTTCAATGATCATGAATAATTAACTATTTAATTGATAAAATATCTTTTATTTTTTTTAGAGTAGAATTAACATATTTTTGGGTAATTGGCGATAATTCTTCACTAAAATTAAAATTGAAACCAGGAACTAATATCCAATAAGCTTTAGGTACTTTTTGATAAATCGCTTGAGTTAAAGATAATAATTGTTCGGGGTTATTATGATGAGCTAAATTATTACTTTTGTTATTAATAGAAATGGTCTTAATTTCAAGTTTTGCCTTCTTAATATCAGTAAGAGGAACTGCATCTATAAAAATTACTGTATCAACTTGAGACAAGTTTTCGGCTAAGTCTGGGGTCAGTTGATGAACTGGCAAAGATGTTATATTCTCGTAGTGCCATTGTTTAATAGTTTCTGCTATTTTGTAACCCACTCCATCATCTCCTCTTAGGGTATTTCCATAACCAATAATGAGTATTTTCGAGTTTTCAATTGCTACATTGTTAAACATTTATTTTATATTTTTGGCAGTTTATTCAGAGAAAATTTTATCAATAATTATTCTCCATACACTGTAACGACGATTTCACGTTTACGAGGTTTGATATCACATTCTAAATGAAAAATTTGCTGCCAAGTTCCTAATTTTAACTTACCATTTGTAATTGGTACTGTCATCGATGGACCTAAAAGAGTTGCTTGTAAATGAGAGTGTCCATTCCCATCATGCCAAGTTTTTTCATGTCCATAGTCTCGACTGGGAGGGATTAATTTATTGAGAAATTCTGGTAAATCTTTTTTCAAACCTGCCTCAAATTCAATTGCTCCGATAACTGCCGTGCTTCCTATATTAAAAATATTGACCATTCCAGTGCTAACTTTAGCTTTTTTGACAATTAAAGCAACGGAGTCAGTTAAATTATGTAAATCTCCATTATCTTTTGTCGATAGTCTAATGGTTTCTTGATAAATCATTGTTAGTGACTGTTGTGTAAAACAAATATTGTTAAATATTGTAATGTTTTTAATGAGGATAGAAAGCAAAATCTAGGGTTAGATCAGACAAAGCTAATTTTGCACATTTTAATCAATCCTATTATCTAAACTCAAAATATGTTCATAATTATTATATTATAAATAATAAGATTTGTGTTATTTTATTTGTCATAATTTATTTTTATTTTGCTTTAGACTATGAATATTAATCCAAATTACTTGATTAGTTTTACAATTTTGTTTTATACTCCCCCATTTTCACAGATAGAAAATAATTTAGAATCGTTAAATAATATAGCAATTCTTAATCTTCAACCGATACAAAAAAGTTATACAGCTACGGCTCAATTTTGGGGAAGATTAGCAACAGGAGTTAAACAACCGGGTACCGTTACTTTATATCCCAAGCAAGAAAATCGTTTGCTAGTCATCATTATTGTATCACAAAAATGCGGGAGATTTTTTGAAATCAATGGTCATAAAATCAAGAAAGTAACCTATAGTTGTCCTGAACAGGAAAAAGACGAATCTTCTGATTATACTAACTGGAAAGTTGAGCATAATGCTTTAACTAAAGAAGTTAAAATGATTGCCCCTGCTGCTAAGAATAATCCTTTATATATTAGAAATGATGCTTTTTGGTTGATTGATTATTAAATTTAAAAGTACCAAACAGTTATTATTAGTCTCGACAAACTTCATCTAATAAGTCACCATTTGCTCCAAATAATTGAATCTGTAAAGGCATTTGTCCGGCTGCATGGGTTGAACAACTTAAACAGGGATCATAACACCGAATTCCTGCTTCAACACGGTTTAACATTCCTTCTGTTATGGCGTTTCCCTTAACATAATGTTTGGCTATTTGTACAACGGTTTGATTCATGGCTAAGTTATTATTTCCCGTGGCAATAATGAGGTTAACTTTCTTAATTAAGCCGTTTTCATCGACATGATAATGGTGGAAAAGGGTTCCTCTGGGTGCTTCACTAACCCCTATCCCTTCTAAGTTATTAATTCCGGCTTTGGCACGAGTTTTTTTTGATAAGAGATCAGGATCATTAATTAACCGATCAATGCGTTCTAAACAAGCAATAATTTCCACTAATCTGGCATAATGATAAAAGAAAGAAGAAGTCGCCACACCACCAGTGCGATCGCGGAATTCTTGTAATTCTTGATCGGCTTTTTCGGTACCAAAACCAGAGCAAATATTGAGCCTTGCTAAAGGTCCAACTCGATAAATTCCTTGGGGATATCCTAACGGTTTATAGTAGGGAAATTTGAGATAAGACCACTTTTCTACTGACTCCCCGATAAAGTCTTGATAATCTTCTTCTTTTAAGTTATCAGCAACAATATTTCCTTGACTATCAGTAATACGAATTTTTCCCTCATAATGTTCCCAAAGTCCGTCTTCTCTAACTAACCCCATAAACAAAGAAGGAAAGTTACCAAATGTTTTAACTTCTGTTTCAAATCTATTAAGAAGTCCTTTAAACAAGGTAAGGGCATTATTAGCCGTTTCATAGGCTTCTGGGAGTCTTTCTTTAATCCATTTTTTGCTTTCTTCTGATAAAGGGGATCTTACGCCTCCAGGTACAGACCAAGCTGCATGGATTTTTTTTGCTCCTAAAAGTTCAATAATGGTTTGTCCAAACTGTCTTAAACGAATACCACTTTTAGCTAATTCTGGATCAGATGCTATCAGTCCAAAAATATTTCTTTTTGCTGGATCACTATCCCATCCTAATAAAAAATCGGGACTACTGAGGTGAAAAAAACTAAGAGCATGGGATTGAGTAATTTGGGCTAAATTCATCAATCTTCTTAATTTATCGGCTGCAGTTGGAATATTTACTCCTAAAATTTTATCCCCTGTTTTAGCAGAAGCAAGCAGATGACTTACGGGACAAATACCACAAATTCTGGCCGTAATTCCTGCCATTTCCCACATAGGACGACCTTCACAAAATTTCTCAAAACCTCGATATTCCACTACATGAAATCTAGCATCATCTACTTGACCGTTATCATCTAAAAAGATGGAAATTTTCGCATGGCCTTCTATTCGAGTGACAGGATCAATTACAATAGTTTTAGACATAATTACCTCTATTTTTATTTTTTTAAATTAAATTTTGCCCACCCTACAGTTTAACCAAATTTAATCATTTCTCTTCCTTCTATAACTGGTTTTTCTCCTTTTAATAAGGGTTCAATGGCTGCCCGAATTCTATCAGCATCGGGGGGACATCCGGGTAAAAATAAATCCACATTAATCACTTCATGAACTGGACTGACTCTATCTAATAATTCGGGGACAATACCGGGTTCTTGGGGTAGTTGAGGTGTCACATCACCTAACTCTAAATAAGAGCGTTTTAACACGGTTTCTGCTGGTCCTAACATATTCCTCATTGCTGGAACATTAGCGGTGACAGCGCAGTCTCCAAAAGAAACAATTAACTTCGTTTTTTCTCTAATTTCTTTAATTAATTGTAAGTTTTCTTCATTAGCGATCGCTCCTTCAACCAAACAGACATCAACATTATCAGGATAGTCTTTAATATCTGCGATGGGACTATAAACCATGTCTACTTTGTCGGCTAATTCTAATAACCATTCATCGAGATCCAAAAAAGACATATGACATCCGGAACATCCGGCTAACCATACAGTTGCTAATTTAATCTTTTTCATAATTACTTACCTTAATTAACTATTTTGGCTTTTATTTTGTTGCTTTTCCTTCCTTTTTCTGGCTATGGCTATCCTTTCGGGATGGTGTTCCATTTCTGCAACGGTGCTTCTTTGGCGAAAAATGGCACCGGTGGGACAAGACTCAACACATTTGCCACAAGAGGTACAAGCGTCCACTTCTCCCCAAGGTTGATTTAATCCTGACACAATAAAAGATTGCTCTCCACGGTTAGCTACATCCCAAACGTGGGCCCCTTCGAGTTCATCACAGGCCCTGACGCATCGAGTACACAAAATACAACGGTTGCGATCGATCGCAAATATTCGATGGGAAAGGTCAACCGTTTCTTTAGGAAAGCGATAGGGAAAGCGAGTATGGTCCATCCCCACGGTAATGGCCATATCTTGCAATTCACAATTTTCATTGACCACACAAACCGCACAAACATGATTACCTTCTGCAAATAAAAGTTCTACTACCATGCGTCGATAGGCTTTTAATTTTTCGGTTTCTGTGTGTATGACCATTCCTTCTTGGACGTGGGTGACACAAGCAGGTTGGAGTTGGGAACGCCCTTCAATTTCGACTAAACACAAACGACAGGCCGCTACATTAGAAAGACCTTCTAAATGACACAAGGTCGGAATGTAAATATTTGCTTCTTTTGCAGCTTCTAAAATGGTTTGATCTTCTGTTGCTGCCATTAATTGATTGTTAATGGTTAATGTTTTAACACTCATCTTTTTTTCTTTAAGTTGATTGAAGTAAGGTCAAATATTCTTCTCGAAAATATCGCAAGGTACTTAAGACAGGGTTGGGGGCAGTGATTCCTAACCCACATAAGCTGGTTTCTTTGACCATCTGGGATAGGGTTTCTAAGGTGTCTAAATCTTGTTGATTGGCTTGTTGATTAATTAACTTAGTTAATAAATCATGTAATTGTACCGTTCCGGCTCGACAGGGAATACATTTACCACAACTTTCTTTTTGACAAAAATCCATATAAAATCGGGCAATTTCGACCATACTCGTATCTTCATCCATGACGATCATTCCCCCTGATCCCATAATGGTTCCTAATTTTTTTAAGGAGTCATATTCAACCGGGGTATCTAATAAATGTGCCGGAATACAACCCCCGGAAGGGCCTCCCATTTGTACCGCTTTTACTGTTCCTTGGTTGGGAACGCCTTCCCCCATTTCTTCGATGATAGTCCGCAGAGAAATGCCCATCGGAACCTCAATTAAGCCGTTATTCTTCACGTTTCCCGTTAAGGCAAACACTTTCGTTCCCTTACTGTTTTCGCTGCCAATATCGGCGTACCAGTCTCCCCCTTCTCGGATAATGGGAACGATGTTTGCATAGGTTTCTACGTTATTGATTAAGGTGGGTTCTCCCCGTAAGCCGGCGATCGCTGGATAAGGGGGACGAGGGCGAGGGTTTCCTCGTTTTCCTTCTATTGAAGCGATTAAAGCGGTTTCTTCCCCACAGACAAAGGCGCCGGCACCGACTCGGATGTCAATTTTGAAGTCAAAGGGAGAATCAAAGATTTGTGACCCCATTAAGCCGTATCGTTTCGTTTGTTGCATGGCTTTTTCGAGGCGTTTGATGGCCAGGGGATATTCGGCGCGAATGTAGATATAACCGTGATTTGCCCCCACTGCATAGGCTGCGATCGCCATACCTTCTAAAATACGATGAGGATCGCTTTCTAAGACAGAGCGATCCATAAATGCCCCTGGGTCTCCTTCGTCGGCGTTACAGATGACATATTTCTGCTGTCCTGGCATTTTTGCCACCGTAGCCCATTTTACGCCGGTAGGATAGCCTCCGCCACCCCTTCCCCTTAGTCCGCTTTTTGTGACTTCTTTTATAACCTCATTAGGGGTCATTTCTAAGAGAACATGGTGTAATTGTTGATAACCTCCTTCAGCGATATAATCATCAATACTTTCGGGATCAATTTTGCCACTATTTTCTCTAACAATGAGCTTTTGATAAGCAAAAAACGGATGATTTAGATCCCCTTGAGGAGGTAAATTTTCTGAACTATTTGTTTGATTTAAACTTGCAATAATCCCAGGAATATGTTTAGGGGTAACGTGATGATAAAGGGTGGTGTCTGGATCAATTTCAACAGAAGGACCTCTGCCACAAATTCCCATACAACCAACACCACGCACCTCAACTTCTTGTTCTAAATGGGCTTCTTGGATGGCAGTTTCGAGATTTTTTTTGACAGTTTCTGCCCCACAAGAAAGACATCCCGACGCTGTACAACAGCGAATTTGTTGAGGTTTTTGTTGTCTTTTTTCCTTAGTTTCTTGTTGAATGGTTAAAAGTTCTTCTAAATCCATAATAATTATTATTCTCCCTTCTGTTGCCAATTTTTGATTTTTTCTAATACATTATCTACGGTTTGTTTCTCGCCCACTTCTCCATCAAAAACGACGACAGGAGCAATACCACAAGCTCCTAAACATCGAGCAGATCGTAAAGAAATGTGTTGATCGGGGGTGGTTTCTTCGGATTTTATGCTTAATTCTTGTTCTAATGCGGCTAAAAGTTTATCGCTTCCTTTAACATAACAAGCGGTTCCTAAACAAACAACACAATTATGTTGACCACTGGGTTTAAGGGAAAATAAATTATAAAAAGTGGCGACTCCATAAACTTGACTTAAAGGCAGTTTTAAAGCATTGGCAATATATTCTAAAACATCGAGGTCTAAATAACCAAAAGCTTCTTGTGCTGTATGTAAAATTTCTATCAGGAACTCTTGACGGTAGTGATTTCGCTTAATCGTAAGATCAAGTATTTGGAAGCTTTTATCAACGTTTTTATCAGATTTTTGAGGCTTTTTGGTCAAAGTTTTACTTTCCATATTCTTGCCTTTTCTCTTACTTTCTATTATCTCATTTTTTGACTGGGTTGAAAAAGATAACCAGTTTATGAAAATGTTAAGATTTTCCTCAATAATTCTTGTCTCTTTCTATGCTAAAAGAAAAGACATGACCTCAACTCTGATGTTAACTTTTTTTGATAAACAACAAAATGCTTTCTAAATTAAACTATCTTGATGAAGATTAACTGTTCAATTAGCGATATCAAAGATTTGTTGTGCTGTGAAATTAAGATCAGGAAAAATAGAAGAGATTAAAGCATCATTTTCCCTAAATTGTTTAACCTGATATTCGTCATCAACTAATTGATAAATAGAAATTGTTGGCTTTTTCGGATCACCAATATACCGTTTTCCTCCTAATCCTAAATAATCAACAATCCAATATTCAGTTATTCCTAAAGTTTCGTAATCAATCAATTTATGACCATAATCATAACCCCAATTACTGCTAACCACTTCTATCACTAAAGGAACGGTTTTTCCTTGTGTAATAGTTGATCTGGTTTTCCATAAAGATTCATTATTTAAGTTAGATTGATCAAGGATAAGTACATCAGGATTATAAGCAGATTTATTGGTATCAAGGGGTTTAATTAAAGCTTGTTTAGGTATCAGATAAGGAAGTCCAAGCTGTTTAATTTGTACAGCTAATTCAATAATAATAAAACTAATGACTTGTTCATGGGTTCCTATTGGTTGCATTTCAAAAATAGACCCATCATGTAATTCATAACGTCCGTAACCGTCGGGATACCAGTCCCAAAATTCTTCTAATGTGATAGGTTGTGAAACTGTTGTAATCATAATGTTATAAGATTTAAAGTTGTCCTAATTCTCGTAATTTAGCTTCTAATTCTTTAACTTTAGCTTCAGCTTCTTGCGCCCTTTTTTCAGCTTGTTTTGCTCTTATTTCTGCTTCTTGTTTTAATTTTCCTAGTTCGACATAGGTTAAAAAAGGTTCATCGGTTGGAGTAAATAACTGTAAGTTATTTTCAGTGATTTCAAACCGAACTTTTAAACGGGGACTAATCCAGCCGTCCATCGTTTCAATTAAGTTTAACCTATTTTTTTCTCTCATCCAACCACACAAATCAATTTTATCAGGATCATATACATAATATTCTTCCACTCCATAACGATTATAAAATTCAAATTTTTGGCTCATTTCTGCTAACTTATTACCAGGGGAAAGGATCTCAAAAACAACTTGAGGAGAGATGTTATTTTCTTCCCATTGTTTATAAGAACCCCTATCACCTTTGGGACGACCAAATACCACCATAACATCAGGGGCGCGTCGTAGTTTATTATTACCTTCAATGGGATACCATAACAAGTCACCAGCAACGAAAACATCAGGGTTATCATTAAATAATAACTCTAAATTTTCTTTGATAGTAACAATTAATCGAAATTGTTTCGTATTATCGGCCATGGGTTGACCATCACTATCAGGATAGATAATATTATTTTTAGTTTGGTTATTTATCTGCTGTACCATTATTTTGATATTTTCTATGACAACATTAATTTAATTATATCGTTAAATATTCTATAGGAGTCAGAAGTTCCTCACTACATTCCGGCGCTATCGCACAGGAGTCAGGAGTCAGAATTTAAGTCTTATTCGTATTGTATGCGTTCGACACAATTTATATATTAATGTTTGTGTTTAAAGTCATTGATTAGATGTTTAATTGTTTTTGATCACTACAAACTTAATCTTATATTAAGACTTAAGATAGAACATTATTACTTAGCATAGTATAATTAAACTGTTTTGATATATTTATAGCTTACCTTACATCACAAAAGTAAGCTATACAATTAACTAAGCTTCATTAATTTCATTACGAAAATTAGCCATGTCTGCATAAATTTTCCGCGCCCTATTAACTCCCCCTAATGGTCGATATTCTTCTAAACAATTCCAGGGCGAAAAGGACTGCTTTTCGTCTGTTTCTATCCGTTCCTGGCTATTAAATTCCTGTTGAAAAATCCTCATAGTGGCAACTTTAATAAAAGGGGATTCTTTTTCATCCCATAACACCGTCGGATCTTCAATAGGCATTTTTTCTGCATCAGTTTGTAGTTGAATACAGAAGTCAAAATAAGCATCTTTTTGGGACAAATGTTTCGTCATTGCTTCTCTTAAATAATTCGTTTTATCTTCCGCCGTATCAATATTAAATTTTTTCCCTTCAAGATGAGGAAATACAGCATATTTCATAGCAATATCTCCGAATTTATAAGGAGTTGCACTCCAATAATTAGCCTCCAAAGGACTTGTCATAACTTGACTTCTGACTTGATTTAATAAAGGTAAAGAATAAGCGATCGCTTCATAAGATGCTTTTAATTCATCAGGAATATAGTGAGGACTTCCATCAGCATTCATAGTAATTTTGCCGTCCCGAATACCATTCACAATAGGAAAAAAATCTAGATAAGCTTTAGCATCTCTGAGGAAAAAGATCGGGGTGTTAACTGCAATAAAATCTTGTTCATTAGGTGCAGAATTGTCAAACGCTTTGCACCCTTCAACTCCTAATAATTTAATGGAAACTCCTCGAATATCTCCCACGGTGTCTGGTTGAAAATTTCCGCTTTCATCCGAAGCCCCACTACCATTAGAAAAGCGAACCCACATAGGATAAGTTTTAGGTTTGACAAAAATTCCAATCTTAAATTGATTGGACATATTTTCCTCAATAATAAACTCTCCTTGAACATAACCATGACTCTTAGGATGCTGGGTTCTCGGACTTGGAGAAAACTTATAATCTCTCATCAAAAATTCAAAAATCTCAACTAATTTTTGAATGGTTTCTTGTTCGTCTTCTGGAAAATGTTCTTGACCGAGTTGTGGCATAATATAGCTATTACTTTTGCTTAATGTTTCTCTTTTATAACTAAATTTCTGATTATTCCTCTTATTTTTAATGATATAAACCTTTTTCTCCATAACTCACTTTATGTTAAGTTTTGCTAAATTTAGCAGTTAAGTGATAATATAACTGTATAGTAATAAACTGAAATAGAAATTACTGCAGTGGGTTTATGGCTTGAGACAGAGAGAGCATATTTCGTCTAAAGTCTAACGTTTAACTGCTACTAAGAGGTATTGATCATGAGTAATAACTTAGCCCTCAAGCTTCGGGAAGGAACCAGTCATTCTCACACCTTGGCAGAGAATACAGCCTTTACCAAGTGTTTTCTCAAGGGCATTGTAGAAAAAGAACCCTTTCGTAAACTATTAGCCGACTTTTATTTCTTATATTCTACCTTAGAAGAAGAATTAGAACGACATAAAGACGATCCTGTTATTAGTAAGATTTATTTTCCTGAATTAAACCGTAAACAAAACTTAGTAAAAGACCTAGAATACTACTACGGAGAAAATTGGGCAGCCGATATTTTTCCCTCAGTAGCCGGTCAAACCTATGTAGCAAGAATTCGGGAAGTTTCCCAAACTGAACCTGCCTTATTAGTTGCCCATTCTTATGTTCGTTATATGGGTGATTTATCTGGGGGTCAAAGCTTAAAAAATATTGCTCGTTCAGCGTTAGAATTACCTGCAGATCAAGGAACTCAATTTTATGAATTTGAGCAAATTGCTACCGCAGAAGCCAGACGAGAATTCAAAGGAAAATATCGGGATGGTTTAAACGCTTTACCCATCGATGAAACCATAGAACAGAAAATTGTTGATGAAGCAAACCATGCCTTTAAATTAAATCGTGACGTAGTACATGAATTAGAAGCTGATGTTAAAGAAGCCATCGGCGATCATGTATTTGAATTAATCACTCGTCAAGCCATTCCTGGGGCAACTGAACATCCTCATGGTCATGGTCATCCTCATAACGTAGCTATTGCAGAATAAAGCTGTCAATCCTGTTATTACGAAGGGGAAAAGTCAGAAAAATAAACAATTGAGTTGCTATTTTTATTAACTTGACTTCCCCTTTTTTTTATGATCTATCCTACCTAATTTTTAAACTATTGAGAGGCTAACTAAGACCATGAACTTAACAGCTAAAACCATAGAATTTGACCAAGAGTTAATCAAAAAATACGACAAATCTTTGCCCAGATATACCAGTTATCCCCCTGCAACAGAACTTAAAAAAAAGGTAGGAGAAACCGAATTTAGAGCAGGAATTGCAGCAGGAAACCATAAAAAAACTCCCCTTTCTCTCTATTGTCATATTCCTTTTTGTGAAACCGCTTGTTATTTTTGTGGTTGTAATACCATCATTACAGGAAACAAAAAAGTTGCCGATCCTTACTTAGAATATTTAATTAAAGATATTGAAAGAACCAGCGAATTAATTTCCCCCAATCGTGCAGTTAACCAAATTCATTGGGGAGGAGGAACACCAAACTACTTAAATCAATCCCAAATTGATCGCTTATTTAATACCTTAGTTAAAAACTTTAATATTGACAAAGATGCCGAGATATCTATTGAAGTTAACCCTCGATATCTTGATCGCAATTTAATCTTTTTCTTGAGAAAGTTAGGGTTTAATCGTATTAGTTTCGGAATACAAGATTTTGACCCCAAAGTACAGAAAGTAATTAACCGTGTTCAACCCGAAGAAATGTTATTTAATGTTATGGGTTGGATGAGAGAAGCTGAGTTTGAAAGTGTCAATGTTGACCTTATTTATGGACTACCTTATCAAAACCGAGACACCTTTAAAAAGACAGTTCAAAAGACCATAGAATTAGATCCCGATCGCATTGCTGTGTTTAACTTTGCTTATATTCCTTGGATTAAACCAGCGCAAAAAAATCTCCCTGTTGATGAACTCCCTAATGCGTCAGAAAAGTTGGCCATGCTGCAAATGACCATTGACGAATTCAACAATAACGATTATTTATTCATTGGAATGGATCACTTTGCTAAAGCCAATGATGAACTCGCGATCGCCCAATCTCAAGGTGATTTACATCGTAACTTTCAGGGTTACACTACCAAACCAGAATCTGATCTTTTGGCGTTTGGCATGACATCTATTAGTATGTTACATGATGTCTATGTTCAAAATCATAAGAAGATAAAAGACTATTATAAAGCCTTAGATGAGGGACATTTACCCATCGAAAAAGGCGTTACCCTGAGTAAAGATGACATCATTCGTCGCGCTGTTATTATGGAATTAATGTGTCAATCTCAACTCTATAAAGATCGCATTGAAGAGAAATATAATCTCAATTTTGATCTTGATTTTGACGAATATTTTGCTCAAGAATTAATCGATCTTAAACCTTTAGAAGCTGATGGATTAATACATTTACATAGCGATCGCTTAGAAGTCACGAATACTGGTCGCTGGTTAATTAGAAATATTGCTGCTGTCTTTGATCCTTATCTCAAAGGACGTAAAGAACAGTCTTTTTCTAAGGCTATTTAATAGATTGAATAGAGGGTATAGGGGTGCAATTTCCCCTATATCAATATTAACTAATTTATTTATTTTTCATAATTTGTGTCGTCTAAAGTTTCTTATACTTATTTTTTAGTTAGTTTTTTAATGAATATTGTTAATTTATTTGTAATCATTTTTTCTTGACTTAATTTATTTAAGTTTTTATTTGAAAAAACTAATTTGAAATCTTGGTTGAAGTTCTTTTGTGAATACTTTTTAAAACATAATGTTCAACTTTTGAGTTTTTAGTGACCACCTCATAATGCTTATTTATATAACCCATAATGTCATTATTGGAACGTATTTGCCAATAAAAAGGTATCATAAAAACAATTTGTTCAGGTTGATAAAATTTTAGTGCTTCTAGTAGTTTCTGTTCATACTTTCCTTTTTTGCCCATTCTTTTTATACTAACAACAGCAACTTCAGGGGGAACCAGTAGATTAGTATGAACAGCAAGAATAGGATTATCTGTATATATCCAGTTTGTTTCTTTTTTATAAATGGAAATTGCTGAGATCAACTCCTCTAATTGTTGAGATTTATTGATTTGCCGAGAGCTAATAATAGAAAAATAGTTGAATTTACCGCGAAATGAATACAGAGATAAACTAATAATAGCTAGCGCAATAGTACATCTCAAAATAGTAGTTTTAGGTATTGTTAATAAATAAGACGAATTAAGCCTTTTTAAGTCAGAAAATTTAATATTTTTCTTTAAAGTTGACCATCCCCACCAAAAACAATAGCTTGCTAACCAAGTTAGGGGAATAGAAAAAATTGGATAATAATGATTCCAAATTGGTCGATGATTCCAAAAAGCAATTAAATCAAAAGTCAACCACAAGATCGGAATCAGAATTTTAGTCATTGCTTTTTTTCCAGATAGTAAACCTAAAAATAAACCAAGAAAACTAAAAAGAAAAATTAACTTATCAAATTGTATAATTCCATTAACTTTTAACATCCTGGCAATATCAAAATTTTCATAAACAGGATCGTCAAAGTGAGGATTTAATAATTGTTGAAAGGAAAAAGACTGTGCTAATGCAATAATTAACGTAATAGATCCTATTAAACCCAGTAACCAAACTGACATAAATAACAGTTTTTTTGAAAATTGAGTAAAGTTAAAAATTTTTAATGATAATTCCCCATTAGTTATTAAATATAAGATAGAGACAGGCAGTAAAATAATAACCCAAAACTTAAATTGAGTGGCTAATCCTAGTAAAATTCCTGACATGATCAGAAATAAGATTTTATTCTGATTACGAGACAATCCAATTATCAAAAAATATAAAGAGCAAACACTAAGAGAAAGGGAAGGAATTGCTAACATAACTGAGACAGAAAGTTGCAGATAAAACTTCGAGAATAACAAAGTTATCATGGCAAATATTGAAGTTAATCTGCCAAAATAGAATGAGATGATGTGTCGAAAAGACCAGAGTAGAAGCAGAGAAAATAGTATAGTTAACACTCGTCCACTGTACAAAGATTTCTCAAATATCTCTGTCCAAAAACTTAATAACCAAGTGTATAGAGGTGGTTGATCGCTCCAAATAGATTGATAGAGAGGATAGCCTTTTTGTAATAAAAAGGCTCTCATTAATTGTAAACCTTCATCCGTATCGTAAACTAAGGTTTTTTGAAAAGGTTCAAACAAATAAATAAAAATTAGAGGGAGTAATATGAGACTAATTTCTAAGCCAATGTTAATCCAATTTCTCGGATTTTTTAATTGTGTTTTCATGTTATATTAGTTATTAATACTAAAGTTTTGTAAGACTAAATTAGGTTTAAAAAAGAAACTAAAAACCTCAATAAACTAAAAAATGTCAAGTGAGATTTTCAATCCACTATTATAAGCGGATTTTGTATTTATAACATTATTTGTTGTTTTATATATTAACGGTTAAGATATTTATAAATATAGTGATGCAAATTTATTTTAAAGATAGAGAAAGAAGACTGTGATTACAACAATCTTCTTCATCTTTTCAACTATTGGGGATCTAGCTTTAACACTGCCATAAACGCCTCTTGAGGAACATCTACCGTACCGATCGCCTTCATCCGTTTCTTACCTTTAGCTTGCTTTTGTAGCAGTTTCTTCTTACGAGAAATATCTCCCCCGTAACACTTCGCTAACACATCTTTACGTAAAGCTGGTATATGTTCACTAGCGATAACTTTTGCCCCGATCGCAGCTTGAATAGGAACCTTAAACTGATGACGAGGGATCAATTCTTTTAACTTCTCAGTTAAAGCCCGACCCACATGATAAGCTTTATCACGGTGAACGATCATCGCCAACGCATCCACACTATCTTTATTAACCAAAATATCCAATTTAACCAGAGGATTTTCCCGATAACCGATTAATTGATACTCCATACTAGCGTAACCACGGGATCTTGACTTTAACTGATCAAAAAAGTCCGTCACTACTTCAGCTAAAGGCAACTCATAGATCAACGACGTTCTTGAGAGGGTAAAGTAACGCATATCTTTAAACACACCCCGACGACTTTGACAGAGTTCCATCAACGTTCCTACATAGGTTTCAGGGGTAATCATTTCCACTTCAATATAGGGTTCTTCCACCTTTTCCCTTTCTTGAGGGGGTGGCAGTAAACTGGGGTTATCGATTTCGAGAACTTCCCCATCAATGGTGGTAACGCGATAAATTACAGAAGGGGCAGTGGTAATTAAATCTAGATTATATTCCCGTTCTAAGCGTTCTTGCACAATTTCCATATGGAGTAACCCCAAGAACCCACAACGAAAACCAAACCCCATCGCGCTAGAGGTTTCGGGTTCATAAGACAGGGCTGCATCATTGAGTTTGAGACGGTTTAAGGCTTCTCGTAAATCTTCGTATTGATCGGCATCGGTGGGGAATAGACCACAAAACACCATCGGTTTTGCTTCAGTGTAACCCGGTAACGGTTCTTCTGCTGGTTCTTCAGACAAGGTGATGGTGTCTCCTACCCTTGCATCTTCAACTGCTTTAATGGCTGCGGCAAAATAACCCACTTCCCCTGCGTGAAGGGAATCTACCGGTATTTGACCAGGAGATAACACCCCCAACTCATCAATTTCGTATTCTTTGCCAGAAGCCATCAAACGGACGAGATCGCCCTTTTTCACCGTTCCATCCATGACCCGAAAATAAACAATTACCCCCCGATAAGGATCATAATAACTATCGAAAATTAAAGCCCGTAACGGTTTGTTTACTGTATCGTTAGGCGGGGGAACCAAATGGACAATGGATTCTAAAATTTCGTTAACCCCGATTCCTGCTTTGGCCGAAGCTTTAATAATACCTGTACAATCTAACCCCACCACTTCCTCGATCTCATTCGTTACCCGTTCCGGTTCAGATCCAGGTAAATCAATTTTATTTAAAATAGGAATAATTTCTAGATTATTTTCTAAGGCCAGATAGACATTAGCCAGGGTTTGCGCTTCCACCCCTTGAGAAGAGTCCACCACTAATAACGCCCCTTCACACGCCGCTAACGAACGGGATACCTCATAGGAAAAGTCCACGTGACCGGGGGTATCAATCAGGTTAAGAACGTACTCTTCCCCATCTTTGGAGCGATAGTTCATCCTAGCCGCTTGCAGTTTGATGGTAATACCCCGTTCCCGTTCCAAGTCCATATTATCAAGGAACTGCTCTTTCATTTTCCGTTGGGCAACAGTTTCAGTCATTTGTAGCATTCGATCGGCTAGGGTTGATTTACCATGATCGATATGAGCAATGATACAAAAATTACGAATACGAGAAACAGGAACGTCGGTCATAGAATCTGTTGGTGGGGTAAGTTTACAAAAGTTGGCCTTGTATATTAATTTTAGCGGAATGTTGCAAAGCGTGGGAGACAGGAGTCACCGAGTCAGGAGACAGAATAATTATTCTTCCTGTAAATTATTAGAGAAAGTAGGGTGGACATTGCCCACCCTACTGGAATCTTCTCTAAACTTCTATCTAAAAACTGATAACTGATGAGTGTTCACTGATTGAAACGGAGAGGGAGGGATTCGAACCCTCGATGGGCGTTAACCCATAACTCCTTAGCAGGGAGCCGCTTTCAACCACTCAGCCACCTCTCCAAGGCACAGTAAGACATCATAGCACAAAAATCTAATTTAAAGCAAAATTTCTCTTTTCATTAAGTATTGCAACGTGAGTATTGACAGGAACCGCTTAATTCTTAACATTAAAGACTTATAGATACCTTATGTTTAGGAGAACTCACTGTTATGTACTCTTCCTTGTTATTAGCTGCTTCTTCGGCTGCCACTACTGTTCAATGGAGTCCCAAAATTGCTATGATCATGATCGTCTGCAATATTTTTGCGATCGCAGTCGGAAAATTCACCATTGCTAAACCTAATGTAGGCCCTGGTTTACCCTCTCCTCAAATGTTTGGTGGTCTGAGTTTAGGTGCATTACTAGGAACCACTAGCCTCGGCCACATTTTAGGAGTGGGTGTTATCCTAGGATTAGCCAATACCGGCGCATTGTAAGCCCACATTTCTATTAAAAGGAGATGGAGAGGGCATAAAAAGCACTCAGACTCTGTCGGGTTAGTCCCTCTCCTCCTAATGAATGTCAGTAAAATAAACAATCTTAGCGTTTGTTTTTTTTTGCCTATGTCCTTATTAACTCTAACTTAACATTAAAAATTGTTGTCTTTTCTTGAGACTGTATCTTCAATAACGGATAATGGAATATGGGTCATTAATTTATGTCATGTCAATCAAACTCCGCGAGGAAGTTCGTTATGCTTAAAGTCATTCAGTCTCCTACTAAATACACCATTGATGTTATCAGAGAGGAGGCCGCCCGGTTGGTTCGTGAAAAAAGACTTCATCGACGACAACCCATCTATACCCTTTGCAAGTATATTCCAGCCCGTGAATGGCCCAGTGTCGAATGTGAACTCGAAAGACATGATTTTCTCCTAAGAGATTCTATCATCGATCTCTTAAGTAAGGAAGAATGGCGCGATTAAAAAAGATTTAGCAGTCCAATCAAGTTATCTAATTGGACTGCCCATATATGCTATTTTAAGCCTGATTTTCCTCAGAGTTAGTGTTAATTAATTGTTCTAACAAGTGGGTATTTTTATCTAAGAACTTTAACACCGCATTTTGAGCAACTGGGTCATCTAAATCTAGACTTTATTATTACTTGTTCTTTCCAACACCCAGTTTAATCGACTTGTTTAGGATACAACCGTTCCAGTCAGAGGAGAACTAGCGATCGCATAATCTTTAATGGGTATCCGTCCACTTAAATAAGCCAATCTTCCGGCCACCGTAGCCATTCCCATTGCTTTGGCCATCAACACCGGATTTTTAGCTAAAGCGATCGCACTATTAATTAATATGGCATCAGCCCCCATTTCCATCGCTTGGGAGGCTTCGCTAGGGGTTCCGATCCCTGCATCAACGACTACAGGAATATTCGCTTCTTTGATAATAATCTCAATGTTAGCTTGAGTGCGAATCCCTTGACCTGAACCAATGGGCGATCCTAAAGGCATCACTGTGGCGCAACCTACCTCTTCTAAGCGTTTAGCTAACATGGGATCAGCATTAATATAAGGTAAGACTGCAAACCCTTCTTTGACTAATATTTCGGCGGCTTCTAGGGTTCCGATGGGATCGGGTAATAAGTATTTTGTATCAGGAATGACTTCTAATTTAACAAAGTTATTGTCTTCTTGACCGAGTAATTTAGCCATTTCTCGCCCTAACCTCGCCACCCTAACCGCTTCCTCTGCGGTTTTACACCCTGCGGTATTGGGTAACATCCAAATTTTACCCCAGTCTAATGCCTCAGCTAACCCTTCATGGCCAGGGGCGTTAGTTTGTACCCGCCTCACTGCTACGGTAACGATTTGACACTCACTGGCGGTAACACTTTGTTGCATGATCGCGATACTTGGATATTTCCCTGTTCCTGTCATTAACCGTGACTGAAACTTGCGGCCAGCAATAATTAATTCATCTTCAGACGATAAACTAGGGGTTCCGTTATGGCCATTGATGGCTTTGGGAACAGGATAATGGTTAAATGGGGTCATAGGGGCAGGAGGAGGAGAGGGTTGAGTGTGAAAGCGATCGCCTTTAAACGGTTCTAATAGCGGATCGCTGTTTTGATTAATCACTAAGTCTGCAATGAGAGAAGCGGTAACTGGTGCTAGTAAAATGCCGTTACGATAATGACCGGTAGCTAAAATCAGATTATTGCAACCATAGTGACCTAATATCGGTAATTCATCGGGAGTTCCCGGACGATAACCCCACCAAAATTCCTCTATTTCCCAGTTAGCGACATCGGGATATAATCTTGTTGCCCGTTTAATTAAGGTTTCTATGCCTTGGGGAGTGTTATGGGGAGTCCAACCCACCTCTTCAGAGGTCGCACCAATGATTAAACGTCCATTCTGACGGGGGACTAAGTAAGTTTGGGGACCGTATACAACCCGTTGTAGGGGGTAGGGTTCATTGGGGGTTTCAGGCATCTTCACAGCTAACATTTGCCCTTTCACAGGTCGTATCGGAAGGGGTAAAATTTGACTCGCCCATGAACCACTGGCAATAATGTAGGTTTTGCCTTCTAATTCTCCTTGATTGGTTAAAATACTGGTAATTTTGCCCTGTTTTTGTTGTAAGGTTTTAACTGTTACACCATCTCTAACGTTAACCCCTAATTGTTGGGCTGCTTTGTATAATGCTTGCATCACCTGACGGTTATCCACTTGTCCGTCTTCGGGGTACCACCATCCTCCAACCACATCATCCCCTAACCCTGTTTGGTAGAGACGAATAGCTGTTTTATCTAACCACTGACCTTGATTATTGTTGCGAATCTCAGCAGAAGGGAGATCATACATTGGGGCAAGGATCCCACAAGGATTATAACCGAGATCCAAGCCAGTTAGGTCTTGTAATTTCCGTATCCATTCAGGATATAACCAGCGAGACTTTAAACATAAATCCAGTAATGGACCAGGGGGTAATTCTTCGGTGTGGGGGGCTAACATTCCGGCTGCAGCCATTGAAGCGGTTTGAGGAAAGTTGCGGTTACAAACCGTAACCGATGCGCCTCGCAGCTTTAAGTCGACTGCGATCGCCATTCCAATGATACCACCGCCAATTATAACAATATCGTTTGTTGCGTTCATAATTACTTATCAGTATTATTACCCCACTCTTTTTACCTTACCTTGTTTGGGAAGTATTTTAAGAGCGATCGCTACTTTCAATTTGGAAATTTTCTTTAAGATTATCTTATCTCTTTATTATTTCTTTTAGAAACAGTGTCTGAGAAAAGAGAACAGAGAGATTACAATGGATATTGGGGCTAAAATTTCAGTATGGAAAACCTTTTAGTCTTATTTCGATCTTTTCTTTCCTCTACTAAGTCTCCCCACTACTTAACGAAGTTACACTCTAAGACTAGGAAATTTATGATAGCGACACCAACCAAAACGCCTCACACGGGACAAGATTACTTACCAACAAACAGAGCAGACTTAAGCAAGCGATCGCCGAATCAGTCTTTATTACCCCTAACCGCTAACATCAACGATCAAGATCACCTAGAAATTGGCGGTTGTGATCTTCAGACCTTAGTTGAACAGTTTGGTTCCCCTCTGTACGTCCTTGATGAAACAACCCTGAGAACCGCTTGTGGTCAATATCGAGACTACTTTAAAACCTACTATCAAGGAGAGTCCCAAGTTATTTACGCCTCAAAAGCTTGGAGTTGTTTAGCCGTGGTTGGCGTGATCGCTACAGAAAATTTAGGCTTTGACGTGGTGTCTGGGGGAGAACTTTATACGACACAGAAATCTCTAACACAACTAGGCTATTCTAGTCAAGAAATTGCCGAAAAAATTTACTTTCACGGTAATAATAAATCCGAAGCGGAACTAATTGAAGCGATCAAAGTCGGATGTACTATCATCGTTGATAACTGGTTAGAACTCGAAACCTTAGTACAACTGGGTCAAACCGTTCCAATCCTAATTAGACTTACTCCAGGGATTGAATGTCATACCCACGAATACATTCGCACAGGCCATTTAGACAGTAAATTTGGTTTTGACCCCAACCAATTAGAAGCCGTTTTCACCTATATCAAAGAACATAAAACCCTTGATTGTCGGGGATTACACGCCCATATTGGGTCTCAAATCTTTGAAAGACAACCCCACCAAGACCTAGCCGGGGTGTTAGTCGAATGGCTGAAAATAGGAAAAGAATATGGACTGAACCTATCACAAGTAAACATCGGTGGAGGACTGGGAATTTGCTATACAGAACAAGACGATCCCCCCAGTATTGAAGAGTGGGTCAAAGCCGTCAGTGAAGCGGTGATGAAAGCTTGTCAACGCTGTGAAATCGACCTACCTAAATTGATCGCAGAACCCGGGCGATCGCTCATTGGCTCAGCTTGTGTGACAGCGTATACCGTAGGCAGTCGCAAAAAAATTCCTGAACTCCGAACCTATATCGCCGTTGATGGAGGAATGTCTGATAATCCGCGTCCCATTACCTACCAATCCTTATATCGGGTAGCCCTAGCCAACCGAATGTCCGACGAAATCAGCGAAACCGTCACCATTGCTGGAAAACACTGTGAATCTGGCGACATTGTTATCAAAGATGCTCAGTTGCCTCAAACTCATCCAGGGGATATTCTAGTAATCATGGGGACTGGGGCTTATAACTATAGTATGGCTTCAAACTATAATCGTCTGCCCCGGCCAGCAGCCGTTATTGTCAATCAAGGAGAAGCCAACTTGATTGTCAAACGGGAAACTTACGACGATCTGATTCAACAAGATTGTTTACCCGAAAGGCTTCTTCGTTAAATCCCCTTATTCTCATCCCTTTTTGTTCTCATTGAGCATTTATCTTGTCATCCTACTTCCTGTCAAGTCAGCCTCCTGAGCAACAATGGCTAGGTCCGGACCTGATTCCAGAGCCACTTTATAAAAGCATTGATATTGGTTTAGTCTTGTTATTAACCTATTTGATGCTTCTGGCCATTGGAGAGCGTCGAACCTTATACATGGTTCGCGGGCTAATTATTCTCATGTTAGCAGCAGTGATCAGTGAAAAGTTTCAATTGACACTGCTAAGTTTTGTCATAGAAAAATTAGTCCTAGGGGCTGCCGTAGCGATGGCGGTGATTTTCCAAGGAGAATTTCGACGCTTTCTAGAATTATTAGGACAAGGTAAAGTTCTACAATTTTTCCAACGAAAACCTAGCGCATCCAAACCTAATAACGTAGTGGATGAACTGGTAGAAGCGGTTAGAGAATTGTCCCAAAACCGTACAGGAGCATTGATTGTTGTTGAAACCACTGGCCCAATTGATATGAGGGTATTTGTTGATCAAGGGGTTCCCATTGATGGAGAAATTTCTAAAGCCCTCTTACAAACTATTTTTCAGCCAAAAACCTTACTTCATGATGGAGCCGTTTTTATTCGAGGTTCTCGCATTATCTCGGCCGGCGTTATTCTACCCCTCTCCGATAAAACTTTCTCCCGTCAGTTAGGAACCCGACATCGGGCTGCTATGGGCATTACAGAAATTGTCGATCAATGCCTATGTATCATTGTCTCCGAAGAAACTGGCTCCATTTCCCTTGCTGAAAAAGGAGTTTTGGATCGTCCCCTAACTAGCAGTAAACTAAAAGAGCTACTCGACAAAAAATTTGCCTTACTCGTTAAGGGAGAGTCCGTAGCACCTGGATGGGGTCTTCTCAGTCGTCTCATCGGCCCAAAGGGAAGACGCTTTATACAAACAACCTTTCGTACTTTGTCATCGAACTCATCAGAAGAGAAGAAATGACCGTTAAGCAGCCTATTGTGTTAAAGGACTTACCAAGCGATCTCGATCAAACCCGTCTTCCCCAACATATCGCCGTCATTATGGACGGCAATGGCCGTTGGGCTAAACGCCGTGGACTACCTCGCATCATGGGGCATCAAAAGGGGGTCGATACCCTCAAAGATTTACTCCGTTGTTGTCGAGATTGGGGGATTCCTGCTTTGACAGCGTACGCCTTTTCTACAGAAAATTGGGGACGACCCCTTGAAGAGGTGGAATTTTTAATGACCCTCTTTGAACGGGTTCTGCGTCGCGAAGTTCAAGAGATGATGGCTGAAAATGTGAGAATTCGTTTCGTTGGGGATTTAGATGTTTTGCCCCCTTCTCTACAGTTAGAAATCTCTCGTTCTATGAAAGATACGGAAAATAATACAGGGGTTCAATTTACTGTGGCAACTAATTACGGTGGCCGTCAAGAAATTGTTCAAAGTTGTCGGGCGATCGCACAACAAGTTAAACAAGGTTTGCTTAAGTTAGATGATATTAACGAACATTTATTTGAAAATTTCTTATATACCAAAGGCATACCCGACCCTGATCTTTTAATTCGTACCAGTGGAGAAATGCGTCTTAGTAATTTCTTGTTGTGGCAGTTAGCTTATGCAGAAATTTATGTTACTCAAACCCTGTGGCCTGATTTTGATCGTCACATTCTTCACGAAGCTTTATTAAGTTATCAGCAGCGAGAACGACGGTTTGGTAAGGTGAGCAAGACTTAACTTGTTTATTGCTGGGTTTTGTTACCTCAACTCAACCTACAATATTATGCTCACTACCTTTTAGTAATATGAAAAATTGACTTCTGGATTATATTTGTATCGGATAGCTTCTTCACTGGCTTCATCTATTACTTCTAAGTTTCCAGATTCATGTAAGTAATAAACATCTTGTTGATAACATTCGGCTATTGTCAGCATCATATTAGACATCTCCAAGAATCCATAACCCAGTTACAGCAATGAAAACAGGCAGATTAAACTTGAAGTCAAAATTAGCCTTCAGAACGAATTAATAAGGGGTTGAAGGAATTAACTCTAATTTGGACATAA
Organism: unicellular cyanobacterium SU3; assembly: GCA_002172675.1. Lineage (GTDB taxonomy): Bacteria > Cyanobacteriota > Cyanobacteriia > Cyanobacteriales > Microcystaceae > Crocosphaera. The sequence goes on from NETF01000165.1 coordinate 149,379, forward strand.
AACTATGGCTCATTATAACGTCAATTACCTCTCCAGATTGGGAGGATTCTATTATTTTCAAAATCAAGGAACTAATTCTCAACCGAACTAATCCACA
>NETF01000166.1 GCA_002172675.1 unicellular cyanobacterium SU3
TTAAGTCCAATCTTCTATTATATAAAACAAACTTATGTTTAAGGAGGTTTTTTGGGCTGTTTCAACGTAAATTGGCGATCGCAGATTAACGTTTCGCCTCTCTGAAACTGAGTTTGTGATCTACTGAAACTAGCTAGTTTAAAAGGCAACAGGCAACAGAGATATTAAATTAGTCTATTTTTAAAAACGGATTTGGTTTAATATATCAAAAAACCTCAGATAAACTGAGGTTAAGTAGGAGAACCCAATAGTGTAAAAAAGCAAAACAATATAAGAGAGAAACTTAAGAGAATTAATATTAAAGGAGTATTGAAAAAGCAAGTCTTTATCAAAGCTGACTTGTTGTAATCTATTCCTATTCTTCCCACATCTGAATCGTTTCATATCACTCATAAATAATTAATTTAACTGACCACTGATTACTGATTACTGTGAAAACAATTCTAAAATCTCGATTATGATTCTCTAATAACCCTCAACACTGTCGCTATAATAAAGTCCCCAACAGATGAGGATAACAGCCATTATGACAACCCTCCAAGGAAGAGATATCTTAGGAATTGGTGATCTCAGTGCAGAAGAAATGACCCAAGTGCTAGACTTAGGTGCAGCCTTAAAAAGTGGTCAGCGATCGCCCCGTTGTCAAAAAATCCTCGGACTATTGTTCGATAAGGCGTCTACCCGTACCCGTGTCTCCTTTAGTGCTGCCATTTACCAACTGGGGGGACAAGTCATGGATCTCAACCCTAGTGTAACGCAAGTGGGCAGAGGAGAACCCACCAAAGACACCGCCAGAGTATTAGATCGCTATTTAGACATTTTAGCTATCCGTACTTTTGAACAATCAAAGTTAGAAACCTTTGCCGAATATGCCGAAATTCCCATTATTAATGCGCTGACAGATTTAGAACATCCTTGTCAAATTTTAGCCGATTTTATGACCATTAAAGAATGTTTTGGTGAGTTGGAAGGGAGTACCGTAACCTATTTAGGAGATGGTAATAATGTTGCCCATTCTCTCATTTTAGGGGGTGCTTTAATGGGGATGAAAATTAGAGTTGCTACCCCTCAAGATTATCAACCCTTACCGATGATTATTGAGCAAGCTAAACAGTTAGCAAAACCAGGTTTTGAAATTACTATAACCGATGATCCATTGGCTGCGGTTAAAGAGTCTAATGTTCTTTATACCGATGTTTGGGCAAGTATGGGACAAGAAAATTTAGCCGAGTCCAGAATTCCTATTTTTCAACCCTATCAAATCAATGATGAACTGTTAAATCAAGCAGATCAAGATGCCATTGTTTTACACTGTTTACCGGCACACCGTGGGGAAGAAATAACCGACAGTGTAATGGAAGGAAAACAGTCAAGAGTATGGGATCAAGCTGAAAATAGAATGCACGCCCAAAAAGCTTTAATGGTTAGTTTATTAGGAATTTAGAATAATAATTTAATAATCAGTATAACCTGATTTAGATACAAAAAAGATAATAAATAACTTATCAAACTTAGGAAGAGCAAACACTGATTATCTCATAAAAAACGATTAACACCGAACCCCAAACTCCTAAATCATAGTTGTAACTAAATCTTACAAATATATAAACCTATCAATTAGTGAGGAGAAAACTGATACAATAAAAGTACAAAGTTAACAATAAAAAAGACTGAACCGTTGTAAAAATACTGTTCAAAAAATCAGCATAAAACTAAGAATTAAATGATTAATTGAGGAGTCAAAAAATGGATCTAACAACAACCTATCTAGGAATGACCTTAAAATCTCCATTAGTGGTAGGTTCTTGCGCCCCACTAACCGAAGAAATAGATAACATTAAAAGAATGGAAGATGCAGGGGCTGCCGCCGTTGTTTTACACTCATTTTTTGAAGAACAATTACGACAAGAACAACTCGAATTACATCATCATTTAACCCACGGAACCGAAAGCTTTGCCGAAGCTTTAACTTATTTCCCAGAACCCGAAATATTTCATGTTGGATCAGACGAATATTTAGACCATATTCGCAAGGCAAAAGATATGGTAGATATGCCCATTATTGCCAGTATTAATGGTTCAACATTAGGGGGATGGTTAGACTATTCTAAACAAATAGAACAAGTCGGTGCCGATGCCCTAGAACTGAATATTTATTATGTTCCCACGGATTTAGATATTCCTGGGGGAGAAATTGAACAGAACTATTTAGACATTTTAAAAGCAGTAAAATCAGAAATAAATATCCCTGTGGCTATTAAGTTAAGTCCTTATTTTAGCAACATGGCCAATATGGCCAAACGCTTAGGAGAAAATGGGGCCGATGGCTTAGTTTTATTTAACCGTTTCTATCAACCGGATATCGATTTAAACAACTTGGAAGTCTATCCCAATGTCTTATTAAGTACCCCCCAAGCCATGCGCTTACCCATGCGTTGGATCGCCATTTTGTACGGGAAAATTGATGCAGACTTAGCTGCTACCAGTGGCATTCATCACTCAACCGATGTCATTAAAATGGTTATGGCAGGGGCAAAAATAACCCAAGTCGTAAGTGCGTTATTACGTCATGGTATCCATTATTTAGGAACCCTAGAAGAAGGAATACGTAACTGGATGGAAGAAAACGAATATACCTCTATTCGACAGATGCAGGGGAGTTTCTCGCAACTCCATTGTCCCGATCCCACGGCCTTCGAGCGATCGCAGTATATGAAAGCTCTACAAACCTACGCACCCATCTGGCGATCGCTTCAAGATCCTTCTCTCAGTACCGTTAAACAAGAAAATTAAAGAGATAGGTAGGAAATAGTGGTTTTGGGTGTGGGGTTTTGGGTGTGGGGTTTTGGGTGTGGGGAAGGTGAAAAATTTAATTAACATGGGAATTGAAGATATGTTTAAATAACAATGTTAAATATTCCTGGGTTCCATAAACATTACCAGCCCACTAGCCTCGGAAACATGGTCTATTATACGGCCAACGGTTTACCTTGGTGTACCACAGAAGAAACCATGTCAGATCGCCCTACATTGGTCTTTTTTCATGGGTTTGGGGGCGGTTCGAGTGCTTATGAATGGTCTAAGGTATATCCTGCCTTTGCTAGCGAATACCGCATTATTGCACCGGACTTAATTGGTTGGGGACAATCATCCCATTTAGAGAGAAACTATACCATCGAAGATTATTTGACCACCCTACCAGAATTTATTGAGGGAGTTGCTTCTGGTCCCGTAATAGCGATCGCCTCTTCTTTAACCGCAGCCTTTATGATTAGAGTAGCCATTACTCGGCCTGAGTTGTTTAAATCCTTAATTTTAACCACACCAGCCGGATTATCTGATTTTGGAGAAGATTATAGCCGAAGTTTCTTTGCTAAATTAGTCACTACTCCTGTTATTGATCGCTTTATTTATGACTTTGGGGTGGCTAATGAAATGGGAATTCGTAACTTTTTAGAAAACCGTCAATTTGCCAATAGCGATCGTGTTTATCCTGAAATTGTCTCCGCTTATTTAGACTCGGCCACTCAACCGTTAGCTGAATATACTGCTTTATCTTTTGTCAGGGGAGATTTATGTTTTGATCTCGCAGAATATATTGACAAATTAACCACACCTACGGCCATGATTTGGGGTAGAAAGTCGCAGTTTACTGGCCCTGAAATTGGTCTAAAATTAGCTCAAATGAATCCTAATTTTATCAAAGCCTTTGAAATTATTGAAGAGGTTGGCTTAACGCCACAATTAGAACTACCTGGGGTAACGATTGGTTTAATTCGTCGCTTTTTAACTAAAGATTTAGCATGATAACTCTTCTAATATGTCATTAAGTTCTAGAGTTGCTTTGCAAAGGAATCTTTCTAAACTTTTAATTTTAAAAGGATTATCCTTTGCTTGGTTTCCCATTCCCACGATCATGTTATTTTATGAATCTCGTGGGTTATCTATTGAGCAATCAATTTTCTTAAAAACAGTTCTTTCTATCTCCTTTTTTTTGTTAGAAATACCGTCAGGATATATTGCTGATCAATGGGGTAGAAAGTTTTGTCTTATTAGTGGTAGTGGTATTTGGGTTATTAGTTGGTTAATTTATTGTACTCAAGAGACGTTTTCCTGGTTTATTATAGCAGAAGCATTAACAGGAGTCGCTGGTAGTTTAATTTCTGGGGCAGATACAGCTATAACTTATGATACTTTATTAACCTTAAACCGCGCCCAAGAATACCGTAAATTTGAAGGAAAATTAATTGCAATTTCAGGAATTAGTGAGGCTGTTTGTGGTTTAATTGGAGCTTTTGTGGCTCAATATAATTTAGTTTATCCATTTTATTTACAAACTATTTGCTTAATTATTTATTGCTTGTTATCAACCCAATTAATTGAACCTGATAATGATAATTTAGAACTGTCTCAAGAGCCACAAAATTTATGGTCAATTGTCAAAAATGCTTTAATTATTAATGCTTCAATTCGCTGGTTTATTTTATTCAGTGGTACATTTTCAGTGGCTACTTTTTTAATTGTTTGGTTATCTCAAACGTATTTATCTAATTATAATGTACCGACAGCTTGGTTCGGGGTGGTTTGGGTTGGGTTTCATGGGGTGATGAGTTTAGCTTCTTTATCGGCTAATAACCTAGAAGAAAAATTAGGATTGAAAAAAAGTTTATTATTTTTAATTACATTGCTGGCAAGTTCTTATATCTTTTTAGGAATCATTCATCAAGCTTGGGGAATTATATTTGTAGCTGTTATTTATGCGGTTAGAGGTTGGATAACTCCTATTCTTAATGAAGCCATTAATAAGTTAATTCCTTCTGTAACACGAGCCACTGTTTTCTCTATTAAAAGTTTTATTTTTCGTTTGGGTTTTGCTATTATTGGAACAGCATCAGGATGGTTAGCAGATCAAAAATCCTTAAATTTATCATTAACAATAATGGGTATAGTTTTTTTTAGTTTTGGTTTATTTTGTTGGCGAAACTTGTTTAATAATGGACAATGGACAATGGACAATGGATAATGGATAATGATTTCTCCTTAAAAGTGAACAGAAGTATCAACAAGGGATTCAACTAATATAACACTACGCATTATGGTGTTTGACATTCACAAAATTGCAAAGCCTTGTAGGGTGGGCAATGCCCACCTTACAGTAATGTTCTTAAGCACCAACATCAAAGCGATCAAGCATCATCACCTTATTCCAAGCTACGACAAAATCCTTTACCATACGCTCATGGCCATCATTGGCACCGTAAACTTCAGCCACTTGACGCAGTTCTGCGTTTGAGCCAAAGATTAAATCACAGCGTGTGGCAGTAAACTTAGTTTCCCCTGTTCTGCGATCGCAGATATTAAAGAGCATCTCGGTTTCGTCGGTTGGCTTCCACTCGTAGTCCATACTGGTCAAGACACGGAAAAAGTCGTTAGTTAAAACTCCAGATCGGTCCGTAAAGATACCCTGTTTTGAACGATCCCAGTTCTGATCGAGGGCGCGAAGACCACCCACAAGAACAGTCCACTCAGGAGCAGTCAGTGTAAGAAGTTGTGCGCGATCAAGAAAAATACGCTCTGGTTTAACCTTATAACCTACCGCCTCGTTATGATAGTTCCTGAAACCATCTGAGACGGGTTTAAGCCATTGAAAGCTTTCAATATCGGTTAATTCTTGAGTGGTATCCATTCGGCCTGGGGTGAAGGGAACACTGACATCAACCCCAGCGTCTTTTGCCGCCTTCTCCACCGCCGCACAACCACCGAGAACAATAAGGTCAGCGATGGACACTTTTTTGTTAAATTCTGACTGAATTTGTTCGAGAGTTGATAAAACCTGACTCAGTTCATCGGGGCGGTTCACTTCCCAGTTTTTCTGGGGATCGAGGCGAACTCGCGCACCATTAGCCCCACCGCGCTTGTCGGAGTTGCGATAATTCGATGCTGATGCCCAAGCGGCCGACACCAGTGCCGAAACCGAAAGCCCACTGGTCAAAATTTTGTCTTTAAGGGAACGAATATCAGCATCATCGATGACATCGTGGTCAAGGGCTGGAATGGGATCTTGCCAAGGTAAATCTTCTTCTGGAACTTCTGGACCGAGATAGCGGACTTTGGGTCCCATGTCTCGATGGGTCAGCTTATACCAAGCGCGTGCAAAGGTATCACTAAAATACTCGAAGTCATCAAGAAAGCGTTGACAAACCTCATGATAGGCAGGATCTTCTTTAAGGGCAATGTCTGAAGTCATCATCATTAACGAATGCTCTACACCAGACTTATGAGCATCTGGGGTTTTCGGCGCATCAGAATCGACGGGTTGCCACTGAACGGCACCCACTGGGCTTTTTGTCTTTTCCCATTCGTATTTAAAGAGATTTTCTAGGTAACTGTTGTCCCATTGCGTCGGGTTGGGAGTCCATGAACCTTCGATGCCGTTGGTCATAGTAAATTCTGCGAATCCTGTGCCTTCAGGGTTTTGCCAACCCAAACCCATTGCCTGAATGGGCGCACCTTCGGGGGCTGGTCCGATCTTGTCTGGCTCAACCATACCATGACTTTTTCCAAAGGCATGACCCCCGGCAATTAATGCTACTGTTTCCTCGTCGTTCATGGCCATCCGTGCAAAGCTTTCTCGTATGTCGCGGGCAGATGCGATCGGGTCACCGCTCCCGCCAGGGCCTTCGGGATCGACGTAGATTAACGCCTGGTGGGAAGCTGCCAGAGGGTTTTCGAGGTCGTAGTATTCGTCCTTCGGTTCTCCTTCCCAGCGAATGGTTCGAGTGACCATCTCATCGGGATGACCTTCGTGTTGCTTACCATTTTCTCCAAACGGTTCTCCGTTCCAAAATTCAGGGCCCCAATAGGTAGAGCGATCGGCTTCCCAAGCATCAATGCGACCTCCGCCGAAGCCGAAAGTTTTCAGACCCATAATTTCCAGGGCGCAGTTGCCTACTAGAATCATGAGATCGGCCCAACTCAGTGCTGCACCGTATTTTTGCTTGATTGGCCAAAGCAGTCGTCGTGATTTATCTGTATTGCCGTTATCCCACCAAGAATTGATCGGGGCGAAGCGTTGCATACCCTGGCCTGCTCCCCCACGACCGTCTGCAATGCGGTAAGTTCCTGCTGAGTGCCATGCCATGCGGATCATCTGGGGTCCATAGTTGCCGTAGTCGGCTGGCCACCAGTCCTTGGAGTCGGTCAGCAGTGCTTTGATGTCCTTCTTTAACTGCTCAAAGTCGAGGTTTTGAAACGCTGTTTTGTAGTCAAAATCTTTTAACGGGTTGGCTTGGGGTGAATTTTGATGGAGCAACTCGACCTGCAGTCGATTTGGCCACCAATCATCTGTTTGCGGTCTAGAGCCGAGTGCGCCTCCGACGCGATTCCCCCGAAAGGGACATTTTCCAGGAGTAGTAGGAGGGTTGTTGTTCATTGAGTTTGATCCTTTGTATCGTTTTTGTGACTATTTCTTTGAGGCGATCGCATTGGTTAAAGTTTGTGTCACAGAAATCCTTAATCAGATGCGAAAAAGCTTTCGGTATTGTCGACTTTACTGGATAAATAATCCTTTTGATGCAAGGGTTTACGAAAATTTTAATGTTTCAATAATGCTTTTTTTCAATTTAATTATAATACAAAATTAAACTATTTTACTTCACTCTTTCCTCATACCTGTAAGACCTATTCACAAGTCCAAATTTCTACCTATTCCTAAAGTCAGAGAATTGAATAAATAATGAAATCAAAATCTATTTAAAATTAGAAAAATATAATATTAACATTTAAGATTAATTATTCTCATAATAATTTCAAAGTAGAGACATTAAATAAGTCAAATGGACTGCAATGTATAATTAAAGCTAAGTTTTTAACAGAAAAATCATCATGTCTCTTCCCTCAACCATCATTATTAAATTCGGTAAATTTGTCTGGACTACCATGTGGCATCAAATGATGTCTCAGTTAGCCCCTCGTAACGAATCTGGGGCTTATATACGACCCGAAAGCCAATTTCGTCATGACATCGATGATCAGCCTGAAAACCCCTATAAACCCGAATCTGGCCGTTATGCTTTATACGTCGGTATTGGTTGTCCTTGGGCCCATCGCACTTTAGTGGTTCGTGCCTTAAAAGGTCTAGAATCAGTCATTTCGGTGGTTTGGGTGAGGGGAGAAGCAACAGAAGGGGGTTGGATGTTAGAAACGCCAGAAGAAGGGTGTCAAAGCTTAAAAGACGTTTATCAACTGAGTCAACCTGGCTATCAAGGAAGGGCAACCGTGCCGGTTTTATGGGACACACAAACTCAAACCGTTGTTAATAATGAAAGTGCCGATATTATTGAAATTCTTAACCGAGAATTTAATGAATGGGCAGATCACACCGAACTTGATCTTTATCCCACTTCACAAAAAGAAGAAATTGATAGTTTAAATGATCGCATTTATCATACTGTTAATAATGGAGTGTATCGCTGTGGTTTTGCTCAAACTCAATCTGCATATGAACAAGCGTGTAATGAATTATTTTTAACCCTTGATGACCTAGAAAAGATATTAACTAATCATCGTTATTTATGTGGGGAAAATATTACCCTGGCTGATGTGAGACTTTTTACGACTTTATTTCGTTTTGATGCGGTTTACTATGGATTGTTTAAATGTAATAAGCGTCGCATTCGAGACTATAAAAATTTATACGGTTATTTACAAGATATTTATCAACTGCCTGGGGTGTCTTCCACTTGCGATTTAGAAAAAGTAAAACAAGATTACTATAGTAATTTATTTCCTCTTAATCCAGGGGGCATTATCCCATCAGGTCCCGACCAACAAGACCTATTATCGCCTCATAATCGAGAAAAGATTAAGCTTTCTGCTGTCAAAGAATAAGTTGGTCAACTAAGCTAAAATCCATTATCATTCAATCATTAACATTCAAGGGAAAACTGAGGGGATGGGGAGAGACAATAACTTATGGTTCAACGGGTGCAAAAAATTTTATCTCAATGGGGAGTTGCTTCCCGTCGTCGTGCTGAAGATATGATTGTCGCCGGACGAGTTAAGTTAAATGGGGAAATTGTTACATTAGGAGATAAAGCTGATCCCAGTTGCGATCGCTTAGAGATAGACGGTCGACTGATTCAACCTCATCAACGGCCTGAATTACTTTATATACTAATGAATAAACCTGTTGGAGTGGTTTGTACCTGCGATGATCCCCAAAATCGCTCCATTGTCTTAGATTTATTACCCAAAACAGTAAGTCAAGGGACAGGAATCCACCCCGTAGGAAGACTCGATTTTAACTCATCTGGTGCTTTACTATTAACCAATGACGGAGAGTTAACCCTAAGATTGACCCATCCCCGTTACCATTTACCCAAAACCTATGAAGTCTGGGTTCAAGGACATCCTACAGAAGAAAGATTACAAAAATGGCGAGAAGGTGTTATGCTAATGGGCAAAAAGACTTTACCGGCTCAAGTAGAAGTGATTTGTCGTTATCGTCAAAATACTCGCTTGAAAGTGATTCTTATTGAAGGAAGAAATCGCCAAATTCGTCGTATCGTTCAACACCTTGGTTTCCATGTTCTTCGACTCCATCGCACTGCTATTGGTTCTCTTGTTCTATCTCCTCCTAACGAAAGCAGCTTACCTAGTGGCCACTATCGTTTACTTACCCCTTCAGAAATTCATTGTCTCAAGCGTAGCGCCAACCTTATCACTGAAACGGAAGGGAAGCTGATTGAATAGATATGTCCAGGAAACAATCGTCACTCAATTCTCCTTATCACGATACCAATCACAGCCAAGACTCTCAACGTCAGACTCCTGTGGTGACTGAAAATGGTCGATGGCAACAATTTTGGGATAAATTTATCTTAAATGGTTATAAAACCAGTGAGGAATCAAACGGAGAAAAACTACCCTCTCCACCGCCTAAAAAAACGGTTTATTTGAAACTATTGCTTAAGTTATTAGCTAAATTTCCTAAACGAAATCAACATTATTTTGATCCTAAAAAATTACAAAAACAAATATTAGAAGATATTGGTAAACAGTTACATGAAGAGCGTCAAAAACAAGGATTGAGCCTTGAGGTTATTTCTAGTGAAACTCGGATTTCTCTGGGTTTACTAGAAGCCATTGAAAAAGCAAAATTAGAAGAATTACCCGAAGCTATATATACTCGCAGTTTTATTAAAAAGTTTGCAGATTTTTTAGGGTTAGACGGAAAAAGTTTATCGGAAAGTTTTCCTCTAGATAGTAACCCTCAGTCTCAAAGTTCTTCGAGATTTCGTTTTTTATTTCCTGTTTTACAATTTCGTCCGTTACATCTTTATTTTTTGTATATAATTATTGTTGTTATTTCTGTGCAGAGTATTTCTAATACTTTAAAACGAGCAGCTACGGAGGGAGCGATCGAAGAATTACCCGTTCCTGTGGTGGTTTCTCCCCCTCCACCTTTGATGAAAAAACCAGTCATTGTCAAAGTTCAGAGTAAAGGAAAATCAAGCTTAAAAGTCACAGTGGATGGTAAAATGACCTTTGAGGGAACACTAACGAAAGAAATACAAAAAACCTGGGAAGCCAATAAAAATATTACCCTCGAAGCCAGTAACGCTGGTTTAATTTTAGTTACATTTAATAACCAAAATGCGAAACGATTAGGTAAATTAGGAGAAAGCAAAAAGGTAACTTATTCTATTCCTAATCTTTCTAATAATGTAAGGGAACAGGGAACAGTTAACCAGCAAGAGTAATTATTAATTATTTATGGTGCATCTTCCCATTCTGCCGTCAAAGTACGATAATTAAAATCTTTTACTCCTGGATGACAAACCACACAGTTTTGGGTAGTAATAGGTTCATTAAATTCAACACGGGGATGAAGAATTTTAAAATACTGGGATTGTTCAATATAGTAAGGAACTGGAGCATCTTTGAGCAAAATAGGACGAGAATTGCTTTTAAGATAATCCCACATTAATACTTGACTCAGACGAATGATGTTAGGAACTGAGGTTCCGTAGTGTTTTTGAGGATTTTCTAGCAGTTCTTGCCAGGTTTCTGTGGGTAACACTTCTGGAGGAATGGCAATATGACACCCCGAACAAGTAGAGAGATAAATGTCTTTTCCAGCTTCTACCGTCGAACGATTTGGACCGAGAGGCCCGGTAGATTGAGATTGTGCTAGGGTATGACTCGGTTTTGCTGCTAAAGCTTGGGTAAATGCAGAACCTACACTGATACACCATAGGAGAATAGCCAGAGCAATGACTAAATATAATAGATTTGACCGTTTAAAATGAAAGAATTTTCGTAATTTCAGCATATTCTATCGAACCTATTTTATAAAATACTAACTCATTAGTTAAGGGGTTAGCATGGCTAAACCCCTATCAGGAAAGAAAAATCTAATATTTCCTGTGTTCTCTTGTTATAAGAAAGAAAAGATACTTATCTATTTCTCATTAATTTTTGATAACGTCCCAAAGCAATCAATGGGAAATAATGACGATAGAAATGATAACGGATATAGAAATGACAAGGAAAACCAGTTCCAGTAAATTCTGATTCTTCCCAAGTTCCTTCTTCTGTTTGAGTGTTTAATAAGTAGTTAATTCCTCGTTTAATACTATCAGTTTCAAACTGATTTAAAGCTTCTCCTGCATCTAATAACCCAATAAGGGCCCAAGCAGTTTGGGATGCGGTACTAACCCCTTTTCCTTTGAGACTTGGGTCGTTATAACTCCAACAGGTTTCGCCCCATCCTCCGTCTTTATTTTGACAACTTAATAACCAGTTAATTCCTTGTTCTATTTGGGTGCTATGTTTTTCAGGGTTAATAACAGCTAATGCAGATAATACGCCGCTGGTTCCATAAATATAATTGACACCCCAACGACCAAACCAACTGCCATCTTTTTCTTGTTCTTTGTATAAATAATTAAGGGCTTTATTGAGGCGATCGCTTGACATTTCTAGATCGCAACTTCCTACCATTTCCACTACTCTAGCAGTAACATCGGCGGTGTTCGGATCAATCATCGCTTTTAAGTCACCGTAAGGGACTTCGTTCAACCAAGCTTGGTCATTATCTACATCAAAAGCAGCCCAACCTCCTGCTTTACATTGCATAGTTTCTATCCATTTTAAACAGCGATCAATGGCTGCTTGTTTTCTAGCTTCATCGGGTAATTTGATTCCATTTAAGGCCATAACAACCACCGCAGAATCATCAATATCTGGGTAAAAACGGTTAGTAAATTCAAACGCCCAGCCGCCAGGTTTACCTGTTTTATTTTTAACCGCCCAGTCTCCATATTCAAGACCTTGTTTATCTAACAACCACTTCCCGGCTTTAACTAAAGAAAAATGATCTTTTGGTAAACCTGAATCCGTCAATGCGCGTATGCACCAAGCCGTATCCCAGATAGGAGAGACACAAGCTTGCACCCGATAAGTGTCATTTTCTTCGATAGAAAAGCGATCAATGGCTTCAAAACCCCGTTGAACAGAAGGATCGTTAACATCATAATTTAATACCCGAAATGCTAACAAAGAATTAACCATCGGGGGCATAATTCCACCCCAATCTCCTGTTTCTTGTTGATGGTTTAGCATCCATCTTTCGGCTGCTTGAAGTCCCTTTTTTCGGAAGGGAACTAAGTCAACTTGTTCGGCAAATTTGAAGACCTTATCTAACCCTAAAAAGATGTCGCCCCAATTATTATTTTTTGGTAATTTATACTTGACATTTTCAACACCTTCTGCATATAATTCATCCAGATTAAAGATAGGATCAACAGAAAAAACTGGCTTATCGTTAAAGACAATAATGAGGGGAACTGTGCTTTCTCTTGCCCAACTTGCCATTTCATAGATAGTGAAGGGAAAACTATTAGGAAATAACATGATCCACGGGGGAATAGAAGGAATTCCTTTCCAGCTATAACACCCAATTAAAGCTAGGTGAAACTTAGTAAAAATTCGAGTTTTACTAATACCTCCTTTACTAATAATAAAGTCTTTGGCACGAATTAAGGCCGGGTCATCTTGGGGGACTCCTAATAAACGCAAGGCCATATAAGCTTCTACGGAGGTACTAATTTCTCCCCCGTCTCCATAGAAGAGTTCCCATCCTCCGTGTTCCCGTTGTTGCTGACGTAAATAAGCTTCAACTTTGTGAAGGGGACGGGTTTTATCGGTTCCCCAGATTTTATGAAGTAAGACTGTTTCGGCTGTTAGAGTAATGTTAGACTCTAATTCTGCCCACCAGTAGCCTTGAGGATATTGTAGGGATAATAAATAATTTTGGCTGGCGGTGATGGCATCATTGAGGGATAAAGCGGTTTTGTGGGTTTGTCTGTCTCGCGTTTGCATCGCTAATTCCGTTACACTCCTTCGATATTCTTTATAGGTTAGCAAGGAACTCAGCGATCGGGTGAATTTGTCGACAAATGATGATATTTATTATTTCTTTGTTTTGAAGTAATGAGAGATTTATGTTTATTTATTAATTGAGATTTTTTCATTATAATCTGAATGTTATTATTAAACAGAACTGTAAGATATTTTATTATTTTATGTCAACCAATTATATTAAGCAAATTAATCATATTTTGAAACCCAAACCTTTGAAATCTCATCTTGTTTTAGATTTATTTGCAGGATGTGGTGGTTTATCTTTGGGATTTGAAGCACAAGGATTTGAGACTTATGGATTTGAAAAAGATGAAGATTGTTGTCATAGTTATGAAAACAACTTATAGGGACAATGTGAGCAAATAGAGTTAACCGTTAATAGTAAATTACCAACTGTCTCCGTTATTATAGGTGGGCCACCTTGCCAACCCTTTAGTGTTGGGTGAAAACTGAAAGGTTTAAGAGATTCAAGAGATGGCTTTCCCATTTTTATCAATACAATCAAACAAGTAAACCCTGATATTTTGATAGGTTTATTCCAATAAATAATAACAAGAAAATTACGCTCACAAAGTTCAATCAAGACTTTCTTCTTGATTTGATACCCATTCAAATTCTTCGTGAACAATATTAATCGGAAAATTTAAACGATTACTAATCTCATCAACTAACCAGTTCATTTCAGTTTCATCTAGATTAAATGAGGTTTGTTTACTAAGACTATATTCTTTTGTTTCAGTTTCAATAATGAGGTCATAGGCAAAAGTACGGTCGTTAATTGCCTGAAAATAGAGATTTTTAGCAATAAACCTCTTCATATATTTTAATGCTTTAAGCTCTTGTTTTGGGATAGAAATATTGACTTTTGGATCATCTGAGAAAATAATATAGTCTACAATAATTATTTTTTCTGAATCAATAAGTAGATAACTTTTAGAAAAAAAGCCGTAAATAAAAATCCAGATACCAATAACAATTACAGGGAACAAAACAAATAAGTAGGGAAGAAGAAAAACCTTGAGTATTGATTTAGAGGCAAAGAGAGCATAAATAAGGACAATAGCCTGTAATCCTCCCAGGATTATAAGACCTAGACCAGTAGTTGCTGTTACCATTCCCTGCTTATAAAATCCAGATATAGGGAATGAAATTTTTAAAGAATCGTTTACTTCCTGAGCAAATATTTTGTTAAATTTTAGATTTTTCATAATATACAAAATTTTTAATAGTACATCTAAAAAAAGTTTTATAGTCTCAATTATTTCTTGAAGTAAAATAAATGACAAGTCAGTTGTTAAGCGAAGTTACCTTAAAAAGAGTTAAATAAAAGTAGATTTATTACTATAAACATTTAAACTATTTCTTCTCGTGACAACTTCAATTAATTCATCTTCTATCTTATCACCCTTCAAAAATACAGCTTGATTATCACTATTGAACGAAGAAGCTAGGACGTAAACCTAAGTTAGTTACCAAATCATTATTAATGGGATCATTCCTACCTTAAAATATTATCTAAGATTATTATTATCTGTCGAAAATTTTATTAATAACTACTCAAACTTAATAGAATCAGATCCAGAATTACAAGCCATTCATAAGATACAATGGAACGAAATATTATCAAAATTAGAAAGATAATAAACGGCACGATATTGACTAATGTGAATAAAACTAAAACTTTGACCTATTCCGTTGTTAACTCAAATATAATAAATTGAGTTGTTTTATTATGTTCTTAATGTCATTATTCAATAGAACTATCTAAATCGGATTAGGAGTTAAACGGCCATCTTCCATGTAAATAATTCGATGAGCGATGTCAAGAATGCGATTATCATGAGTAACCATAAGGATAGTACAACCTTGTGCTTTAGCCAAATTCTGCATTAATTCTACTACATCTCTTCCAGATTTTTTATCAAGTGCAGCAGTCGGTTCGTCTGCCAAAATAATTTTAGGGTTACTGGCCAAAGCACGAGCGATCGCGACTCTTTGTTTTTGTCCACCGGATAAATTTTCTGGATAATAATCAACTCTATGGCCTAAACCAACTGCTTCTAATATAGATTGCGCTTGACTATCAAGATTTTGATCTAGCAAATGATCATGAAGTTCTAAAGATAGACGCACATTCTGTTTTGCTGTTAAAAACATCATTAAGTTATGAGCTTGAAAAATATAACCAAGTTGTTTACGAAGTTTGGTTAATTGTTTTTTGTTCGCTCCACGGATTTGCTCCCCCAAAATTTTTAGACTTCCTTCTTGAGCAGAACGTAACCCCCCCATTAAAGTGAGTAGAGTGGTTTTACCAGAACCAGAAGGACCAGTAAGGATGACAATTTCCCCTAGATGAATATTGAGATTAATATCAAATAAGATTTGTTTACGAAGTTTTCCTTCACCAAAATAGTGATTAAGAGAAGCAATAGAGATAACAGGTTCTACTGAATTGATCAAGTTAGATGAAAGACCTTGCATAGATTAAACTATCCTTAAAATTAAAAAATATCGGCTGGATCAGCTAATCGAAGTTTATTCATAGCGATTACCCCCGAAATAGCACACATAATAATGGTTAAAATTAGCACAATAAAAGCGCGGCCAACTTTCATCATAATGGGTAATTGAGTAGAAACAGAACCTACTTGATATATGCCTAGAGATAATACAAAACCGGGAATATAACCCAAAATTGCTAATAATAATGCAGATTTGATCAAGACACTCAATAAATAACCATCACTGTAACCCATTGCTTTGAGAGTAGCGTATTCTGGCAAGTGATCTGATACATCAGAATAAAGAATCTGATAAACAATTACAACACCCACAATAAAACCGACCATTACTCCTAATTCAAAGATAAAACCAATCCCTTGACTAGACCAATAATTCACTTCATTTTGAGCTAACTCAGAGGGAGTAATGACTTTAACATCTTCAGGTAAATTAGCAATCATTTGTGCTTGAACTGCTTTAATATCTGTTCCGGGTTTAAGTTTAATTAATCCCAAAGAAATATCGTTAGGTTGCTGATTAGGAAAGAGGTTCAAAAAAGTAGAATCACTCATAATTACGTTACCATCGGTAACAAAAGAAGCTCCTAAATTAAATAAACCAACTACATTTACAGTTTTCTCATTTATTTGAATATCTACTTTTTCTTGCTCTTTTACTAAGTGGAGTATTGGTCCATATTCAGGTCGAGATCCTTGATCAAATAATACATTATTGAGTAATTTTAATTGAGATTGATTATCTTTAATTTCAGGAAAAGAAAAAGGTGAGTTAACTGGATCAATTCCCCAAACTAAAATATTACGGCTAAGCTGAGTTTCAGGATTACGCCACTGAGCAAACTTGATATAGACGCTTGATACTGATTCAACTCCCTCATAAGCTAAGGTTTGCTGTAGTCTTTCTCTAGGAAAATCTTTGACTAAAAATAATGTTTGGAATTGAGAGTTAGCTAATACGAGATCCCCTTGTAAAATCCGATGAGATTTAGCAGAGCCATCAAGAAGAGCGTCTAAGATTCCCAATTGAAAAAAAATCAGAATATCAGCAAAAGCAATCCCTGCTATTGCAACACTCAGACGTATTTTGTCTTTAATTAATTGATGCCATGCTATAGGAGTTTTCCGAAAAAATTTAGGAGACATAAATAATTAGCAATTTTGGGTATATAAATGGAAGATTCTAGGTCTTTTATTCTTGAAGATTAATCTCAATTTGAACTTGCAAATTAGTTAAACTAGCCACTTTTTGAGCATCTTGAGGATCAAGGCGTATTTTCACTTCTATCACTCGGCGATCGAGATTTTCTCCAGGTTGAGTGCTAAAAACATTTTGCTTGCTAACCTGTAAACCAATTTGAGAAACAGTGCCTTTTAATTGACCCGAAAAAGCTTGTCCTGTAATAACAGCTTCTTGTCCTATTTTTACCTTTTCAATATCAGTTTGATAGATTTCTGCCACAGCAATCATATCCTTAGTTTGTCCTAATTCTAGTAAACCAGCATCCCCAATTTTTTCGCCAACTCTTGTATGAATTTTAATAATTTGTCCAGTGATAGGACTTTTTATATAGACTTGATTTAAGTCGGTTTTTGCTTGTTGTAAATTAGCAAAAGCATTATCAACTTCAGCTTGAGCTACTTGTATATCGACTGGACGAACTTCAGAAACTTGGTTAAGTGTAGCCTTTTCTTGTTGAATTTGTTGAGTTCCCGTTGCTAGAGTACGGTTTAAATTAGCTTGAGCTTGTTGGAGCTGTTTTTGATAAGTCGTGATGATACGATTGAGATTAGCTTGAGATTCATTTATACTTTCTTGAAGCGTTTTTTGTCTGAGACATTTACTCTCATAATCAGAAAGAGAAACCACACCATTTTGATATAAAGTCTGATAACGTTGACACTCAGCTTCAGCATTTTCTAATTCTGCTTGTAAGCGAGAAATAGTTGCTTTTTCTGTTGCTGTTTCTCCCGATAACTGAGCTTCTAATTTAGCAAGATTGGCCTTTTGTTCTTTTATTTGCCCATCCAAATCAGCTTTAATTCTGGAAATTATTGATTTTTGTGCATCAATTTCTCCAATTTTAGCACCAGCTTTAACTTGAGACAGACGCGCTTGAGCTATTTTTAACTGTTCTTGAGCTTGTGTTACTACTGATTGTAAGCGACTACGAGAATCCAAAATAGCGATTACTTGATTAGCTGATACTTTTGATCCTTCTTGAACTAATAATTGTTCAACTCTGTCCCCTTGTAGAGGTAAAGGTACATCGAGACGAATGATCTCGTTTTCGGGTTCTAATCTTCCTAAAGCAGCAACTTGCGTAAGAGGAGGAATTGTTGCTTTGGACTCTTTGACCGGGGAACGACTTCCTTGGGAGGGCAGAAATTGATAAACAACAGCAGCACTGGCTATAGTTGTAGCAGCGACAGCAAGGGCTAAAATCCAGCGTCCATGATAAATATGCTTGGAGGATGAATCAGTTTTCATAGTGAGTTGAGTCTTTCCGTGTTGTTTTTTTTGGATAAGTGGTAATCATATTTTTATGGTGTGGACAAGAGACGATTTGTATCGTGTTTCAGTAAGCACTAGGTAATCATATGAATAAGAGAATCAATAATCAAGATCAAACCAAAAATAATAGCAATAACTCGCATGATTTTAGGAATCCATCTGTTAACGAATCGATGAATAGAATCCAGTACAAAGGCAGATTTTTTCTGAAAAAAGAGATAGGTAAATAACAAGATAATCAAAGGAAAGACAAACACAATATTATAAATAGTGAGACAACCTATTATTTGATAAGAAGAGAGATTTGCTTGTACAATTATTTCAATGGCAGCTAAATATGGTAGTGCAGTAGGTGCTTCGGAAAAGGCAATCGTTCCTCCTAGTAAAAATGCCTGAGTTGGTTGAATCTGCTTAAGATTTTTAGTATTTTTTGACTTGCTAAAAACTTTAGGGAAATAACAACCAAGTAATACTAAGGCAATACCTAATAGAAACTTAAGCCAATAAATTATTTCAGTAAAACGGCTAAATATTTGAGAGATTACTTGAGTTAATCCAAAGGTAATTAGCAAACCAGCTATGAAAGTTGCCAGAAAATCCCCAACGATAAAAGCAAGAGAGCGCTTTATCGGTTTGGGTGTACTTAGCAAATAAATCTGTACCGCTACAGCATTGGGATTAATACTATCAATTAAGGCAATCATCACTATAGAAGTCAGTACAGTATTCATCTTTTTGATCCAAATAAGGCTTCATGAAGGGTTTTTCCCATACTAATATCATGTTGGGATAATTGCCTATAATAAAACCTAAATTATTTTTTTCTGATAAAGATCAGATATTCAGAAAATGTTCCTTTTTTAATAAAATTCAATAAAGATAAACTTAATTTTCTTAGTATATAAGAAAAGGGATATAACATTAAGCTATCAATAATGGTTTTTTCTTCTATGAGCCTTTCTAAGCACATTTTAAAAGCGACTAAGGTGATATCTTTATATTCAACATCTACTTTTCCTGAATATTTACTGATAATATTGTTAATATCATCAAAATTAGGTGCATAAGGTGCTACTAAAAGATTAGCCGCTAAACTTTCTTGCCAAGAAGAGGGTTTTTGATTGATGGTTTGAGTATGAACCACTAGAATCCCCTCATTATGCAAAGATTGAAAACAGTTTTCAAAGATATCACGAAATTGTTGAACAGTTAAATCTTGAGTAACATCAATAATATATACTTTATGAAATTTTCTCTTAACAATTTCCTGTAATTGATAATTTCTAGACTGTCTTAACCTTGTTGCATCCCCAACAAAAAAATTGGATTTTTCTTGATTAAACGTATTTTGCTTAGCTTTTTTAATATGTTCTTTCAATAGATCAATTCCAGTTATAGAATTAATATCAGGATATTTTTTGAGGCAATAGGAGACTAACCCCCCAAGACCACAACCTACGTCGAGAATATCTTGTCCTTCTTGAGGATTATCATAAGCAAATACATAATCTAGTATTCGTTTTGTTGGAGAAACTTTAGGGTATTGATCCCACATTCCTGGCATTATTTTTATATCCTGAGAGCCAGGAACAATATAGGGTAATACATAATCTAGCCAAGCATATATTTTGTCGTAACTATCTTGATTTTGTTTTGGATTAATTAGAGCAATAATCAGTTGAATAAAAAGTAATGTCCCCTTAAAACGGTTCATTTTTTCTTCTTTTAATAATAGGGTTGTCGTCATCATTATTCTCCTTAGTAAGCTTAGACAGATTTAGTGTGTATGATTCAATTAGCCACAGTAAGGGTTTAAGGTGTTGAAAAACGCAGGTTAAATGCGTCTGAGCTTAAAACTTTTGTTTGGCTGGTTTGTTATAGCAATCCCAAATTACTTGTGAGAATCGGTTTAGCTCAGGAAGTCTAATCTTTTTATACTTATTCTCACCATTCATCTAGGATTGCTAGAGTAAAGTATTGGTTTTGATGTAAAAAATGAATTTTAAGCCTTAAAATTGATAACGCTTGCGTACTTTTTTAAGGGCTTTAACAAAACCGTCGATGTCTGATTCTGTATGTTTATTGTTGATCATCAAGCGAATTAAAGCCTTACCTCGCTCAACAGCAGGATAGCGAAATACAGGAATACAGTAACCCATTTCCAGTAAATCTCGACGCACCTGTTCGGCGATTTCATCCTCACCAATAACAATGGAAGTAATGTAAGAAGGTACATCATTGAGATGGAAACCTAAATTAATTAGCGTTTCTCGCAATTTTGAACAGCGTTTTAGATAATTATCCATGATTTGGGGATTGTTCTCCAAGTGCTGTATAATTTCGAGATTCGTAGCAGCCGTTGGGGGTTGCATGGTTGCTGTAAATAAGGAAGTACCCGAGAGAATCTCAAAAGATTTGACAAATTCTGCAGGTCCACTAATTGCACCCCCTTCGATTCCGACAGCTTTGGAGAAAGACACCATAATAAAAGTGGCTCTGCGTAAAGCTTGGTACTCTTGATAAAAAGGTCGATTAGGAGTGCCATAAATCATAAATCCGTTAGCATCATCAACATAAGATAACGCTCCATAACGCTCACAGATGTCGATTAATTCACCCACAGGTGCAACACTACCATCAGAAGAATAGACGGTTTCAAAAACCACAATAATCTTCGATGATTTAATCTTCTTTAACACTTGCTCAAGAGAAGAAGGATCATTATGCTTAAAAGCAAAGACTTGAGAACCAAACTTTCGGTGAGCAAGAGGATTCCATAAACTCCAGTGACAATCGCGATCTAAAACAAAAATAACATCCTGATTATCGATGGTAACACTTGCATCAAAGCCAAAAGCACTGGTCATCGCATTGATAAAACCAATATTAGCTAAAGCCCCTGTCCCAAAGGTTAAAGTATAATCTTTTTGCCAAATTTCGTTCATCTTTTGTTCAAGTAAAAGATGGGGACGGGAAACCCCTTGAGTCAGACGAGAGCCTCCTGTCGCTAAACCATATTGGCGAGTGTTTTGACAAAAATACTCGAGGAATTGATCTTCTTGTTGGAGTCCGAGAAAATTAATTCCTGATAAATTAATCATTTCCCGACCATTCCGTTTGATGTGAGAACCACTCATCCCCTCCATAACCGGAATACCGTTATCAAGAAGAAATCCTGCGGCCTCAGCATCATCGAGAAATTTTTTGTGATCCCATTGACGAGGTTTCCCTGATAGAGACAGAGAATCAGATTTTTCTGCCAGTAGTTGTTTCAAAAAATCACGCTTTTGAGCAGATGAAAACGAATTTAAAGTATTAAGATTGGTAGTCATAATTCAATTGTCTCCTGTCTATTTAGATAAGATAGAACTGAGTAAAGCATCGACTTCTTCATCAGTAAGTTGGTCTATGTGTTCAGTCGATGCCAAACGAGTCTCTGAGATTTTTTCGGTCAAAAGTGCTGTTAAACCAGCAACACTAACACCTTCAATGAAATTCTCCATAGGGATTTCAACTCCCCAGTTGGTGTTAAACAGATGATTTAATTCAGCAGCGATCAACGAATCAAACCCGACATTTTCTTGAATGTCTATGTTTTCACAAGCCGTTTCCTTGAGTTCTGCAAATTTAGCAATCAACCATTGTTCAATATCTTCATAAGTCTGCAATAAGGATTGATTACCGTTATAATCAGACGATTCTGATGGTTGCGAAAAAGTTATGACCTTTTCTAACAAAGAATCAACATCTGATTCTAGTTCTCTGAATCCCTTTGTTTGAGAGGGAATTTTGCTCCAATCGGCAATAATATCAAGGGTTCGGGCTAGAAAACCAGCCCGACAAGCCGTGCGTTGAATCTTACCACTAGACGTTTTAGGGATACTGGCTGTTTTGAGAAGTGCCACAGCATAAATATCTAATTCATGTTCTTGGAGAACAGCGTGAATCATTTGCTGAATGACTTCTTGAGAGTTTAATTTACGCAGATATCTCCGCTCCACTTCTTGAACAACCACTAGCCTCTCTTGACCAGCTATTTCAATGGAAAATGCAGCACCATAATCTTTGCGGAATGCGGGGTTGCTTTGTTGGACGGTGAATTCAATGTCTTGAGGTTGGTGGTTACGTCCTCGAATAATAATTAAATCCTTCAGTCTGCCCGTAACAAATAACTGACCTTCAAGTAAAAATCCTAAATCTCCCGTTCTCAGAAATGGGCCAATCTGCTGATTTTCTGCTAAATAATAAGCCTTAAAGGTTTGTTCTGTCTGTTCGGGTCGATTCCAATAACCCCGAGCCACACTCTCATTAGATACCCAAATCTCTCCTACTTGTCCCTGTGGACATTTGGTTAAAGATTCAGGATTGACAATGACGATTTTTTCGTCTAACCAAGCCCAACCACAACTGACCACTAATTGAGCATCAGGGTGTTGAGAGTCAAGAGTAACAACCTTATTATCTAAAAGAGCGTTTTTATCAACCCCTTGGATAACAGGGGTTTTGTGTTTAGTTGCTCCTGATAAAAATAAAGTTGTCTCCGCCATTCCATAGCAAGGATAAAACGCTTTCGGATTAAAACCGCAATCAGCAAAAGTAGTGGCAAATTTTTCTAAGGTTGCGGCTCGAACGGGTTCTGCTCCGGTAAATGCCACATCCCAATGACTTAGATCTAGGGTTTCTCTCTCTTGAGGTGTGATTTTAGAAACACACAATTCATAAGCAAAATTAGGGCCACCACTGGTGGTACCTTTGTAACGGGAAATCCCTTGCAACCATCGGATGGGCTTTTGGATAAATGCCTCGGGAGGCATAATTACACAGGGAAATCCTCGATAAATAGGTTGTAAAACATTGCCAATTAGTCCCATATCATGGAACAATGGCAACCAACCCACTCCAATTGTCTCTGTGCTATGACCAAAGGCCATCTTGATCAATTTGCTATTGTGCAGCAAATTTTGATGAGTGACCATAACGCCTTTAGGCGTACCTGTTGAGCCAGAGGTATATTGCAAAAAAGCAATGTCTTCTTTTGAGAGATCGGGTTTGTACCAGTTTAGTGCCTTTTCTTGAGTGATGTTATCAGTCCCTAATAGAGGCACTTTTTCTAATTCAGGTGAGCTAGAAAATTTCGCCTCAATACTACTTAATAAGGAATTAGTGGTTAAAGCAAGTTTAGCTTGAGCATCCTTAACAATCGCTTGTAGTCGAGAGAGCTTTTGATTACGTCGAGGAGGATAAACCGGAACTGGATTGACCCCCGCGTATAAACAGCCAAAGAAAGCAGTGATAAATTCTAAGCCCGATGGATACAGTAATAAAACCCTTTCTCCTTGAGAAAGATTTGATTGTAGTTGAGCTGCGATCGCTTTTGCTCGTTGCTCTAACTGTTGGTAACTCACTCTAGCTGATTCTGTTTCTCCATCTAGTAAAAAAATATAAGCTATTTGGTCTGGTTGATGTAAGGCTCGATACTCCAAAATATCAACAAAAGTAGCAATAGAGTTCAGATTTTCCAGAACTTCTCCTAAACTATTCAAACCTAAAACAGGACTACTATCCTGATTATTTCCAAAGCACGATCGCCGATCATTACCTATAGAATAAGGTTTATGATCAGCAAATTCAAGAGATTGCTGCTTCATATTTTTCTTACTATTAAGACTAAGTAAAGAACTGAAATAAATAAGGTTAAGGAACTGAAACGAAACAAAATATTAAATTTGTAAATACTCTACAATCAGTATTATCTTTTTGTCAAGTATTTTTTTTTCGAGTCTCTCGTTGGCTTTTGCTAAGGGTGACACAGTCCCCGATATACTCCTGTAACCCTTTCTTTCTAAGCGTTCTAGCCACTGCCACAAAAGATATATACAGAATTAAACTTCCCAATGGTAGAAGAAGACGGTTATCAATTCGAGAAGCATCTTGTTGATAAAGTTTCGCCAATTGGCATGAATTTTCTGGAAGTGAAACAAGTTGTTATAATTCAAGAATACTCGCCGTTACCGTATCTTTTTCTCTGCTAATATTAAAGTCGAACAATCAAAACTTATTCAACTATAAATCAAACAGATAAGAAAAACTCACGGCTACCAAGTTATTTTTAATGGTATTATTTCCACTTTAAAATACTATCTTGCTTAGACGTTTAATATCCGTTGAAAAATTCATTAATAACTACTCAAACTTAGTTGAATCTGATCCAGAATTACAAGCCATTCATAAAATAAAATGGAAGGAAATCTTATCTAAAGTAGAAAGATAATCAACCCCACGATATTAACTAATCCTAACAACCTAGAACTTTTTTCTGTTCCCTGTTCCCTATTCCCTATTCCCTTTCTGACTCAAATATAAGAAAATGTTACAGATCCCCCATCACTCCTAAGTAATTTTGCTACATTAAATAATTGATATCTCTGCGTCTGTTTCAACTATGGCTCTCATTGTCCAAAAATACGGGGGAACCTCCGTCGGGTCCGTCGAAAGAATTCAAACCGTTGCCCAACGCATTCAAAAAACGGTTCAACAGGGAAATACGGTGGTTGTGGTGGTGTCTGCAATGGGAAAAACCACCGACACTCTAGTTAACTTAGCTCAAGAAATCACCGCTAACCCCTCCCGACGGGAAATGGATATGTTACTCTCTACAGGAGAACAGGTAACGATCGCCCTGATGACCATGGCCCTGCAAGAAAGAGGACAAGCCGCCATCTCCTTAACCGGGGCGCAAGTTGGAATTGTCACCGAAGCAGAATATAGTCGAGCCCGCATTCTCTCCATTAAACCCGATCGCATTAAACGCCATCTCGATAAAGCTGAAGTCGTTGTCGTCGCAGGGTTTCAAGGCATTAGTTCAAGGGAAAACCTAGAAATTACTACCTTGGGACGAGGAGGTTCCGACACCTCCGCAGTCGCCCTCGCAGTAGCCCTAAAAGCCAGTTTTTGCGAAATATATACCGATGTTCCAGGAATTTTAACCACAGACCCGCGGATCGTTCCAGAAGCAAGGTTAATGGACGAAATTACCTGCGATGAGATGCTAGAATTAGCCAGTTTAGGGGCGAAAGTATTGCACCCTAGGGCCGTAGAAATTGCCCGTAATTATGGGGTGAGGTTGGTGGTGCGATCAAGTTGGAGTGATGCACCAGGAACTAGCGTTATTTCCCCTATTCCTAAACCGAGATCCTTAGAAGGGTTAGAAATTGCTAAAGCAGTCGATGCAGTAGAATTTGACGGAGAACAGGCGAAAATTGCCTTATTACGGGTTCCTGATCGCCCTGGCATTGCAGCCCGTCTATTCGGCGAAATTGCCCATCAACAGGTAGATGTAGACCTGATTATTCAATCCATCCACGAAGGAAATAGTAATGATATTGCCTTTACAGTCATCGAAAATGTCTTGACCAAAGCAGAAGCCGTTGCAGAAGCGATCGCACCGGCCTTACGTAGTACCCCTTCTAACCCCACCGAAGCAGAAGTAATGGTAGAAACTGGCGTGGCTAAAATATCCATCGCTGGTGCCGGAATGATTGGTCGGCCAGGCATTGCAGCGAAAATGTTTAAAACCTTAGCTGAGGCCAATATTAACATTGAGATGATTTCCACCTCAGAAGTTAAGGTCAGTTGTGTGGTAGCCAAAGAAGAAGGCGATCGCGCTATAAAAGCGTTATGTGAAGCCTTTGACGTGGAATTATCCCCCAACCCCGTGGCCTCCCAAGCAGTAGCGGTATCTCCTCCAGTGCGTGGGGTAGCCCTAGATCAAAAACAAGCTCAAATTGCCATTCGTCACGTTAAGGATAAACCAGGGATGGCAGCCAGTATTTTCGGAGTTTTGGCAGAAAATAATATTAGTGTCGATACCATTATTCAGTCGCAACGCTGTCGTATTTTAGACGGAATGCCAACCCGTGATATTGCTTTTACCGTCTGTCAAGGAGATGCTAAAGCAGCGTGTCAGGTATTAAGTAGCTTATCCGATGGCTTTGATGAGGTGATTGTAGACGAAGATATCGCTAAAGTCAGTATTGTTGGTGCCGGTATGGTGGGACAACCTGGGGTGGCGGCTAAGTTTTTTGGTGCGTTAGCGACGGAAAACATTAATATTAAGATGATTGCTACGTCTGAGATTAAAATTAGTTGTGTGGTTCCCAAAGAAGAAGGGGTTAAGGCGTTAAAAGCGGTTCATCAAGCGTTTGAGTTAGCCGGTATTGAAAAAGTAGAAGTTTCAGCTTGATCATGGGTTTAAATTGAGTGTATCAATATTCTAGTCAAGTTAAGTGTGGGGAGTGTACTTCGACAAGCTCAGCAACAGAGAAGAATTTGTATTTTCATTGTTACTCTAATAATTTCCGAACCCCGAACCCCGAACTCCGAACCCATTTTTCCACTTATTTCCACTTATAGGGAAAAAGTAAAATAGCTAAATCCCTGAATTGATGGGCTTTTTGGGACTGACATCACCCCTTGTCACCTCATAAGATGAGGATAACAAGAGCAAAGAGGTCATCAAAATGTTCACCAACACCAACAACAACAACTTCATCCGTAACTACGTTATCCTTGCTGCAACTGTCATGATTACTTCTGTGGGTTTAACCGATGCTTTCTTATCCCCCACTCGTACCGGACAACAAGAACGCCTCGATAGCTATGGACAAGTCGCAAAAGCTGGTTTAGTTGCTTACTCGCAAAAAATAGGTCGTTAAAACGACCTATCATCAAAAATTCTTTAGTTATCGTCCTATCACTAATTTTTCTTAAGACTTTGTAATTGCTGAAGTAACACATCAATTTCAGCTTGTAGATGTAAATATTTGACTTGTTGTACCACTGGATAAGCTTTTTGTACTTTCATTATCTGATTATCTTTATCTTTCACCCCGAATGATTTCTTATTGGAACCGTTAGAGGTAATTTCAGAAGGTTCGGAAGATGAACGAGATAAAATTTGAGTTGTCATAAATTTATTAAGTATATTTACTTATCTTGGTTTGTTCTGCGATGCATATTATAACCAATCTTTGCGATCGTGTATAGTGCATTACGTTAAAATTTTGTCACTGCGATGACCTTCTTACTGTTGTCTATGATACACAGTCATTAAATTTCCTTGAGCATTATACACTTCGATAGACTTACCAGTTTGATTACTAATTTTTTGTAAGCGATGTTCAAAGGTAGAAAGATGGTTTAATAGTTCGACTTGAATTTGCAAATTACCTTCTGCTTTTGCTTGCAAAGCTGTCATCCATACCTGTTCTAAATACTGAGATTCTAGTCTCATTTTTATTAATTCTTCTGTTATTTGATAATCACATATTTTTTGTTTCATGGTACACATTGCATCTAATTCTGCATTGATGGTTTTTGATTGTGTTAGTTGTTTTAATTTATCAGTAGCTTGGTTTAAAGATAAATTATAGGTTGAAATAAACGGTTGAATTTGATTCCCTTTGAAGGTATTTTGAGGAACTTTTTTAATATAAACCACAGCCATATTCCAGTAGTTGACAGCTTGCAACCATTGATTATTTTTTTCCGCTTTTTGTGCTAAGTTAGCATAATTACTAGCTTTTTCATATAGTTTAACCGCTATTTCTTCTTGTTTTTTTCGTTTTTCTGCTCTTGTTGTATTAGATAGATAGGTTTTTAAAAGAGGACGAGAAGATTGATAAATTCTTGTATTAGGTTGTATTTCTTGTAACCGTTTTATTGCTGTAATCCAAGTATTATAAACTGATTGCAAATCCGCTAATTGATCAGCAGTATTTTCCCTTTTTTGGGCTAAAAATGCTGCTTGTTCAGCTTGCTTTAAATTTGTTTGGGCTTGTTTTTCTAAGTGCATTTTATTATTAATGTTTTCAATAATATTTGAATATTTTTGATAATCTTGGTTTTCTATTTCCTCTAAAAAATTATTATTTTTCATTTTTTCAATAGTTTGAAGTCCTGTTTCAATTTCTTGTTTTGCTGTTTCTAGTTGTTTCAGAGATAAAGAGGATTTTTTATGTAAAGATACCACATTGTTTAATTTATCTCTTGTAGAAGTTAATACTAAAATGTTATTGAGTTTATGTTGATATTCTTTTTTTAACGAAGAAGATTTTCGATAATAATTTGACCAAAAAGGAATAGTATTTAGTAATTTAATGGCTGACTCTAACTGTACTTTAGCCATATTTAAGTCAGAATTGGAAACATTATTTTTTAAGAAACTATTAGTTTTCTTAGAGAGTTTTTGAGCTTTTTTTAGTTCTGGACACTCATCAAAAATACAGGGACGAGTCAACCCATAGAAAATAGTTAACAGTATTAAAGTTCCTAAACTTCCGCTAATAACGAACCATGATAATTGATTTGACTTAAAATTGTGATTTAGAGAATTGATAAATTTTTGATACCAGTTCAGTATTAAATCTCTATGCTGTTTGATAAAAATTCTTCTATCCTTATCCAATAATCTCCAAGCTAAAATTTCTAATAAACTGGGTTGCTCACTTACATCTACAAAACAATATTCTCCATTGATATAATAATAAATTTCAATGAAATAAGCATGAGATAAATTTTCTTGTTTTAAAATTTTGTATAAGAAAGCTTCAATTTTTTCTGGGTTGACAACATTAGCATGAGAACAATCAACTAAAATTAGTAAAACTTCTCCTAACAAACAATTGATTGAAAAGGGAACAGACAAGAAAGCCGATTTTTCTAATTGCTTTTTTAATAGTCTTTCTAACGTCGTTAATCTTGTCGTATTAGAGATAATATTCTTACTTACTGTCATTTCTCTATCAGCAATTGCTTTATCTGATACATTGGGTTGCTCACCTACATCGACAAAACAATATTCTCCGTTAATGTAATAATAAATTTCAATGAAATAAGCATGAGATAAATTTTCTTGTTTTAAAATTTTGTATAAGAAAGCTTCAATTTTTTCTGGGTTGACAACATTAGCATGAGAACAATCAACTAAAATTAGTAAAACTTCTCCTAAAAAGCAATTGACTGAAAACGGAACAGATAGTAAAGCCGATTTTTCTAATTGCTTTTTTAATAGTATTTCTAACGTCGTTAATCTTGTTGTATTAGGGATAGTATTCATCAAAATTACCACTCCTCTGTCATAGATTGTCCCATATTGCCATATTTATTGCCGTTATGAGTAAGGAACAAACAAGTCAAAATTTGTTCTAAATAACTATGAGTGACAAGGAGTAATCCAAAAATGCTTTATCTTCTCGATTTTCAGGTAGAGTATGGACCGGCGATGACACAAAAGGATCTGTTTTCCGTGTGGTCACAAGAAGCAGAAGCAGCTTTAAACGCGAAAAAAGCAGGTATTGTGGTGGATTTATGGAAATGTGTAGGAGAAAGACGGGTTATTGCCATTGTTAATGTAGAATCCCCCGATATGCTTGATCAAATTCTTTTTACCTTACCCATTATGAAAGCGATGGGACAATACGTTAACGTTAAAGTCACTTCATTGCGTCGTTACGAAGACTTTGCTAACGATGTTAATCAATGGTTACAAGAATAGATTAAATTGAGTTAGTTTTTCCTTTATTGGGATAAAATCAAAATGTATCTGAGTTAAATGATCTCAGTTGTTATTATCATTCATTAAAATGCAATATGAAATTCGGTATAAACCAGCTTTTGCTGCTATCTTTGTCACCTTGGCACCGGGTGAAAGTATCATAGCAGAAGCCGGAGCCATGGCCAGTATGGATGGTCGTTTATCCATGAAAACAAAACTATCTGGTGGGTTTTTTGCAGCCATATTACGAAAATTTTTGGGGGGAGAATCCCTGTTTGTTAATGTCTTCAAAAATGCAACGTCTCAACCCTTAACCCTCGTTTTAACCCAATCCATTATAGGCGACGTTGAATCCTTAGAATTAAGAGGCGATGAAATCTGTTTTCAACCCGGTGCATACATCGCCAGTAGTCCTAAAATTAACCTAGGCGTACGTTGGGCTGGTTTTGCCAGTTGGTTTGCAGGAGAAGGGTTATTTAAGTTAAAAGTGAGTGGTCACGGAACCGTCTTTTTCGGAGCTTATGGCGGTATCAGTCAACAAACGGTTACAGGGGAATTTATTGTCGATAATAGTCATTTAGTCGCCTATAGCCCCGGAATTAAGATGAGTATTGGCTTATCCGGCGGATTAATCGGTTCTATGACTTCTGGTGAAGGATTAGTCAACCGTTTAAAAGGAAATGGCGTGATTTATCTGCAATCTCGTAGTGTTAGCGGTTTAGTGGGATTTTTACGCCCTAAAGTGAAGTAATAATCATGGATATTCAATTAATACATCAACCCGATAGTGCGATCGCAAAAGTGATCTTAAATGCAGGTGAAGAAATTGTTGCTCAAGCTGGCGCAATGGTGGCCATGAGTGGCTTTATCAACACCAGTACCACCCTCAGACAAGGAAAAGGTGGGGGCATTATGGGAGGATTTAAACGAATGTTAGGGGGAGAATCTCTCTTTTTAAGTGTATTTCGTTCCCCCACTGCAGAGGGAGAGGTATTTCTCGCCCCTAGATTGATGGGTGATATCTTAGTTTATGAGATGCAAGGTCAAGAATTAGTGGTACAAGCCGCTTCTTATTTAGCCTCTGCTAACGATGTAGACCTTGATTTAGGATTTCAAGGGATGAAATCTTTATTTTCTGGAGAATCCATTTTTTGGCTGAGTGTCACAG
Organism: unicellular cyanobacterium SU3; assembly: GCA_002172675.1. Classification (GTDB taxonomy): domain Bacteria; phylum Cyanobacteriota; class Cyanobacteriia; order Cyanobacteriales; family Microcystaceae; genus Crocosphaera. Next base: position 31,185 of record NETF01000166.1, read on the forward strand.
GATACGGCCCGGTTATTTTAACCTCCTTTGGCGGTATTTACGAAATCGAAGTGGATGGGGATTATGTGGTAGATACCGGTCATATTGTCGCCTTTGAGAGAAGTTTAGATTTTCGCATTGATAAAGCCAATACCAGTTGGTTAGGGGCATTTTTTGGAGGTGAAGGATTTATTTGTCGTTTTCATGGCAAGGGTAAAGTCTATTGTCAAACCCATAACCCCGGCAGTTTTGGGTCTATTGTTGGTTCTCAATTACCACCTAAGTAACCTGAGCAGGGAGCAGAGGGAGTGGGGAAGCAGGGAGCGAGGAGAAGGGAGCAGAGGGAGCGGAGGAAGCAGAGGAAGATTAAAACTATTGCCTATTGCCTCTTGCCTCTTGCCTCTTGCACTTAGACATTGCTCAGTGTAAACCTTTTGCCTTTCGCGTAGCGGTATAGTTCTTTATTATTTCAGGTAAATTTTAGATGTCAAACATTGCTTATCAAATCGAACATTCTCCGGCTTATGCTTCATTAATTCTTGATTTGCGTCCTCAGCAAACGGTTTTAGTGGAAGCTTCGGCCATGGCTGCGATGGACACTTCTATAAAAATGAAATCTAAGGTGAAAGGCGGATTAATGAAAGGGTTAGGCCGAATGTTAGGGGGAGAATCCCTTTTTATTAATCAATTTACCGCCGAAAATAATTCAGGAAGACTCTATATTTCCCCTGGCGTTCCTGGAGATATTCAACACTATTCTATGGAAAGTCGTTGCGGTTTATTAGTGCAATCATCGGGGTTTGTTGCTTGTAGCGATACGGTAGAAATGGATACCCAATTTCAAGGATTTAAAGGGTTTTTTAGTGGAGAATCTTTATTCTTATTAAGAGCCACAGGACGGGGGGATTTGTGGTTTAGTTCTTATGGGGCTATTTTAGAAGTTCCTGTTAAGAATAACTATGTAGTTGATACCAGTTATGTGGTCGCTTTTGAAGATACTTTAAACTATAATGTAGAAATGATTGGCGGTTTATCCTTTAGAAATTTCAAAACAGGAATTTTGGGGGGTGAAGGGTTAGTTTGTCGCTTTAGTGGTCAAGGCCGTTTATGGATTCAAAGTCGTGCTATTTATCCTTTACTCAACTTTTTACGTCCCTTTCGACCAACAAAAAGTAGTGATTAAATTGACAATTTTATTCTTAACATATATCGTTGCAAACAGTCTTTTAAGGAGTCTATTAATTATGAACGCTACTAAAATGCGAAATCAGCTTAAGCAATATATTGATCAGCTTTCTCCCGAAAGTTTAGGAGTCGTCGCAGAATTAATAGCTGATTTAGTTGCTGAAGTATGATAATTGAACTTAGTATGACTTCATTATGAGCGATCGCAATCCTCCCACGAATTTTCGTCAACTCTTAATTATATTAGGAATTTTTCTGATTATTATTATCCTTATTATTCAGTTAATCTCATTTTTAGTCGATTGGGGAATTACTTATATTCCCGTTAGTTGGGAACAAAAACTAGGCTCGATTGTTGTTCCTATCTATGAAAAAAAAGCAGAAGATTCTCCTCAACAAGAAGTGTTAAATAAGCTTTTAGATCGTCTAGAATCACATATCGATGATGAATCCTTAGCCAAAAGAGATTATCGAGTCATTTATATCCCAGAAGATACCGTCAATGCTTTTGCCATTCCTGGAGACGTAATTGGGGTGTTTCAAGGTTTAGTAAAAGCAGTAAACTCAGAAAATGAGTTAATGATGATTTTAGGCCACGAATTAGGCCATTTTTCTCATCGAGATCATCTTCGTGGTTTAGGAAAAGCATTAATCCTTCAAATAGCGATCGCAACGTTTACAGGAGATAATACTCTTTTATCTAATAGTATTGCAACTCTTACTGAAACTATCAGCAATAGTCACTATTCTCGCTCTCAAGAATATCAAGCGGATGAATTTGGTTTAATGTTATTAAATAAAACTTATGGTCATGTAGCAGGTGCAACAGATTTTTTCAAGAATCTTGATAAGAAAAAAGCATTAAATTGGGACTTTTTTGCTAGTCATCCCGCTTCAAAAAAACGAGTCAAAAGACTTAATCAATTAATAGAGCAACAACAATATGAAATCGGTTCTTACTCTAAGTTAGATCCTCGTTTAGTTAATCATTAATTCTAACTCTTGACTACTGTCTCCTGACTACTGACTCCTTACCCCAAAGGAGCGATAAAATAGAATTCAAAGATAACAATTATTCCATAATGCAGTTTCGTCTGTTTATACTTCCCATCGTATTAATGGGAATGTTCCTTACTAGCTGTCGTCATCCCCTGTTAACGACCCCAGAAATACCCACCGGCGGACTCAATACCAAGTCCCCGGAAGAATACCCAACCTATAGCGGAGACGGTCGTTATTTAGCCTTTGCCTCAGAACGTCAAGGTCATCGAGATATTTATCTGTTTGATTTAGAACAGAAGCGTCTTGTTTCTTTGCCTAATCTTAATCGTAGAGATTCTAGTCAAGATCAACCTGCTTTAAGCTTTGATGGACGTTATTTAGTCTATGTTTCGACGGAACGAGGGAAACCCGATATTATGGTCTACGATCGCAATAAACAACGCTCTACGTTACTTTCAGCTAATGTTCGCGGTTCGGTTCGACAACCCACTATTACCGGAGATGGATCTCAAGTCGCGTTTCAAACCAGTCAACTCGGAGAATGGAATATTGCGATCGTTAATCATCAAGTTTCTGGAGATTAACATAAATTCCCCCTACACCCTACACCCTATCCTCCCTAATACGTTATGACACAGGTACAAGATGTGAGTCAAAAACCGATTATTATTGCTCATCGGGGTGCAAGTGGTTATCGTCCTGAGCATACTATAGAAGCTTATCAGTTAGCTATTGAAATGGGGGCCGACTTTATTGAACCAGACTTAGTTTCGACTAAAGACGGGGTGTTAATTGCTCGTCATGAGGTTAATATTACTGATACTACTGATGTAACCCATCACTCAGAATTTGCATTTCGTCACACAACAAAAATTATTGATGGAAAAAAAGAAACCGGTTGGTTTGCTGATGATTTTACCTTGGCTGAAATTAAGACATTAAAAGCAATTCAACGTCTTAAGTTTCGGGATCAATCGTTTAATGGTTTATTTGAGATTCCTACGTTTCAAGAAATCATTAATTTAGTTAAACAAGTCAAAACTGATACTGGGAAAAAAGTTGGTATTTACCCAGAAACTAAACATCCGAGTTATCATGATTCGGTTGGATTATCGTTAGAAGAACCTTTAGTTAAACTGTTAAAAGATAATCAATTTTGCGATCGCCATCGCCTTTTTATTCAGTCTTTTGAAGTGAGTAATTTACAAAAACTTCGTAGTCTTATTGATGTTCCTTTAGTCCAGCTTTTAAAAGCAGAAGGTATCGAAAAAGATGGTACGTTGATCGAAACACAACCTTATGATTTTGTCATTAGTGGTGATTCTCGCACTTATAAAGATTTAAGAACCCCAGCAGGGTTAGCTGATATTGCTACTTATGCTGATGCTATTGGCCCTTGGAAGCGGATGATTATTTCGGTTGATGAAACGAATAAAATTTTACTTCTCCCTACCTCACTCATTAATGATGCTCATGATGTGGGTTTGTTAGTGCATACTTTTACCTTTCGCAATGAAAATGCTTACTTAGCTACCAATTATAATGGCAATCCTCACTTAGAATATCAACAATTTTTTGACTTAGGGGTTGATGGTGTCTTTAGTGATTTTCCTGACACAGCTATTCTCAGTAGATCACAAAGATCCTAGTTGGGATTGCAAGGGAGCAGGGAGACGAGGGACCCCGGCGAATCGAATTCGCCTTGGGAACGCGCGAGTAAGGAGCAGGGGAGATAAAAATAGAAGTAAATTGATTTAAAAGTCATTATCATTAAAACCATCGATCAATGAATCATGATCCATTAATCGATGGTATGATCAAGGTTTTCGCTGTTAAGCTTTACTTAAAACCGACAGCAGCTTGCCAAACGAAGGCTAAAGCTAAGAAAAACACGGGGATCACTGGTAATACGTCTACCAGAGGATCGAAAATTTGATAAGCTTCTGGTAATTTTGCTAAAAGGAATACTGTTTCCATATGGTTATCTACCTTCGGAACTCTTTTATATTATGGATCACAAAATATCCTATCATAAACACGGTGATTACTCATCTTTTTGTTTGGGAAGGGGTTCATACACAGGACAATAACCCTCTGGTGTGACTTTAAAACCATAAAGAGGGGATTGAGAATTCCAACACCGTTGACCTCGATAATGACAACAGGTTAAACAACAATCGACATCATTGACTACCTTATCGGCATTGCTTTGATTGAGAAGTTCCCGTTGAGGAATGCCTCGCAATACCAACTCATCCCCTTGCCATCGGGCCTCAACCAGTCCGGTATCAGCGAAATAACGCCAGTGAGGATCATCAATAATGTTGTGAGGCAACGTGATGGTGATATTTCTGTCTAAATCATTTAATTCTCCCTCATAAACCCCAGGAGACGGGGCTGCTGGTTGAATAAACTTATCGCCGATGGGTAGTTCGACTAATTTTCCCGTTGAAGGAAGATGAAGTTGATAACGATTTTGTAACTCTTCTAAACTGGTTAAATCCGTTAAATTGATAGGGGAACCATGAACAAAAATAATATGTTGAGGTCGTAAATTATGAATTAACTGAGTGGTGTTCCGGCCATCACTATGTTCAGCTAACACATAGGACTCCGTATGAACGGACACCTTTTCCATTAACTTAACAATGTCTGGTGATTCTAGAGTTTGTCCTTCGTAGGGTAAAGCCGGAAATAACATCACCCACAACCCTGAGAGTAGATAACCTTCATCGTAAAGAGTTGGGATATCATTGGTTAAGACAATGCAAGGGGTTTGTCCAATTTTTCCCCGTTGTTGAGGGGTTAAACGACGTAAACGGGGACAGATTCGCTCATCCCAAAACAGGGGTTGATGCTTGGCAAAATTTTGGACTGATATAGGAAATTCTGGCAGTAAATCTAAATAGCGATCGCAGGCGTTGCCCACTTCTTCATCAACCCAGATATCTAAGTCTCGGCCAGTAAACTGATGATGAGACCGCAACAATTTTAAAATTTCTTGTCCTAACCCCAAAGTAGGTACCGGTAACACAACGCTATAACCGTGGGTTAAACACTCATGAATACGCTGCATCAACTCTTTTTCTTGCTGACGACGATGGGGATGGCGCATGGTGCCATAAGTGCCTTCAATGATTAAAATATCAGGAGATAAGCCCCTTAATGCTTCGATGGAGAGTCCTTCGACCAATTGAAGATTGGATAAGGAAAAGTCTCCTGTGTACAGTAATTTATAGGCACGTTCGACAGTACGATAGGTTAGGAGAATAGAAGCAGCCCCTGGTAAATGGCCGGACCGAAATAACTGCACTGTCAAATCATCAAACAACTCAAAGGGTTTTTCCCAGAATAGTCCCTGACAAAAGTTAGCGGTTTTGGAATTATTTTTGTCAGGCCAGTTTAGGGGTAGTAGTTGTTTAGTCACTTGACTGGCATAAATGGGGATAGTGGGAAAGGCTTCATGAAGGGCTTTTAGTCCTCTGGCATGGTCACTATGGGCATGACTACAGAAGACTGCGTCTACTGGCGGTTGGTTTTGATTAATTAAGGGGGTGAGATCCCTTAAACCACAATCGAGCAAGATGCGATAGGGACCTAATTGTAGCTCTAGACAGACCCCTTCATGATCATGACCAACCCCATAGGGTAAACAGGCGAAACGGGTTGGACGATGCTCAGTTTTGGGAGGAGATTGACTCATAGACACTTGTTTTCAGCCCTTGAGAGAGCTTAATTAGTATCAAGGATAACAAAGTTTTTTAATTCTATCGAAATCTCCATTATAAAGTTAATTATTTCTGCCAACTACCGACCCCTACTTATAATCTTCCCCTTCAATTAACCGTAAATTCATCGTATCGGCGGTTCCTGGTAACCCTTCTGCTAAAGCTAAAATTTCTAAAGCATTGGCTAATTTTTTCAAAGCTGCAGGAGAATATTCAATGAGATGAGAGGGTTTCAAGAAGGTTTCCACTCGCACAGAAGAGGCATAACGAATTAACCCGGAGGGTGGCAAAATTAAGCCTCCAGCCCCTAAATAGTCCCCAACGGCTTTGGGGGTATTATGCCCAACGAAAAGGCTACCAACGGCACGAATTTTCTCTACGATGTCCCAGGGGTCAGCGAGGGCTAACATCAGGTAATGAGGGGCAAATTGATTGGTGATGTTAATGGCTTGTTCAAGGGAGTCTAAGACGATAATTAAGCTGTAGTGGGCGATCGCTTTTTCGGATAAAATGCCGTGGGCGTTATCTTGTAATTTTTCTTGTACTTTGGTTTGAATGGTTTGAGCTAAACTTAACTCTGTTGTCAGAACAATGACGGCACTACTGGGGTCTTGTTCAACTTGTGCCAATAAATCAGCAGCGATGTAGCTTGCTTTTGCGGTTGCGTCAGCAATAATAAATAATTCTGAGGCATCGACTGGGGTATCCAGGGTAACGGTCCCGTGAACCATGCGTTTAGCTAAGATAACATCTAATCCGCCGGTTCCGGTGATCACGTCTACTGGGGGAATGGTTTCGGTTCCATAAGCTAAAGCCGCGATCGCTTTTGCTCCTCCCATGCGATAAATTTGGTTAACGCCACTCACTTGAGCGGCCACTAAAATATCTGGAGGCACTTTCCCCGTTTCATCAGGAGGAGTAACGAGGAGAATTTCAGGAACTTTAGCAATTTTTGCCGGTAGGGTTTGCATTAAGACCCGACTCATGGGGGAACCTTGATCCCCGGCCACATAAATGCCGGCCCGTTTGACGGGGGTGTACCGTTTGCCTACGACTACATCGTCGTCTTCAAATTTTACCCAGGGTTTGGGAAGTTGTTGTTTATAGAAGTTTTCTAGTTTTTGACTGACGGTTTGGATGGCATCGAGTAATTCTTTGGGAATCTTTTGATAGGCTGCGTCTAAGTCGGAACCGCTGACTTTGAGATGGGTAGGGGTGGTGAGGATATTAAAGGGTTCAAAAAGTCCTTGATCCCCTTGGTGTTTAATTCTTTCGAGAATTTCTCCCACAGCAACCTCTTTTGCTTGAATCTCGTCTCGATAAGGGCGATCGCGGATTCTTTGCAATTCTGTGTCTATCTCAGCTGACTGGGTGATGATTCGCAGCATGGAGTTTTATCACTTTGCTATAGTCGCTAAGCCAGAATTTACTGTCTTTCTCCACTTAAATTTAAGAAAGAAACTTACTTCTAACCTTTGACAGGACTGTTGTTAATCCTTTCCTTATCTAGCTTACCTTGTATTTTTGAAATTGTAGTCATCTTGAGAACTTTCTCCTACAATTCTCCGTCAGATTCTTGATAGGCTGCCCCTAAATAGAGTTGTCCCACTTTGGGATCGTTGAGCAATTCTTCTCCTGTTCCTTCAAAGCGATCGCGCCCATTTTCTAGGACGTATCCGCGATCGGCCATCATTAGGGCTTTTTTGGCGTTTTGTTCGACTAAGACAATGGCTTTTCCGGTTTGATTAATGGCTTTGATTTGTTCAAAGACGCTATTGACCAAGATAGGGGACAAGGCGGCCGAGGGTTCATCTAATAGTAATACGTCAGGGTCTAACATTAATGCTCGTCCCATGGCTAACATTTGTCTTTCTCCCCCGGATAGGGTTCCTGCTTTTTGACGGCGACGTTCGGCCAGTCGGGGAAACATGGTGTATATTTTATCTTTTTGTTGTTTTAATGAGCCATGAGTTATAAACGCGCCCATTTCTAAGTTTTCTTCTATGCTTAGGGTGGCGAACACATTAGAAATCTGAGGCACATAACACATTCCTAATTTTACAATTTGATCTGATTTTAATCCTGTGATATTTTTGCCTTTAAACTTGATTTGACCTTGATTGGTTTTTAGTAGTCCGAAAATTGTTTTTACTAAGGTTGATTTTCCAGCACCATTGGGACCGATAACGGTTACTAATTCCCCTAAAGCAATCCGAAAGTTGATGCCTTGTAAAATGTTTAAATCTTTGACGTATCCGGCATAAACATCCTTAACTTCTAAGATATTTTCCATTGTTTCAATCGTTGTTAACCCTATTTATTCATTTTGTTATTTTTTCTAGAAATTAAGTTTAACTCCGAACTCCGAACTCCGATTTCTAAGATGGCGTTTTTTGTTGGTCGGGTCTTTCTTCTGGTAATATCGCTCCTTCAACTGGGCAAACTTGTAAGCAAATGCCACAATCAATACAGGTAGCAAAATCAATCCAGTACCAGTCTGTACCCTTGACGTTTTTTCCGGGACCTTCGTGAATACAAGCAACAGGACAAGCGTCTACGCAATCGGCAACCCCTTCACAGGTTTCAGTTACAATGGTGTGTGGCAATGTTATTCTCCTTGTTAGGGTTAATTTGTTTCTTATTGTAAACTATATTGGTTCTAATGACACTTTAACAACTCTTATTCAAGACTATATTCTTGCTTGATAGCTGTTAAGAAAGTTATCAATAGATTATTGTTTTTTTATACGTCAAAATTTTTTTATAAATCACTGTCATTAGAGTGAATTTAGTGTTTTATATTTTCTATTTACTTAAAATCTAGGAACATTTTTAATATTTTTTTGTCAATTCACTTGACGATTTTCTATTTTTTAAAATTATTTAACTTAAAATGTTCAGACCTAATCTAAATAAATTCTCTAGTAATCTGGTTAATATATTTCTTAGTACATTAATTGTTTTTTGTGTTACTTTATATTTTTATTTTTTCAAATTTGATAGTAATATTACGGGATTTTTTCGCATTGGTTCAATTTTGCCTCTTTCTCCTTTTTTGAATGCTGAAACGACTTTAATTTATCACGGAGAAATCGGTTATGATGGTCAACAATTTTTAAGTTTAGCCCTTGATCCTTTTTTACAAAATCCTGAAACGATTAATAGTTTAGATCATCCTATTTATCGTTATCGTCGTATTTTATATCCTTTAGTTAGTTATCTTTTAGCTTTAGGAAATAGAAGTTTAATTCCTTATATCATGGTAGCAATTAATGCTCTTTCTATTATCATTATTGTTGCTATTACAAACTTCTATTTTAAATCTGATAACGTTTCAAAATTTCAATCTCTTTTTACCTTATGTATTCCTGGGGTTTGGATGGTATTATCTTTAGGTACTGCTGATTTATTTAGTAGTGTCTTTTTAATTGCTTCTTTTTATTGTTATCGTTACGAAAAATATAAATTGACTGCTTTATTTATTAGTCTCGGTTGTTTGACCAGGGAAACATTATTAATTATTTGGGTTGCTTTATTTTTAAACAGTTTAATACAAAGAAGATTTAAACAGATTCAATATTTATTATATGGATTGATTCCACCCATTTTATGGACGGTTTATATTAGTTTTTTAGACTTACCTGGAAAAGTGAGGGTGAAAGATAATTTCGGTTTTCCTTTTCTGGGAATCATCAATAAACTAATTAATATTTTAACAGGAGGTTTAAATGGAAGAAACTTATTTGAAGCTTATATGTTCTTCCTTTTATTATTCAGTTTTGTTGCAATTTTTATCTTATATATTCAACATCGTCAACCCAACCTATTAATGCAAATAGGTAATACTTTTTATAGTATAATGTTTGCTTTTAGCAGTATTACTATTTTAGGTTATTATCTTGATTATTCACGAGTGTTTATGGATGTTTATTTTTTATTATTACTGAGTATCAATTTAACTAAAATACCCTATAAAACTATCTTATTCTCAGCATCAGGTGTTGGAAGCTTAGCTTTCTTGATTCTACATTCTTGAATTCTAAGTAGGTGATTATCAATAAGCGTAAGGTGAGCCATATCTAAAATAGTTTCTGTCTTATGGTTTATATTTTATTGGCATTGCTCACCCTACAAGTTTAATCTATTTAATTATGCTTTCTTACTTTTGTCATCATCTGTGGTAAGATGCAAAGGCAAAAAATAAATTTTGATTGTAAATTATGTCTTGGCAACGTCCTGATGGCCGTCAACCGAATGAACTTCGTCCCGTTAATTTTGAACTCAATTTTACTCGTTTTTCTGCCGGTTCTGTTTTAATTGAATGTGGTGAAACAAAAGTGCTTTGTACTGCGAGTATTGAAGATAGAGTTCCTCGTTTTCTTTTAGGAAGTGGTCAAGGATGGTTGACAGCAGAATATAGAATGTTACCTGGTGCAACTCAAGAACGTCAACGAAGAGAACTTTTAAAACTATCAGGAAGAACCCAAGAAATACAACGATTAATTGGTAGAAGTTTACGATCTTGTATTGATTTACAACAGTTAGGAGAAAGAAGTATTACTATTGATTGTGATGTTTTGCAAGCTGATGCAGGAACCCGAACTGCTTCTATTACAGGAGGATATGTGGCCTTAGGGTTAGCCATCAATAAATTAATTAAACAAGGGGAATTAATTCAGTCTCCTTTACGGTTTCCTGTGGCAGCGATATCAGTGGGACTCATTGAAGGAGAGGCATTTCTTGACTTGAATTATCCTGAAGATTCTAAAGCAGATATTGATTTTAATGTGGTTATGACGGAAAATTTAGACCTCATTGAAGTACAAGGAACAGCCGAAGAAAATAGTTTTACCCGTTCCCAACTTAATGACATCTTAGATTTAGCAGAAATTGGTATTAAAGAGTTGGTTTCGTTGCAAAATCAAGTTTTGAGTGGGGTGTAGGGTGTAGGGTGTAGGGTGTGGGGTGTAGAAATTGTGGAAATTAAAGAGCACATATAACCTCGTTTTTGTCAAGAGCAACACTTTACAAAGTTTACATAGGTTAGTACAGATGCTCAAAACCGAACTGTAAATAAGAATAAAATTGCTTAAAATGTCATCATTTCTTTAATGACATAACGAAGTATTGGGATTAATTGAGGTTAAATCCTAAAGTTGACATACGTACTGTAGAGTTTCATCGTTACGAATATACCTCAAAGCCAGTAAATTCGTCAACTATTGAGAAAGATTCCTACACATTACGAACTGTAAAGTTAGCAAAAATTTTTAATGTTTAATTAAAATAGGCTTTAAATATTAACCATGCTTATCAAACAGACAAAAATAAGATAACTGTAGGGTGGGTTAAACAGCGATCGGTTATATTGTGGTTAGAATCATAAAATCTGTCGTAACCCATCATTTTAGTTGGGTTTTGTTCCTCAACCCAACCTACTTTGATCACTACGGACTTTTTATATTTAATTACACCTATCTACTTATAAGCAACTGATAACTGATGACTGATCACTGTTCACTGATAATTGATAACTGATGACTAATGACTGATAAAGAAACATCCAGAAAAATTAATACAAATGAGTACCGAGAAGCGAATGTAAATGATGACGGTGCTTATGTAGAAGGTGATTATCAAAATAGTTCGGGAGGTGGGGATAATGTGGGGGGAAATAAGACAGAATATCATTATTATGGAAACAGTAATCAACAAGAAACAGTTAAAAGAGAGAAAAATCAACAAACATTATTAGATTGGATTGAAACGGAAGTTAATAGTCGTTTAAATCAGTCGTTACATAATCGCATTAGTATTCTTTTAGATAAAGAAGAAGATCCGTTATCAGTATCTCCGTTTTGGGAAATGGAGTTAAAAGTTGATACGAGGAAACAAGAAAAATTGCCTTCAGAGACAACTATTTTTAGTATTTACAATCGAGAGGATATTAAAGGAAGACTTTTAATTTTAGGGGAACCCGGATCAGGAAAAACCACAACATTATTACAGTTAGCAAAGGTATTGGTAGAAAGGGCAAAAAATGATCCTGATCAACCTATTCCCATATTGTTTAATTTGTCTGCTTGGAAAGAGGATAAACAGTCAATTCATGAGTGGATTATTGAGAGTTTAAAAGCACCACCTTATGGCATAAAAAGAGAAATTAGTGATCAATGGTTACAAGAAGGAATTATTTTACCGTTATTAGATGGGTTGGATGAGTTGGCATCAGCTAGACAGAAACTTTGTATTGATAAACTAAATGAATATTTAGGGAAAGAAAGGGCGCAGTTACCGTTAGTGATTTGTAGTCGAGTGAAAGAGTTTAAGCATAATCAAACAGCATTGTTTTTAAATGGTTCAATTATTTTGCAAGCGTTACGAGAAGAACAAATTAAAGATTATGTTGAAAGAACTGAAGGAATAGCATTATGGGAAGACATAGAACAAGATTCGGAATTATTAGATTTATGTAAGATTCCTTTTTTTCTTAGTATTATTGTTATTGCTTATGAGAGAATATCGTTAGAAAAATGGCAAACTTTAGCATCCGTAGAGGAAAAGAAAACCTATTTATTAGAAAGGTATATCCAACGAATGTTTGATCGCTCTTATCGTGATCTAGTAACTAAAAAAGAAATACCAAAGCCTTTTTATGATCAAAAGACAAGACATTGGTTAATATGGTTAGCTATTCAAATAACTAAAGAAAGCGAAACAGAGTTTTTTATTGAGCATATACAACCTTATTGGTTAAAATCGAAACAAGGAAAATTAATTTACGGGATGATTTCGGGGCTAATTTTCGGGTTAATTTTTGCGCTGATTTCTGGGATGATTTTAAAGTTGATCTCTGGACTTATTTTAGGATTTATATTGGGACTAATATTGGGACTAATTATCGGATTAATGATTGGTTTAGATACCTGGTTGGGTTTAGAGTTGATGGGAAAGAATAAAGGAAACTGGACGAGATTAATGTTTTCTAAGGAAAATATGTTTATAAAACCAGTTGAAACAATAGGATTATCTTTTACAAAAAAGAAAAAAGAGATAATTGATAGACTCACTAATCTATTGATTGCAATGGTTATGATAATGATAGCTTGGTGGATTCAGTCTGGTAATATGATGATAGCACTAGTCATATCACTAAACTTTATGTTACTCGGAGTTGTTTTTACAGTTTTAAGTATTGGTTTAGTTGGGAAACCCATTGATATAAAGACATCTCCTAATCAAGGAATAAAAGAATCAGTAAAAAATAGCTTAAAAATATTTGCAATTGTTTTAATTATTATTTTAATCACTATAATTCCCATTATTCATTTTTTTGTTACACCAGTAGCAAATTCTTGGGAATTTGATACTTTGGTTCAAGATTCATATTTTGTCGTGATAATAATGATGTTAGGTAGTATTATCGGTGTTGGAAAACCAGCTATCCAACATTTCAGTTTAAGACTAATTCTTACCTTAAAAAATTATGCCCCTTGGAATTATGCTAAGTTTCTAGACTATGCAACTAACAGATTATTTCTGCAAAGAGTTGGGGGAGGATATCGGTTTATTCATCGGATGTTACAAGAACATTTTGCCAGTTATCATAAGTAGTCATTGCGAGGGGAAATATTCACATTAAACTTAATACCAGTTTTCAACAATAGATAGAAAGATTGCTTCGGAGTATTTTCAGCAAAGTTCAAAACTTACGGCTTAGACTACCCCTCGCAATGACCACTTAAGCGTTTAATCATTATATCAAGCTTCTAGATTTACAATAAATTGCAACAAGTTTGTAATACAAAAATTGGTAGAACCATAATATATTATGCCCCTATACCCTATTCCATTAAGTCGAAAAGTGCTGTACCTAATTTAATCGAAGGTGCAAGCTATAATTTTAACCTTATAATAACCAATACTTAACTTTAATTCTTGAAAAACAAGAGATTGTATTCTGCATTACCTATTTCTTGTTGGTTATCAAAAACAAGACAACTTTGCCCTTTACAAGTAGGAAAATTGCTATAAAATATTTTGAGATAAAAATCGTAGGTTATTAATTAATGAAACGTCGTAATTTTTTTATATACTCATTATTATTTCTGGTAGCTTGTAATAGTAATTCTCCCGATGTTGCGACTAACCCTAACGGAGAACCCGATACCTTACGTTTTGCCGTAACTGATGTACAAGGTTTAGAAGAGTTGCAACGAGATTATGAACCCTTTCGAGACGCATTAACTGAAACATTGGGTAAAGAAATCGAATTTTTCCCCGTAGCCGATCGCACCGCCGCAGCCGTTGCTTTACAATCAGATCAGGTTGATATTGTCTTAACCGGACCTGCCGAATATGTAGTAATGCAGGCTAAAACTGAGGCTGTCCCCTTTATTGCCATCACTCGTCCCAACTATCGATCCGTCATTGCTGTCCATAAAAACAGTGGTATTAACTCCCTAGAGGAATTAAAAGGGAAAACCATTGCTATGTCCGATCTCGGTTCCACTAGCGGACAACTGGGCCCTACTAAAATTTTAGTTGATGCCGAGTTACAACCTGAACAAGATATTGAGATAAAAATGTTAGGAGATGCCGATTTACAGGCGTTTCAAAACGAAGATGTAGAAGCGTGGGGAGGGGCTGCATTAGATTACGATCGCTTTATGGAAGCTAAAAAACTCAACGCTGAAGATTATCCCATTATTGAAAAAGGCAATCTCTTACCCAGTGATGTGTTTATTGCTAGTAGCAAATTAAATCCCGAATATGTAGAAGAAATTAAACAACGAATGGTGGAAAATCAAGAAGAATTAATCGGGGCCATTGTTTCAGTTGATGCTAACGAAAAATATAAAGGTTCAACGTTAGTTGAAGCCAAAGACTCCGATTATGATCCCATTCGTGAAGCCTATCAAGCCATTGGAATTAATGATTTTACCGAATTTGTTGGAGATTAGTTGCAGTTGCTGTTTATTTAATCACTAAAACTATGTTATCGCTGAAAATTAGCGACCTTACCAAGGTTTATCCTAACGGAACAACTGCCTTAGATCAGGTGAGTTTCTCAGCGCAATCCGGAGAAGGAATTGTACTGTTAGGGGCAAATGGTTCGGGAAAATCCACCCTATTACGTTGTATCTTAGGCTTAGAAACTGCCACCTCTGGAGACATTTGTATCGGTAATTGGCAATTATCACAGCTTAATACTAAACAATTACGACAAATGCGATCGCAAGTGGGTATGGTGTTCCAAAAATTCCATCTCGTAGGCAGTTTATCGGCTTTCCATAACGTCCTACACGGGGCATTAGGACGCAGTAGCAGCCCTCGTTATTGGTTTCCGGCAACGGCCCCAGAAACAGAACGAAAACGCGCTATGGACTGTTTAGATCGGGTGAATTTAACCCATATCGCTCAACAACGGGCCGATACTCTATCCGGGGGACAACAGCAAAGAGTGGCGATCGCCCGAACTTTGATGCAACATCCCAAATTAATCTTAGTGGATGAACCTGTAGCCAGTCTTGATCCCCAAGCCGGTAGAGAGGTGATGGATTTATTATGGTCTATTGTCAAAGAACAACGATTAACCGTTATTTGTACCCTGCATCAACTGGAATTAGCCAAAGAATACGGCGATCGCGTTATTGGTTTACGGGATGGGAAAATGCAAATGGATACAACGGTAAACACCCTTGAGGATCAAGACTTAACCCTTCTCTATCAAGGCGATCAAAATTTAACCTAAAAATTCTTCCCACATTCCCCACCCCTCCCACACCCCCATGAAATTAAATACTTCTCAAAATCAATCAAAACATTCACCCCCTCCTCGTTTTCGTAAACCTCCTTTTACCATTTGGTTAGGGTTAGGTATTCTCTTGGCTTTTTTCTTACATGGTTTATATATTAGTAATCTCACACCAGAAAGAATTTATAAAGGTATTTTTCGCTTAGGGGAATTTTTAGCCGATGCGTTTCCCCCGAAACCCGATCGCCTGATTAATATTATTAAAGCCACCATTGAAACCTTTGAAATGGCTTTGGTGGGGACAGTTTTTGGTGCGATATTCAGTTTACCTTTATCGTTTCTAGCTGCTAAAAATACGAGTCCTAACGGGTTAATTTATCGCTTCAGTCGGGGTTTTATTACCTTGTTGCGAGTCATTCCGGATCTCGTTTGGGGTTTATTATTTATTGTGGTGGTGGGTTTGGGTGCCGGTGCTGGAATTTTAGCGATTATGGTTGATGTGATGGGTTTTTGTGGTAAATTTTTTGCTGAACGTATCGAAGAAATTGATCCTAAACCCGTCGAAGCGTTACGGGCGTTAGGTGCCTCTCAATGGGCTATTATTGTCGGGGCTATTCTTCCTGTAACTATGCCTTCTTTTGTCGCTTCTACTTTATATTCTTTAGAAGCATCCGTGCGTTCTGCGGTGGTTTTGGGTTTAGTTGGTGCAGGGGGTATCGGGGTAGAGTTAGCCACTTCAATGCAGTTGTTACGTTACGATGAAGCTTTAATGACTATTATTGTCATTTTTGTGGTGGTTTTATTGGTAGAACAAATATCAGCAGTTATTAGGAAAAGTATAATGTAAGGGAGGTAAACGATACATTTCGTTGACTTTCATACATATAGAGATTGCTTCGGGGTATTTTTAATGAAAATTAAGACTTGCTGTCTATATTTCCCCTCGCAATGACTCAATAAAAAAGAGGCCGATGCACTCCTCATTCACTATTAATTAATAATGTGCGACTTCTTTTCCTTTGACATAAATAGATTTAATACTATTAAGATGACTATTATCTTTTTCAATTAATAAAAAATCTGCATCTAACCCTTTAGCAATTTTACCTTTACTCTCTCCTATTCCGGCTGCTTCTGCTGGATAAGTGGAAACCAATTTCCAAGCATTTTCAAAGGTCATAATTCCCATTTCTGCTAATTGAAAAGGGGCATAAAATAGAGAAGGATAATGATAATCAGAACACAAACAATCTACAACTCCCTCTTTTGTTGCCATTTCAACACTCATCCAACCCACATGAGAACCTCCTCTGATTAAATTAGGCGCACCCATTAACACTGACGCACCGTAATCTCTTGATTTAGCAGCAATATGGACATCAGACGGAAATTCTGCGATAGAAACGCCCCATTTTGCACTTAATTTAACTTTATCTTCTGTATCATCATCATGAGAAGCTAAAGGAATATGATGATCATGAGCTATTGTTACTAATTCTTCAATTTGTTGTGATCCTTTTTCTTGATTATTCAATGCAGTTTGTATCATATTTTGTAATTCTTGATCACTCATTTTATGTCTGCGTCGCAAAGAATTAAGATGACGATTTAATTTGTAGTCATCACCCACAGGAGGAAGATGATCATTAATAGATAATAAATCAATTTTTCCCTGTTTCAACCAATCACATAATTCATCATAATTATCAGTATTTGCTTGTTCATGACGAATGTGAATTTTACTATCTGCTTTTAAACTATTTTTTCCTTCTCCTAAGATGAAATTAATGATTTCTCTCGCTGTTTCTCGACTGCGTAAACCGGGTTCATAAGAATCAGTAATGGAGTAAAAAAATGTAGTAATTCCTGCTGCCATTAACTGGCGATCGTTTTCTAATATCCCCATTTTAAAAGGAAAATGTGATCCCGGACGAGGTGCGATCGCTCTTTCAAAGGCATCTCCATGTATATCAACAATTCCCGGTAACATCAACATTCCTGTTGCTTCAATGATTGGTAATTGATCAATAGAAGATGTTTCTATGGATAAAAATTTTTCATTTTCAATTACTACGGTAGCATTTTTAATCCAACTGTCAGGGGTAAGAACATCAGTTCCTTTAATAGCAAACTTATTCATCGCCGCTTATTTTAAATACTTATAGTAGTTTAACCGGAGTTCGGAGTTATAGTTCAAATAAAAATGAAACAAAACCTATCTCTCTTATTGTTATATTACATCGATCTTATTTTCATTAGCTTTATTAATCCAGTAGGGTGGGTAATAGCCACCTTACCGTAATTTTTTTACTGTTATCACTAATTATTAACTATTAATTATTCATTATTTGCGTCTGGCATATTTTCTAACATACTTTGAATCAAATCGTATTGAGTAAAATATTTATTTCCTTGCCAATGTTCCCAAGCTTCAATATGTTTCATTCTTAAAGCCATTTCTAAAATAGATAATCCTTCTTCGTGAATAGTAACAGCAATTTCTTCTACTTCGGGTAAGGGTTGTTTTGATTTTTCTTCCATATAAGCAGTGACTGCTTTATCTTTTTCTTCGTCGGTTTCGTGTTGACTAATAATATTATTTATTTCTTCTTCTAAGGCTTCGGGACTGTGCATAATAATATCATCCCGATCAAAAAATTCAGCAAAAGAATTAGGAGGTTGAGGGGTTTCTTCGGGGGGACAACCAAACAACTTATTAACAATGGCTAAGCGAACTGGTTCGGCTGCACGCCAATTTAGTCGAGTATTAAAAAATTTTACCCCTTCTACCACTCGTTGAAACGATCGCACTTCTAACATCATCAAATCATCATCAATAAATTGAAAATAACCTAAAGGAATGGGGCGATTTTCTTTCGGAATTTTATTATAAGATTGTTGAAAGCGGATTTTTTTTGCTTCTTCATCATATAACCAATACCAGCGATCGCTCTTTTCATAATATTTCATACATTTCAGCTTCTCAAACACCCCTAACACCGTCTTTTTATTCGTCACATGATAATAAAGTCTAGCTGGTTGATAGGGTTCCCCTGTAATATTTGTGATGAGATTTAACTGGGTTTCTGTTGCTGTCATCTTTGCTAACTGTAATTAGATTTAAACCGATTATTTCTATCCTAATTCAAAGTTATCGTCTCTATCTTAAAAAAAGCTAAAATACGCATTTCTTAAGGTTATCTTTGTTAATCAAGTTTGATTCTAAAGAAAAACAAAAGATCCTTAAATCTGTTATAAAAAAACCAATCATTTTCAAAAGTTGGCCTTACCGTAATTAGATAGGTAATCGTCTAACCCATCAACCATTGTGAAGATTCCAAGTAACATTATCACCTTACTCGTTGGTATCGTTATTACATTAGCGAGTCTCTGGTATGGTCAAAACCATGGCCTAATGCCAGTGGCCGCCTCTGAAGATGCCAAACAGGTAGACAATATATTCAGCTTTATGATGACCATTGCAACGGGACTGTTTCTCTTGATAGAAGGAGTCTTAGTTTATACGGTCATTCGATTTCGTCGTCGTAAAGGAGACACCACCGACGGGCCTCCCATTGAAGGAAATGTACCCTTAGAAATTCTTTGGACTGCTATTCCCACCATTATCGTCTTCATTCTTGCCCTTTATAGTTTTGAAGCCTATAACAATATGGGAGGACTCGATCCGGTCATTTCTAGAGATCATTCTCCCCAACAAATCGCTATGGGTGGCCATAAGCATCAAATGGCTTTAGGAATAGGTAATACTGCCAACGAAGCTAACCCGGCTGTAATGGTGGATGTCAAAGCCATTCAATACGCCTGGATTTTCACCTATCCTGAAACGGGCATTGTTTCGGGTGAACTCCATGTACCCATTGATCGTCCTGTGCAACTCAACATCAATGCAGGGGATGTACTTCATGCCTTTTGGGTTCCCCAACTGCGCCTAAAACAGGATGCAATTCCTGGCCGAGAAGCCACCTTAGCCTTTACTGCTAACCGTGAAGGAGATTATCCCATTATTTGCGCCGAACTTTGTGGGGCTTATCATGGAGGCATGAAATCAGTGCTTCATGTTGATAGTGCAGATGCTTACGCCCAATGGGAAGAAACCAATAAACCCGTACAAGAAGCCCAAATGGGAGAAACTGCTATTGTTGACCCCAAAGAAATGAGCGATCAAGAATTTCTTAACCGTTATGCCGAAGATATGGGCATGAATCACCAGATGGTGGCTGAATTAGCCAGTAATCATTCTGATCACGCTTTTTAAATCTGAGAGAAGTCGAATCTTAGAAGATCCAGAAACTGACCCTTTCTTGTCAAATTTAGAGAGAAAACCTTTTAACCTTCTGACTTCTGTACGGGCTTAATAGTATTAAGCCCCTACTGACTTCCCCTTTAGACCCCTGACTCAATGTCTCCTCTGTACCTCTTTTGCCAAGTCTATCGTAATCATTGATAAACCTTCTATGACAATAACCGTCGAATCAACCCACATGGAACATCAACAAAGGAAATGGACGGACTATTTCACCTTTTGTACAGATCATAAGGTGATTGGTATTCAATACTTAGTCACGTCCTTCGCGTTCTATTTTATCGGTGGGGCGTTTGCTGAAGTGCTTCGCACAGAATTGGCCACCCCCGATCCCGATTTCGTTACCCCTGCCATGTATAACCAATTTATGACCCTACATGGCACCATTATGATCTTTTTATGGATCGTCCCAGCCGGGGCTGCTTTTGCCAATTATTTGATCCCCCTGATGATTGGGGCTGATGATATGGCCTTTCCCACCCTCAACGCAGTGGCTTTTTGGTTAACCCCTCCTGGTGGTATCCTCCTCCTCCTCAGTTTCTTTGTGGATGGTGGGGCGGCCCAAGCTGGTTGGACTTCTTACCCTCCCCTCAGTTTAATTAGTGGGGTTTGGGGCCAGGAAATTTGGATTTTAAGCGTTCTATTGGTGGGGACTTCCTCTATTTTGGGGGCGATTAATTTTGTCACCACCATCTTTAAAATGCGCATTAAAGATATGGATTTGCACAGTATGCCTCTGTTTTGTTGGTCTATGCTGGCAACCTCTGCTTTAATTCTCTTATCGACCCCAGTTCTCGCTGCTGCTTTAGTTCTTTTATCCTTCGATTTAATCGCAGGAACCAGCTTCTTTAACCCCACAGGTGGAGGCGATCCGGTGGTTTACCAGCATATGTTCTGGTTTTACTCCCACCCTGCGGTTTACATCATGATTTTACCCTTCTTTGGTTTGATTTCTGATGTATTGCCAGTTCATGCCCGTAAACCAATTTTCGGTTATCGTGCGATCGCCTATTCCAGTTTAGCCATCAGTTTCCTCGGTTTAATTGTTTGGGCGCACCATATGTTTACCAGTGGTACCCCTGGCTGGTTAAGAATTTTCTTTATGGCTGCTACGATGCTCATTGCCGTTCCTACGGGTATTAAAATCTTTAGCTGGTGTGCCACCATTTGGGGCGGAAAAATTAACCTCAACACCGCCATGTGTTTCGGTGTCGGTTTCATTGCCACCTTTTTAGTCGGTGGGTTAACTGGGGTTATGTTATCCTCGGTTCCCTTTGATATCCATGTTCATGACACCTACTTTGTAGTCGGACACTTCCATTATGTTCTCTTTGGTGGGGCTGCCATGGGACTGTTTGCCGGGTTCTATCATTGGTTCCCAAAAATGACCGGCAGAATGATCAACGAACCCCTAGGAAAAGCCCATTTTATCCTACTGTTTATCGGCTTAAATATCACCTTTTTACCCATGCACGAACTCGGGTTATTAGGGATGAACCGTCGTATTGCTTTATATGATATTGAGTTTCAACCCTTAAACCAACTTTGTACCATCGGTGCCTATTTATTGGCTGTGTCTGCGGTTCCCTTTGTCATTAACGTCTTCCTCAGTTTAGTCAAAGGAGAAAAAGCAGGACGTAACCCCTGGCGTGCGTTTACTTTAGAATGGCAAACTTCCTCTCCTCCAGCTATTGAAAACTTCGATGAAGAACCCGTTTTATGGGCTGGTCCCTATGATTACGGTACCGACTCCGAAGGGGTTGACTCTGAGGAAAGTATCGAAGATATGTTAGCCGAAGTGGGAGCTAATTCTAAGTAAGTTTTCTTGTCCTCTGGGCTTAATATTTTTAAGCCCCCACTGCTCTTTTTTTAACTGTCATTAAATCATTTCAACCTTTCAATTTCTTATGCAAGGATCAGCGATTCAACAACCTCAAGGAACGGTTCCCGAACAAAGTGGTCATCATGGTGGCCATGAGGGACATCCCGATCATCGACTGTTTGGTATTGCCCTATTTTTAGTGGCAGAAAGTTCCATTTTTCTAGGCTTATTTACAGCCTTTATCATTTATAAAACCATTATGCCGGTTTGGCCCCCGGAAGGTACCCCAGAACTAGAATTATTATTACCTGGAATTAATACTATCATCCTGGTTTCTAGTAGTTTTGTCATGCACAAAGGACAAACTGCCATTAAGAAAAATGATGTTTCCGGGTTACAGCTTTGGTTCGGTATTACTGCGGTGATGGGGATTATTTTCCTCGCTGGCCAAATGTATGAATACTTCCATTTAGAGATGGGGTTAACCACTAATTTATTCGCTAGTTCTTTCTACGCTTTAACGGGTTTTCATGGTCTTCATGTGACCTTTGGACTGTTATTAACCCTCGCTGTTTTATGGCGTTCTCGTAAAGCAGGACATTACACCAGTGAGTCCCATTTTGGTGTAGAAGCAGCGGAACTTTACTGGCACTTTGTTGATGTCATTTGGATCATTCTTTTTATCTTGGTTTATTTACTATAAACTTTGTTTGACAGAATTGTGAATTGCCCCAACTGTAGAAGTTGGGGATTTTTTTATATACTCATTTAATTTGTCAAGATAGTAGGGACTCCCAAGAGTCTCTTATGATTTTAGACGGGATTACCCTCGAAATAGAATTGCTATTAGACTCGAAGCCTATTTATGAGTTCCCTTATTAAATTCTTAAATTCAGCAATTCTCATTAATCAGCATAATTACTAAGCTCAAATAGAATGATCAAAATATAATATTATTGATCACCAAAATGAAAATTTACCTTGATATGTGTAGTTTACAGCGTCCACTTGATAGTAAAGTGCAAGTGAGAATTATTGTAGAAGCTGAAGCAATTTTAGGTGTAATTTCTCTAATCGAAACAGGAAATATTTTTCTTATGTCGTCTGATGTTTTGGTTTTTGAAGCTAAAAAAATTACAATTACTGAACGAAAAAATTATTGGGACTTTAGCTTATTTCAAGCCCAGATATAGCCCAAACTAGCTTTATACCTAGCAAATACGTCAGCATTATTCTTTAACCAGTTATGAAAACGGTAAGAGATAGCTGTACGAAATGCCTCCAAAGCTTCAGGAAAAGTGTTCAAAGGTTTGTTTCCCCATCGTCGTCTTAAGCCTCCAGTTAGCTTATGCCAAAGAATAAAAGTATAAGCACAAAATACTAAGATAAAATGTCTCAGTAAGCTCCTTTTATGCCTAACTTGGTATTCTTTTAATCCTAACCAGCCCTTAGCTTCTCGGTAGAATACTTCCACCCAATTTCTTTGGGAATAGGTTTCTACTATCCACTGTGGATTAACTTTATTGGGGTCAACATTTGTGATAAAATAGTCGATATCTGTGGAATCTTCAAAAGTGGGAGCATTCATGACGATAGCCACACTTTTTATTCCTTCGAGTCTTGAGATTTCTACTTCTAATGTTTTTACCCAAACTTTTTTCGGCTTATCTAAAATTAAGTCGACTTTTGTAAAAGCCTCTTTAGGCAAGCTTTTTGCTAATTCATCTATTCTTATCGGCAGATAATAATCTGCTTTATTTAAAGTTACTTTTCTGTTTTTAGCTATTCCTCCCAAATACTTCAAGTTTTTACTTTCTAACTCTTTTAAAAATGACGTATTATTACCATACCCTGAATCGATAATCACAATTCCTGGTCGATAATTTCTCTCTATAGTTTTGTCTATTAAATTCAAAGCTATCTCTGGCTTTTTTAGAAAGTCTGGGTCTTTTTTTCCCTCTGGTAATGAATTTGCGTGTTGATATAATTCTATATCTAATGGGAGGCTTTTTGTTCCATCGTATAAATGGCTTGTTACGACCACTATTCCATTATCAGTTTTCCCAATTTCTCCAATATACTGTCGTCCCACCCCATCGGTAAAATTTCCACTTCTTGCTCCGTCCCTATGTCTGAGGAAACCTCAGACGGGGCGGTGCGCTTTTCCTATGTCCAGAGTCATCAATAATTAGAGAAAACCCTGTTGATGGTTTAGTTTGGCGGCAGCTTGTCATCACCTCCAAACGGCGATTATTGATTTCTTGTTCTCCCCATGATGCCCTGACTAAGAAATGACGTAAGCTATGGTAAGACACATCTATAGTATCCTGTGCTATCTGAGACAAGTTTTTTCTCTCACTTTCTCCTAATAATCCTCCTAAATAGTGCCTAAATTCTTTTCTTTGGGCTTTAGTCTTAAAAATATCATCAAAACGTTTACACCATCTATCAAAGCAAGGAGGCATGGCCGTTGAAATTGTTTCTCTCATGGGAACAAGTATAATCGCTATCAACCTAAAAAGCCTATCCTGTCTATATTAGCGCATAATTCGATTTAGATTCTAGCTAAAGTCCCATTATGTATTCGAGGTTTTAAATAAAGCTTCTATTTATATCAAAAAAACAACCAAGATTGAAGACAAATCAAGAGAATTCGTGAAAAATGGAATTAAACCGATGGATGCTTTACATTTAGCTTCGGCAATTATCGCAGAAGCTGATTATTTTTGTACTTGTGATGATCGTTTATTACGAAAGGCAACAAGTTTTGATACAATATCAACAAGTGTTGTGTCTCCAACTGAGTTAATTATGGAGTTACAGTTATGACAATTGAGAGTCAATCTTTACAAAAAATCACAGAAAAAGCAATTAAAATTTTATCAAAAGAGATGGGAATTGCAGATACAATTCGTTTTCTTAATCAATTTTCATCAGGTTATGGCAATTATACCGAAGAACGAAAACTAATGTTTCAAGATTTAACATTAGATGATATTTTGAAGGAGATGGATCAAGAATTAGATGAGGATTAATTGAAATATAAAGTATAGGATGGGCAATTGTAATCAATTATGGATATAATTATCATTTTTTACTAATAGAAGATTTATAAAAATTAATCAAGAAATCGATCTGTTTCTTTTCTGTCTCGTTGTTTTTGATTATGTAATTCTTGATCAATATCTCGCCATAGGTTATCAGTTCCTTTAAGAACATCACCCCAAAAACCTGTATGAAAATGAGGCAATTCCTGATTTAGTAATTTACATCTTTCTTGAATAAGTTTAATTAAATCCTTAGCATAATTTGTGTCTCTAATAGCTACCCCGTGAATAAAGTAAATGAGCATGATTACTAAGCCAAAATAGAATGTATTAATAATATGCCCAGAATTATTCGATAATTTAACAACACCTCTATATATAGCACTACAAATTTATGTCAGGGAGTTAATGAGATTTCTCGTTACCTCGGAATGACAATTAAAGATATTAACTGATAACTGTTCAAGCTTCTCCCCCAATTACAACATCTTTAATTCTTAAACTCGGTCCCCCACAACCCACAGCTAAACCACTTTGTCCCCCTTTACCACAACCCCCTGATTCATCCCAATAAAAATCATCTCCAATACCTTCAATATTTACTAAAGTTTTAAACACATTTCCCGATAAAGTAACGTCTCTAACTGGTTCACAAATCTCACCATTTCTTATCATCCAAGCTTCACCAGCACTAAAGGTAAACATCTCACCATTGGTCATTCCTCCTAACCAATTTTTAGCATAAACCCCTTCTTTTATTCCTGAAAATAAATCCTTAACTGGCGTATTTCCTCGTTCAATCCATGTATTTGTCATACGAACAATTGGAGGATAATGATAATTTAGACAGCGAGCATTTCCTGTGGGTTTTTCCTCTAATTTTCCGGCGGTTTCACGGGAATGCAAACGCCCTACCATGACACCATCTTTGATCAATTGGGTCGTGGTTGCGGGTACGCCCTCATCATCATAATAATAACTGCCTCGATGACCTTCTGGGGCAGCTCCGTCAAAAATTTGTAGGGTATCGGGGCCAAATTTTCGCCCAAAACTCATCACTTCCAAAAAATCAGGGTTTTCATACAACATATCTGCTTCTGAGAGGTGGCCAAATGCCTCATGGACGAACAACCCTGTTAAAATGGGGTCGATCACCACCGTATAGCGATCGCCTTTAACGGGGGGCAAAACCAAGGCATTGACGGCACGTTTGGCCGCCCCTTCCACCTGTTCATCCAGTCCCAAAAGATCATCATAACCTCGTCGTGATCCGGTGGTTTCTCGTCCTGTTTGTACCATGTCTCCGTTTCTCGCAGTGGCCGAAAAACGCATTTCGAGATCCGCCCAAGATTGTTCGATTAATGTGCCTTCAGAGGTGGCTAAAATGATGCTCTGGTTGCTGTCGCCATAGCGTACTACGGTGGTGGTGATTTGCTCGTTTAAACTCCGTAGAATCTTGTTATAGTGGTCACACAGTGCCTTTTTTTCGGCCAGGGTAACTTGTCTAGGATCGCGTCCCGTTAAGGGTAAATGACAACGGGTTTGGATAGGTGCAATGTCAGCTAAAATCGTCTCATCATCCCCAATAATTTTAGCTGAGGCGATCGCTTCATCAATGCGTTGGGGTAGGGTGGATAATTGGTTAAACGTAGCAAACCCCCATCCTCCTTTATAACACGCTCTCACTTGTCCACCAGTTGATATGCCTTCGCTGAGGGTGTCTACTTTGTCTCCTCTTAGCATAATGCTGGTTCCTTGGGAGGTTTCTAGACGAATGGCTAAATAGTCCACGCGATCGCGGTTTTTGGCGATTAAATCAGTCAAAATGTTTTTATACTCAGCAAGGTTAGTCATAAATTTAGAGATAGAAATTTTATATTAGTTTTGACGCACCATCATCTATTTTAGAGTGCTTCTCTAACAATATGTAAAACTTCTTGATATAATTTTGCTTCTATCCAAAACCCTCTTTCTTGTCTTAAGTGATCGAGCAAGGGTTTAACAAACTCAATTAAGTTTCTTTGCTTGGCGGCGATTAAAATACCTAAAACTCCAATAATTGCAAGTCCTGATTGAGTGGCGATTTTTCTTCCTAATCTTTCATCAATTATCAGCCGGTTTGCATTTAATTCAATGGCTAGAGCAATGGCTTCGGATTCTCCTTTATCTAATTCTATTTTAGCTGATTCACTAATAATTGATTACTCACAGCTTGAGACTTTATCCATGACAAGGTAGGAACAATTTTGGCACTTTCATCAGTGTTACCAATATCCGTAATCTCATTAAAAACAGCTAGAGGAATGATTATTTCTCCATAGAGTTGATGCAGTAACTCTAATTGATTAATACTTGAAAGATAGAAAATAGGGGAAGTATTGCTAACAACGATCATCGCCAGTCAGAACTTTGTAAGGTTTGTAAATCTCAGTAGATCACAAAGTCAGCTTGAGACAAGCGATCGCCACCAAAATTCATAAGTTTAAATTATGTAGCAGGAGAAGGGAGAGGTAAAATATCATTGATGGGAATATAAACATCTTTTACTGTGCCA
>NETF01000167.1 GCA_002172675.1 unicellular cyanobacterium SU3
TTAAGTCCAATCTTCTATTATATAAAACAAACTTATGTTTAAGGAGGTTTTTTGGGCTGTTTCAACGTAAATTGGCGATCGCAGATTAACGTTTCGCCTCTCTGAAACTGAGTTTGTGATCTACTGAGATTGTGTCATTCTCAACAGGTAAATTTAAACCAACTTAACGTAACAGGAGAAAGGATTTTAATTGTTGGTGGTGGTTTAAGTAGCGGACATTTAGCCAAAGGTGCGATCAATCTGGGGGCAACTGTTACCTTGATGACGAGAAAGCAATTACAAGAGAAAATTTTTGATGCCGATCCTGGTTGGTTAGGGCCAAAATATCTTAAAGACTTTCACGCTGAAACTGATTGGTATGTACGTTATCAGCAAATTCAGCAAGCGCGTAATGGTGGTTCGATGACTCCTGAAATTATGCTACAATTAAAAAAGGCATCTCATGAAGGTAAAATACGGATCGAAGAATGCTGTCAAGTTAGCACTGCACATTGGCAAGATAATCTTTGGCAGGTTGGTTGTCATGATGGAAGCAAACATCAATTTAACCGTATCTGGTTGGCTACTGGTACGAGATTTAGTGCTATGGAACATCCTCTGTTGCAAGATGTACTTGAGGTTTATCCGACAGAAATAGTTAACGGTTTGCCTGTACTAGATAAATATTTGCGTTTGCCTAAGTCTAACTTTTTTATTATGGGTGGTTTAGCTGCTTTACAGATTGGCCCTGTTGCCAGAAATATTCATGGTGGGAAAATGGCTTGTCGACGCATTGTGCCAGCCATTGTTAAACCCAGTTTGGGCATTGAATAATTTTTTCGTTGAAAAAGCGATTCTGAGTCTAGTCCACCTTACGGGGGGACAAGTTTGTGAAAAGGCTTGTGTGAAGGGCTTTCCAGAGGTTGAGTTACCGTGAACAATTATCAGTAGCTTTCCGCTTATTGAGAAGAGTTTTGTTATTCTTCTAAAGTGATATCATTATTATCAGTAACTAATTTCTCAACCACCTGTGTATGCTGTTCTAGTTTCGCAATAAATCCTTTTCCACTCTTGCTAGGTTCTATTTCGTTAGTTTCGCGATATCGCTTCAATAATTTTTGGGTGAAGCTCAGACTCACTTTAAAACGTTTAGCTAACTGTCTTTGTGAACCTTCTTGGTTTTGGTAAGCTTCAATAATTTTTTGACGTAAATCAATAGAATAAGGCTTCATTGAAGTATTTATTAAAATTATTATATTAACTTTTAAGTTTACTTCACTGAGTCGCAAACTGCTGTAAAAGGGAAAAGAGTTATCCCCTTTCCCCTCAATGTTGTTGCCGAGTTAAGGTTAAACCCCAACTTTTAATAAAGCATCTTTAAGTAAAGCGGCTTTATCCGTTGCTTCCCAGGGAAGATCGAGATCATTGCGTCCAAAATGTCCATAAGCGGCCACATCTTGATAGAAACGACCCCCTCTTTGTGAAGGAAGTTCACGGAGGTTAAGAGACTGAATAATACCAGCAGGGCGTAATTCAAAGAGTTCCTTAACAGCATCGAGTAACTTATTTTCATCTACTTTACCGGTGCCAAAGGTTTCCACTAAAATACTAACAGGACGAGCAACCCCAATGGCATAACTGAGTTGAACTTCGCACTTTTGGGCTAAACCAGCAGCGACAATATTTTTAGCGACGTAGCGACAAGCATAAGCAGCAGAACGATCAACTTTTGTGGGATCTTTTCCTGAAAATGCCCCACCACCATGACGAGAGTAACCGCCATAGGTATCAACGATAATTTTACGACCGGTTAAACCGGCATCCCCTTGAGGACCACCGATAACAAATTTTCCGGTAGGATTAACTAAAAAACGAGTTTCTTGAGACGGTTTAATACCAATATTGCCTAAAACAGGTATAACTACAGCATCCCAGAGGTCAGATTTAATTTTAGCTTGCACGCCATCATTATCAGTAATCGAGCCGATGGTTTCATCATGTTGTGTGGAGATAAGAATTGTATCAATACCCACAGGAATACCATCTTCATAGATAATAGAAACTTGGGTTTTACCATCCGGTCGTAAATAGCTTAAATCGCCGGTTTTGCGGACAGCGGCCAAACGACGGGCAAAACGATGGGCTAAACTAATGGGTAAAGGCATGAATTCAGGAGTTTCGTTACAAGCATAACCAAACATAATGCCTTGATCACCGGCACCAATTTGGTCTAACTCATCGTCACTAAGTGCCTGACGTTGTTCGTGTGCTTGGGTAACTCCTTGGGCAATATCAGGGGATTGTTCGTCTAAAGCCACCAAAACTGAGCAACTATTAGCAGAAAAACCATTATCAGCATCAGTATAGCCAATTTCTGCAATTTTTTTGCGGGCAAGGTCAACAAAGTTAACATTAGCTTTAGAGGTAACTTCCCCAGTAATCAAGACTAAACCTGTATTGACGACTACTTCGGCCGCTACCCGACTTTGATCATCGTGGTAGAGGAGGGTATCAATAATAGTGTCAGAGATTTGGTCACAAACTTTATCGGGATGACCTTCAGTTACAGATTCGGATGTAAATAGATAACGACGAGACAATGTTTTTTACCCTCTCTAAGTAACGATACGGATTAAAGCTGTTGTTAACCTCTGATCATACACCCTAAAATCCGAATTAGGAAATGTGAGGATTGTTGTTTAAGAATCTTATGCTTTTAAGGGTTGAATTGCTTCGATTTGAGTAATGATGATATCAGCTTCATCTAAATGAACCGTTGTTTGGTTAGCCCAACAAATACCGATAGTTCCTGCGACTCCTGCTTGTTTGGCCATAGTAATATCTCCTTGAGAGTCTCCTACCATGAGGGCTTTATTTGGTTTTGTTTTAAGGATTTCACAGGCTTTAATAAATAGTTGGGGATCGGGTTTACTTAATCCTTGATCTCCTCCCATTATTAATTGAATATAATCAGACAGTTTATGTTCTTGAACAAAATGTTGAACGTCTTGAGTTGGGGCAGCCGAAAGAATTCCTAATTTTAATCCGGCCTCAGATAAGATTTTTAATACCTCTAAACTGCCTGTAAATAATGGGGAAGTGCTACCATCTTTTTTGAGATATTTATCAACTTCCTTAAAGCCATTTTCTGCAATTTCTAAAGCTTCAAACCAACTTCGTCCGGTTTCTGCAATATAAGCCGCCGCAGCAATTAAGTTTTCTTGACGACTCCCTACCGCCATTAAACCGGTAGGATCGAGTTGACCATCTTGGAGACCAAAGGCCATTAATAAAGGTTCCCCAATACCGGGTATTTCGGCATCTAATAAACGGGCCCGACGAATACTTAATTCTCGCAAAAAGTTATTAGAATCTTCTAAAGTACCATCTTTATCGAAGATCATGGCTTCAATATGTTTAAACTCAACGTCACCACAGCGAATGTTTACCAAGATATGTACTCCTATGTCACACCAGTTAAATAGTAACAGGAGACTCTACATAAATTGTTGGTTCTTGCACCGTAAATTCAATACCGTAGTTACTGAGTTTGTTGGTAATGGTTTCATTGGCTAATTCTAATAAACGTTTTCTTAATTCGATGGAATTTTCACTCGAACCTAGAATAAAAAAGGTAACTCTTGCGCGAATTCCATCACTGCCTTCTTTGGGAAATAAAGAGATTTTTGTACTCCCTGGATCAATGCCAAATAAAGCGTCGGTACTTTCTTTTACCACTTGTTCAACTAATGCTTGTTCTGAGTCTTCTAGTTTTTGAAGAAAGTCTAAATACAGTAAAACCATTACCTTTTTCCCACGGGTGACGTTCTCAATTTCTAAGTTAGCCATGATAGAGTTAGGGACAATCATCAGGGTACTTTTTGCGGCTGTTCTAATTTTTGTTGACCTTAAACCGATGGATTCAACTCGACCAAATAAACCACTAGGAAGCCGTATATATTCTCCAGGAATAAACGGGCGATCAAGGTATAATACGCAGGTTCCTAATAGTTGTTCTAAGGTTTTTTGGGCTGCAAAAGCAATCGCTAAACCCCCGATCCCTAAACTGGCTAATAGTCCCACTAAATTAACTTGTTGACTTTGGGCAAAGGCTAAGACAGCAATAAAGCCAATCAGAACATTGGCAATCGTTTCAAAGACTAATAATAATTCATCAACTTGTCGACCTAGTTTTCTCACTAACTCAATGCCATAAAAGCGTACAAATTGACGAAAAAGTCGGGAACAAAGCCAAGCAAAACTACTAATTACGGCTAGATCAATGAAAAAGTTTAGAAATCGATAAATCCCCGTGTAGTTAACTAAAAAATTAAGAGAAATCGAAACGAGAATTAAAGTTCCCGTAATACGGAATAAATGTTCAATGGGAGTAATTAAATTTTGATAAATACTAGCAACTTGTTTAGGAAAAAATCGTTGAATAATTAGCCTAGCTAACAAGGGTGTATAACGTCCAATTAATATGGATAAAAGGACGAAAACAAAAAAGATGAGTAATTGTAAGCCAAAGGTAATAATTCCCTTTTGGGCTGCTTCATCAAATTGAAATAAATTAGTGAAATATTCGATAACAACTGTCATGATCAATGATTATTAAACAGTAATGGGTGAATCAACGTTAATGCTTCTATCTTCTATGTCAAAGCCGATACCATATTCTTTTAATTGACTGGTAATTTGTTGATTGGCAATTTCTAAAAATTGACGGCGTAACTCCATAGACACTTCTCCTGATCCTAAGATAAAGAAGTTAATTTGTGCTTGAGTTACTAAAGCATTTCCATTCTGAATAGCCACTTCTTTAAAGATAACTTCGGTACTGCGAGAGTCAATGCCAAAAATGTCACTGGTACTATCTAATATGACTTGACGAATTAGTGCCTCTTCGTCTTTAGGAATTAAGCGGTAAAAGGTTAAATAAATTAGAGAAACTACTTTTTTACCACCAGTAAAATTCTCAATATTCATCTGCGTTAAGGAACTATTCGGTACGATCATTAGGGTTCCTTTCCCTGATGTTCTAATTTTTGTTGACCTTAACCCCACCGATTCTACCCTACCAAAAGTCCCATCGGGTAAGCCAATATAATCATCGGCAATAAAGGGTTTATCTAAATAAAGAACAATTCCTCCTAATAGTTGTTCTAGACTTTTTTGTGCAGCAAAAGCGACTGCTAATCCTCCAATTCCTAAACTAGCTAATAACCCAAAAACATTAATATCATGGGTTTCTGCAAAGATGAATAAAACAATGAGAATAATAGCAGCTTTAGTGAGATATTTCGCAATAATAATAAATTCACTATTGAGTTTACTACTATTAGCGATCGCCAGTTGTAATAAATGGTCATCAAAAAAGGTTTGACAAATTTGTAACCCAAGCCAAATAACCGTAACAACAATCACTAGACTTAAAGGAATTTCTAGTAATTTTAACCAACCGGGTAAGGAAAAAATTGAAAAACTAAGATCGGTAATGGTTAATAATCCTATTAATGCTAACCAGTTTTGATAAGGGGGAATAATCTTATCATAAATAACTTTGAAGTCACCAGAAAAAAACTTGGTGATAATATTACCCAAAATTCTAGGTAACAAAAACAAGCCAATGGCCGCAATTATTAACATTAGGGTGACAACAGCGAAAATAATAATGCTATCTATATCGATACTGAATGAAATACTATCTGTCATTTTCTTATTCTTATATCACTTCAAACTATTAACTATTTAACGAATGTCAAAGAATTAAAACACTGTTATCATAGCATATCTTAACAGATTGTAAAGAGTTAAAACTGCTTTGGAACGATAGATTAGCCGTTAAGATATAATTGAACAAGCAAAATTTATTAATTAATAATTCTTTGATTTAGTTGAAAAATCTCAGTAATATAAGATCAATGCCAAATCTTAAAGTTCCTGTACCGTCAAACCTAGACCCTTTGTTACTCTAAATGTTATGACAATTAGCCCAGAAATTAAACAACGAGTGACACAACTTCGTCAACAACTACAAAAAGCAAATTATGCTTACTATGTTCTTGATGATCCGATTATGGAGGATGCAGTTTATGATCAATTATATCGAGAACTAGATAATTTAGAAAAAAAATACCCTCAGTTAATCACCTCAGATAGTCCTACGCAAAGAGTTGGGGATAAACCTGCCTCTAAATTTGTTTCAGTTACTCATAATATACCCCTTTATAGTTTAGAAAATGCCTTTAATTTAGAAGAGTTAAAAGCATGGGAAAAACGATGGAAACGATATAGTGAAAAAGAAAATTTTCAATTAATTGACTATGTGTGTGAATTGAAAATCGATGGGTCTGCCTTAGCGTTAACCTACGAAAACGGCTTATTCAGTCGAGGTGTAACCAGAGGAGATGGAACCACAGGAGAAGATATTACACAAAATGTTCGCACCATTCGCTCCATTCCTTTAAAGTTAAATTTAGATAATCCTCCCTCCATTGTAGAAGTTCGAGGTGAGGCTTTTTTACCCTTAGATGAATTTGAACGCATTAATCAAGAAAGAGAAGAAAAGAAAGAGAGTTTATTTGCTAATCCTCGTAACGCAGCAGCCGGAACCTTAAGACAGTTAGATCCAAAAATTGTTGACCAAAGACGCTTACAATTTTTTGCTTATACCTTGCATCTTGAAGCAACAGAAATTAGTAGTCAATGGCAGTCTTTAAACGATTTACAACATAGTGGTTTTTTAGTTAATCCTCATCGTAAATTATGTCAGTCTCTCGATGAAGTTGCCGAGTATTTTAAGCAATGGGAAACGGCGAGAAAAGACTTACCTTATATGACCGATGGTGTGGTGGTAAAAATTAATGATTATTCTCTCCAAAAGGCTTTAGGGTTTACCCAAAAATTCCCCCGGTGGGCGATCGCTTTAAAATATCCCGCCGAAGAAGCCCCCACTATCGTTAAAGATATCATCGTTAATGTGGGAAGAACTGGGGCTGTAACTCCTATGGCCGTGATGAAACCGGTTCATTTAGCCGGAACAACGGTACAAAAAGCAACCCTTCACAACAGCGATCGCATCTCTCAACTGGACATCCGCATAGGAGATACAGTGATTATTCGCAAAGCAGGGGAGATTATTCCCGAAGTAGTTCGTGTCTTAACAGAATTACGCCCTCCGAACACGGAACCCTACGAAATGCCTGATCGTTGTCCTGAATGTAATTCCCCCCTAATTCGTCCTCCCCAAGAAGCGGTTCTTCGCTGTATGAATTTGTCCTGTGGGGCAATTTTACGGGGTAGTTTAGTTCATTGGGCTTCACGGGATGCCCTAGATATTCGCGGTTTAGGGGAAAAAATTGTGGTTTTACTCATTGATAATGGATTGGTCAATTCTATTGCTGATTTATATTATTTAACCCCTGAAAAAATTGCCAATTTAGAACGCATGGGAAGCCAATCAGCAGATAACTTAATTAAGGCTATAGAAGGGAGTAAACAACAACCTTTCTCACGGGTTTTATATGGTTTAGGCATTCGTTATGTCGGTAGTGTCACCGCTAATTTATTAACAGAAAATTTTCCGAGTATTGATCAATTATCCCAGGCTTCTTTTACCTCTTTATGTTCAGTTTATGGTGTAGGAGAAGAAATTGCCCAATCGATTATTGATTGGTTTAGTATTCAAAAAAATTATGACTTAATCCAACAACTAAAAAAAGTTGGGTTACAATTAGAGAGAAATTCCTCCAAGAAAAACACTGTTGAATCTTCCTTAACTCCCTTATCTGGCAAAACTTTCGTTATTACCGGAACCTTACCCACTTTAAAGCGTAGTGAAGCTAAAACGTTAATTGAAAAAGCAGGGGGAAAAGTCACCGGTTCTATTAGTAAAAAAACAGATTACTTGTTACTAGGGGAAAATGCAGGATCTAAATTAGAGAAAGCACAAGAACTAGGAATTACTAAACTAAGTGAAGCAGACTTATTTAACCTTCTCCCAACTGAATAATGATTATCAGTTTAGTCTACTTTAAATTTGATAAATTGTTCTTCAAAAATCTATGATAACTGAACTATGAATATGATTATTAATGATTGTCTTATTAAAGAAAAACTTTATGAAAGTCCTCATTCTTTAATTTATCGTGGTATTAGAGAAACGGATAACAAATCTGTTATCTTAAAAATTCTTCAAGATAGTTATCCAGATCCTGTTACCTTATCACAATTTAAACAAGAATATAAAATCCTAAGTCAGCTAAATTCATCAAGAATAATTAAAACCTATGGTATTGATAAATATCAAAACACTTTGGTAATTAGTTTAGAAGATTTTGGCGGAATAGCTTTAAACTCTTTATTAGAAGATAATAGCTTAAATTTAGAATGTTTTTTGAAAATTGCTATAAAAATTGTTGAAGGATTAGAAGTTGTTCACCATTATAATATTATTCACAAAGATATTAATCCAACTAATATTATTATTCATCCCAAAACTCAAGAAATAAAATTAATAGATTTTGGTATTTCTACTCAATTAGCTTTAGAAACGACTCAGGAATTTAACCCTAACTTAATTGAGGGAACACTAGCTTATATGTCTCCCGAACAAACAGGGAGAATGAACCGTAAAATTGATTATCATACAGACTTTTATTCTCTCGGAGTCAGCTTCTATGAAATGCTAACAAAGCAACTTCCTTTTATTACAGAAGATCCCTTAGAATTGATCCATTTTCATATTGCTAAAGAACCCATTTATCCTAATGAAATTAATGTAAATATTCCTGTAATTATTTCTAATATTATTATGAAGCTACTGGCAAAAACTCCTGAAGAAAGATATCAAAGTTCTATAGGAATTAAAGCCGATTTACAAAAATGTTTAAATCAATTAAAAGAGAAAAATTCAATTCAATCATTTTCATTAGGACAATATGATGTTTCTGATAAATTTCAAATTCCTCAAAAACTTTATGGAAGAGAACAAGAAATACAAACTTTAATCAATACTTTTGAAACAGTAACTAAAGGACACAATGCTATGATATTGGTGTCTGGATATGCTGGTATTGGTAAATCAGTTTTAATTCGTGAAATTTATCCATCTGTTACTCGAAAAAATGGATATTTTATTTCTGGAAAATTTGAACAGTTTCAACGGAATATTCCCTATGCCGCTATTATCCAAGCTTGTCAAGAATTAGTCAGTCAATTACTAACAGAATCAGATCAAAATATTAGTCAATGGCGCGAACAATTACTAATCGCCTTAGGAGTCAATGGACAAGTCATTATTGATGTTATACCCGAAATAGAGCAAATTATTGGGCTGCAACCACCAGTTATTTCATTAGAACCTAAAGAAGCACAAAATCGTTTTAATTTAGTGTTTCAAAACTTTTTGAAAGTCTTTACTAAACAAGAGCATCCTTTAGTTATATTTCTAGATGATTTACAATGGTCTGATACAGCTTCATTACAATTAATACAGTCTTTAATTACCACATTAGACGATCAATCTTTATTAATTATTGGTGCTTATAGAAATAATGAAGTTGATTTAGCTCATCCCTTAAAACTAACCTTGAATGATATTCATAATCAGGGAGTTATTACTGAAGAAATTTCACTTAATAATTTAAAAATTTCTGAAATTGAAGTCTTAATTAAAGATACAATTAACCTAGAAGATATCGGTCATCAAAAATTGGCTGAATTAGTTAAGAAAAAAACTAACGGTAATCCTTTTTTTGTGAAAGAATTCTTGAGTTCTCTTTATCAAAATAGTATTTTAGTATTCGACTATCTAACAAGACAATGGGACTATAATGAAAGTAAAATTGAAGCCTTACAAATTACTGACAATGTTGTTGATTTAATGGCAAACAATATTAAAAATACGCCAGCAGAAATACAAGAAATTTTAAAAATAGCGGCCTGTATTGGTAGTAAATTTGATTTATTTACCTTGGGTATGGTTAATAATAACTCACAAATAACAACAGCAAATAATTTATTACAAGCCTTAGAAAAAGGATTAATTTTACCCCTAAATAATAAATATAAATTAATTAATAATTATCAAGATGATCAAGAAATTCCTACTTCATTAAAAATTAGTTACAAATTTTCCCATGACCGAGTACAACAGGCAGCCTATTCTTTGTTATCCAAAGAAAAACAAGAAAAAATACATTTAACCATAGGAAACATACTATTAAATAATATACCAACATCAAAACAAGAAGAAAAAATATTTGATATTGTCAATCAAATTAATATTGGTTATAAGCTGATTAATGATCCCTTAGAATATGAACAGCTATCTAGATTAAATTTAATGGCTGGAAAAAAAGCAAAAGCATCAGCCGCTTATGAAGTTGCTTTAAATTATTTACAATTTGCTATTAGTCTTTTAGAAAAAGATAAAATCTGGACAACTCAATATCAATTTACTTTAGAACTTCATTTAGAAGCAGCAGAATCTGCCTATTTAACTGGTAAGTTTGAAATAATGGAAGCTTTAATTATAACTATTATTGAACATACTCCATTTTTACTTGATAAAGTTAAAGCTTATGAAATCAAAATAAAAGCGTACACTTCTCAAAATAAGTTATTAGAGGCCATCGATTTATCTTTATCTACTTTAGCTTTATTAGAAATAATAATACCGAAAAATCCTACAATTATAGATGTAGAAAAATCTCTAGAAGAAACGAATAGTCTATTACAAACAACTGTTATTCAGGAGTTAGTTGATTTACCTCTTATAACTGATAGTAAAGCAATCGCTTCTTTAAGGATTTTGGTCAGTACGAGTATGGCGGCATTTTTGGCTAATACTCGATTATTTACCATAATTGTCACTCAACAAATTAAGCTATGTTTAAGTTATGGAAACTCTCCCGAAGCTTGTGTTGCTTATGCTTTTTACGGTGAACTTTTATGTCAAATTAGTGAAGATTTTGATGCCGGTTATGAATTTGGACAACTTGCGTTATCTTTATTATCAAAACTTCAAGCCAAACGAGTAGAAGCACAAACCTCTTTTGTTGTTATTTTATCTATTAGACATTGGAAAGAACCTATACAAGAACTTATCAATCCTTTACGACTAGGATATGAAAAGGGATTAGAAACAGGTAATATTGAGTATGCAATGTGGAATGCTCAACTATATTGTAATTATTTATTTGCGACAGGAAAAGAATTAAATGAACTTAAAAATGAATTAAAAAAATATATTGAAGCTGCTAAAAAAATGCAAAGCAAAAATAGTTTGTATTTTTTAGCAATGAATTATCAACTTGTCCTTAACTTACAAAATGAATGTGAATTTCCTTGTCGTTTAGTTGGTAAAGCATTTAACGAAGATCAAATGCTTCCATTGTATAAAAAAGTTAACTATAATCTAGCATTGTTTCATATTTACACTCATAAAACTACCATTTGTTATCTATTGGGAGATTTAGAAAAAGCCTTAGAATATGCTCTAGAAGGAGAAAAATATATAGGAGAAATGTTAACCGCAGGATCTCCAAAATTTCTGTTTTACTATTGCTTAACCCATTTAGCTATCTATGACCGAAAATCTGATGAGGAAAAACAGAATATCGTTAAAAAAGTGACTCATCATCAGAGAACTATGAAACTTTTATCCACTCATAATCCTCAACATTATTTAGGTAAATTTTATTTAATTGAAGCTGAATTATATCGCGTATTAAATGAAAATAAAAATGCTAGAGAATATTATGATCAAGGGATTAATGCTTTTGAAAAAAGTGATTATATTCATGAACAAGCCATTGCTTATGAATTAGCAGCTAAATTTTATTTGAAAAAAGAACATACTCATTTAGCTTATTACTATTTACAAAATGCCCATTACTATTATAAAGTTTGGGGAGCGATCGCCAAAGTAAAAGACCTCGAAGAAACCTATCCTCAGTTACTAGCAAAAGACAGTTTTTACCCTAACAAATTAACCACAAAAATAACTGAAAAAAGATTAACGAAAGAGTTAGATTTTAATAGCATTTTAAAAGCCTCTCAAGTTATTTCTGGTGAAATTATTTTAAAAAACTTATTAGAGAAGTTAATGAGGACTATTATAGAAAATGCTGGCGCACAAAGAGGATTTTTATTATTAGAAAATAATAGTAATTGGTTCATTGAAGCAGAAGGAAATATTGACGATAAAAATCTAACTATATTACAATCAATTCCTATTAATCATTTTCATCAAACCTCTCACAATATTCAACTGTCAATTCCTATTATTAATTATGTGGCTCACACTCAAGAAAGTATTGTTTTGAATAATGCTACTCAAGAAGGTAAATTTACTCAAACTACTTATATTATCAACAATCAACCTAAATCAATTCTTTGTACCCCTATTATTAATCAAGGAAAACTTAATGGAATTATTTATTTAGAAAATAACTTAACCACCGATGCTTTTACCCCACAAAGAGTAGAAATTGTCAAGATTTTATCCAGTTCTGCTGCTATTTCTATCGAAAACTCTCGTCTTTATGAACAACTAGAAGATTATAGTAAAACCTTAGAGAAAAAAGTAGAATTAAGAACTCAAGAATTACAAGATAAAAATCAACAACTCAACGTAACCTTAGCCAAATTAAAAGCTACCCAAAATCAAATTATTGCTCAAGAAAAATTAGCTTCCCTTGGGGCGTTAACGGCTGGAATTGCTCACGAAATTAAAAATCCTCTTAACTTTGTCAATAACTTTGCAGAAATTTGTATCGAATTAACGGATGAATTACACGAAGAAGTAGAAATGCAAAAAGATAAATTAAACGAGGAAATTATCGAATATATAGAAGAAATTTTAGAAGATATTAAACAAAACTCTCAAAAAATTCATGAACATGGACAACGGGCAGATAAAATCGTTCATGGTATGTTAATGCACTCAAAAGGCAAACCAGGACAACGAAAACTGACCGATATTAATAATTTATTAGCCGAGTCTGTTAATTTAGCCTATCATGGAATGCGAGTTAAAGATCCTACCTTTAAAATAAAAATTAATACTCATTATGATAGTAATATTCCAGAAACTAATATCGTTCGCCAAGATATTAGTAGGGTTTTTTTGAATGCTATTAATAACGCTTGTTATGCCGTTCATGAAAAGAATAAATCTTACCAGGAAAACTTTACACCGACTCTAACTGTCACCACAGCTAATAAAAATGAAGAGATAGAAATTTTGATTCATGATAATGGTAAAGGTATTTCTCAAACGGTAATCGATAAAGTTTTTAATCCCTTTTTTACCACGAAACCAACTGGACAAGGAACCGGATTAGGATTATCGATTAGCCATGATATTATTGTCCAAGGACATCAAGGACAAATTTTAATAGACAGTAAAGAAAATGAGTTCACCGAATTAAAAATTATCCTACCAATAGTAAATCATATTAGCAAAACAACAAGTATTTAGAACTAACTTCTAAACCGCAACATTAATTCAAAACTAGGTCAGATTTAATAGCCCCATTAAACTTATCAGAAGTAATAATAATATGGCGATCGCTATCAAAACTCAGCCATCCTTGACGTTGAAATTCTCCTAATAACCGAGTTACCGTTACCCTCGTTGTCCCGATCGCCCCGGCTAAATTTTGATGAGTTAAACGCACTTTGATACGGGTTCGGGTCTCAGTGGTTTCCCCTAATTCTTGCTTCAGTAAGCTCAGTAATTGTTGCAGACGATCCTCTACTCGTTTCAATCCAGAAATAGCTAATAATGCCTCTGTTTGACGCATTCGACGGGCTAATTGAGTCAAAGCCATTTGACTTAATTGAGCAGAGTTAGTTAACTCTTCTATAGGATGCCATTTCAAATAAAGATCCGATAACCCTTTCACTTGATAAGAATCAACACAGGTTAACCAGGAACCAAAGAATGTGGCAGGTTGCGCCCATCCGAGTAAAATTTCTTCTCCTTGGGGCGATAACTGACTCAGTTGAGCAACACCTCGATAAACTTGCCATACACCTTCTGTTACTAAAGGAATCATTTCCCCTCGTTCATAAAAGTGTAGTCGTCGAGCCTCTGTATCTTCAAGGGACAGAGGTTGAGTTGGGTTATAGGCTAACAGCATCTTGATTTTAGTCTTCCCATCGTTAAACGACAATACTTTACGAGACAGTGTAAAAGATGAAGGTAAACATTAGGTAATCATCAGATTAAAACATTTAAGGCAATAGATTAAACTTTACAAAAGTCAAATTTCTGCTACAGTAGCTTACAACTCTTTAACTTTCTTTACGAAGTGATCAAAGTTGTCACAAGTTAGGAGCTAGGAGCTAGGAGTGAGGTGTGAGTTAGTGAGGTGTGAGGAGTGTGGAGTTAAGAATCCCTCAAGGGGCAGAGTTTGACCCTTGATTTCCTCGTTAATCTGTATGTATCGCTAAACCATCAATTAATTTATGAAATTTTTATCAAATCGATTAATCATCGCGGTTGTAAGCATCTGCTTCTCTTTAACCTTCCATAACCTTGTCGTTGCTTCTGGAGATGGAGAAGCCGGCTCAAAGTTACGCCCTCTCCCTTCTGATAACTATTTACCTCAAACCCCCGAATCTGCTAAAGGTTATATTTGGCCGTCTCAAGGAAACTTAACCTCTGGCTATGGAATGCGTTTCAATAAATTGCACACAGGGGTTGATATTGCTGCAGCCATCGGCACTCCTATTGTTGCTGCTGCTTCTGGAGTCGTCATCTTTGCTGGTTGGAGTAACAAAGGTTTAGGTTATCAAGTCAGTATTCGTCATCCTGATGGTAATGTCAGTGTTTATGGTCACAATCAACGGCTTTTAGTGACTTCAGGACAAACCGTCGAAAGAGGTCAGCAAATTGCTGAAATGGGCAGCACTGGATTTAGTACCGGGCCTCATTTACATTTTGAAATTCGTCCTAACGGTAGGAAAGCTGTTAATCCTATTGCTTTTTTACCCGGTCAAAGACCCTCTTTAACCCCTGCTCAAGCTGAGATCGTTGGACGATAGCAATTAATAATTAACAATGGATAATGAATAATTATTCGGTGACTGAATTAATTTAAAATGCTTTCCAGCTTGCTTTCTTTGAGAACAACAATAAAATGAATCTTTTATCT
Organism: unicellular cyanobacterium SU3; assembly: GCA_002172675.1. GTDB lineage: Bacteria > Cyanobacteriota > Cyanobacteriia > Cyanobacteriales > Microcystaceae > Crocosphaera. Next base: position 15,150 of record NETF01000167.1, read on the forward strand.
TAAGAAAAAAAATTATTAATTATTAAATGTTTTCTAACGATGAAAGGGAATTGAAATCAATGGAAGTAAGGTGAATAATATACAATGCCAATCGATGCCCTCAAACCTGAAATAATCTGATTCACTAAATAAGGCATTAATTCTTTCTTCAAGGTGATTATTCATCTCAATATCATGAAACCCTGCTTCTACAACGCCTACAGAGTTGGTGGTAGCTATTTTTTGAACTTCTTGAGCAATAATTAATAAAGATTCTGCTAACATCAAAGGATCAACAGTTTGAGCCGCTTGTTGATCTGCCCGAATTTCTCTTAATAGTAATAAATCTTGCCAAAGTTCATGGGTTTTAGGAAGCCAAAAACTAATTCGTTTTAACCAACCTAACCAGAAAAACCAAAATGTATCATGATAATGACTATGGGCTTTTTCATGGGCAATCACTGCTTTTAAATGGTCATTATCTAGGGTTTCTAGTAACCCATTGCTCATAATTAACTCAGAATTCCAAAAGCCCACTTGTGCGCTGTAGGGTAAATTTATATTAATAATTCTGGCAATATTGTTGTTAATATTTTTTTGGGGATAATCCTTGATCTTTTGGGTAGCTAACCATCCGCGATAAGTAATTTCTAATAGCCTTATTAATGCAAATCCCAAGAAAAAAATGGTTAATAGATAACTAAAACGACTAGCATGAAAGCCTAACATTTCCCCATGATAACCCATAGAGATAATGGCAACGGCTGTCATTAATAACAATAGAGGTGGCACAACAAAAGCAATCAGCGATCGCTGCCAACGACTCATTTGATAACACCATAAACTGTAAGATAATCGTATTCCTATTCCTAAAGCCAATGCAGTTACAATCATTATTAAGTGCATGGTTAAGGAGTCCCCCGTTGACGACGAATAGCCTGGAGACGAGTTGCGATCGCCTCCAATTGTTCTAAACTGGTTGTATCTAGACTATCAGCAAAGGAAGCTACCATATCAGGGTTACTAATAGCCAAAAATTGTTGTAATTGTTCATAAGCTTGGATCGTTTTCGCTTGTTCGCGGGACACTAACGCCTCCCAGATAAACGCTTTATTCGTTTTACAACATTTTAGCCAACCTTTCTTAGTCAAACGGTTTAATACTGTCGTCACCGACGCATAGGCCAGTTCCCGTTCTGGATCAGCTAGAATGTGATCGTGGATTTGTTTAACTGTCGCTTGGCCAAAGTCCCAAACGATTTCTAAAATTTCTGTTTCTAAAGAGCCTAAAGACAGTTTTTGGGGTCTATACTCAGGTAAAGGGGACATAACTTGATTATGGGGAAAATTGAATAAAAATGCAATCAACCAACACTGTTGTTGTTCGTTATTTTACTAAGCGTTCTTGGCTATTAATGGTAAATATAGTCAAATTTTAAGACTTGTGCATAATCATTCATTATTAACTGTAGCAATCAGGAAAGATTCATGAGATATGTTTTCTATCGTTTGACTTTTGCCTGCGACTCAAATTGAATTGTCGCAACTCAAAACTGATTGCTATAGTGCTACGCACTGGGGAATAGGGAATGGGCAATGGTTGATTAGATAATAGTTTCAGCGTTAACAAGTGTCCTAACCTTTGTTTGTACTGCTATATAAGAAATTATAGATCATTTTTCCCTGCTCACTTCACAGTAACATTTATTTTTATCCAGATACTTAATTATAATAAATTAATAGAAATCAAACCACCTTATTATCTAGGTTAGTTAAATAAAGGTGGTACTTGACAGAGAATGGTAAGATATGAAGCAGTGAGCGCATATGATCAGAAAGCATTAGAAAGAAAAATGATTATTACCCTTATATTAAATTTATCAAATCAAGTTATCAAATCAAGAAAGACGAAAACAAGGTGATTTCTTTTGAGAAAGAATTAGAAACTGAACCTAAAGAACTATCGCAAAAGCTTCCCAAATACAGTAAAAATGATAAAAGTATAGCTTAATACCACCCTCAAATTGAATAACTAATATTATTCTCCTTCTACTGCTCAAAAATATTATATTCAACTAGATAATCTATGACAAACCCAAGTAAAACTCTCTGTCCTTATTGTGGTGTCGGTTGTGGTTTAGAAGTGTTACCCCCGGCCCAACCTGGAAAACCCGTCAACCGAGATAGTGAAGGAACCCCCATCTGGCAAGTTAGAGGCGATCGCAACCATCCTTCTAGTTTAGGTAAAGTCTGTGTTAAAGGAGCAACGGTTAGTGAGTCGTTAGAAAAATCTCGTCTTAAATATCCGATGATGCGAGACAGTTTAGAGGAAGCGTTTCGTCGGGTGAGTTGGGATGAAGCAATAGATGCCATTGTAAACCGTATGCAAACTGTACGCCTAACCCAAGGGCCGGACGCTTTATGTATGTACGGTTCCGGGCAGTTTCAAACCGAAGATTATTATATCGCTCAAAAACTCTTTAAAGGGTTCCTGGGAACCAATAACTTTGACGCTAACTCCCGTCTGTGTATGTCTTCTGCGGTGGCCGGTTATACCCAAAGTTTCGGCAGTGATGGACCGCCTTGTTGTTACGAAGACTTAGAGTTAACGGACTGTGCATTTTTAATAGGAACCAATACCGCAGAATGTCACCCTATCGTCTTTAACCGTCTCCGTGTCCATCACAAAAAGAACCGTAAAGTTAAAATGGTGGTGGTTGACCCCAGATACACGAAAACCGCAGAAGCAGCCGACTTACACTTAGCTATTAAACCCGGAACTGATATTGATCTCTTTAATGGCATTGCCTATTTACTCATGCGCTGGGGTCGTATGGATACGTTTTTCATCGATGAATGTACCCAAAACTTTTCGGCCTATGCTGATATTATCCGTCATTATCCCCCAGAATTGGTAGCCCGTAACTGTGGGATTCCTATCGATGAGTTAGAAAAAGCAGCCAAGTATTGGGGAGACTCGAAACGGGTGTTATCCTTGTGGTCCATGGGTATCAATCAATCTTCTGAAGGAACGGCGAAAGTTCGCACCCTGATCAACTTACATTTGATGACTGGAGATATTGGTAAACCGGGGGCCGGACCTTTTTCCCTCACTGGACAACCTAACGCGATGGGTGGCCGAGAAGCCGGGGGACTTTGTAATATTCTACCGGGCTATCGTGTTGTCAATAACCCTCAACACCGAGCCGAAGTTGAACAGTTTTGGAAGGTTCCTCAAGGAACAATTCCAGCGCAACGGGGTCGTACCGCATGGGAAATGATTCAAGGGTTAGAAACGGGAGACGTGGGGTTTTTATGGATCGCAGCCACTAACCCGGCGGTGAGTATGCCGGATATTAAACGCACTCAAGCAGCCTTGAAGCGATCGCCTTTCACCGTTTATCAAGACGCATATTATCCCACCGAAACCGCAGCCTATGCTCATATTCTACTTCCTGCAGCCCAATGGAGTGAAAAAACAGGGGTGATGACCAACTCCGAACGAGTCGTTACTTTATGTCCCCAGTTTCGTGATCCCCCAGGAGAAGCGAGGCCAGACTGGGAAATATGGGCAGAAGTGGGACGAAGGTTAGGGTTTGAAGAGGGGTTTAATTTTAAAAATTCCGCCGAGGTGTATGCAGAGTTTGTGCAAATAACCGACGGCCGTCCTTGCGACAGTTCGGGATTGAGTCACGACAAGTTACGCACCTATGGCCCTCTGCAATGGCCCTATCCTGATGCTTGGCCTTGGTTAGAAGGAGAGGACTTAGAGCAACACAACCGAACCGATAAGCGACTTTATACAGATTTTCGTTTCAACACCCCAGATGGACGGGCAAGGTTTGCCGCCTACCATTCTAAAGGGTTGGCCGAACCCCCCGATGAAGCTTATCCTTTCGTGTTAACCACCGGAAGATTATACGGCCATTGGCACACCCAAACTCGCACCGGACGCATTCCTAAAATTCAAAAGATGCACCCCGATCCGTTTATGGAAATTCATCCTAAAGATGCTGTAAAATTGAACATTGAAGAGAATACTTTAGTTGAAGTGCGATCGCGTCGAGGAAAAGCTCGTTTTCTAGCAAAAATAACTAAAGCGATCGCTCCTGGTACTGTCTTCATCCCCATGCACTGGGGCGCACTTTGGGCTTTGGATGCCGAAGCTAACGCTTTGACCCATCCTAATGCCTGTCCTACTTCTTTACAACCTGAGTTAAAAGCTTGTGCGGTACAGGTAAGGGTTGCTACTGAAGAGGAATGGGTTTTATTATCTGAACAACCCTCTCAACACTCGGTAAGAACAGTTTAGAGACTGTCAGGTTTAAATATAATCATTGTAGGGGTCAACGGCTGTTGACCCCTACGTTATCTAAAATGATAATTAGATTGTGTCAACATTTCTCATGAGTAACCAGATCAGCGTAATTAAACATAGAAATAACAGTTATCTTCCTGAGTTATTAGAACGAATGAATACCATTTATTGTTTTAATAATGATTGGAATAAAAAGAAGATTATTAAATTTGTCGATCTTTTTGCCGGTATTGGGGGGATGAGATTGGGGTTTTCTCGTTCTTTTACTCACTGTGTTTTTTCTTCTGAATGGGATAAATATGCACAGAAAACCTATGAAGCTAATTTCCAAGAAAAGCCGTTTGGAGATATTAATGAGATCCATCCTCAAGATATTCCTGATCATGATATTTTGATAGGTGGGTTTCCTTGTCAACCGTTTAGTACGATTGGTAAAAGAGAGGGGTTTTTCCATGAAACTCAAGGCAATTTATTTGATAATATCGCTCAAATCTTACAAGCTAAAAAACCGTTTTCTTTCTTATTAGAAAATGTACCCGGTTTAGTGACTCATGATAAAGGTAAGACTTTTGATATTATTCTCAAAACCCTTGATAGTTTAAATTATGATGTCAGATACAGTATTTTAGATGCTGCTTTGTTCGGTTTACCCCAAGTTAGAGAGAGAATTTATTTAGTAGGGTTTTGTCGAGAATATTTAAAAGAACGAGTGGACTTTACTTTTCCAATGGGTCAAACCAATGATGTTTATATTGATCGATTTATTGAAAAAAACATTGAAGGATATTCTATTTCTAAACATCTTCAAAAAAGTTATTTATTTAAAAAAGATGATGGAAGACCGCAAATTGTTGATCAAACTTCACAAGTAAAAGTCAAAACATTTGTTTCAACTTATCATAAAATTCAACGACTAACAGGCACATTTGTCAGAGATGGAGAAACAGGGTTAAGATTACTCTCAGAAAACGAATGTAAAGCGATCATGGGATTACCTAAAGACTTTAAGTTTCCTGTTTCTAGAACCCAAATGTATAGACAAATAGGAAATTCTGTTGCTATTCCTGTTATTCATCAAATTGCTGAACAAATATATGATGTAATGAAACAACAATTACTAATTATCAATGATTAATTATTAATTATCAAAAGAGTCCCACAATACACCCTCATGGGGAACCGTTGGTGTTTCTGTTGAAGATGAAGTCAGAGTAAACCCATAAATAATAGGTAACGAACCTAGAACAAATGAACTTAACACTACGAGAAGGATCATCATCAGAGGGTTGTCTTTATGTTTGTGTAGAGTTCCGTTGGTGGCGACAATCTGATTTTTAGCGTTTTTGAGTTCATGAATATTAACGTGCATGAGCTTTTCCTGTTATGTTAATGTTCTCTGACTCTATTTTATAAAAAGTAACTTTAGTTACACTTTATTTTTACAAACTGTAATTATTTATACAGAAAAACTATTGAATGCACAAATATATTCAATATATGAAAATTTTAATTGAAATTTTAGATTTAGGTAAATTATATTCTTTTTGAGGAGATGAGAAGTTAAGATGCGATCGCACTGAGAGATCCTTTTTGAGGTACGCCAAAATAAAACCCTAGTAGATCAGGATGACTAGGGTTCAATAATCATTAATGATTAATTATTCATTGCTTAAGCATTGACTTGTTCTAACATCAATTTAGACCGCTTGATATCGTCAGGAATCGTAATGGGGTAATCCCCCGTAAAACAAGCTGAACAAAAACTATCGGGATCTTCTCCTGTCACCTGTAACATTCCTTTCCAGCTTAAATAAGCCAAAGAATCAACTCCGATCTGTTCACAAATATCAGCAACGGATTTTCTGGCTGCAATAAGTTGACTTTGGTTATCCGTATCAATGCCATAAAAACAAGGATGAGTAACAGGAGGAGATGAAATTCTCATGTGAACCTCTTTTGCCCCTGCATCTCGCAACGCTTTGACAATTTTTCGGCTGGTGGTTCCCCTAACAATCGAATCATCTACCATAATCACCCGTTTGCCATTTAAAACGTCTTTGAGGGGGTTTAACTTCATTTTAATTCCCGACTCTCTCATGTGTTGGGTGGGTTGAATAAAAGTCCGTCCTACATAACGATTTTTAATTAATCCTTCCCCGTAAGGAATGCCAGACACTTGAGAAAAGCCAATGGCTGCCGGAATACCAGAGTCAGGAACCCCCATAACTAAATCTGCTTTAACACAAGATTCTCTGGCCAGTTGCTGCCCTAACCGTACCCGATAACTATACAAGGTTTCATCGTGCATCAAGCTATCAGGACGAGCAAAATAGATCATCTCAAAAATACATAATTTTCGTTGGGGTTGTTTTGCCCAATGAAAAGAAGATAATCCTTCTTCTGTGATCCATACCAGTTCGCCGGGTTCAACATCTCGTAAATAGTCAGCCCCGATAATATCTAAGGCGCAAGTCTCTGAAGCAAGAACATAACGATTAGTTTCTCCTTCTAAAAGACCAATCACCAAGGGACGAACGCCATTAGGATCTCTTGCCCCCATTAAACCTTGAGGGGTTCCAATCACTAAACTATAAGCCCCTGAACACAGTTGAAAGGCACTAGCAGCAGCTTCTAACCAGTCTTTTCCTTGATCCACTTCTTGGGCGATCGCTACAGCAATCATTTCTGAGTCTGTGGTGGTATGAAAATCACAACCCCGTTGTTCTAAGGTTTGACGTAATTCTAAGGTGTTGACAAGATTACCGTTATGTGCTAGGGCTAAATTACCGAGGCGGGTCGTTAAAACAGCCGGTTGAGCGTTGGCTTTATGGCTTGATCCGGTGGTGGAATAGCGAGTATGACCGACGGCTAAGGTTCCTGTTAGTTTCTTTAAAGTTTCTTCTTTAAAAACTTGAGACACTAAACCCATGTCTTTATGAACATGAATAATATCGTTTTCTAAAGTGGCAATGCCGGCTGATTCTTGGCCACGATGTTGCAAGGCATATAAACCAAAATAAGCAAGTTTAGCCACTTCCTTTTCTGGGGCCAATACCCCAAAAACGCCACAAGCTTCTTCCGGCTTATCTAAGGGATAATCATCACCATCAAAAGATGAATCTAATAACTGATAGGTGGGGGAAGGTTTTTTTTTAGCAGTCATGTTAGGGGTAAACTCCTGAAAACAGTGTTAGGGAGGATTTTAGGATAACTTGGACTAAAATAATAAAGAATTCTTAACAAATGTTTAACTGTATCTTAGCAGGGGATTGGCAAATTTAGACGATAATAAAACATTTAATTAGGTTGGCGATCGCTTTATATTTTAACGAATTCGCTTAATTTAAGTGAGATTACCTTGATCGTAACAAATATCTTAAGTTGGACTTTTAGTACAATAGTATTTACTGGTAGTGATATCTGGCTGCTAAAAACTGAATACAATCATCTTGAACCCGATAGATCAAACGATCTTCTTGAGTAATGCGACGAAACCAGGTATTGGCCTCAATATATTTTAAAGGTTCAGGTTTTCCTATTCCTGAAAAGGGATTTTGTGTAACTGCTTCTACTAAATCTAAAATACGATAAACGATTTTTTTATTTGTTTTATACCACCACATTAAATCCTCCCGAAACTGTTGATCAAAAACAATAGCTCTAGGGTTCTCTTTCAATGCCTAATTCCTCACAAAGTTCCTCAACCGTTTGCCATTCTATAGCTTGAGAGTCTCGTTTCATAGAACGTTCAATAGCTGCAAATAAACGTTGAGCATTAGCTGGGTTTCTTAATAAATGAACCGTCTCTAATAAACTATTTAATTCCTCCGCCGGTAACATAGCAATATCCTTATGTCCAGGACGAGTAATGATAGCAATACTATTATCAACTTCAATTTGATTAAGTAAAATTTCTAAATTTTCTGATGCTTGTTGATATGTTTTTCCAATGGATAACATAAGTGATTTTTTCCTAATTTAGCATTAACTCTTTAATCTTCTTTCGATAGCATTTGACCACACATTAATCATGTCTTTGACTTCTAGATTAATGATAGAGGAGTGATCAGATAACCTAACATTTAGTTTTTCAGTGTTAACCTGGCCAATTTTTTGCCAATTTTTACCTAAATTTTCCTGTAGATAACTTTCCCATTCTTGCTGATTTGCAGGACTAACGGATACAATAATTTGTCCGCACACTTCGCCAAATAGTAAACTATCTAATCGTATTTTTTCTTTAGCATTTAGTTGAATCTCTGCTCCTAAATTGCTACTTATACAACATTCAGCTAAAGCAACAGTTAAGCCTCCGTCTGCACAATCATGGGCAGATTTTATCCAACCTTGACGAATCCCATCCCGACAAGTTTTTTGTACTAAACGTTCTCTTTCAAAATCAACTTTTGGAGGTTTTCCTGACACCATACTATGAAGACTTGCTAAATATTCAGACGCACCCAAAGTAGGCTTATTGTCAACCCCTAATAAATAAATAATATCCCCTTCATTTTGCCAACCTTGTCCACAAACTTTGGTAATATCAGGTATTAATCCCACCATTCCGATCACAGGTGTGGGATAAATTGGGGTGGGATTTCCTTGACTATCAACTGTTTCGTTATACAGGGAAACATTGCCCCCAGTAACTGGCGTATTCATTTCTTTGCACCCTTGAGAAATGCCCTGACAAGCTAAGGCTAATTGCCAATAACCAATGGAATTTTCAGGACTGCCGAAATTCAAATTATCTGTAATAGCTAAGGGTTCAGCCCCCACACAACTGAGGTTTCTGGCTGCTTCAGCTACCGCCGCTTTTGCTCCTTCTAAGGGGTCTAAATAAACATAACGGGAATTACAGTCAGTAGTCGCTGCTACCCCTATTTTACAAGTATTTGGTTTAGCCTCAATGGGACGTACCCGAATGACCGCAGCATCAGCCCCACCTGGTAAAATAACAGTGTTATTTTGTACTTGATGATCGTATTGACGATAAACCCATTTTTTAGAAGCAATAGAAGGAGTATCTAAGAGGGTTAATAGAATATCATTCCAAGTTTTTAATTCTCCTTTAATTTCTATGCCTTCTGGCGTACAATTGGATAAACTATCCTCTGTCCATTGCCAAGCTTTTTGGGCATATTCAGGAGGGTTTTCTATTAATTCTCGATGATAAATCGGGGTATTATCAGCTAACGCATTAGCCGGAATCTCCGCTGCAATTTCTCCTTTAAATAGTATTCTAACGATGGGATCTTTTATGACTTCTCCTGCTACCACTGCTTGCAGTTCCCAACGATGAAAAATATCAATTAATTCCTGTTCTCTGCCTTTTTGAGCAACAAATAACATCCGTTCTTGAGACTCAGATAAGAGGTATTCGTAAGGAACCATTCCTGTTTCTCGCACGGGAATTTTATCTAAGTCTAATTCAATGCCAACCCCTCCATTTGCGGCCATTTCAGACGTGGAACAAGTAATTCCTGCTGCTCCCATGTCTTGGGCTGCTACTACTGCACCGGTTTTAAATGCCTCTAAACAAGCTTCAATTAAGGACTTTTCTAAAAAAGGATCACCCACTTGTACCGCCGGGCGGTCATCCATAGATTGATCCGTTAATTCTGCACTGGCAAAACTTGCCCCACCCATGCCATCTCTGCCGGTGGTTGACCCTACATATAAGACAGGATTTCCTATTCCTGAAGCCCCAGATTTTACGATATCTTTTGTCTCCATTAAACCTAAGGCCATGGCATTAACTAATGGGTTGCCATTGTAAGCAGAATTAAAGTAAATTTCTCCCCCAACCGTTGGCACTCCCACGCTGTTTCCGTAGTGGGATATTCCTTCAACAACCCCTGCAAAAATACGCCTTGTTTTGGCATTTTCTAAGTCTCCAAACCGCAGGGAATTTAAACTAGCAATAGGACGGGCTCCCATAGTAAAAATATCCCTTAAAATACCTCCGACTCCTGTTGCTGCACCCTGAAAGGGTTCGACGGCAGAGGGGTGGTTATGGGACTCAATTTTAAAGGCTAATCTTAATCCTTCTCCTAGGTCTACAACCCCTGCATTTTCCCCTGGACCAACTAAAATGCGATCGCCTTCCGTGGGAAAATTTTTCAATAGGGGACGGGAATTTTTATAACAACAATGTTCTGACCACATCACCCCAAACATTCCTAATTCTGCTTTGTTGGGGTGTCTTCCTAACCGTTTGACTATTTCTTCGTATTCAGAGGGTTTGATGCCTTCTGCTGCAATTTCTTCGGGGGTAAAGGGGGCGGTCATAATTAATAATTAATAGTTAATAATTAATAATTTACATCTTAAACTATAGCAGATTTTCCATTTCTTTCCAAGTTAATCCTTTTTCTATATAATTAGGATTGTTGGGGTTATAAGGGCTTTGAATGCGATCAATACTAATAATATTAGCTGTGTCTGATAGCATGGGAACGTCAGGGTTAAATTCTGTTGGTTTCATAATCGAACTAGAAAACCCTTTAAAAATCATTAATTGATCCATTTCTTCCTCAATTTTAATGGTTATTAATAACACTTCTTGAGGATGTTGAATGGTATATTGTTCTAGTTGTTGTATTCTTGATAATGACATTACTTATAACTTAAAAACTGATCACTGATCACTGACTTAACCAAGCGATCGCTTCTTTAATCCATTCTTCTGTATTGGTATTTTGTAACATTAAATTGTCTTGACTTAAGGTAGAAATGGCTTTATTGATCTCTTCATTAGTATAACCTAAAGCTAATAAGGTCATCTCAATATCTTCTAAAATGTCTAAGGATGGCATAGCAGAAGAAGAAGTAACAGTTACACCTACTAATTTCCGCCATTGTGATAGTTTGGTTCTCAACTCTAAGGCAATTCTTTCAGCAGTTTTTTTACCAATACCTGGGGTTTGGGATAAAATTCTAATGTTTCCTGTAACAATAGCTTGGACTAATTCTTCTAATCCTAACGTATCAATTAAAGCAATGGCTGATTGTGCGCCAATTCCACTAACACTTATTAATTGACGGAATAATTCTCGTTCTGCTGTTGTTGAAAATCCATATAAAATTTGCTGATCTTCTTTGACTTGTACATGGGTAAAAACTTGAATGTTTTCTAATTTTTCTTGAGAGATTTCTCTGGCGAGTTTTGAAGGGATTTGCAATTCATAGCCAATGTCATTGACTTCTAACACCAACATTATCCGATTATTGGTATTTTTATTAACTTCAATGGGAGTGCCTTTTAAATAACTAATCACAGTCGTTTAATTTAAGTTGTAATAAATCCAAAATGATTCAACCCTTCTAAAATTCCTTTAGCACAATCTTGTTTTGCTAAATAACGAAATGGGGTTTGATGTCGATCATACCATTGTAAAAGTTCTGATTTAGCATTGCCGACAATGATGCCTCTTTCTTCTCCTTGAAAGAGGGTAATATCGTTCCCAGAATCACCACATACAACAGTTTTATTAGCTGCTATTTGCCATTTTTCTCGTAAGTATTGCAGGGCTGATCCTTTGCCTCCATTTTTAGGTAAAATATCTAAGGCATAACTGGCACTATAGATGACTTGAGTTTCTAATTTTTCTCTGGCTAAATCGGCTTTTAATCGGGGTACAATTTCTTGGGCTATTGTGTCAGATAAACAATAACTTACTTTAAAAGGAGTTTGTTCAGATGACGGTTGTAAAACTAAATCAGCAAAATGACTAGCAACAGAAAATACCGCTTCTCGATCCCAATTTTCAGAGACATTATTAGCCCATTGTAAGTCAAAATGATCTTTGATAGGATTAAAGTATATTTCGGTTCCCACAGAGGTAATTAGAGCATCTGGAGATAAAAGAGATTTTTCTTGGTTAAGTTGCTTAAAAAGTTCTAGCGATCGCCCCGTAGAATAGACAATTTTTATATCTTCTTGCTGTCGTTTTTTTTCTAATACGTCATTAAGAGTAATTAATGACGTATCGTCACCGATAAGAGTATGATCAAGATCAGTGACTAATAAAAAATGTGTCATCTAAAGTTTTCATTTTGTAAGTTTTCTTTGATATCTTAGCATTAATCAAACTACCTGGTTCACTGTATGTTAAGGAATTTTACAAACTGTTCAGTGATTTTACTAGAGTCCGAAAACAACATAATTATTATACAATAAACAATCAGTTCAAACTAACTTTTCTATTTCAATGATACTGTTTGCTTCAAGAATCTATCATCATTTCTCAATCTTATTCTTTTTATTGGTATTAACAGTTTTTTCTTGAAAAAACTAGCTTGCTTCAAGACAATTTATATTTTTAAAGACAATTAGTTTTTTATCTAAAATAATGCAAGATTTTTTCACTCAACTCTTTTCCCATGATCAATATATTCCTCATGGACACTGTTATTTATGGCAACTGTCTTTGCTATGGTTACATATTATTTCTGATGGGTTCATTGCCATTGCTTATTTTTCTATTCCTCTTATTCTATTATATTTTATTCGTCAACGAAAAGATATGCCGTTTCAAGGCATTGTTATTCTATTTGGGGCGTTTATTCTATCCTGTGGAACCACTCATATTTTTTCAGTTATCACCCTTTAATATCCCAGTGTATTGGCTATCAGGGGCAATTAAAAGCTTTACTGCATTAGTTTCTCTTTATACAGCTATTAGTTTAGTTCCCATTGTTCCGAAAGCTTTAGCGTTACGTTCACCCTATGAATTAGAAGTTTTAAATCATGAATTAGAATCAAAAATAAAAGAAAAAGAAACAGCAGAAATAACCATTCGTCAACTTAATGAACAATTAGAAAGTAGGTAAGGATTCAGGTCTAGAAATTAGGAATTAGCGAAGGAACTAAAGAATCAGGATGACCAGCTTTTGCCATCAATGACTTCTCGAAGAAATCAATAACTGAACGTGCTTGACGACGACAAGTTTGCACCACAGTCAACAAGTTAGCTGTTTGTAAAAATCGTTCCATGCTTCTTGAACCCCCACTAACTTTTCGTTTCGTGATGGCTAATCTTAAGGATCTTTCGGCCAGATTATTATCAGGGGAGATTTCTGGATGATCTAGAAAATACCACCATTGCTCTGCCTTTTGTTGCAGGTTCCGCAAAAGTTTTCCTGCTTCATAACCAGCTTTTGGTTTCCATTTTTCTCTGGCTATCTTTATCTTATCTTTGAATTGGTTTACCCACACTTGATAACTATGGCTATCCTTATCGTTTTGCCAAATACGATAATGACGGAAAGCTTCATCAATTAAATTCAGGAAAGTTTCACCGATGATTTTATTATATTGACCTGGAGTTTTGGTTAATTTTTTGAAATGACGACGTAAATGAGCCAAACACTTCTGTTGCGCTCTAACAGAGTAGCCATTGTAAACACCCAAATCATCACTGCTTAAAACGCCATCATATTCTGAGCCTAGTTGTGCTTGTAGTTCAGCCCGTCCTCTAGTATCAGCAGCCCGAAATAGGCAGAAAAGCTGATTGGTAAAGACCCAGAGCCATTCTTTAACGCCTTTTACTGGCCAAGGAGTTTCATCAACATGAATTGGGGGTTGTTCTACTTTAACCCACTTGGATAATTGTTCAACTGATGGATTAATGGCTGTTTCTACTCGTTGATTAGTAGCCACAATGGTTCCTACACCAATCTCAACTTTTCCTAACTCCCACAATAATTCTTGTTGCTTGGCGTAGGGTAGATGTCCATAATTTCCTAGCCATCCCAGAAAAGCTTGCAACTTCACCCCTAAATCTTGTCCTGGGATGATCTTGGGCGACCAAGACGCTTTTGTCACTTGACCACAATAAGTTTTTGTTGAGTCAAGATAATATGCACCAACTCAGATTTTGACAGTTGGTTTAATTTTTCTGGCTTTAGTTCTACTCCTGGTTCACTTTGACTCATACCGTTACTTTAGCGTAGTCAGCCTGTTTGTCAATATCTGCTACCTGAATCCTTACCAATTACACATTCAATACGGTGATCAATCCCTAGGTTTAGTTACAGTTTCTTTAGGGGTTTCTGCATTTCCGAATCATGGAGACAATCCCAGAGAATTATTACAAAATGCTGACTTGGCTTTGTATAAAGCCAAAGAAGAAGGACGCGATCGCGTCATTTCAGCTGATTTACTCCCACAATAGTCGCAGAAACTAAACATTTTTTCTTACAATAGTTAATGACTAACTCCATCCCAACAGATGTTATGACCCAAACCGATAGTCAACCCCGTACCGAAGCTAAAAACAACCCTTATCTCGACGAAATCCCCGATGAACTAGAGATGTCATTGTTTGATCATCTTGAAGAACTGCGAATGCGTATTTTTTATGCTTTAATTGCCGTCGTTATTGCCATGATAGGCTGTTTTCTTGTAGTGAAACCCCTAGTCAGATGGCTAGAAATTCCGGCACAAGGGGTTGAATTTTTACAGTTGGCCCCTGGGGAGTTCTTTTTTGTTTCTATTAAGGTGGCAGGTTATAGCGGTATATTAGTGGCGAGTCCCTTTATTCTGTATCAGGTTATTCAGTTTGTTTTACCCGGTTTAACCCGTCGGGAACGGCGTTTATTAGGCCCTGTGGTGTTGGGATCAGGTGTTTTATTTTTTGCAGGTATTGGCTTTTCTTATTGGGCTTTAATTCCGGCTGCTTTAAACTTTTTTATTAGTTACGGGGCCGATGTTGTTGAACAATCTTGGTCGATTGATCGTTATTTTGAGTTTGTTTTATTGTTAATGTTTAGTACGGGTATTGCGTTTCAAATTCCTGTGATTCAATTAATTTTAGGACAGTTGGGCATTGTGTCATCAAACCAAATGTTAAAAGGATGGCGTGTTATTATTTTAGGTGCAGTTATTTTAGGGGCAGTGTTAACCCCTTCGACTGATCCGTTGACTCAATCTTTATTAGCTTCTGCTGTGTTAGGGTTATATTTTGGCGGTATTGGTTTAGTTAAATTAAGTGGTAAATAATTAAT
Source organism: unicellular cyanobacterium SU3 (assembly GCA_002172675.1). Lineage (GTDB taxonomy): Bacteria > Cyanobacteriota > Cyanobacteriia > Cyanobacteriales > Microcystaceae > Crocosphaera. Next base: position 30,456 of record NETF01000167.1, read on the forward strand.
CATTCATTAACGAATGGGAACAATTAAAATAGGACAATTAGCGTCAGAAATGACTCCTTTACTAACACTGCCTAAAAACAGTTCAGAAATGGGATTACGTCCATGTGACCCTATAATAATCATATCGACTGCTAATTTTTTCGCTTCATTGAGAATGGTTTCTGCTGTCGAACCTTGTATTAATAAAGCTGTTGTTTCTATGCCTTGATTTCGTAATTTTTCAGCTATTTCTTGAATCTGAGAATGTTCTTCGTGGAAGGTTTCGGCAACATAATCTCTGACGGTTTGGGGTCCTGTCTCATACCCCACAAAATCTGGTTCTGGTTGGGCAACATGGATAAGCCATAATTTTGCTGACAAAGCTTTAGCCATTTCTTGGGCTTTATTAACTATCTTTTCAGTAGATTCAGAACAATCAACAGCAACTAAAATATTCACTATTTTTCAGTCTAATTATTCTATCTTTATTGTAACATGAATTTGAATAGCGATCGCTATTCCTTTTTAACTTCAAAACTCGCTATTTTCCAAGGTTGTATTTTATGATCATCGTTGTTTTTTTCTTCTAATAAGTTGACACCTTGACCTAATGTTAAGTTTAAATCACTTTTAATCTCAATAGTTGCTGGTTTTCCCTCGCATTCATAACAGCGCAAAATATAGTTATTGTTTCCCTCTTCTGCGGGTTTCAAGGCAGAGACAATTAAGTTATCAGCTTCTATGGTTAATCCTGAAAAAATGGGGGGTAATGTTCCTTGGTTATTTATTTTGTTGTTAGGAATTATCACTTGCAAAGGAATATTTAATTCACGGGCTTTTTGCACGGTTTTGGCTTCTTGCCAACTCCCTTGATGGGGATAGATAGCATAGGTGAATTCATGAGATCCAATGTCACAAGTGGGATCGGGCCATCGGGGACTTTTTAATAAAGTAAGTCTGAGGCGATCGCTATGACTATCATAGCCATATTTACAGTCATTTAATAAGCTTACCCCATAGTTTTTACTATTATCAGTTAAATCTGCCCATCGTAAGGCCGGGACTTCCCATTTAGCTTTTTCATAGGCAGTCTGAGGAAAATTTGTTCGTTGAATGGTTCCAAAAGGAATCTCATAACTGGTATAGTCTGCTGTTAAGTTAAAAGGAAAGACTGCTTTAACTAATACATAGGTTTCTTGCCAATTAACTTGGGTTTTAATTTTCAATATTGCTGAATTTTTCTCTAATATATAATCTTGAGTAAAGTCTGAGTTACCTAATTTTCTATTGACTCTCAGTTTCCATCGCAAGGGACCTGTTTCTAAAGTTTCTATGAATTTTAATTCTGTATCAGGTAAGGGATAATTATTATAATTGGGGTCAATATTCCAAGCATCCCAATATTGTCCTTGATCTTGAAAGCTTTGTAATTGGTTTCCTTGTTCTTTTAAAATTTCTATATCATTCATTTTGTCATAAATACTATCTATATTTCCTGTCTTGTCATTAATTATCACTTTCAGATATTTATTTTCTAAAATAGTTTTGTTTTGATACAATATTGTTTGTTCTTTTTTCTTACTTTTACAAGGCACTATCCAGAAAATACGATAACCCATAGAAGGAATTAATTCAGCAATAAATAAAAGCTTATTATCATGAGAAACTTGACTTATTACCTGATTACCTTCTAAGTCATAAACTTCACAACTATTATTAATGTTGTCAACTTCTACTATTTCAGATCGTTGCCAGTTTAGGGAGTTGAAAATGATAACAGTTTTTGCTTCAATTGCACTATTAGCAGGTATTTTGACATAATGGGTAATCTTTTCTAAGGCTGCGTTTAAGATAGAGTTACCTATAGTTTGTACTTCTTCCCACTCTTTATTTGCTTGTACAAAAACATCGGTAATAGCGGTTCCTGGTAAAATGTCATGGAATTGATTAAATAAGACTTTTTTCCAAGCCAACTCTATGTTATTTTTCACTTCATTATCTATAGTTTTGCCTTCAATGATAGCTGCTAAGGATGACCACAACTCCGCTTCATATAATAATTCTTCACTTCGACGATTATAATATTTTTGATCAGCGTGACTGGTATAATAACCCCGATGTAAATCTAAATAGAGTTCATCATCCCAAACAGGAATATCTAATCCCTTTTTAATGATATTGTGAACTTTATCTAGATAGCTTTTAGCGGTTAGAAAATCAACTTTAGGAAAAAAAGGAGACTTTTGCCAACGCTGACTTACTTCTATCATGTCACGGGTTGGACCACCGCCATGATCTCCAACTCCTGGTATCCATAGTATTTCTTTTAACCCCGTTTGTTGTTCCCATTTCACACTATAATTCGTCATAGTAATGGGATGAGTTGTCATCACTCCTTCTACATTCGGGGGAGACATTACAGTTAATAATTCTGTGCCATCAAGCGATCGCCACCAAAAGACACCATAGGGAAATTCTACCGTACTATTCCAGTGAAGTTTACCAGTAACAAAATAGTTGATCCCACTTTGTTTAAAAATTTGTGGTAACTGTAAACAAAATCCAAAACTATCAGGTAGCCAAGCCACTTCTGTGATACGTCCGAACTTTTCTTTAATATAGTTTTGTCCATACAAAAGTTGTCTCACGATAGATTCTCCTGAGACTAAATTAACTTCTGGTTCGACCCACATCCCTCCTAAAATTTCCCATGTACCTGCTTTATATGAGGCTTGAATCTGTTTAAAAAGGTCAGGACGATGGTTTTCGATCCATTCATAAAGAACGGGGGTTGTATGACAAAATGTCAGATCATTAAATTCTTGTTGTAAGTTAATGACTGACCTAAATGTTCGTTCTGCAACTTCCCAGGTTTCGTCTACTGTCCATAACCAAGCCATGTCTAAATGAGCATGACCAACAATGTTAAAATTTCGTTGTTTAATCTCATAGCTTAAAGGTTGTAATCGTTCTCTTACTTTATTTAATTCATTATTAAACTTATTTCTATTATCAATATAATTCCAATCAATCTCATTAACAGTCTTTTCTAAAAAATCTAATTTTTCAGGTTTAAACTTTGATAAATAGTTAAATAAAACAGCAATTTCGTCAGCTACAAAACCAGGATCAAGAGAATTATAATCACTTTCATATATTAATTGCGACTTCATTAACGCACCAATATCATGACCTGGACTAACTAACTGCAAACAAACTAGAAATTCTTGACCTGGTTGAGAAAAACGAGTTAATAAAACTCTGGCTAAACTATCAAATAAATCCCCTTCTTGCACTAACTTACCATTAACAAAAATTTGTGCTATTTCTGCCCACCAAACCAGAGATAATCTTAAAGAAAGTCCCTGTAACGGATAACCTTGTAAGTCTTCAGGAATAACAAATTTTTGCACTAACCATTTTAATTGACTTCCTGCTTCCCAGATTAAATATTCTTTCTCATTAGCTGTTATTAATTCTAAGTTATTAACATTAATATTGTTGATGTCTATTTCTTCTGAAGTGCTTAACCAATTATCCTGTACATTAATTTGTGTCAGTTGACGTAAGTTATGAATAGTTTCAGTAATATTCATTTTTTAGCAAGGATTAAAATAACTAAAAGACTAATCAATACAATTTCAGTTCCCACTAACCCATTTAAAGTTTTTATATCTTCTGGGTTAACTATAAAATATTGACGAGCGACCCCGCGCGATTGAATCGCGCAAGGGAACGCGCGAGTTGACGAAAAAGCGTACAAGGAAGAATTTGTAAAACAAAAATTCCTATAATAATAAAGGCGATGATACCATAAAAAGATTGCAACCAAAGACTAACAGAAGTAGTAATATCAAAGATTAATAAAACCATATCCATTAATCGCCAATGAAACAGTGTATCTAACCAAGAGACATTACCTAAACTGAAAATATTGCTAATATGAACCAATGCGCCATAAACTAAACAAATAGACAAAAATCGTACATAAATGCCTGTCCAATATTGAGGAAAAGACTCTTGTAAACCTTTAAACATTTTAAAGTTATACCTAATTTCTCTTTTTTGCTAAGATAAGCTAAAAAACCGATAGATAATACTTTAACCTATGTCTCCCTCTGTCAATCAATCATCCCTTATTCCTCCTACTTTAATCGAAAATCGAAAAGCCGATCATATTAATATTGTTCTAGAACAAGATGTTAAAGGGAAAGGCATCACCACAGGGTTTGAAGAATTTTTTATTGAACATGATGCCCTTCCTGACGTTAATCTTGATGAAGTCGATCTTAGCCTACAACTGTGGGGCAAAACGTTACAAGCTCCTCTCCTCATCAGTAGTATGACCGGCGGTACAGACTCGGCACATACTATTAACCTCAATTTAGCAGAAGCAGCCCAAGCGTTAGGTATTGCTATGGGAGTCGGGTCTCAACGAGCTGCTATTGAACAGCCCAACCTAGGAAAAACCTATAAAATACGACAAGTTGCCCCGGATATTCTCTTATTTGCTAATTTAGGAGCAGTACAACTCAATTATGGTTATGGCATTGATGAAGCTAAAAAAGCGGTAGATATGATCGAGGCCGATGCTTTGATCCTCCATCTCAACCCCCTACAAGAAGCGGTACAAGCAGAAGGCGATCGCAACTGGAAAGGACTCTATGATAAAATCGCTACTGTTGCCACTCAATTAGATGTCCCCATCATCGCCAAAGAAGTGGGGAACGGCATCAGTGGTAAAGTTGCCCGTCGTTTGGCGGACTGTGGTGTATCTGCCATTGATACTGCCGGGGCTGGAGGCACCAGTTGGAGTGAAGTCGAGGCACACCGACAACATGATCCTCGTCGTCGTCAAATTGCCCATTGTTTCGCCAGTTGGGGCATTCCTACAGCCATGTCCTTGATGCAGGTACGTAAAGCAGTGCCGGAGTTACCCGTGTTTGCCAGTGGGGGTATTCGTAACGGCATCGATGCCACTAAAGCGATCGCATTAGGAGCAACCTTAGTGGGCAGCGCAGCCCCTTTATTAGATGCTGCGACCCATCAATCTCAAGCGGTTTATGATAAGTTCTCTATCTTACTAGAAACCCTCAAAATTGCTACTTTCTGCGCTGGAGTGTCTAATTTAACTGAGTTGAAACAAGTGACTTTACATCGTAGAAATGATTAGTTTCTAGCTATTTCTTGGGCAACCAATCTTCATCCAATAATTGTTGTAAGGTGTAAGGACAGTCTTGAGGAAACGTATCTAAACCTGACTTAAGTTGTACATATTTACGTGCTTTTTGATAGATTTTTGTTACATTTTCCTCTAGATACTGATAAAAGTTAGTGGTTATGCGACCATTAAGCTGATCTCGAAAATTGAAAACTTCTGATCTCCAATGTCGATAATTTCTTTCATATTCTGTATCCCAATACTCTAATAATAATAAATGACAAATTATCTGCTTTAATAAGCTTTCTACCTTATGTCGTTTTTCACTCCCCAAGTCCTCTAACTCCTCAATTAAATTTTCTAAGTCTAATTCATCAAACCGCTTCTCTTTCAACAATTTAACCGTTTCTTCTATCCACAGATAATCATCAATTTCATATAACTCCTTGAGTTGATGGAGAGTTAGTTCTGTCATAATTTTTCTTGACTCATTTTCGTGTAATTTTCATCGGTTATTAACCAATTTTCATCTAATAGTTGTCTTAATGTATAAGGACAGTCTTGAGGAAAAGTATCTAACCCTGATTTAGCTTTTACATATTTACGTGCTTGTTGATAGATTTTTGATAAGTTTCCCTCAAGATAATTATAAAAGTTAGTTGTCATCCGTTTATTAATTTGAGTACGAAACCCTACAATTTCTGCTTGCCAATGTCGATAATTTCGATCATATTCTTCGTGCCAATATTCCAGTAACAGCACATGACGGATAATCTGTTCTAATAAGCTTTCTACCTTGTGCCGTTTCTCACTCCCCAAGTCTTCTAACTCCTCAATTAAATTATCTAAATCTAATTCCTCAAACTTTTTACGTTTCAACAATTTAACCGTTTCTTCTATCCACAGATAATCGTCAATTTCATATAATTCTTTCAATTTATCCACATTCTTGACTACCATGATTAATCCATACCTATGTTTAAGCTGAAATACTTAGGAAGTGTTCCCTGTTTCCTGATGCACCTTCTAACCCACCTGAAAAGACTCTATAGGCAGACATACTTTTTACCCATACACCTAACACTGTAGAGAATTATATAAAAAAGTAGTACGGTTTGTCAACCCCATTTTCTCGTTTCTTAATCCAAAATTATCAAACATAATTATGTATCATATAGATACAGTTCTCATGGTATTTAGTAGTCTATGTTACTTTTTTTCGGAAAATGGCTCAAAAAAGCTAGTATTAAAAATACAAATATATTACAAAATAAACCTTATTAAACAGTTATTAATTGAAGAAACAGAGTTAAACGATAAAATAGAAAAGAAGTAAATAATATATTTTTATGGAAATTAAACGCTTACCTGCCTTATCTGATAATTATATTTTCCTTTTATATGATGCCGATAATAACACGGCTGCTGTCGTCGATCCGGCAGAGGCCAAACCCGTGTTAAATTGCCTCGATCAATTAGGAGCAAAATTAGTCGCTATTTTTAACACTCATCATCACGCTGATCACGTGGGAGGTAATCAAAAATTAATGGAAAAATTCCCCGATCTTTGTGTTTATGGAAGCAAAGAAGATCAAGGAAGAATTCCAGGACAACAAGTTTTTTTAGAAGAAGGAGATACAGTGGAATTTGCCGGCAAAACAGCAAAAGTTTACTTTGTTCCGGGGCATACTCGTGGACATATTGCTTATTATTTTCCTCCTAGTGATTCAGAAGAAATAGGGGATTTATTTTGTGGGGATACTATCTTTGCTGGAGGCTGTGGCCGCTTATTTGAAGGTACACCAGCACAGATGGTTGAATCAATAGGTAAACTTAGGAATTTACCCGATCATACTCGTATTTGGTGCGCCCATGAATATACGTTAAATAACCTTAAATTTGCCGTCACAGTTGATAAAGATAATAATGAGTTACAGACTCGTTACCAAGAAGTTATTAAAGCCCGTGAAAATGAGCAAGCCACTGTTCCATCTCTATTAGGAGAAGAAAAGAAAACTAATCCTTTTTTAAGATGGGATCAACCCGCTTTGCAAATGGTAGCAGGGATGAATGATCCAGCAAGAGTATTTGGTAAGATTAGGGGAATGAAAGATAATTTTTAGGTAAATATGGAAGTCCCCAACTTCAACATTAAAGAAAAAATATCTTATTATTTAGATAATTTTAATAGCCCCATCGGAATCGCAGTTAATTTGACAATTTTGGGGCTTATTTTATTGTCTTCAGGTATCTTTGTTCTTGAAACTTATCCTTTGTCTGAGTCTAGTTTAAAATTATTAGCCCAATTAGATGATGTTATTTTATACTTCTTTACTTTTGAATATTTAATCCGCTTTTGGTGTGCCAACTCTAAACTAAAATTTGTTTTTAGTCTTTTTTCTTTTATCGATTTACTGTCTATCTTACCTTTATTTATTGGATTTGTTGATATTCGTTTTATTCGCATTCTTCGCTGGTTTCGGATTCTTAGACTGCTAAGATTGATTAAATTTGAAACATCTTTATTTAGAGTAAAATCTGAAGATGGTGTTGTTTTAGTTAGAATATTTTTAATTTTATTTTCCTTAATTTTTATTTATTCTGGAGCGATTTATCAAGTTGAACATTATAGTAATCCAGAAGTATTTACAACCTTTTTTGATGCTTTATATTTTTCTGTTGTCACCATGACAACGGTAGGGTTTGGTGATGTGATTCCCTTGTCAGAAGCAGGGCGAATTTTAACAGTAATGATGATTTTTTCAGGTATTCTTTTAATTCCTTGGCAACTCGGGATTTTAACTCAAAAATTTTTACAAAGTAGTCAACAAGGTGATCAAGTTTGTAGTCATTGTGGCTTAAAATTTCATGATCGAGATGCTAACTTCTGTAAGATTTGTGGAACTAAGTTATGATTACGAGTTAGAAGTCAGAATACAGAATATGAGAGTTAGGAGTTAATGATGGTAGAAACAATTGGCATATCTCAAGGAATTACCAGTTTAACTGAAGTTCATTTGAAGTTTAATTTAACTCAAAATCAAAACAGTAACTTTTTTGGAGAATGGACTGATAATTTACCCGAACTTGATCATAGAGAGAAACAAGTATTAGATAGTTTAAAAGAACGATATTTATATTATGCTGCTGATAATTCTATTACTGAGGGAACTCTGAATATTATTATGATTTCCCCTCTATTAGAATTGGCTAACTTATGTGATCCTCCTTTTAAAATAAAAGCTGAACAAGCAGTTAAAATTGAGCTTAAAGACTCAGACATTATTTTACAAGGTTTTATTGATGCTTTGGTCGTTAAAAAACAATTTTGGGTGATAGTTATTGAAGCAAAACGTTATGGTTTCAATGTCTCTCTAGCTATTCCTCAAGCTTTAACTTACATGATGACTAATACTGAGCAAAACAGTCCTATTTTTGGTTTAGTAACAAACGGAGAAGATTATATTTTTATCAAAGTTAGTCATCAAGATAAACAATATGATATTTCAGATAAATTAACCCTAGCCAAAAGAAATAACCAAGAATTTTATCAAGTTTTTCAAATCATCAAAAATATTAAACAATTCTTACTCTAGTTTATAAGTTAAACCTACTATGATATGATGCAACACGAAAAGAGATTCTAGAGAAAACTATAAAATGCACAAAATACCCGTTACAGTAATTACAGGCTTTTTAGGGGCAGGAAAAACGACATTAGTTCGTCATCTTTTACAAAATAATGAAAATCGACGCATTGCTGTATTAGTGAATGAATTTGGAGAGGTAGGAATCGACGGAGAATTACTTAAAGATTGTCAAATTTGTGAAGAAGATAATAACCCCAACGAAAATATTATAGAACTGAATAATGGTTGTCTTTGTTGCACCGTTCAAGAAGAATTTTATCCCACCATGCAGCAACTTTTAGAACGACGAGATTCCCTCGATTGTATGTTAATAGAAACCTCTGGGTTAGCCCTACCTAAACCCCTTGTGCAAGCCTTTCGTTGGCCAGAGATTCGTAACAGTGCTACCGTTGATGGTGTGGTGACAGTAGTGGATTGTCAAGCCTTAGCTTCCGGCACTTTAGTAGGAGATTTAGACGCATTAGAAGCACAAAGAAAAGCCGATCCTAACCTAGAACATGAAACCCCAATAGAAGAATTATTTGAGGATCAACTCGCTTGTGCAGACTTAGTCTTATTAACAAAAACTGACCTAGTTGAAGCAACAGAATTAAACAAAATTAAAACCTGGTTAGCCCAAGAATTACGCCCCGGTGTTAAAGTGGTTTCTTGTGATAAAGGTCAAATTAATCCTGATATTTTACTCGGCTTTAATGCGGCAGTAGAAGACAATTTAGAAACCCGTCCCTCTCATCACGATCACGAAGAAGAACACGATCACGATGATGATATTAACTCAGTACAAATAACCCTAGAACAAGCTTATGAACCGAAAACATTAGTGAAAACGTTAACAAAATTAGTGCAAGATAACGAAATTTATCGCATTAAAGGCTTTGTTCATGTTCCCAATAAACCCATGCGTTTAGTGTTGCAAGGAGTCGGCGATCGCTTCGATTCTTTCTATGATCGTTTATGGCGTGAAGATGAAGCCAAACAAACCCGTTTAGTGTTCATCGGAAAAGCATTAAATCAACAAACTATAGAACAATCAATTGAGTGAGAGTGAGAAGTATAAGGAGATGGAGAAACTAAAAATAAGCTATAAAATTATCAAGCTATCTTTCTAGAAATTTCTTGATGGGACGAATATCCCAGATTTGTGCCTCAATGAAGCGATCATAACGCCATGTTTCTTCAACCTTCCATCTATCTCCTGGTAATCCATACTTTTGAATAACTTTAATTATCTCGTCTTTAGTAAAAACTTGGCCATGAAATGGTTTTAAATAGGGTTTTCCTCTTTCTGTCCGAGGAATATTAAAACTAGGCATACTATCAGGGTACGTGAAAGAAATTTGCTCACTATTAAAGAGGGACAAAGGAATTTTTAATTTAATTGGGTTAGCCGAAGAAAAGAAACCACCTTTTTGAAACAAGTCATCATGCTCTCCTAAAACGAAATAAATAGGATGAGGAAGATATGGTTTTTTACCTTTATTGACAAACTCATTGTAAAGCCATGCTTCAATTTCACGTCGTTCTTCAAGATACCCAAAATGCAACCAAGTTCTTTGACCTGATTCAAATAAATTGGTTAATATGGCTTCTGCTTCAGGATCATCGTAGCTACAAATATTCTTGAGCCGAATGTTTCCCTCTTGGTAGTAGTGAGTAAGATAGTCAGGAATACGATACATTGTTTATCAAACTATAGAAAAATTAAATAATAGCTCGAGATAAGCAGATAATTGAGTGACTCTACACTCTCCCACTAGAAAGATACAGCAAAGCAGGGGCGGGTGCTATGGTAGGTATATATGATTGGGGATTTTCCTACGAAGTAAAAGCCTCTCTATTAAACCGTTTCATGTCAATTCAATTAGAAGATATTTTAATTACCAAAGAGCTATCTTTGCGATCGCCTCGTCAGACCAATTTACAGGCCGAAAATGAAGCATTGCGATCGCTGGCTCGACAATTAGTCCATAAACCCGAAAAGATACTGCAAAGCTTGGTAGAAATGGCCATAGAGCTATGCGATGCCGAAACGGCTGGCGTTAGTTTAATAGAAACACAGCCCGAAGGCGAAGAGGTTGTTCGTTGGGTCGCCATGGCCGGAACTCTGGCCGCCCAGGTAGGAGGCTGCACGCCACGTAATAATAGCCCCTGTGGAGTCTGTCTGGAGCAGGGAAGTCCGGTGCTATTTTCCCATCCTGAGCGGTATTTCACCTATTTTCAAGCAGCTAATATCCCCTTTGTAGAAGCGTTGGTGCTGCCCTTAATTTGCGAAGGACAAGCACTCGGCACGATTTGGATTATTACCCACGAGGAGGGACGGCAGTTTGATGGTGAAGATGTAAGGTTGATGAGTGGGTTAGCAGATTTGACAGCAGTGGCTCTATTGCAGCATCAGCAGCACACCCAAGTATTGAAAGCAACCAATGCTCGGCTGGCAGCAGAAGAATCTGAGCGTAAGCAGGCCGAAGCCAGAGCCGAGGCTTTAATTGCCAATCTGCCCGGTGGAGCAGCATTTGTGGTGGATCGGGAATTGCGCTATTTGTTAGCAACAGGAGAAGCTTTAGCAATGGCCAACTTCAAACCCGAAGATTTCATCGGACAGACCATTTTTGAAGTGCTACCGCCCGAACTGGCGGCCAGTTATGAACCGATGTACCGTCAAGCCATTGCCGGTGAACCCTTTGAGCATGAACACCAAGCCCATGATCGCTGGTACATTTCCCGTGGTACGCCCATGTATGACAGCAATGGCGGAGTCTATGGGGTTCTGGTAATTTCCTATGACATCACTGAACGCAAACAGGCTGAAACTGCCCTGCGAAACTCCGAAGAAAAATATCGCGCCCTCTTTGAGTCGATAGATGAAGCCTATGCAGTGGTCGAAGTCATAGCCAATGATCAGGGTCAATGGAGCGATTTCCTGTTTTTAGAAGTGAATCCTGCGTTTGTGAAGCAGACGGGAATGGAGTACCCAGTTGGGCGCAAAGCCACAGAACTATTAGGGACACCCAACCCGAATTGGGCCAAGATATATGGACAGGTAGCTGAAACGGGTGAACCCACTCGCTTTGAAGAAAACGAAACTACCCTGGGTCGCGTTTTCGATCTGTATGTTTTCCGACTGGGGGAAGCAGGTAGCCGTCGCGTGGCTGTCCTGTTTACTGACATCACCGATCGCAAACATCGGGAAGCGAATCTCACGTTTCTCGCCGACTTGATGAATGATTTGTCGTCCCTCATCATTGCCGAAGAGGTCATGGAACTGGCGGGCAAACGCATCACCGAACATCTCGATTTGTCGCGCTTCATGTTCGTCGAGATTTTCCCGGAGGCGGGCATATGCACCTATCTGCTCCCCAGCCATCCCCCCGGTCAGCAAGAAATCAGCGGCAGCTTCGTACTCGCCGATTATCACACCGAAGCAGAACACCGTCTGCTCTGCTCCGGACATTCGATGATCGTAAACGATGTCCGCGACGGAACCCGCACGCCCGAACAGATCGCAGCGTTTGAGGCGTTCGACATCGGTTCGATCGTTAACACGCCCTACATAAGCAATGGACGCTGGGTTTTCGATTTGGGTGTCGCTCGCAACAAGCCTTCGGTTTGGCGCGAGGACGAAATCGAGCTTTTACGGGAACTCTCCGCGCGGATTTGGCTAAGAATCGAACGCGCTCGTGCCGAAGCTGCCATGCGCGAATCGGAACTTCAGCGCGTTCAAGAACAAGCTGCTCGTGAACAGGAACGCCAACGTGCTGAATCCTTAGCTGAACTAAACCGCGCTAAAACTCAGTTTTTCAGTAATGTTTCCCATGAATTTCGTACACCCCTAACCCTGTTGTTAGGTCCGTTGGAAGATGCGCTCGCTCAGTTAGAAGTTAGGGAGAACCAAGGCACCCAGGAGACTATCAAACAACAACTACAACTAGCCTACCGCAATGCCTTACGGTTACTAAAACTGGTCAATACCCTGCTCGACTTTTCCCGTGTAGAAGCCCAGAAAATTCAAGGAAACTATCAACCAACGGATTTAGCAGCTTATACAACTGAATTGGCCAGTCTATTTCGTTCAACCATTGAAAGTGCAGGATTACAATTTATTGTTAATTGTCAGCCTTTGTCAGAACCGATCTGGATAGATCGAGAAATGTGGGAAAAAATTGTTCTTAACCTGCTCTCGAATGCTTTTAAATTCACCTTTGCAGGAAAAATTAGGGTAAGTTTACAAGAAGAAAGAGATAATGGAAATCCTAAATTTGCGGTTCTCACCGTTCAGGACACCGGCATCGGCATCTCCACTGAAGAACTACCCCATATTTTTGAGCGATTTTATCAGAGTCAGAACCATCAGGGACGGAGTTATGAAGGCTCAGGTATTGGTTTATCCCTGGTACAAGAATTAGTGAAACTCCATGACGGTACGGTTGAGGTGAGGAGTCAAGTGGGACAGGGAACAACCTTTACAGTAACTTTACCCATCAATGAGCGATCTCATTCTTACTCTCAACATTCAGATAAACCATCGATCTCAAGCTCAACGACACAGGACAATACGTTCGTCGAAGAAGCTCAAAGTTGGCTATCAAAGAGAAATTTAACCTTAGAAGAAGTTCCTAACGCTGAGGCAAAGGCTAAAATTCTTATCGTCGAAGACAATGCAGATATGCGCGACTATCTCAAAAAACTGCTCAATCCCTACTACGAGGTAGAAACGTCCAAGGATGGGTTAGAGGCTTTGACCTTGATTCGTAATGTTTCAGATCATAACAATCATGGTGCTATGTATGATCTGGTACTGACAGATGTCATGATGCCCAGGTTAGATGGTTTTGAGTTATTGCGATCGCTACGGGAAAATCCTCAGATGCCAAAAATACCGATTATTTTACTCTCGGCACGAACGGCGGAAGAATTCCAAGTAGAAGGATTAAAAGCAGGGGCCGATGACTATTTAGGGAAACCTTTCTCCGCAAGGCAACTCTTAGCACGAGTTGAGGCTCATTTGAAACTCACTCGGATGCGGAAAGTTCAGGCATTGAACGAGAGCCTAGAAAAACAGGTACGAATGCGAACTGCTCAACTTGAAGCGATTAATCAAGAGTTAGAAGCCTTTTCCTATTCCGTATCCCACGACTTGCAAACTCCTCTGCGCTATATTAGCAGCTTTGTGGAACGGTTGGAGGGAAATCTGGACGGGAATGCTGATGCTAAGAGTCAACGCTATCTTAGTATTATTGACGAAGCAGCCAGTCAAGCCCATCAAATGATTGACGATCTGCTTCAATTCTCGCGCATGAGTAAAAATCAACTGGTTCTGACCTCAGTCTCCATGAATCAGTTGGTGCAAGAAGTGCGATCGCAACTAAAACCAGAAATCGGCGCTCGCGTTGTTGAGTGGCACATTGAACCCTTACCAGAGGTTCAGGGCGATCCCCAAATGTTACGACTTGTTTGGCAGAATTTAATATCTAATGCGGTTAAGTATACTTGTAATTGTTCGACCGCAATTATTACTATCAGTAGTAAGACTGATAATCATGAGATCGTTTTCTTAATTGAAGACAACGGAATCGGATTTGAGATGAAATACCAGGATCGTCTGTTTAGTCTGTTTCAACGGTTACATTCCCAGGAACAGTTTGCTGGCACTGGCGTGGGATTAGCGAATGTGAGACGGATTATTCATCGACATGGGGGACGGGTTTGGGCTGAAGGGACAATTGATCAGGGGGCAAAGTTCTACTTTTCCCTACCTAAATAAGAGGAAAAAAATGAACAGGCTTGAGATTTTACTATTAGAAGATAATCCTCTAGATGCTGAAGTAGTGAGCCTTACCCTGGCTGAGGGTGGCATTGATTGTGATTTACAGGTTGTCAACAGTCGCGCCAAATTTGTAACAGCACTCGAGACAAACCAGTTTGCTCTGGTTTTAGCTGACTATGCCCTACCAGGATTTGATGGTTTGACAGCATTAAGCATTATCCGTGAACATTATCCCCATTTGCCCTTTATTTTTGTTTCAGCCAGTTTGGGAGAAGAGTTGGCCATTGAATCACTGAAAATGGGAGCCACCGATTATGTTCTCAAACAGCGACTAGAACGGTTAGTGCCTTGTGTGAAACGGGCGTTACAAGAAGCTGAAGAATATCGTAAGCGCAAGTCGGCTGAAACTGCCCTACGAGAAAGTGAAGCTAGATTACGTTTAGCCATTGAGTCTGCTCAACTGGGGACTTGGGACTGGAACCTGATCACCAATGAACTAAAATGGGATGCAGGTTGTAAAGCGATGTTTGGCTTACCCCCTGAAGCAGAAACAAGCATTGATATTTTTTTTCAAGGATTACATCCCGATGACCGCGAACGATTGTCTCAGGTGGTACAAGATTCTCTCAATCCTGCCAATGGGGGTGATTATGAGACAGAATATCGAACCATTGGCTTTCAGGATCAAGTTGAGCGCTGGATTAAAGCCAAAGGACAAGTTTATTTTGATGAAAGTGGAACACCGTTTCGCTTTATTGGTACCGTTTTAGAGATTACCGAACAAAAACAGGCACAAAGAAGAATGAATGCTGATCTCCAAGATACTCAAGTCTTGCAAGAACTCAGCACCCGTCTGATCTCTGAAAAAAATATTGAGGTCATCTACCAAGAAATTATCGAGGTTGCTATTGCTCTTTCACGGGCTGATGCCGGTTCGTTTCAATACTTTGATGTTAAAATCGACCAGTTGAAATTGTTGGCAACTCAAGGCTTTAGTCAGCGCATCATCGATCATTTTGATTGCGTTATGGCCACTTGCGAACAGACTTTACTTAACGGTGAACGGGCTTTTATTGATTTTGATACTCGAAAAGATACGGATGGCTGTTTTAAAATACATCTCGATGAAGGATTCTTTTCAGCTCAGTCAACTCCCTTAATCTCCCGGTCCGGTCAATTCATCGGTCTGTTTTCAACTCATTGGCGCAGACATCATCGTCCGAGTGAGCGAGAACTAAGGTTTCTCGATTTACTGGCTCGTCAAGCTGCCGATCTTATTGAGCAACGACAGGCTTTCGCTGAACGTCAACAACTCTTAGAACGAGAACAGGCAGCACGGGAAGATGCTGAACAGGCTAACCGTCTCAAAGATGAATTTTTGGCAATCCTATCCCATGAGTTGCGATCGCCGCTTAATCCTATTTTGGGTTGGTCAACCCTACTTCAGACGAAAGACTTTGACCCCATCACCACGAAAAAAGGTCTTTCGACCATTGAACGCAACGCTAAACTACAAACTCAACTGATTGATGATCTCCTCGATATTGCTCGCATTTTGCGCGGTAAGCTCAAGATAGAAGAGACGACAGTTAATCTGGTAACGGTGATTGAAGGGGCGATCGAAGTGGTCAGAACCACTGCTGAGGCAAAATCCATTGCTTTGCAGTTCGACAGAAGCAATGCTTGCCAAGTTAGAGGAGATGAAGGACGACTGGAGCAAGTGGTGTGGAATTTGTTGTCAAATGCCATTAAATTTACACCACAGGGGGGTCAGGTAGTGGTAGAGCTTAAAGTAAATGGTGATCAAGCTTGCCTAACCGTTAGGGATACTGGCAGAGGCATCAGTTCAGACTTTCTGCCCTATTTATTTCAATCGTTTCGTCAAGAAGATGTTTCGATCACTCGTCACTATGGTGGGTTAGGGTTGGGACTTGCGATCGTTAAATATATTGTGGATGCCCATAATGGCAGTATTACTGCCTATAGCTTAGGAGAAGGACAAGGGGCTACCTTTACGGTACAGTTTCCTGTGTTACAAGAGCAAGGGAGAGCTTCTCCAATTTCCCTAAGCCCACTTAGCACTGATCTAAGAGGCATTAAAGTTATGGCGGTTGATGATAGCGCAGATACCCGTCAATTACTCAAGATGTTACTAACCTCTTATGGTGCTGAAACCAGGGTCGTTGCTTCTGGGACTGAAGTTTTAGCTAAATTAAGCACGTTTGACCCTGATGTACTGATTTGCGACATCAGTATGCCTGATATGGATGGTTACACCCTCCTTCAGCAAATTCGAGTTTTACCCGATGCTCAGGGAGGCAATACCCCTGCGATCGCCGTTACTGCCTTTACCCGCCAAGAAGATCGTCAGATGGCTTTATCCCAAGGGTTTCAAGAACACATTCCTAAGCCCATTGACCCAGAAAAGTTAGCAATTGCGATCGTTCGGTTAGCTTCAGTCGATTAAAAACTTACTTGTTTGGGCTGCAAGGGAGTACCGGAGCAGGGAGTAGGGGAGACTATTTTAATTGCTCAAAATTAATCGTGCTAAACCCACTCCAGGATAATAGTGATCTAAAATTTGTTGATAGTCATAACCTTTTTTAGCTAATCCATAAGCTCCTATTTGACTCATTCCTCGTCCTTTATGGGCCCGGGCAACAATTTCATCCGTAGCAGCATAGAGAGACTCTACGACACCTCCTTGATGGCTTAAAATCTCTCCCTTAGTGCTTCGTACTGCATGATGACCGGTATTATATTCACTGTTTAACCCCTTATACACCTGCCAACGTTGAGTATTACCCAGATCGTACCAAGCACTAGCCGGGCGGATCATGTGAACTAAGGCATAGGAACGAGCAGCGATCGCTTGAGCTTTTAAGGCTTCTGTCGGTGCATTGGCGTGCATTTCACTACCAACAACACTATATAAATACTGCTCAAAATTAACATGATTGACCACCAATAAACTATTACCCTGAGATACCAGCAACATTTTGCCTCGATACCAGCGATCGCCCACATAGATCAAACTCCCTTCCGTAGGTTGCACCCAAACCACCCCAGGCAAAGACTGTCCCCCCACCGATAACGATCCCCCATTGGGTGAAACATTCCACCCTTGCGAACCAGAGAGGGTTTTTAACTGTTTATTGTTGCGATCGCTCACCACTGCTTGTCCTGACACCCCGATAGTGGTTCCTGGGGCATCTCGTAAAATAGCCACACGAATTTCTAAAGGAGGGGGTTGATAGTCCACCGGCGCAGCATCCAAAGACTTAGGAGAGGGAGGAGGAAACGAGGGTGACATTTGAGATGGTGAAGGCTCAAGAGGCTTTTTTTCAACCTTTGGTGTTTCACTCTTATCTATGGGCTTTTCAGGTTCGGCCTTCGGTTTCTTCTGGGAAGGTGGTTTTAAATAAGGTTTTTGAACCTCTGACTCTGGTAGGGATGAACGACCATTTACCTCTACATCTGAGGACTTCTGAGAGGGTTGTAGTTGACTCAGAGGAGGTAAAGGGGTTGTCTGGGTTTCGGTGTCTACAGAAGGCTTAGAGGGTTGCCACTGAGTAACAATGATTGGAACCGTCAAAGCGCATACCACAGGAACTCCCCACAGTTGGGGACGGTTGACAAACAAGTTTTTTAATAACTTTTTCATAGCACAACAAGAGTGACAACCTGTAACAACAAAAATAGTTAGAATATGTAACGACAACTGCCTTCATTACTATAACTGATCACTGAGGACTGATGTATGACCCTCTCCTCCCTAGATCATCTCCTTGAAGTGTTAGCTAAACAGCCGAAATGGGAAGAATATCGTCGCTATGTTGAAATTTGTGACATTTGGCCCACTATTATGCCTAAAAAAGCGGCCTCCCAAAGTCAACCCCTGTATATTCAACGAGATATACTTTGGATAGCGGTTTCTAGTTCAGTTTGGGCGCAACAATTATCGTTTGAAAGTTATTCTCTTCTGAAACAACTCAATTATCATTTATCGGGTTCTCCCTTACACAAGCTTCGGTTTTCTCCTGCTCAATGGCATCCTCATCGAGATCAAGAACAACCATCTTCTCCAGACCAAGCTAGAAGTTTCTTTTCTTATATTGATGCGGTTAAACCTTCCCCTCAAACCCCCCAAACCCCAGAAGAGGCCTTTCAACGATGGACTAAGGCGATCGCACAACACCTCGACACCCTTCCTTTGTGTCCTCAGTGTCACTGTCGAACCCCTGCGATCGAACTAGAAAGATGGTCTCAATGTTATCTTTGCATAACGCAACATTGGCAAACAAAATCTCTGTCAAATTTAGAGTAATTATTGAGTTTACAAAGGGATAACTCCTGTTTTTCTCCGTATAATCTCTGATTATTGATTAAGTTATCTTTCAATAGTTTCATTTTTATCCTTGATCCCCAGTATTTTCTTTAACAATTGACTCAATTTAAGAAAATTAATTTAATTAAGTTTCTTTGATTATTAGGAGATTTGATTGACTTTTGTAAAACAAATATAAAAAAAATCTAAAGCTACAGGGATCAAGGAAAACAGTGAAATCTAGACAGAGGCATCAGTAAGCAGATTACATCCTACTTTAGAGATATTAGATAATGAAATGTGGAAGAAAAATCCTAAAAGTCCCATACACCCTTCCCTTAAAACTCCTATGAAAACTTCTAATTTTTTGACTTCATCCTGTCGCTTTTGTCGTTACTATCAGACAGAAGGTCGTCGGGGGGGAATGTGCCAACAATTAGGTGTTCCGGTTCGTGCAGAATGGAAAGCCTGTAGCTTAGCAGCAGCACCTTTTACCCCTACTTGGGAAAGTTTAGAAAAAGTTGTTAAGTTAGAAAATTCTCTTGTTTTAGAATGTTCTACTGATGTAGAAGCAGCAGAAGAGTTTAGTTCTTCAAAAAGTTATTAATCTACATCAAATCCCTGATTAATATAACTTATAAAAAAATCCCTTTTTCTTTTTGTCAGTGTGCCGAGAATAACATCTTTGTTAACAAAAGATGTTATTTTTAATAAGAGCATTTTTATCATAAAAATTCTGTATCAATGGTCACTCAAGCAAAAATAGGCATTCTCGGCGGTAGCGGTTTGTATAAAATGGACGCGCTTCAGGATGTACAAGAAATTAAGTTAGAGACTCCTTTTGGTAATCCTTCCGATGCGTTCATTGTAGGCACGTTAGACGGGATGTCAGTGGCTTTTTTAGCCCGTCATGGTCGGAATCATCATTTAATCCCTTCAGAGTTGCCTTTTCGGGCAAATATTTATGCAATGAAGCAGTTAGGGGTAGAGTATCTCATTTCAGCTTCTGCGGTGGGTTCTCTTAAAGAAGAAGTCAAACCCCTGGATATGGTTATACCAGACCAATTTATTGATCGCACCCGTCATCGAGTCTCTACGTTTTTTGGTCAGGGAATTGTCGCCCACATCGGTTTTGGTCATCCTATTTGCCCACAACTGGCTGCTATTTTAGGAGAGGCAGTGAAAAGTTTAGCTTTACCTAACATTGATTTACATCAGGGAGGAACCTATGTGTGCATGGAAGGGCCAGCCTTTTCAACTATCGCTGAATCTAATTTATACCGCAGTTGGGGTGCATCGGTTATTGGTATGACTAATTTACAAGAGGCAAAATTAGCCAGAGAAGCAGAAATTGCCTATGCTACCTTAGCCTTAGTTACCGACTATGATTGTTGGCATCAAGACCACGATCATGTCACCGTAGAAATGATCATTGATAATTTACATAAAAATGCGATCAATGCTCAAAAAGTTATCTTAGAAACCGTGAAACGTTTAGATAAAAATTCCCCAGTTTCTGAGGCACATTCGGCCTTAAAACACGCTATTCTTACCCCCCGTGAGCAAATTCCAGCAGAAACCAAAGAGAAATTAGGTCTAATTATCAACAAATATTTATAAGGAGGAAAAAACATGAAGCAGAAAATTTTAAACTTATTATTAACTGTTTTATTATTGTGTGGTTTGTTCAATGTATCTGACACATTAGCGACGACAGAAACCACAGAAATTAATGTTAGTTTAGGTAATGAAGCAGGAGAATTAGTGTTTGAACCGAATCATCTAGAATTGGTAGCAGGAAAAAAGTATAAAATTAAATTAGATAATCCCAGTTCCACGAAACACTACTTTACCTCTAAAGACTTTGCCGATGCTAGTTGGACACAAAAAGTTGAAGCAGCAAAGGTAGAAGTAAAAGGGGCAATTCATGAGTTAGAATTAAAGCCATCAGCAGAAGCAGAGTGGGTTTTAGTTCCCATGAAACCAGGAAAGTATGAACTCCATTGTTCCATTTCTGGTCATGCGGAAGCAGGAATGGTAGGAGATATTGTTATCTTATCTGAATAGATTCATTACTATTTGTGGGTTATGGCAACTGCAAATTTATCTCGGTTTCGACTCCTAAAAAAACGCCGTCATTTTTATCAGTCTCGGTGTCAAGTTTTGCGTTCTCAATTAGGGTTTAATCAAGTTGAATCAACCCGTCCCAAAACCTGCATCGGTTGTGGTCATTATCATGGCCAATTTTACGGATATAATCGTAACCAGAGAACACAATTAATTTGTGGATTTCATCCTAGGGGTTGGTTGGGTAATAATTCTTGTCCTGACTGGGAAAACAATTTAGATAGTTGATAGTTAATATAGCATTTCTCGAACTCATTAGGTACACCTAACTCCTGCCTTCTTCAAAGCAATAACAGCAACCAGACTGCTAGTCCCTTAGAGTTTTCCAGACTTCCGTTGAGATTCCATAGAGTTGCACTGAATTCATCGATTTCAGTTACCTTACTCCCTTGGTTCTACTTGAGGAAATATAAGCCTCTAGCTTGGTTGCTGTTATTGAGAGTTAACGAGACAGACATAAACTGATACAGGGTTTTCTCCTTTGAATTTATTGGTTTACCTTGCTAGTTGATCTGCCAGGGAAGCTTTATTCATTAGCTTCATTCTCAATTTAACATCTTACTTTTATAATTCTGAGAATTTGCAACTAAACTTTACATCATAGGGATCAAGGCAATCTCATTTATTTTCTAGGTATTTATTAAAATAGTCACAACTAAACTTAGGAAGCTATTTCATACGTTGCTTATCCTTTATTTTAAATGTATTAGATAGGTGTTTTCGGTTTTACTATTGCAACTCTCTTAATTTACCTGTTTATCTTAAAATTTATATCATAATTATTTTATAATAGTAAAAGATAAATTGTTCAAATTGCGGAGAAAGCTATTGACCACGCTTACTGATATCGGCCAACTTATCACAATTGAGCCTCACAATAATCGACCAGTTATTGCAGAAACTCGCACATCAGTTCGGAGAATTGCTGGTTTGTATAATCAGGGTAATAATGCTGAAGAAATAGCGAGACGATTAAATCATTTAACGATTACTCAAGTGTATGCGGCATTAACCTATTATCACGCCAACCGAGAGGCAATAGATGAGGATATATTAGCAGAGAAAACGGCTTATGAAGAACTTGCTAAACAACATTATCAGCAACGTTAACCTTAAAAATGACACAAATTCGTCTTTATTTGGATGAAGATACCCAAGATACTGATCTGTTGATGGCTTTGCGATTTCGTAATATCGATGTTATTTCTACAACAGAGGCTAATATGTTAGCTTCTACCGATGAAAAACAACTAAAATGGGCTTTGAATAATGCCCGTGTTATTTATAGTTTTAATGTTAGAGATTTTTATAGAATTCATACTAATTTACTAGAAAAAAAACAAGAACATGGGGGAATTATTTTAGGGGTTCAAAATTATTCAATTGGAGAGCAAATGCGTCGTATCTTAAGAATAATTTCGACTCAATCAGCAGAAGAAATGAAAAATAAAATAGAGTTTTTAAGTGCTTGGGGAGAATAAAGGTTGTTATTTATTTCATCAAGGATGACAATTTTGGTGAAAGTTACTATAATTTAAAAAAATGAAGAAACAGCATGATATATGTTAACCCTCAATCCCTCTTTGACTCCATCACCCCAAGACAGTAGTTTGCTAACAGACTTGTATCAGTTAACCATGGCTGCTTGTTACGCAGGGGAAGGCATCGCCGAAAAAAGAGCCAGTTTTGAACTATTTGTACGCAGTTTACCCGATAACTTTGGCTATCTAATCGCCATGGGACTAGAGCAAGGGTTAAACTATCTAGAAAATTTGCGTTTTACCTCAGAACAAATAGATTATCTGAAAAATACAGGAATTTTTGACCATATAAGTCCTAAATTTTGGTCATTGTTAGAAAACCAAGGCTTTGCAGGAGATGTGTGGGCAGTTTCCGAAGGAACCGCTATCTTCGCCAATGAACCCTTGTTGCGCGTTGAGGCCCCATTATGGCAAGCGCAAATCGTCGAAACCTACCTATTAAACACCATTAACTATCAAACCTTAATTGCCACCAGAGCAGCGAGAATGCGCGATATGGCAGGGAAAACCCCGGTTTTGTTAGAATTCGGCACACGGCGTGCCTTTAGCCCTCAAGGGGCAATGTGGGCAGCGAGGGCAGCCTTAGCAGCCGGCTTTAATGCAACCTCTAATGTGTTGGCGGCCAAGGAATTAAACCAACAACCCAAGGGAACCATGGCCCACGCCTTAGTTATGGCCTTTACCGCCTTATCAGGGAATGAAGATGAAGCGTTTACTGCCTTTAATCGTTATTTTCCAGGGGCAACCTTATTAATCGATACCTATGATACTATCGCTGCAGCCGAACGGTTAGCCGAAAAAATAGGAGCAGGAGAAGCAGAGGTTAAAGGGGTTCGTTTAGATTCTGGAGATTTAGGGGACTTGTCCAAAAAAGTGCGATCGCTACTTCCCGATGTGAAAATTGTTGCCAGTGGAGACATTGATGAATGGGAGTTGCAACGGTTGCGAAATGAAAACGCTAGTATTGATGGCTATGGGGTAGGAACCCGTTTAGTGACAGGAAAACCCGTCAATGGAGTCTATAAATTAGTCGAAATCGATGACATTCCTACTATGAAAGAATCCAGCCACAAAATGACTTATCCAGGAAGAAAACAGATATTTCGTCACCATGATAACGGAATTATTAAAAGCGATCGCTTAGCCTTAGCAGATGAAGAGATCGAATCAGGAGAAACACCCTTATTAGAGTTAATGATGAAAGAAGGTAAAACTATCCAAGAACATGAATCTTTAGAAACCATTGCTCAACGGGTTCAAACTTCAGTGAAAAGTTTACCTCAAGTAACCCATAATATAACTAAACCCATGCCGATTAAGGTGAATATTTCTCAACCGTTAGAAAAGTTGCGTCAGTCTTTAGTTCATTAATTTTAGGATAAAATACTATGACAAAAATTGCTCTATTTGGAACCAGTGCTGATCCCCCAACAGCAGGACATCAATCCATTATTCGTTGGTTATCAACTCATTTTGACTGGGTGGGAATCTGGGCTTCTGATAATCCTTATAAAGATCATCAAACTTCTTTGGATCATCGTATCGCTATGTTGAAATTGTTAATTGACAATATTGATTCTCCTCGTCATAATATTTATCTATCTAAAAAATTAAGTCATCGTCGCAGTTTAATTAGTGTGGCGAAAGCTAAGGAAATTTGGGGAGAAAATGCAGAGTATTATTTAGTTATTGGTTCCGATTTAGTGAAACAAATTCGTCAATGGTATCGTATTGATGAATTATTAGCTGAAGTCTCAATCTTAATTATCCCTCGTCCTGGTTATACTATCCATGAATCTGACTTACACACTTTAAAAGAAATTGGGGGAAACTATGAAATTGCTGATCTCAATGCCCCTGAAGTTTCTTCTACTGCTTACCGAAAACATGGCAATAAAAATGTATTAATTCAACCGATTCAAGATTACATTCACCAAGAAAAATTATACGCATGAATTCCAATAATAATCAATTAATTTTAGAAGATTTTAAAGTAGGCGTTGATAATGTAATTTTTTCCATTGATTCTCAAAAAAATCGACTCTTAGTTTTATTGATTAAACGAACAGAGGAACCTTATATTAATCAATGGGGTTTACCAGGCACTTTAGTGAGAACGGGAGAATCTTTAGAAGCAGCATCTTATCGTATTTTATCGGAAAAAATAGAGGCTAATAATCTCTATTTAGAACAATTATATACCTTCGGAGGTCCCAATCGAGATCCCAGAGAATCTCCTAATAGTTATGGGGTTCGTTATTTATCGGTAAGTTATTTTGCTTTAGTCCGTTTTGAAGAAGCAAAGTTAATCACGAATCATCATCAAACCACTTGGTATATAATAGAAAAAATCCCTTCCCTGGCTTTCGATCATAATGTCATTTTAGATTATGGTTATCAACGATTAAAAAGTAAGTTAGAATATAGCCCGATTGCTTTTGATGTCTTACCAGAAATGTTTACTTTAAATGATTTATATCAATTTTACACTACTGTTTTAGGAGAAAATTTTGCTGATTATTCTAATTTTAGAACCCGTTTACTTAAGTTAGGTTTCTTGATAGATACTGAAAAAAAAGTATCGAGAGGTGCAGGAAGACCAGCTACGTTATATCGGTTTGATTCTGAAGCTTTTGCCCCTTTAAAAGATAAACCTTTTGTTTTTATTTAATCCTTAAATTGCTGAAAAGTATTACTATTATGAAAATTGCGATCGCTCAACTCAATCCTATTATTGGTGATATTGAAAACAACGCAGAAAATATTTACAGCGTAGCTAAAATAGCCGTAGAAAAAAAGGCACAATTATTATTAACCCCCGAACTATCTTTATGTGGCTATCCTCCCAAGGATTTATTGTTAAATGCTAGTTTTGTTAAAAATACATGGACACAGTTACAAGAATTAGCTAAAAAATTACCAGGGAATTTAGCAATTTTGGTGGGAACAGTTACCGAAAATCCCCATGCTTATCGTGAGGGAGAAAAATCCTTATTTAATAGTATTGTTTTAATCGAAAATCAAGCCATTAAAAAAATTTTTCATAAACGACTGTTACCCACTTACGATGTCTTTGACGAAGACAGATATTTTGAACCAGGAAAAGAAAGTAATTTCTTTCAATTATGCTCTAATGATTCTAATTCTAAATCCATTAAAATTGGAGTCACAGTGTGTGAAGATTTATGGAATGATGAAGAATTTTGGGGCAAACGAAACTATGAAACGAACCCTATTCAAGACTTAGTTAAAAATGGGGTTGATTTAGTGGTTAATTTATCCGCTTCTCCCTATAGTATTGGTAAGCAAAAAATTAGAGAAGCTATGTTAAAATATACTGCAAACCGTTACCAAGTCCCTGTTATTTATACAAATCAAGTAGGAGGAAATGACGATTTAATTTTTGATGGAAATAGTTTTGCAGTCAATAAAAATGGCGAAATTAGTTTAAGGGCGAAAGGGTTTCAAACAGCTATAGAAGTTATTGAATATGACCAAAAAAGTCAAGATTTACAAACAAGTTATGTTGCTAATTTTATAGAAACAGAAGAAGAAGAAATCTGGTCAGCTTTAGTATTAGGATTAAAAGATTATGCTTATAAATGTGGCTTTTCTAAAGCTATTTTAGGGTTAAGTGGAGGTATTGATTCATCTTTAGTTACGGCTATTGCTGCTGAAGCATTAGGCACAGAAAATGTGCTAGGTATATTAATGCCTTCTCCCTATAGTTCAACTCATTCTATTAGCGATGCAGAAGCTTTAGTTAATAACTTAGGGATTAACAGTCATACTTTAGCCATTGGCGATGTAATGAAAGCCTATGATTCAGTCTTAAGCCCCCTATTTAAAGGGACAGAATTTGGTGTTGCCGAAGAAAATTTACAATCAAGAATTCGTGGTAATTTATTAATGGCTGTGGCTAATAAATTCGGACATTTACTATTATCAACTGGCAATAAATCAGAAATGGCAGTGGGTTATTGTACTTTATACGGGGATATGAATGGGGGGTTAGCTGTTATTTCAGATGTGCCTAAAACCCGTGTTTTTAGTCTTTGTAAGTGGTTAAACCGACATCAAGAGGTCATCCCCCATAATGTCTTAATTAAGCCCCCTAGTGCCGAATTAAAACCCGATCAAGTAGATGAAGATTCGTTACCTTCCTATGATATTTTAGACGGTATTTTAGATAGATTAATTCATCGTCATCAATCCATCAAAGAAATTGAAGCAGCCGGTTTTGATTATAATATAATTTGTAAGGTAGTAAAATTAGTGACTCGTGCCGAATTCAAACGGAAACAAGCCCCTCCGGGGTTGAAAGTAAGCGATCGCGCATTTGGTACGGGTTGGAGAATGCCCATTGCCAGTCGTTGGAAATTAGATTAATGGAGTTTATAAAATAGCCAAGGGAAAACAGCAATGCAAATAGGGACAAAAATCCACACTCGTCCTGCTAATAAATTATAGTCTTGTAAGAGTTTTGCCCAAGACTCAGTAGATCACAAAGTCAGCTTGAGACAAGCGATCGCCACCAAAATTCATAAGTTTAAATTATGTAGCAGGAGAAGGGAGAGGTAAAATATCATTGATGGGAATATAAACATCTTTTACTGTGCCA
>NETF01000168.1 GCA_002172675.1 unicellular cyanobacterium SU3
CAGCGATGAATGCGATGATGAAACAGGTGGTAGCAGTTAAAAGGGTGGGGATCATTAAGGTACCGAACCAACCGACATAAATGCGGTTGTTGGTGCTTGTTACCCACTGACAAAACTGTTCCCACAAAGATACGCTCTCGCGTTGTTGTAGTGTAGTAGTCATAATGGTTTATGATTCCTTTATTTATTTGTCAAGGTACGTTTTGTATTGACATTCTTATATTAACTAAATCGTCAAGTTTTGTAAAGAATATTAACCAAATATTTTCTTATGTAACCAATAAGTAAAGCTTATCTGGGGCAGTTAGGGAGTCAGAATCCTAGATTGCTTACGAAACGATTTCAAAGGTTAAGTTATCTTGCTCTAAGAAGTTATAGGTAAAGTGATCAACTACATTGGTGTCACTCAACTCTAGGTTATAGAAGTCTACATAATCATGATCAAAGTAAGGACCAGCGTGCCATGTGCCGACTTCTAGCTTGATAAAACAGTTCCCAGGAATCTTAAAAGCTTTTAATTGTTCGATATTGGGATAATCTGTTTCACTAGGAGGCGCAACAGTTATAAACCATTCTTTACCTTCTAATGAACCCAGACATTGAGTACATTGTTGATGACGAGTAATACGATGAAACTGACGACCTCGTTCTTTTAACCGCATTATATAGAATCTAGGTATCCCATTCTCTAGATGTAATTGAGCATCCGTTTCATCGTAAACTTTGCCATCTTCGGAGGAAGTAATTAATTGTCCGTAGGGTTGAAAGTTCTTTGTGGTAATCTCGATCAGTGGTAAAGATTTAACGGTGGTTACTGAAGTCATAATGGTTAAGTTAGGATCAATTATTGTCTTTGATCCATCTTAGTAATAATCCACTACCCATTTAAAATGGTGGGTTACGACACAGATAAAAACTTATTATGTTCTCATTAAAATTAACCCTGTGCCTAACCCACCCTACGATTTTTAATATAAAACGTTACTGACTTGAGGTAATCCCTCTTTCTCTGAGTTGTTGTACAAAATAGTCTTCTAATGAAGCACGAGCGCGGTTTAAACTGAGGAGTTGGGCATCTATAGTAGAGAGATATTCTATAAAATCATGGGGGTTTCCGGTTAATTGTCCGTGCCACGTATGATCAATCTCTTTTATCCCTGAAATCCAGGAGTTTAGGGATTCTTTTGTTCCCCCTTGAACGATCACTTGATAAACATCGGAAC
The DNA here is from genome assembly GCA_002172675.1 of unicellular cyanobacterium SU3. Lineage (GTDB taxonomy): Bacteria > Cyanobacteriota > Cyanobacteriia > Cyanobacteriales > Microcystaceae > Crocosphaera. The sequence continues at coordinate 1,224 of NETF01000168.1, forward strand.
GGCCTAAAATTTCTTCTAAAGAACCTACACATAATAAGTCGCCTCTGGCTAAGAGGGCAATGCGATCGCAGATTTTTTCGATATCCGTTAAGACATGAGAGTTAAAAAAGATAGTTTTTCCTTGTTCTTTGAGAGATAAAACGATTTCTCTGACTTGATAGCGTCCCAAGGGGTCAAGTCCGGACATGGGTTCATCAAAAAATACCACTTCGGGGTCATTAATTAATGCTTGGGCCATACCAACCCGTTGTAGCATTCCTTTAGAATATTGTCGTAATTGTTTCTTTTTTGCCGTTTTTTGGGCTAACCCGACTAAATCAATTAATTCGGGAATGCGTCTTTTTTGGATTGATTTAGGAATTTGAAATAAACCTGCGACGAATTCCAGAAATTCCCAGGCGGTTAAATAATCGTAATAATAAGCGTTTTCGGGTAAATAGCCGATTTTTTGTTTTACAGAGAGATTACCCACGGGATACCCTAATAATACGGCGCGGCCAGTGGTTGGGCGGACAATACCTAGTAACATTTTTAAGAGGGTTGTTTTTCCTGCCCCATTGGGACCGAGTAACCCGAAAGTTTCTCCTTTGTATACAGAGAAGGAGCAATCATTAAGCGATCGCAATTTTTGATTCATCCAAAAGCCAGTGCGATATACTTTACTTAAATTCCATGTTTGTACCACTGGCATTAATTCGTTTTTGGGATCTTTTGGTTTGACTTCGGTAACGGAATTCATTGCTTTCAATGTGGTAATTAGTGATCTATTTAGAAATGCTCTACTTTCATTGTTCCCTATTCTTTCAGTAAAATTAACTTTGTTAAGAATTTTAATACAATCTACTAGAATCTAAAATTATTAATAACTGGTAATAACTAGATTAAGTATACAATTAATTTTTGTATAAGCTTAATAGTATTAAGCCCGAAGTTAGTTCTCTAACAAAATTTTAAATGCGCGTTAATAACTGCCACAATACTTTTAAGTACATAGTAGCTAAAATAGTTATAGTAATAGAAATATACACAATAGTTTCAGTAGAAGCTTGACCACTACAAACAGGTAAATGCCACAGCTCACAAATAAGCCAATAATACGGAGCTTTTAGTAGCTGCACTATTGTCAAGAAAACACCATAAATAAAAATTAAGATTATTAACGCAACTAAAACAATAAATAATCCTAGAATTATTTTAATCAAAAACTCAAACAATAACTCAAACAATTTTTTTATAGTTTTCCAAAATTTTCCAGGGTTAAAAAATGAAAAAAATAAACCTAAAATCCATAAAGGCGAAATACTAATAAAAACCGACCAAAGATAGGGTGGATGAATCAAAAAATTTATTTTCAAATAAATAAAAAATAGAAAGGGAATAAGAGTGGGTACAAGGAGAAGTATAATGATCACAATAAGCCAATTAAATTGACTCAATATAGTTGAAATAGAAGCTCTTTCTTTTTTAAACAAAGACTTTTCACAATTATTATTTTCTAGTTCTTTTAAACTATCTGAACCCTGAACGATAAAGCGAGCAATAGTGGGCCAATGCTCTGTTCTTAAGGCGGCACCATGTCCCCCATCAACATATTTAAGTTGATTAATCGTTTGTGTATGATTAGTTTCATAAGAGTATCCATCTTCATAAGGATAACCATAGTTTATTTTACTTTTTGTCTCATCTATCTTAAACTTAAATCCCTTATGTCCTGCTCCACCCAGATCTTTATTCCATCCGAAAAAAGGAATCTTCTCAAAAACGTTTGGAAATATTCCAACGATCCAATCTGTAGTCGCCACAAAATTCAGAATGCTTTTTACTTGATTACTCTCTATTTTTTCTTGCCAATTATATTTACTAGAAACAACACTTCCAACAAAAACAATATTATTAAAATGACAACACGAATATTCTTCTAAAGCTTTGGCTAGTAAATAGGTTCCATTACTATGACCGACATAATGAAAACTTGCATTAGGATAGATTGCTAAATTTTTTACATATTGTTCCATTAACCACTCTACTTTATTTCTCCGAAGATAAAAGGTTAAAAAAGGAATCATACCAAAATAACCGTAGGTTCCAGTTTCAGTTTTCCAAACTCTTACTTTTTTTGTTTGATCGGGAGCATCCCATTTTAGTAAAAGCATCGCGCAAAGTAATGATAAACCAAGACTTTCAGCACCTCTTAAAAAAGCTAACGTGCGAAATTGGAATGCTCTAGTTTGATCATTAAATTCCCGAATATTATTATCTAAATTATCTTCAGTGTTTGCATCTTTTATGATTTCTCTAGCTATCCTTTGTGTCCAAAACCCCCTATCTCTGATCCCGTGAATGACAAAAACAACATTCTTTATATCATGGTTTTGTTTGGGAAATTCTAGATCATCTAAATCATCAATTGTTAAAAAGATTTTATCCTCCTCAACTAAATTGTTGGGATCATAATTCAAAGCTCTAATAAATCTACTTTTTCTTTCATTAGATTCGTTTAAATTAATAATATTATAATGACTGGCTTTTTTCACTTCTATGTATCTAAATCTTCTTCCAGTTATAAAATCTATATTATCTTCAGGAGAGACTTGTCCATCTTCTGTTCCCAGAAGTTGTATCGTTAAAACTTCTTCTTCTTCCTCTCGATTCAAAAGAGAATTAGAAAGGACAACCCACTGAATTCTCAGATTAGTAATAAATTTTGTGTTTCTTCTCATCTGAAAAATTAAGAATTGTTGGGTAATAATATATAAAAAAGTATCGATAAAAATAGCTAAATCTGAGCCAAGAATAATAGCCCATTTTGAAGCTGGATTATTACTCCATCCTCTATTTAAACCAGCCAGCAAAATTATTCTATCTATGTTTTTTACCCATTGCTTTCTTTGTTTTAAATCGAATTTTGGTGTATCTTCTACGATAATTGACTCAAAAGGAGCCATAACAATTCCATTTTCGTTTTTGACTTCTCCATAAGCATATAAATAAGCTTTTCTAGCTATTAATGCCCCCAAACTATGTCCCACTAAATAGATCTTTTTCTTTTTTTCTAACTTATTATCCCAATTATCCCTAACAAAATCATCGATAATCCAGACAATATCTCTAGCAATTATTTCGGGACTAGATCGAGACAAGAATTGAAACGGCAAATCTGGAATAATTATACTCGCATTTCTGAATTCTTCTCGGTCGAGAATTGTTTGAGCTAAAGAACTTAAGTCTTCTGATTTTTTCCTAAAACCATGTAACAAAACAAATAAATCATGCCCTTCCCTTTTTCGATATTGGTATTCTTTGACTTCTTTTTTATCTGTTTCTACTTTCTGGAATTTAAGATCGGTAAGATTCATATAATCAATAATCCATAGTTTATGAAGATTTAGGCTTTTCTCGCTTTACTCACTGAATCTACTGGTTAGAGTTATATATATAGCTGTTTAACCCCAAGCAAGACCAGTTTTACCATAATTCCACTATTATTGAGATATTCAAGCAATTAAAATTAATATTTTATTACAAAAATCAAATAACATAATTTTAGGTTGCATCACTAAAGGACGAGCGATCACTACTCGTTCCTGTTGTCTCCCTGATAATTGACTCGGATATTTAGTACGATTTTTAAAAGTAATCTTGTAGGGTGGGCAAATCAAGAATTTATGTAGATTCATGAGATGCCTCAAGTCATTGCCCAACCTACAGTTTGCAATACGAGCATTTTGCTTGTTACGGCGTAGTTACAGCCTAGAAGGCTATGTTACTGTTTATAAACTAAAAAGTCCGCAACAAACTCCTAAAACCATCCATAATAAAAGATAGCGTGATAAGGAAAAGCCAGAAACATCCATGAGTAAAGGAACCCTCTTCGATAAAGTTTGGGATACCCATACCGTTCAAATATTACCTTCAGGACAAACTCAACTCTTCATCGGACTGCATTTGATCCACGAAGTTACCAGTCCCCAAGCGTTTGCCATGTTACGGGAAAGAGGACTAAAAGTCATGTATCCCGATCGCACAGTCGCCACCGTTGATCATATCGTCCCCACGGAAAACCAAGCTCGTCCTTTTTTTGATACCCTAGCAGAAGAGATGATGCAAGCGTTAGAAAAAAGTGCCAAAGATAATGGTATTCGCTTCTATAATATCGGTTCAGGAAATCAAGGGATCGTCCATGTGATCGCCCCGGAACAAGGACTTACCCAACCCGGAATGACCATTGCTTGTGGGGACTCCCACACCTCCACCCACGGGGCCTTTGGGGCGATCGCATTTGGTATCGGAACGTCACAAGTTAGGGATGTCTTAGCTTCCCAAACCCTCGCCCTTTCTAAGCTAAAAGTGCGTAAAATTGAAGTAAATGGCACCTTACCTCCTGGGGTTTATGCCAAAGATGTAATCCTTCATATCATCCGTAAACTAGGGGTTAAAGGGGGTGTGGGATACGCTTACGAATACGCAGGAACCACCTTTGCTAATATGTCCATGGAAGAACGGATGACCGTTTGTAATATGTCCATCGAAGGGGGTGCCAGATGTGGTTATATTAACCCCGATGATGTTACTTTTGACTACCTAAAAGGACGAGATTTTGCCCCCACAGAAGAAAACTGGGAGAAAGCGGTGAGTTGGTGGCGTAGTATGGCTTCTGATGCCGATGCAGAGTACGATGATGTTGTTACCTTTGATGCTTCAGAAATAGAACCAACTGTGACTTGGGGTATTACTCCCGGTCAAGGGATAGGTATCAGTGAACCCGTTCCCACCCCTGATAGTTTACCCGAAAGTGATCGCGCGATCGCTCAAGAAGCTTACAGTTATATGCAGTTATCTCCTGGAACCCCAATAAAAGGCACAAAGGTCGATGTCTGTTTTATCGGTAGTTGTACCAATGGACGTATTAGTGACCTGCGAGAAGCCGCCAAGTTTGCCCAAGGCCATCATGTGGCTAACGGGGTGAAAGCTTTTGTAGTTCCAGGTTCGGAACGGGTTAAAGTCGAAGCCGAAAAAGAAGGATTAGATAAAATCTTCGTTGAAGCCGGGTTTGAGTGGCGTGAGGCCGGATGTTCGATGTGTTTAGCCATGAACCCCGATAAGTTACAAGGGGATCAAATTAGTGCATCCTCTTCTAATCGTAACTTTAAAGGCCGTCAAGGATCATCTACGGGACGAACTTTATTAATGAGTCCTGCGATGGTGGTTGCGGCTGCAGTGAATGGCAAAATCTCGGATGTACGAGAATTAAGTTAAACAGTGAACAGTTACCAGTGATTAAGCATTTTTGTTCACTGGTAATGTTTCTCTAAAAATCAGTACAGTAGCAATTTTTCTAAGTCAATCTTAATCTTAGGAAAAGCTTGAGATGTAATTGTTCCTGATTTGAACTCACGAATTTGTGAGTAACGGCTATTGTGAGGTTCAGTATGTACAATCAGTTTTTTGTTCTTCAAATCAATTACCCAATATTCTGGTATCCCATTACGAGCATAGGTAATAATTTTCTCCTCTAAATCTTTTTTCAGGGTTTTATTAGATACTTCGATCAACCAATAGATATCTTGAGAATAGGGGTGATGATTACGATAGATAGTTTCAGGCAGCCGAACTATCGCTATATCTGGTTCTGGTTCTGAATTATCTAAGGTTATTGGATGGGAATCTCTGATTTGAGCATCTCCTTTCAGTAAATCTTTTAAATAATCGCTGACAGATTGATTAGTATAGCTATGTTCAATGCCCTCGGGACTCATTTCAATTATATCTCCCTCCAAAAGTTCAACTGGTTTACCTTCTAATACTCCAGAGTTGACCAGTTTGTGCCATTCATCTATCGACCATTTATAAATAGTTGATGCCATATCTGCTCCCCTTATTGCGTTCACGTAATTTTACTTGAAAAAGTCAAAAAAACGAGTAATCAATCGTTCAAATTCAACTGTTACAATCAGTTAAGGCAACCATTGAGGACGAAACCCTACTAAAGGTAACTCTTTTAAGTCTGCTTTACTGTTAGGATCATTGTTAATGGGAGGGATTAATAACCATAATTTACCCCCAACAATAGCTTGACCTGAATTATTAGTTAAATTATCCTCTAAACTGGGATCATCGCTGGTTAAAACTTGGTCAAATAATAAAGCTAACCCATCAGGAGATAGACTAATTTTAATGTCTTGATAATCCGATAATTTTGCTAGAGGTGTCACTTTTCCCGTTTTAATATCAAACTTAGCAAAATAGGGTTGTTCTTGATATTCATCTCCTTGTAATAGTTCGGTGAGTAAACAATATAATTGATTACCCGTTGGCGTAAATTGACAATCAATAATTGATCCTTCTGTGTTTAAAAGTTCTTTTTGAATGCCTTGATTATTAACGTAAAATAATGATCTTGTGTAGCGTAAATTAGCATTATCGGTATTAAAATCAACCATTGCTGCGGAATTACCTTGAGGAGAAAAGTCTAATAATTGACCGAATTTAGGCAAAAAGTCTAAGGGTTCTGATTCGGGTTCTAGGGGTAAAATTCCGATCCCTTCACCCCTGGCAACAGCTAAGGCTTGATTATCGGGTGTTATTTCAAAATCTCCCCCTGTTATCTTCAATCTTTCTGGTTTTTCTCCTTGTTTGACTAGCCAGAGATCAAAGTCGGCTGGATTTTCTCGATTGACTCTTTGAATAACAATGGTTTCCCCATCTCCAGAGAGATCAAATTGATTATTTTGATAGGTTTCATTGTCTAAAATTTCTTCAATTTTTCCAGCAGAGTTATTGTTACTATCTTCTACTCCATTATTAACCCCAGTTGTAACTGTATATAATTTCAATTGTCGCAGTCCATCAATTCCTAAACCTTTCTCATAAGCAGAAAATAAAATGCGATCGCCTTGGGGATAAAATTCAAAATTCATCACCACTAAATCAGGTGGAGTTAAAATCTTTTTATGTTGTTGGGTAATATTATAAAAAACCAGTTTTCCTTGTTCTTCTTTTTGAGTTCCAATATAAGCTAAAGCGCGATCACGACTTTGAAAGGTTCCGACAAAGGGTTCCATTACCTGTCCTTGTTGCTTATTTTCCCTAAATCTTTCCGTTGCATCGCTTAATTGGACAGTATAGGTTTCTCCATAAGGAACTGGTCTTTCTAAAGTGTAAGCTAAACGACGACCCGCCCAACTTACTTTACCAGGAAGAGGAGGATTAATCACTAAATTTTTCTCAACCGTTGCTTTATCCATCGGACGATCAAAGGTTAAAATAAATGCCCGATCTTCACTATTGACGGTTTCATTTTGCCAGCTAAAATCCTCTACTTCTGGCCCTTTTCTTAAAACACAATTCTCACCACACAGTTTATCTCCAATCATTAAACCACCAATGAGGAGACTAAACCCTCCTATTAACAACACAGAGAGTTTATCAATCGGTTCTTGTAACGTAAGTTTATTCATCATGTCAATTATTAATGATTAATTAGAATAACCATAAGGATCATCAGGAGTAGGAATTGTCGTCACTGTGTTAGCGGATAAGACTAACTGACGTTTTTGAGTGGGGGTTTCTTGCATGGTTTGGGTATCAATCGCAAGGGTTTCGGTCATCATTTCCCCTTCTATTCGTAACCAAGTATCAGGGGGATAATTGCTGCGATCGCGTTCTACTTTTACAGGAAGTCCCACCGGATAAGCATCCACAGCGCAACAGGTAATAATAAAACGACTTAATAGAATATAATCTTCTGGTAATAAGGGTGAATGGACCACAAACCCAGTTACATTTGCTTTTTGGCCTTGATAAGCGTCTGGTTCAGGATAAGCATTGAGGGTTCTGATCCAGTCAATCAGCGATCGTTCTTCTGGTTTAATGTTCAAGGCAAAGCTTTGGGTTTCCCGTTGGGTGATAGGTAAAGAGTCTGAAATACCCCGTTGCAAGGCCACTTGACTATCGAAAATGGTCGGGGGAATGGTCAAACCGGCGATCGCAGCAATAATCAATAGAAAACTTCCCCATCCTGGGGGAAAAATACTGATATGTTGCACTGTTTCCCCATTATTTCCTTTTTGGCCCAGGGTTTGAATCCATAACCAGGTTTTCACACCCCCTAAAATCATTAAGAGGATGCCAGTGGCAAAAACTAACAAATTATAGTTAGGATGAATCAATAATTTAAGTTGACCCGTTACCCAATATTTCGAAAGGAGAATACCCCAAGCAAGAATGGCTAAGATATCTAACCCTGGTAAGAGTAGCTTAAGCTTCGGGGAGGGTTTTAGTTTGGATAGTAGATTCATAAACATTATTCGACCTTTTTAATCACAGCTATTTTAAAGAAAGTAACTATGAAACAAAGCCAAGATAAAGGTTAACTGCGCGGCCAGTGCAAATAAATACACTATCATTCTAGGTTGAAAAATTGAAAGCATTAAACCGACGGCCTTGATATCGATCATTGGTCCAAACACCAGAAACCCTAACAGAGAACTGGTGGTAAAGGTTGAAGCAAAGGATAGGGCAAAAAAAGCATCGACCGTTGAACAGATAGAAACAATGGCCGCTAATAACATCATGGCCAAAATAGAACTAATGGTTCCCTGTCCTAAACTCAGGACAATTTCGCGGGGAACAAATACTTGTAAACAAGCAGCGATCGCACTCCCTAAGATCAACATTCCCCCTAATTCTCGTAATTCTTGAGTGACATTTTCAAGAAATAGTTTTAAGCGTTTTACCATCACCGACGACTGATCCCGACTCAGGGTTAACGTGGCCGCTGAGGTTTCATCGAGTCGCATCGGACCGTTACCCGTTCCTAGTAAAAACGTTCCAGACTGTAATAGCATAGACTCTTTTAAATTCGGTTCTTGTTTTCTCGAACGGGCGAATTTCGGTTGACGGGATAATTGGGTGATCCGTTGTGCTAAGAGGGGATGTAACATGGGACGGGGATCTTTTTGTACACTGAAAATACAGCCAATGGTAATGGCGATAATCAAGGAAAAGAGAACCCGATAAAAGACAATTTCGGGTTGACCCCGAAACGCCACCCAGGTAGACCAGATGACAATGGGATTAATGGTCGGCGCTGCTAATAAAAAGCCGATGGCCGCCGAATTGGGTAGTCCTTGCATGAGAAACCGTCGCGCTACTGGCACATTTCCGCACTCACACACGGGAAAGAGAAAGCCGATACAACTACCGGCGATCGCCCCTAGTAAGGGATTTTTGGGAAGACTGGCAATAAGCTTTCCCTCATCGATAAACAAGAGTAAGGCACTCGATAAGGATACCCCCAACAGCAGAAAGGGAAAGGCTTCCACCAGCAAACTGAGGAATAAGGTAAAGGCGTTGTGTAATTGTGTCATTATACGATTGCCCGATCAGGCTGCTTAGGGTTATTTAGACGTAAATTAGATGAATAAAGTTCGCTTAAATTTTTATAGAGGATCAAACAGGAATCACTTTACCACAATTTTTAATACTTTCTTAATATAACTGATCCAGTTAAGTTCGGGCTTCGGGGTTATCATGCTACAACTGAGTTACCTATGACACCTGACCAATTGTTGTTAGTTATAAGCAAAATACAATTAGGATGATCTTTGAAGTTAAAATTATACAATAAGGGCATAATACCTTACTATTTTGTAAGTTACACACACTTTTTTATAAATGTCAAGTTCTACCCCTAAAAGTTTAGATAAATTTATTGATTTTTGTCAGCAACATATCACAGGAAAAGAGCGAAAAGAAGCGCAAGTTTTCTTAGATAGATTTTTTCAGGCGTTTGGTCATGAGGGGGTATTAGAAGCAGGGGGAAGTTATGAAGAAGCGATTAAGAAAGGAAGTAAAAAAGGTAAGACCGGGTTTGCTGATTTAGTGTGGAAACCTCGTGTTTTAATTGAGATGAAAAAACGGGGAGAGTCTTTAGATAAACATTATGCTCAAGCGTTTGAATATTGGACAAGATTAGTTCCCGATCGCCCTCGTTATGTCATCCTATGTAACTTCGATGAGTTTTGGATTTTTGACTTTAATTTACAGATAGATGAACCCGTTGATATTGTAGCACTTTCTGAGTTAAAAAATCGGGCAAGTGCGTTTAATTTTATGGAGTTGGGGAACCAGACTCCTGTATTTAAAAATAATCAGGTGGAGGTGACAGAAAAAGCAGCCAGACGCATGGGAGAATTATTTAAAATTTTACAGAAACGGAGTAAGAAAGATAGTTTTAATGAGTTACAAGCACAGCGTTTTATTTTGCAATGTGTGTTAGCTATATTTGCCCAAGATCGAGGGTTATTACCGAGAGATTTATTTTTATCTTGTGTAAAAGATTGTTTAAACGGAGCAAGTTCTTATGATGTTTTGGGGGGTTTATTTTCTCAAATACAACCCATTGAGTTAAATAGACCAGAATTGGAGTTTTTAGAAGCAGCATCTTTACAAGATTGGAATAAGATTCGGCCTGCTATTTTTGGTAACATTTTTGAGGGGACGGCGAATGAAGATGAACGTCATACTTATGGTATTCATTACACTTCAGAAGCGGATATTATGAAAATTGTTCGGCCTACTATTAGTCGGTATTGGGAGGAGAAAATAGAGGCGGCGAAAAACATCGGAGAATTGAATCAGTTACAGTTAGAATTACAACAATATAAAGTATTAGATCCGGCTTGTGGTTCGGGGAATTTTCTCTATATTGCTTATCAAGAGTTAAAGCGTATTGAACAGTTATTATTAAGTAAAATTTCTGCTCGTCGTCAGTCGAAAAATGAACAAATGCAGATCAGTTTTGTTACACCGAAACAGTTTTATGGCATAGATATTAATCCGTTTGCTGTTGAGTTGGCTAGGGTAACATTAATGATTGCTAGAAAAGTGGCTATTGATAAGTTTAATTTAACTGAAAATTCTTTACCCTTGGATAGTTTAGATGACAATATTGTGTGTCAAGATGCTTTATTTAATGACTGGGTTAAAGCTGATGCTATTATCGGTAATCCTCCTTTTTTGGGTGGTAAACATCTAAGAATCAATTTAGGTGATGATTATGTTAATAAGGTGTTTAAACAGTATTCAAAGGTTAAAGATTCTGTGGATTTTTGTGCTTATTGGTTTCGTTTAGCTCATGAAAATATAAATAATAATGGACGCGCTGGTTTAGTGGCAACGAACTCTATTAGTCAGGGAAAAAGTCGGTTTGTCGGTTTGCTGCCTTAGATTATATTACTCACAATGGAGGTTATATTCATGAAGCTATTTCTACTCAACCTTGGTCGGGTGAAGCAAAGGTTCATGTTAGTATTGTTAATTGGTGTAAGGAAAAACCTGAGCAATATTATTTAGATGATAATCAAGTCAGTCAGATTAATTCTTCTCTACAAACTCATATAGATGTTTCTGTTGCTAACAAGTCGAAAGCAAATAAAAACAAAAGTTTTCAAGGTATTTCACCTGTTGGAATGGGATTTATTATAACGGAAGAACAGGTTAATACTTGGATTAAAAAAGATGCTCAAAATAAAGATGTCTTAAAATTGTTTTCTATGGGTTCTAATTTAGCTAAAAATCCTCATGGAAAACCTGAGCGATGGATTATTGATTTTGATGATATGTCTTTAGAAGATGCTAGTGATTATAGTTTACCTTTTGAACATATTAAAACAACTGTGAAACCAGAAAGAGATAATAATAGGATGAAAAAAAGAAGACTAATATGGTGGCAGTTTGGTGTTAATAGTCTTACTATGCGTAAACAACTTAATAACCTCAACTTTTGTTTTGCATTACCTAGAGTATCTAAGTGGGCTATATTTATACCTTTTCTTTCAACTTGGCTACCAGGAGATAAGTCTGTTATAGTTGCAACTGAAGATTATTATATATTAGGTATCTTAACGTCTAGAACTCATCGTACTTGGATGGAAGCACAAAAATCAACTTTAAAAGCTGATATTGCTTACACTCCCAAAACTTGTTTTGAAACCTTTCCTTTCCCCCAAAACCCTACATCTGAAACCGTTGAAAATATTCGTCAAATAATGACCCAACTCCATGACTATCGAACCCAACAAATGGAAAAGAAACAATGGGGAATAACCAAACTTTATAATGCTTTTTTTGATGAACCCAGTAGTAAACTTTATCAACTTCATCAACAACTTGATAATGCTGTCATGGAAGCGTATCACTTTAAATCTGAATGACGATATTTTAGAGAAACTATTAACATTAAACCTAGATTTAGCAGAAAAAGAAAACAAAGGAGACTCAATTATTGGCCCTTGGTGTCCCTGACAAGTATAGCACTACAAAAAAATATTATAAACTTAGTTGGTAGTGTAGTTAAACCCTATTATAATAAATTAAGATAATTAATTAGGTATAAATAAATGAAAGCTACAAGCATTAAACAGGAACTATTACAAAAAATAGAACAATTATCCACTTCTCGCTTGCAAACAATTTTACAATTTGTCAACGAATTACCTGAATTTAAGGAAACCTCGTTAAATGATATTGCTGACGAAAACGAAGATCCTTTATTGGGTTTTATTGGTCAAGGTAATCAGGCTTCTTTAGCACAGAATATTGATGAAGAATTATATGAAAAATAAGCTATTTATTGATACTTGGGGATGGTTGACTCTTTACGATAAAAACGAAGCAAGACATCAAGAAACGACTCAATTTTATCAACAGTTTCGTGCTAAACAAGGAATTATCTATACAACTGACTATGTTTTAGATGAAACGTTTACTCTCTTATTTAAAAGAGTGTATGCAGACAAAGCAAAAGAGTCTATGCAAATTCTAATCAATGCTTTTCAAAGACCCGATTTTAATTTAATTTGGATTGATGAGTTACGGTTTATGAAAGCTCAATCTTTTAGGATTAAGTTTATTGATAAACCTTATATTTCTTTCACTTGATAAAATACCTATTATCTTTAAGGTGGGGAGTGCATCGCCCTACAGAGTTAATTAAACTTACAAAAAAAAGAAGCATCTTAAATTTAAGATGCTTCTAAAAACTATCTTAGATAGTGATTATTTAGAGTCAGACTCAGAAAATTCTGCATCAATGACATCATCGCCACCGCCGGACGTTCCACCACCACCAGGGGCTGCACCACCAGCACTATCGGTAGGACCAGCACCAGCACCAGGCGCACCGCCAGCTTGTTGATAGACACTGCTACCGATGCTGTAAAGCAGTTGTTGTAACTCTTCGGTTAAAGATTTGATCTTATCATCATCATCTTGGGCGATCGCATCTTTGAGGTCTTTTATTAACCCTTCAGCTTTAGTTTTGTCTCCAGCAGGAACTTTATCCCCTAACTCATTCAGTTGTTTATCCGCTTGATAAACTAAAGAGTCAGCTTGGTTTTTACGGTCAATTTTTTCTCGACGTTCCTTATCTGCGCTGGCGTTAGCTTCTGCTTCTTGAACCATGCGATCAACTTCGGTATCGGGTAAAGTAGAAGCTCCCGTAATACTAATAGACTGTTCTTTACCGGTTCCTTTGTCTTTCGCCGTAACGTTAAGGATACCGTTAGCATCAATATCAAAAGTTACTTCAATTTGAGGAACGCCACGGGGTGCAGCAGGAATACCATCTAAACGGAATAACCCTAAATCTTTGTTATCTTTGGCCATTTCCCGTTCCCCTTGAAGAACGTGAATTTCTACGTTACTTTGACCATCAACTGCAGTTGAGAAGACCTCAGATTTTTTGGTAGGAATGGTGGTGTTACGGGGAATAATTTTGGTCATGACACCGCCCAGGGTTTCTACACCCAGAGACAGAGGTGTTACGTCTAAGAGAAGGATATCCTTCACTTCACCGGCTAAGACACCCCCTTGAATGGCTGCACCCATGGCTACTACTTCGTCAGGGTTAACCCCTTTGTTGGGTTCTTTACCTAAGACTTTCTGTACTAATTCTTGTACCGCAGGAATACGCGTTGAACCCCCAACCAGTACCACTTCATCAATGTCGCTGTTGCTTAGTTTAGCGTCCTTCATAGCCTTTTCGACGGGGACGCGAGAGCGATCAATAAGATCAGAACAGAGTTCTTCAAATTTTGCCCGTGTTAAGGTTGTATCGAGATGCTTAGGACCTTCTTGGGTAGCGGTGATGAAGGGTAAGTTAATTTCGCTTTGGGTAACGCTAGAGAGTTCAATTTTCGCTTTTTCGGCTGCTTCGGTTAACCGTTGCAAAGCTTGCTTATCTTTGCGAAGATCGATCCCTTCATTGCTTTCAAATTGTTTGGCGAGAAAATCAACAATTTTCTTATCAAAGTCGTCACCCCCGAGGTGAGTGTCTCCAGAAGTCGCTAATACTTCAAATACACCGTCACCCACTTCTAGGATGGATACGTCGAAGGTTCCACCCCCTAAGTCAAAGACTAGGATGGTTTCGTTACTCTTTTTATCTAACCCGTAAGCTAAAGACGCAGCCGTAGGTTCGTTAATAATCCGTTTTACTTCAATTCCGGCGATTTTACCCGCATCTTTGGTTGCCTGACGCTGAGAGTCGTTAAAGTAAGCAGGAACGGTGATTACTGCTTCGGTAACGGTTTCGCCGAGATACTTACTAGCATCTTCAACTAACTTACGTAATACCTGCGCGGAAATTTCTTCGGGTGCAAATTGTTTGCTTTGGGCCGGACAATCTAATTTAACATTACCGTTGCTGTCCCGTATCACTTTATAAGAAACTTCTGTCGCTTCGTTGGTGACTTCTTCGTGTTTACGACCAATGAAACGTTTAACTGAATAAAAGGTATTTTCAGGGTTCATCACCGCTTGACGCTTAGCAATTTGTCCCACTAAGCGATCGCCGTTTTTAGCATAAGCGACTACAGAAGGGGTGGTACGAAAGCCTTCTGCGTTAGCGATAACAGTGGGTTTACCCCCTTCCATTACTGCGACACAAGAGTTTGTAGTTCCTAAATCAATTCCGACAACTTTTCCCATATCTTCTACTCCGTAATTACTATATGACTTACTCAATGCTGTTAATCAGCCTAAGTATTAATAATGGGTTTTTCTGAGTATTTATGACCAACGGTCACTGCAGGCTCCGTCGTTGTACGGCGGAGTAATCTGTGACTCATATCTATGGTGACGGGATCGGGGTTATGTAGGGTAGTGTAGGTTTCCGAACCTAGGAATGACGGTTCGAGAATTTAGACATTTTAGACATTTAAGATTAAGAATTTAGCATTTATATGACACAGTGTTTTAGGTTACAGTATAATCGAATTAAGCTTTTGAACCGCTTAATTTTCCCTGCTTATGATTGCTCCAGTAGACAACAATATTAAACGAGAAATCATTTATCCTGAAAGAGATGGTAATCCAATGGCAGATAATACCGTTCAATTTCGTTGGATTACTACTATTAAATCGAATTTAGACTGGTTATTTGCCAAAGATGAACAAGTATTTGTGGCAGGAGATTTACTTTGGTATCCAATAGAAGGGAATAACAAAAAACGACAAGCACCGGATGTTATGGTAATCTTTGGTCGTCCTAAAGGTGATAGAGGTTCTTATCAGCAATGGAAAGAAGAGAATATTGCGCCTCAAGTAGTTTTTGAGATACTTTCTCCAGGAAATACTCAAACAGAAATGAATAGAAAACTACTATTTTATGAACATCACGGAGTAGAAGAATATTATATTTATGACCCCAATAAAAATGAATTGAGTGGTTTATTGAGAAATGAACAACAGTTAGAAGTAATTGAAGAAATGGATAATTGGATTAGTCCCCGTTTAGGGATTCGTTTTCAATTAAGTGAACCTGAATTAATTATTTATCATCCTGATAGACAACCCTTTTCTAGTTACATTGAAGAAAAACAAAAGGCTGAGATTGAACAGCAACGGGCTGAAACTGAACGACAACGGGCTGAAAAACTAGCAGCAAAGTTAAAGGAATTAGGTATGAATTCTGAAGAAATTTGATTAGAGTAAAATAAGAGATAATCAAGTCAACGAGTCAGAATATTGAATTAGTCATCCTTAACTCATTCTTCATCAAGTAATAAAATTATTCGAGTTATAAAACGTCCAAAAGTATCACTGAGATTACTGTGTAAAATAGGCTCAAGTGTCAATATTTTTTTACATAAAATATTTAATAAATTTGTCTTAGAAATAATACCCCTAGCCTCTTCATAACTCATAGTTTCATCAAACAACAAAAGTCTTTCTAAAGAAATTATGGCTTGATAAACTTCATTTTAATACAAATGAACTTCCCCATACATATCTACTACAAAGCTCTAAAAGCCTTATATATGAAGAGATACGGCGATTAGTCCCTGACTCTGTACCCATGTAAATTGTAATATTTATTAATGGGCCGTCCTCATGGTCATGTCATGGTTATATTAGAGACGATTAAAAAGTTAGGTTTAGACAAAATTATCGCAAAAACTACCTCTCGAACTAGAAACTTGGTTCTGGGGATGATAATTGCCAGAATCATCAATCCTAAATCTAAATTAGCCACAGCTAGAGGATTTCATCAGAAAACTTGAGGAATCTTAACGTCTTCAAATATTCAAGAGTTAGTCAAACCAGTAGATCGTCAGGATATACTGTGAAACGTTTAAGTTGAGCATATTTTTCTTCAGTAATAAATCTAGGTTTAGCCCATTTGAAAGTATTTTGAACAGCATTATCAATTCCTAAAACTGCAATTCCTTCGTCTACAAATTCATTATGAAGTAACTTACTCCCAAAGGGGCTAGTTCTGATAGAATTACGACGTTTTTCTATGATATTTTCTACCGTAGATAATTCCCATTTATTGGCTTTGATATCGCCAAACATATCTAAAAAAGTTGACCGAAGTAATTCATCAGTTAAACGGATTAATTTTTTACGTTTGCGTCTAATTTCATCAGCTTTATCTAGTTTTCTAGCGATTCTTTTTTGTTCTTCTAGGGGTGGTAAGGGGATTTCTAATTTTTTCAAAGCATTCGAACTTAAGTTTGGTTGTGCCGCACCCCAAGCATTAATCAAAAGTTTTTGCAATATTTGACCAGTAAAAATATATCTAAGATAGTCTTGAGTGGTTGAATCGAAAGCTCTAATAATAGCTATACGTTGATTTACTAAAGCATTATCTAAATTACTTTCTACTATTCCAATTTTACCAGTCGTAGCTCCTGAAAGTGCCATCAAAACATCACCTTTTTTGGCTCTGCATGAGTTGACTATCTTATGCTTATTTTCATCTATACATACTAGAGAGAATACCCGATTGTTTTTGACTTTTAGCTTGATTAAACCTTCGGGTATTTTAGTGATAATCAAAGCTTACTGATTATTTTATCCGTTGCATTTTCAAGATAAATTATATCTTTAACGATGAACTTTTCCATCCGGCATGGTTGCACCCCGTAAAATGACACCAGCCAAATTAGCACTCATTAACTCAGCCCTCGTTAAATTAGCATTACTCATATTTGCCCCCATGAGATTCGCCCGTGCAAAAAACGCCTCAACTAAATCAGCATCCGTTAAATTAGATCCGGATAAATTAGCCCGACTTAAATCTGCGTGGTTCATCCGTGTTAAACTTAAGTCCGCTTGATGAAGATTAGCTCGGTTCAAGATAGCATGAGTCATGACTGCCCCTCTGGCAGTAATATCGCTCAATTCTGCTTGAGATAATTGCGCCCTGACTAGATTGGTGTTGGTAAGATTGGCGCCAGTTAACTTTGCCCCTGTTAAATTCGTGTCCGTCAGTAAAGCCCCTTTAAGATTAGCATTGGTTAAATCTGCCTTCCGTAAGTCAGCGTCTCTCAAATTAACTTCTTTGAGATTAGCCCCCGCCAAATTAGCCCGACTCAAATCAACCCCCTTCATATTTGCCCCTTGTAAGTCTGCCCTCGCTAAATTGGCCGCTTGGAGGTTAGTATAATAACTCTTCTTTTCTTGGCGCATATTTGCCCCTCTCAGACAAGCACCAGTAAGGGTTGCACCACTTAAATCTGCTCCTCGTAAATCAGCAGCGATTAAGTTAGCATCGAGAAAAGTAGCTAGAGTAATATCTGTATCCCTTAAATTAGAGTTTTGTAGTAAGGTTCCATGAAGGGTAGCATTGCGTAAATCTGCCCCACTGAGGTCCGCTTGCGATAAATTCGCCCCACTTAAGTTAGCTCCTACTAAATTGGCTTGAGTTAAATTAGCACGGTTAAAAAAGGAGAATAAGAGGTTAGCTCCGTGTAAATCCGCTTCATTTAGGGTAATCCCGATTAAATCTGCTCCCACTAGGTTAATTCCTGGCAACTTTAACCCATTAAATAAGGTTTCTCCGGCAGAATAACGCTCAATTAGTTCACTGGGTTTCATAGAGACGAAATGGCAACAATATTATATAAAAGGTTTTATGGCTTCAACGACGGTACTGGCAGTTTGTAGATGGGCATCCGAATCATTGAGAGATTTGGCCATGTTGTAGAGTTTTGCTTCAATCTCGGTAATAGAACGACCACTCTGAAGAAGTTGCTCTAAAAGATCATCAAGGGTATAACTTCTCAAGGTTGACCAATCTTGTCCACTGCGATCCCAAGGATGAAATAGTAGGGAGAATAGCAGTATTTTAGCGCGTAATGGATTGGTATATTGCATGATTTCTAAGCGAATCTCAAAAATGTCATACTTTGGTTTAGAAGGAGGAGGCGCTGGAGTGGCTTGTACCTGTTTTAACTCAGTTACCATCTGTTCTGAAGTGATATCAATCACAGAGGTTTCAAAGGCTGAAGCCGGAGACGGTTGCATATTTTGATAGTTGTTACTATTGTTAATAGAAATAATTTGGGTACTGTAGCTGTTGGAATTGTCCGAAGACAGTATATTTTTTTGTTGTAAATTATCGTATAATCCATCAATTTGATTGAGAATAACTTTAGCAATGGCAAGATATAAATTTTTTTTATTAATATTGTTAACTAATTGGATAAAAGCTTGTTTGAGACTACTATAATCTGGATAAATTTCTAAAGTTTCCATGATTAAATGATTTAAACCATAATTTTTAATTCGGTTTAAATCATTTTCCCAACTGTTTTTAGTAATAGCATAAATTAATTTATGAATTCTAGCCGTTTCAGGATGATTAGATAAATTTCTCACCGCTTGCTCTAAGAGAACACTACTATCAGAAACCTGAGTCTCCTTCGGATTAGTTGGTACTTCGATTACTTCGGTTTCTAGATTGAGTTCACGGTAAATAGGACCAAGTTGTTCAACGATCGCTTTAGCCACCCCAGCGTAAACTTTAGGACGGTTTAGGGTTTTGACCAATCTATATAAGGAAAGAGTTAGTTGTTCAAGGGTTTCTTGTTGGGTAAGGAGTTCTTTAACCAAACTTTCCATCGAAAATCCATTGAGAACATTGAGATCGTTTTGCCAAGTTTTTTGACAAATACAAAAAATTAGTTTTTTGACTCTAATGGATTCTGGATGGTGTTCAAGATATTGAACAGCTTGGTAAAATGAATCAGATGATAATTGCATAGTTACCCCTCAAATAGAAAAAAACACTGATGTTAAGTTGTAAGTCGGTATGTTAAGGTTTATGTTTATCTTCAAAAAAAATAATTGACACTTCATTGTCTATAATACTGTCTATTCTTAAGTTAGAAAACAAACCATATTATCATGGCTTAACAACCAAGAAATAAATAAGGATTCATTAGCCAACAAAAGCAAAACCTAGGCAGTATGATGGGCAATATTTTTCTAAACTTATCAAGATAAGGAAGTTCAAAACCTGTCTCTCGTTAAGTCTCGTATTCGGACGAGCAACCTCGGCGAATGAGATGCGCCAAGAGGAAACCTCAGAATTACTTTCAACCACTTTTGTGCAGTAGTGTTCCAGTGGAGGGACGGACTTCTGTGGGATAAGGCTGTCTTTCAAGAAACTAAATGTCTGTGAATGACATCTTTACTAATATAGCTAAAGTTAAGTTATATTCCTATGGGTAACTATCATTCTGATCAACCGATTCAACCTGAGTCTAAGCCAAACTTAGGGGATGTCGACTCTACCAAGACAGAAACCCTTAACGCTGGTTCTATGATTGAGCAACACTCACGGACATCCGACGTTCCATCGTTGTACAGTGAAGTCGTTTCGGACACAAGGGGAAATGAAACCGAAGAATCATCGGAAATTACAGAAATTTCTATTGTCGAGGAAGAAGAAGATATTCCTTTAACTCAAGATTGGTTTAACCTAGCTCGTAAACTACGGGGACAAAATCGAGAACTCCTCGATACCATTGTCACCTTAGAACAAGCCTTAGCCGACTCAAGACAACAACTACAAGACTATCAAGAGCGATCGCGTCATCACAACGCTTTGCTATCCCAACAAACTGCCCAATTTCAAAGTACCCAAGCACAAAATAGTCATCTCCTCGAACAACTACAAACCTCTCAAACCAACCTACAACAACAGCAACATAACCTAGAAACCCTACAAAAACAATTACACGCTTCTCAAGAAGCTTTTGCTCAGTTAGAACGAGAATGTGCTTTACTCAAAGAAGAAACCCTACAGAATAAAAACCAATTAGTCCTTAACAAACGACAAATTCACGAGTTGCAGCAACGTCTACAACGACAACAACGCTACAGCCTACAATACAAAGCAGCCTTAGATGAATGTTTATGTAATCATAAGAAAAAACTTCCTTTGGCTGATGTTCAATCTAGGGTAGAGCGTCCCACTGCTCCCAATGTGGTCTCTATTCAACCTTGGTCTAGTTCTCTAGAAAAGAAGATAACTCCCAGTTTTGCCCCTTCTCCTATCAAATCAGAAGCCTCAGAACCAATTTCTGATGCCATTGATAATACGTTAGAAGAGTTATTTTCTTTGACTCCTGAACCCAATTCAGACATAGCTGAGCCTGACAACGATAGCAGCGACTCTGAGCAACCTTCAACCCCAGAGCCAAACCTATCGGTAACGGAAAATCAAGACGTTACCCAAGAACAACCCCAAACCCATAACGAACAGACGGCTACTTCTTCCCATGGTTTATTAATGAGTAGTTCGGTGCCTTTTAGTTTTAGTATTGAGCGTCATCGAAAAGAAGATGCTGCTAGGGAAAAGGTCGATTTACCTTCTTTTCTTCGTCGTCAATCTGGATGAGAGAATGGGAAACAGGAAATGTATGAACCTGTCCCCATTCTCTGTTGCGGTTAACTGCCCAATACTTGAGCGGCTGCCGCCATACCAGCCCCAGATTTAGCTGATTGATCCCCTAAACTTTGTAGGGTGGCTTCTAAGGCAGCGATCGCGGTTAAAACATCTCGCTCGCTGACAAAGCCTAAATGACCAATTCGGAAAATTTTACCCTTGAGGTGATCTTGTCCCCCAGCTAAGGCAATATCAAATTGTTTTTTCATCGTAGAACGAATGGCTTCAGCATCAACAGTAGAGGGCATTACCGCTGTTACTGCATGACTAGCTGCCTCATCTGGAGCAAACAAACTTAACCCTAACCCTCTCGCTGCAGCACGGGTGGCTTGGGTTAAGCGGTGATGACGGGTAAACATCGCCTCTAAGCCTTCTGCTTTCATCATTTCTAAGGCGACTTTTAACCCGAACATTAGATTAATGGGAGGGGTAAAGGGTGAACTATTTTTATCCGTTGCTTTTTTGTAAGTACCTAAATCTAAATAAAACTTAGGTAGGGTTGCGGTTTCGTAAGCTTTCCACGCTTTAGAGCTAACGGCCACAAATCCTAAGCCCGGAGGAATCATATAGCCTTTTTGAGAGCCAGAGGCTACCATATCGAGTCCCCATTCATCCACCGGTACACTGACGGCCCCTAAACTGGTAACAGCATCCACCATAATTAAGGCTTCACCGTGAGCTTTGACATGGGTGTTAATGGTCTGGAGGTCGTTGAGAACCCCTGTAGAGGTCTCTGAATGGGTGATAATGACGGCTTTGATGGTTTTTTCGGTATCCGCTTCTAATTTGGCTTTAAAGGCTTCGGGATCAAGGGGTTTGCCCCATTCTGCGGTGATTTCTTCGGTCTCTAATCCAAAGGCGCGGGCAATTTTTCCCCAACGTTCCCCGAATTTACCATTATTACCCACTAAAACGCGATCGCCAGCACTTAAGAAGTTAATAATTCCTGCTTCCATGGCCCCGGTGCCACTAGCGGTTAACATCAATACATCGTTTTGGGTTTGATGCAGCCATTTGAGGTTTTCGGTAATTTCCCCAATAATTTGACTAAAATCCCCACTACGATGGCCAATAGGGTGTTTAGCCATCGCTAATAATACACTTTCAGGGACAGGGGTTGGCCCTGGAATCATGAGCATATGTTTATCTTGCATTTATGTTTGTCTCCTGCTTATTTTTCTAAATAAATTATCCCCTGTTGAATAGACATGAGGATAGTGGCTTCACAGGGAGTCCAACCTATTAGTTTACCCTGTCCCTTTCCAGACTAAAAAAATCCTTGTCCTTTATGGCTTTTTTTAAGCTTTAATTCAGATTGTTTCCTCGTCTAGACTCAATGATAAAACTTGTCCAATGCTACGAGTTAAACTTTTATCTATCATGTTATATTTAACCCTGGTCTTTAATATCTTCTAGCACTTCTAACAGAAAAAATTATTATCGTAATGGAAATCAAATTCAATTCAGGACAAGTCAGTTTAATAACCATCACCCCCGACGCTGAAAAGTTAATCGCTTATTGTGCTAGAGTTAGCAGCAAAAATCAAGAGAATCCTAAGATAGAAAAACTCTTAAGATATTGTCTTAAACATGGTCATTGGTCTATTTTTGAACAAGCATCTATGACGGTGGAAATACAATGTCCCCTGGCTATTGCTATTCAAATTTTAAGACACAGATCATTTTGTTTCCAGCAATTTAGTAAGAGATACCAAGAAGTAGAAAAAGAGAATTTTGCCTATTTACCAGAAATCAGATTACAAGATTATAAAAATAGACAAAATAGTATTATTCCTGAAAATGATGATTTACAAAATAAATACAATGAAAAAATTACTAAGTTGTATGATGATATTTTTAATCTTTATAAAGAAATGATCGACGATGGTGTTGCCAAAGAATGCGCTCGTTTTGTATTACCAGAAGCGGTGATGACTAAACTTTATATGACGGGTAATATTCGCAGTTTTATTCATTATCTTCAAGTTCGTACTTCTAATGATGCACAAAAAGAACATAGAGAAGTTGCTGATGCTATTGGTGAAATATTAAAACAAGAATGTCCTATTATTTGGAATGCTGCTTTTGAGGAAGTTTAAACAATCATGAAATTAAAAATAAAAAGATTAAGTAAAAATGCTATTTTACCAAATTATGCTCATTTTGATGATTCAGGAATGGACTTGTTTGCTATTGAAAAAAAAGAGATCGAACCAGCAACACAAGCATTAATAAAAACAGGAATAGCGATAGAATTACCTAAAAATACAGAGGCACAAATTAGGCCAAGAAGTGGCTTAGCATTAAAACATGGTATTACGGTATTAAATACACCGGGAACCATTGATGAAGGGTATAGAGGGGAAATTGGTGTTATTTTGATCAATCATAGTCAAAAAACCTTTTTAATTGAAGCAGGAATGAAAATTGCTCAAATGATTATTATGCCAATTATTCGCTGTGAAATTGAAGAAATACAAGAATTATCAATAACTCAAAGAAATGAAGGGGGTTTTGGTTCAACAGGGATCTAAGTTCATCTTACACTGATTAGTAAAGATTGGGTGTAGGGTGTGGGGTGTAGGGTGTAGAGTGTTAAATTTTCTTTTAACTCTCACTGTTTTAGAATGAATTTTTTAAGGGCAATTCAATAATTACCCCGACAGAATTGGTTATAAAATAGTTTTAGATATCTTGAGGATTAACAGGAAAATAGAACTCAATTCCTTTATCAATTAGATGTTGATTATTAGCTAAAATCTCTTTTTTGAAGTTCCAAGCTAATACATAATAAATGTCAGGAAGTTCCGTTAATTCTTTTTCAATGACAATAGGAATGTGCATTCCTGGTGAATAAAGTCCCCGTCTCAGTTCATTTTTTTCTACTAAATAATCAAGGTATTGTGTTCCTACACCGAAGTAATTTAACATGGTATTACCCTTAACTGGTGCGCCAAAACCCCAGACAGTTTTACCTTCTTTTTTAGCTTTATCTAAGTAGGCTAAATTATCAGCTTTCATCTGTTCAATACGCTTAGCAAAGTCTACATAAGTAGAAAATTCATTACTTTTTTCATCTACTTCTGCTTGACGCATATTTTGTAAGCGATCGCTTGGTTTTTTCTGTCCTTGATGAGTAACAAAGCCAATAATTGATCCGCCATGAATGGGGGATAAATAAGCATCAAACATAGATAAACCATGACGATTTAACAAAACTTCAATGGTGTTTAAATTATAATATAAAAGATGTTCATGATAGATTTGATCAAAGGCTAAATTATCAACAATGCGCTTCATATAAAGGAATTGAACCACAAAAACACCATCATCGGTTAATGCTTCTCTGATTCCTTCCGTGACAGAATGTAACTCTTCTAAATGGAAAAAGACCCCGGCTGCATTAATGGCGTTAAACTTGCGATCAAGGCGTTTTACTACGTCTAAATTGAAAAAATCATTAACCGTGGGAACTCCTGCTTCTTCGGCTATTTTTGCGGTAGTTTTTGAAGATTCTACCCCTAAAACATCATAACCCAAGGCTTGAAAATGTTTCAGTTGTGTTCCATCATTTGAACCAATATCTAAAACAGACTTATTCGGGGTATCTTTAAAGAAGCGATCATCCACTTCATGGGCGACATTTTTAAAGTGTTCACTGAGGGATTTTGTCACACCAGAAAGATAGGTATGATCCCCAAACATGATCTCTTTTTTAACCGTATAATCGAGTTGAACGGTACCACAATCATGACAGTATAAAACCCGTAAAGGATAAAAGGATTCTTTTCCCACTTGTTCAGGTTTTAAGAAGTTATTACACCAGGGTTGATGTCCTAAATCAATCGCTAGTTCTAAATTCGTAGAATCACAAACACGACAAATATTATTCAAAGTTAATTTTCCCTCCTAGATCATTAATGATGTCTTCAATTATTAAATCACTTCGTTGCCATTTTCTCTAGCATAGGTAACTTTTTTGACTCGATCAAGATGACCATTTTGCTGATTTGATCTAAATCCTAATGTTTCTCTGACTAAATAAAGGGGACGACGTTTATCTTCACGGTAAATGCGGCCAATATACTCACCAATGACTCCTAAAAAGACCAATTGAATGCCACCAATAAATAAAATAGCAATAAAAGAAATAGTCCAACCAGGAACCCAACTCATGGTAAAAAGTCGTACAAATAAAGCATAAATAATACCAATAATAGATAAAGCAACGGTGAATAAACCGGCCCAAATAGCCACTCTTAAAGGAACCAAAGAAAAGGATAAAATACCATCAGCAGCAAAGCGAATCATTTTAAACAAAGGATACTTACTAACGCCGGCTAAACGACGACTACGCTGATAGGGAACAGCGACTTGACGAAACCCTACCCAACTTACCATCCCTCGTAAAAAGCGATCGCGTTCCGGCATCATTTTTAATGCTTCTACTACCTGACGGTCCATCAAACGAAAGTCTCCCGTATCGAGGGGAATGGCTACATCAGACAAACGATTCATAATGCGATAAAATGCCTTAGCACTCCACAGTTTAAAAGGGGTTTCTCCTTGTCTATCGGTACGAACTCCATAAGCGACATCATACCCCTCGTACCAACGGTTAACCATCTCTTTAATGACTTCTGGGGGATCTTGTAAGTCAGCATCAATTAAAACAATAGCGTCTCCACCAACATGATCGAGTCCTGCGGTGACGGCCATTTGATGGCCAAAGTTACGAGATAATAAGACTACTTTAACCCGTTGATCCCGTTGTTGTAGTTGTCGTAGCTGGTTAGCGGTTTCATCTTGACTGCCATCATCGACATAAATAAGTTCGTATTGGGGGGTTATTTCTTCTAAGACGGAGACTAAACGATTATGAGTTATCTGGATAACCTCTTGTTCGTTATAACAGGGGACAATAATTGAAATTAACACCGTTCACATCCTCTTTGGTTTTTTGAGAAACTGTCAGTTAATAACTTCTCGTTTCAAAAATCATTAACCTATTGTATCTTGTTACATTTTTTCGGGGGGAATCCCATAGAGGGTATGTTCTTCCATTCTTAACCCATAACCAAGAGATTGTAAAAAGGGTTCAATTTCAACTAAGGAAGATTTTCCGGTTTTAACATCAGCATGGATATCAATACATAGATAAGGTAAATATTTTTCTAATGTTTGTTTCGCCCCCTGCAAGGCGTAAAATTCAAAGCCTTCGATATCCATTTTTATAGCTGCTGGTTCTAAGGCATTTTGAGTGACATATTCGTCTAAAGTTATCACAGAGACTTGATAGGTTGTAAACTTTTTATACTCATCAATATTATTATCTGAGGCTAAAGTTGAAGTATCGGAAGCCCAAGATGAGTCATTATCTTGACTATATTCAATAAATTCAGCCATTCCAGCTTGATCGGAAATAGCTTTAGGAACTAAAGTAATATTAGAAATTTGGTTTAAATTAAGAATTTTTTGTAAGGTATCTTGAGTATTTTTTGCGGGTTCAAAGGCATAAATATGACCTTTTTTTCCCACTGCTTTGGCTAAAGGAAAACTAATGACTCCAAAAGCCGCCCCAATATCTAGCACAGTATCTCCATAGTTGACATGAGAACATAACCACTGGGCGCAATGATTTTCAATCGAAAAATTAAGTTTTTGTTCCGTAGTAGGAAAAACACAATGTTGATAAACTTGTAAGGGTTCAATCGGGGCTAAAAGTTCCACACCATTGATACAACATTTAACAATACTTCCCGATCTAATTTCATGAAGCAGTTCTTTAATTAACTCTCTTTTTTGATCTTTTAAAACTTGATCAAGGGCTGCTAAAATATCAATAATGCCTAAGACTCTACGTAGTTTATTAATTAAATAATCTTTAATTGCCATAGTTTGATTAGGTTGCCTATCTTTATAGATTAAGCTAAATGCTTCATTATACGACTATTGTGCCTATCTTGTAAGTTCCTCAGATTAATAATAAATATACACGACTGTTGCCTATTGCCTTGAATCAAGTGTGATGTCATTTTTTTGACAAATGAGCCAACTTATGGTAAACCTAATCACTAACGTTTAAGGGAGACTGATCCTGGTTGATGGGAGCTTTATGGGGCTTAAATATCTTCGTTTTGAGCGATTTCCTAGACAATTCTTGTTTATATTTTTGATAATTACTTATTATATTATTGGGTTTCATTTAATAGGTCAAACCTCTATCACTTCGGATGAATCTGCTTATATTGGTGCAGCTTATGCTTACACCCAAGGATTAGGATTAAATCAAGAACATCCTCTCTTTTTTAAGTTAATTAATTCGCTTATTATTAGGGTATTTTTTCCTGATTATAATCTGGAAGTTCCTAGTATTAATATCATGAGTGGAGAAGAAAGTATTGAGGCACGTTTAGCTGCTTTTAATTTAGGTTATAATCTTTTGATGGACAATGCACAAGATTTTTATAAATTATTATTTAGTTTACGTTTACCCTATTTGATTTTTAATAGTTTTATTTTTGTTTGGTTCTATTTATATACTTTTATATTTAAGAAAATTCCCTTTCAAATTTCTATTGCATTTGGTATATTGTATACTTTTTCTCCAAGCTTTTATAGTCACAATTTTTTAATTGCTTTTGATGTTACTGTCAGTGTCTATGCTTTATTATCTATTCTGACTTTGATGGTGATTTATGATACAGTAATCAACTCTAATAATAAGGTTTTGGGATTACACTTTCTTATTTTTACAGTTTGTTTGTTTATCGCACTTAATGCAAAATTTAGTAATTTAATTCTACTTCCTATTACTATAGGGACTTATATTTTTATTGCCATATATTTATTCAAATATAATAAAAAAATAAGATTCACACAGTTTTCAAGCTTAGCTATTTTTAGTTTACTCATTCAAGCTTTATTAATTAGTTTCATGTATCGGTGGGCATTTAGAAATTTACCCAATCAATCTTTATTTGACAATTTATGGGCTTATATTGATGGCATTAAAATGAATTTGAGTACAGCAGGAGGAATTCGAGAACCTTTTTGGAATGGACAATTTGTCTCAATGACTTCTTTAGGCTATTTAGCTAAAATATTTTGGTTTAAAGAAAATCCTGGTCTATTTATAATCGGATTATTTTTAGTCTCATTGTTAATTTATAAAATGAGTTATCAGAAAATAGCAATTAAATATTATATCAATAAACAAACCTTACCCTTGATTATTTTAGGCAGTGCTTATCCTCTCATTTATTTTTGGCTAACTAAAGATAGTCGCTTCATTATTGGTTATCGATATTTTTATCCCATCATATTATTTGTTTACTTATTAATTGCGAGTTTAACAGTTATTTTGAAACATCAATGGCAAAAATACGTCTTATTAGGAGGATTAACTTTGTATGTCTACCTAGGAATTTTAGGAATACCTCAATCTCTAAGTTATGTTAACCCACTTTGGAACCAAGAAAAATGGAAATTAGCCGATGATTCAACCATTAACTGGGGACAAGAAACCGAACATGGAGTAAAATACTTGCTAACCCATAACCTCTTACCAGAAGATAATAACAATGTCATTACATATCAGCTTTTTGGCGTTAATATTGGGTTTGTGCAATATCTTGATTTATTGAGTAAGATAAAAGACTATCCTATCAATATTCAATCCTATTATGCTCAACCAAGATTTAATCCAGAAACAGAAACGATTACAGAACTGGCCTATGAGTATCTCCTCATTGATAGTACCGTAAAACAAAAAATTTATGCTCAAAAAGAGGATAATTCTATTGCTGCTAAAAATTGGAATTTTTTAATCAAAAATAAACCAATTTATTCTCGAAACGATACTATTTTTATTTATAAACTTAGTTAATTTTTTAAAATTATATGACTTTAAAAGATATCATCAAATCTGTTCATCAATGGCTATATAAACATCGTATTACAATAGCTATTTTACTTTTGTATAGCATTGTTGCCATCTCATTAATGGCCCCCATGGCCTCATCAAAAATTATCAATGGAAACTTTAATGATACGGCTTCTCATGTTGGTTATATTGCCCAAGCAAGAACCGCCATTATAGAAGGACAATTTCCCTTAAGAGTTGCCCCCCTTGAGGGCAATAGTTGGCGTTATCCTGGGTTTCAATTTTATAGTCAATTGCCCTATTTTATCGGAGGTTGGTTCTATAAATTAGTTACCCCAAAAAATCCCTATGAAGCGTATAAATTAGTCATCGTACTAGCTTTAACTATTGGGGCATTTTATATTTATCGTTTAAGCTTTCAACTCACGCGATCTCGTATTGCTGCGATATTAGCAGGAGTTGCTTATATGTCGGCTCCTTATTTTTTAAATAATATTCATGCCAGAGGAGCCTTTACCGAAGCGGTTGCCCAAGGTATTTTACCCATTGTTTTATACTATGTTATTCAATGTTATTTAACGGGCAAACGACGTTATTTAATTATTAGTGCTATTAGTTGGTTTTGTTTAGCTGTTACCCATATTATTACCTTTGTTTACGGTACTTTATTCATTGCACTTTTAGCCCTAATTGTTGTTATTAAAACAAGGGAAACCGATTTTACCTTTTCCCGTTTACTTCCCCCCCTTCAAAGTTACGGTTTAGGATGGTTACTCGGATTTTATTTCCTCGCTCCAGTGGTCTTTATTTCCCCCTATCTTTCCATTCGTAAACAAATTGATGTTATCAATCCTTTTAATACTAATACTTATACTCCTCTTTCTAACTTACTGTCTCCCACTTCTTTACCCCCTGAACCCTCAGAAACTGGGTTAGCTGCTACTTATGGGCTACATCCAGCAGTAGGCTGGATATTATTAGGAGCTTGGGGTGTGGTCATGTACTATAACTATGTATCCCCCCCTTCTGTCACCCCCAAATTACAACAAACCCACCCTTATATGTTGGGGTTGCTGTGGGTGTTTGGGGTTGCTCTATTTTTAACATGGAGTCCCATTGATATTTGGAGTATTTTACCCCGTCAACTGTGGGTAACTCAGTTTACCTTCCGTTTTCTCACCCATGTGATGTGGGCTGGAGCTTTATTAACTGCTTACGCTACTGTCTTAATCTTTCGCAGAAGACTTGATCGCCGTCATTTAATTATTGGTATCCTAGTTATTGTCTTAGCCAGTCGTCCTTGGTTGCCGGCACCCAAAGGAACCTTAACCGTTGATAAATTACTCGAAAAACCCTTATTTCGCTATTCTGGGGCGTTAGACTATCTGTATCGTCCCCCCATTAGAACCCTATACGGTAAAGCAGAATTACCCTTATTACATCCTAATTGGATTCCTGGATATAGTACCTGGAATACCTTTGTTAATCATCCTCTCATCTTAGATACGGAATTGCGTTATCCAGCGTGGGAAGAAGGAGAAAACCCCGTACTTTTTATAGAAGGAGAAGTCCCTTTAGATAATCTTGTCGATACCGCTACGTTAGAAGTTCATCTTAATGAACAAGTGATTGCTTCTTTTCCTCTGGTTTCCGATAAATTAAAAGAAACAGTTGCCTTGCTTCCCCTTCCTGACTCTAGTAATGATTTCGGTTTAAAATTTGTGGTCAATGGGGGAACTCGTGATGGTCAACCCTTGAATATTCGAGTCAACAAACTATGGTTCGAGGGACTGTTACCCAAACATACTTTAATCCCTGTCACAGAAACAGAAGAAAACTGCCAGCAACAAGGAGTGAGTACGGTATGCGATATTACTGTCACCGAAGACGCTAAGATTGTGCAGTTACCCGTCTTATATTATCCCGATATGTTGAAAGTGTCGGTCAATGGAAAACCTTCTAAAAGACCTTTCGCTGTTCATTATCGAGATTATAATTTAACAGGGTTAGACCTCAAACCAGGAACCTATAATATTCGTGCTACTTTTCATGGGTTAGCCTGGGCTAACTGGATTAGTGGTTTAGCTTGGTTAGGATTAATTAGTATGATTATTTTGCCTAACTTTAACCGTTTTAAGAAGGCAGGAGACAGAAGGCAGGAGGCAGAAGGTAGGAGATAATATACTGTCAAGTAGCAAGCCGTTACTATTTCTTGTTTCCTGTTATAGAGAGATGTTCATGTTCACCCCTCCTAAAACTTCTTCTGTTCTTGGTTTACCGGTTCATTTATCAGATAACTATGCTGGTTGGTTGCTACAATGCCTTGAGAAAGGTCAAGGGGTCCATGTAGTCACTATCAACGCAGAAATGGCTATATTAGCCGAAAAAGACCCTCTGGTGGCTCAAATCATTCAAGAAGCGGATTTAGTTATTCCTGATGGGGCTGGTGTGGTTATCTATTTGAAACTGAGAGGACAACAACAGCAACGTTGTCCAGGAATTGAGTTAGCCCAGTCTTTGATTGAAGCGTTAGGAACCAATGGCAAAAGTGATGTCATTGCCTTTTATGGGGGTAAACCAGGGGTGACAGAAGCGGCTGCTACCCAGTGGGGTGCTAAGCTACCTCAAGCTCAGATTATTACCGCTCATGGCTATTTGTCCCCAGAGGAACAGGAAACATGGAAAGATACCTTAAAAGCTCAACAACCTAGTTTAATTTTGGTAGGGTTAGGGGTTCCTCGTCAAGAAGTCTGGATTCGTGAAAATAGAGAGTTATGTCCCCAAGCCATTTGGGTAGGGGTTGGGGGAAGTTTTGATATTTGGTCGGGGACAAAAAGTCGCGCCCCCGGGTGGTTACGGAATAATAATCTAGAATGGCTATATCGACTCTATCAAGAGCCTTGGCGTTGGCGAAGGATGTTAGTTCTACCGCAATTTTTTGTCAAATCCCTTTTCTCGGCTGATTAACGGCTTAAACTCAGCAGTTCAGTCTCTAATAAAGGTTGTTGGCCGATGGCAGGATCTAATTGAACTGACTCGAGCAACTCTCCGAGTTTTTGAGCTAGTTGAGTATTTTGTGGCTGAGATCGCCTCATTTTCGCTAGAGTATCTAATCGTTCATGCCACACATCATAGGATTGATACAGTTTGATTCTTTCTTCTAGGGATGCTGTTTCAAGTTCTTGGGCCAAATTTGATTCGAGGATAACTGGTTGTAGTAATCCTTCAACTACTACGTCGTCGGCGCGATCGCTTTGATTACAAATCACTGACAAATACCAATGATAGGTATTTTGGGCGTTAAGGGATGAGATCCGGGGAACCTTTGGTAATTTTAAGCTCATAATTCCTGCTTGTCCTTTCCCTGAAAACGTCTGTTTTTCGACTAATTCATCTTGAGGACCCCGTAACACAAATTCAATTTCTGTATTAGCTGTAATGGCAGGAACGGAAAAGTATAAGGTAGGGGAGGTGGTTATGGTTTTGCCTTGAAGATTTTCTGGGATCAAGGCCACCAGTTCTTGAGGATTAAAGTTACATTGGTTATTATCATTACGACTTGCTGCTGGTTTGCGTCTTCGGGGGGCTTGCACTACCTCCTCATCCTCTGTATTTTCAGGGGTTTGAGGCCTACGACTGGCACCCCCTTTACGGCGATCGGGAACGCTATCAGCGATGGATTCTTCTTGTTGAGTGGAGTTATTAGTCTCAGTTGTAATTTGAGTCAATCCTATACTGGTAAAAGACAGTACAATCAGGGAAGTTGTGGTAACAACTCCTATGGTTGTTTTAACGGGTTTGTGCTTAAACATGGTTTCAATGTCCTGGTTAATTCTTATAATTATTTAAACTTTCCTAACTGGGTTAAAGATTTATCCTCTATGATTTAGATGCAAATGCAATAATTAACTTAATCGATTATATACTCCTTCATTTTATTGTACTCTCCATTGTTGTTTACTGTCTAGTTTTGTAGCGTAATTGTGATTATTATCACAAACTTTTTTAGATTAATCCCATTGTCTTATCCCTATAAGAAAGTAATACTAAGTTTAACCATCTTATCTGTTTGTTTACTCATTCATTGAAACTGTAGTGATCACTAAGTTACATCAAGTAATTCGTTCTTTTCTCGTTGATCATAGTAACGAGAAAGCTTCTCAAGAACCTCAAAATATTCTTGTTAACTCTGGTAAAAATTATCGGACAAAATTCCGAAAGATTAGACTATTTGCGTTCCCTTCTATTTTTCTATCGAGTATTTTAGCCACTGGGGCGATCATTGGTCTAAGACAAACTGGCCATTTACAATTTCTAGAATTAGTTGCTTACGATCAAATGGTAAGAGTTGGATCGGTCAATAATCTGGATTCTCGTTTGTTAATTGTTGGGGTGGATGAAGAAGATATTAAAAAACAAAAACAATGGCCGTTATCTGATGAAACAATAGCCAAGGTTTTAAATAAATTACAATCTTATGATCCTAAATTAATCGCTCTTGATATTTATCGTGATATTCCCCATCCCCCAGGAACTGAAAGTTTAAAACAAGCTCTAGAAAAAGATAACATTGTTGTGGTTAAACAACTGCCGATAGGTGATCAGCCTGGGGTGGCTGCTCCTGCAACGATTCCTAAAAATCAAGTTGGATTTAGTGATTTACCCATCGATCCTGATAATATAGTTCGTCGCAGTTTTGTGTATGTCGAAACGCCTTCAGGAAAAATAAAAGAATATTCTTTCGCCTTACAAACAGTTTTAAATTATTTAGATGATGATAAAAATATAGATATTCAAATTAATCCTGATTTTTTAAAAATTAATTCAACAAAAATTACTGATCTTAAAAATAATTCGGGGGGCTATGTTTTACCTAAATCGGAAGCATTAGGCTTACAGATTTTGATAAAATATCATTCAAAAAATATAGCAAAAACCATCTCATTAACTGAGGTTTTAAAAGGCAACTTTAATCAAGATTTAGTTAAGGATAAAATTGTTTTAATTGGCGTAACGAGTCCCACCCAAAAAGATACATTTCCTACTCCTTACAGTGCCAAACAAATAGACAATTTTGAAATGGCCGGGGTTGAAATTCACGGACAAATTATTAGTGAATTATTAGGAACGATTTTAGAAGGAGAAAAAACATTTTGGTTTTGGCCAGAAGGAGTCGAATGGGGATGGATTGGGTTGTGGTCTTTGTTAGGAGGAATAGTGGTTTGGCGATCGCAGCGTCTCTGGATATTAGGGGGCAATGTTATCGTTGTTGTAGCAGGATTATGGGGACTCTGTTTCTTATTATTTACCCAATCGGGTTGGGTTCCTTTCGTTCCTCCTTTACTGGCTTTTTTACTCTCAGGAACCTCTGTTTTAGCCTATAAAACCGTTTATCAAACCTATCACGATCCCCTGACAGGACTGGTGAATCGAAGGTCTCTAGAACGAAAATTACAACAACTCAATCATAAAAATCTTAACCAATCTTCAGAATTAGTGGCGGTTTTATTTATTGATGTCAATCGTTTTAAAAGTATTAATGATGGTTTAGGCCATCAAGCAGGGGATTATTTATTAATCGCTATGTCCCAACGTTTACAACAACACCTTAATTCTTGGGAACATTTGGGAAGAGTGGGAGGAGATGAATTTGCCATCTGGTTAAAACCTGTTAAGGACAAACAAGAAGTGATTCGGTTTACAGAAAAATTACAACAAGTATTAAGTCAACCCCTATTTTGGCAAGGACAAGAAATTTATACCACCGTGACAGTGGGAATCTCTTTTGAGGAAACAGGAAAAAACTTTCACGGACCCGAATTACTCCGCTATGCTGATATTGCCATGCACAAGGCCAAAGAACTTAATTCGAGTCGTCCCCAAATCTTTGAACCGGGAATGGACACCCAAGCGGTACAACGTTGGCATTTAGAAACGGATTTACGTTTGGGATTGGATCAAAATGAATTTCAATTGTATTATCAACCGATTATTTCTTTAAAAACGGGAAAAATTGCCGGCTTTGAAGCCTTGGTTCGTTGGAATTCTAAAACCCGGGGATTTGTCTCTCCGGGGGCTTTTATTCCTGTAGCAGAAGAAACAGGGTTAATTGTTCGTCTAGGAGAATGGATATTAAGCGAAGCTTGTCGTCAGATTCGAGAGTGGCATGAACGGTTTCCTCGTAACCCTGCTTTAATCATGAGTGTTAATTTGTCCGGTCGTCAATTTTCTGAACCGAACTTAGTCAAGCAAATAAAAACCATTCTGGATTCGGCAGGGATTGAAGGCGATCGCTTAAAATTAGAAATTACTGAAAGTATGATGATGAATAATGTAGAAGAGGCCATTTCTCTTCTCAATCGTTTAAAAGGGTTAGGATTACGGTTAAGTATTGATGATTTTGGTACGGGCTATTCTTCTTTGAGTTATTTACATCGTTTTCCTGTAGATACTCTCAAAGTGGATAAATCTTTTGTGGGACGAATGGAAGACGGAAAAGATAGTGATAAATACATTTCAATTGTACGAACCATCATCTCTTTGGGTCATAATTTGCGTTTAGATGTGATTGCTGAAGGGATTGAAACGGAAGGACAAATGAAAATTTTAGAATCCCTTAACTGTGAATATGGCCAAGGTTATTTATTTTCTCGTCCCCTTTCGAGTGAGAATGCAGAAGCATTATTAGCTAAAGAAAATCATAATTCAAGTCAGTTTTCTATCTGAGGCTACAATCAAAATTAAGCTAGTTGTAATTAAAGTAAAATGACTGATTCTGCTGATATTAAAACTATAATTAGAGAGCAATTACCGAGTATTCTTGCCGAAGATGCAAGTATTCGGGATTTTATATTACGAACGGTCTCAGATTATTATTCACCTAGACAAGAGACAGATCAAAAATTTGAGGAGTTTAAAGAACGAGTTGACAGGATCTTAGCAGAATTAGAGCGAGATAGGAAAGAACAAAGAAAATTATGGCAAGAAAATAACCGCAAATGGGATGAACAGAACCGTAAATGGGATGAACAACATCGACAAAACCAAGAAATTCTAGGAGAAATTAAAAAGATGAATCGTAAGCATGATAGCACCATTGGAGCTTTAGGTTCTCGTTGGGGCCTATTTTCTGAAAGAAGTTTTCGTAATGCTTTAGCTGCTATTTTAGAAGAATCGTTTGGGGTTGAAGTTGTTAATATTAATGATTATGATGCAGATGGTATGGTTTTTGGTCGTCCGGATCAAGTAGAAATTGATGTCATTATCAAAAATGGTTTAGTGATCGTTTGTGAAATTAAGTCTTCTATGAGTAAATCGGATATGTATACCTTTAACCGCAAAGTAGAATTTTATCAGCAAAAATATCAGCGTCACGTTAATCGTATTAGGGATTAAAGTTTATAGTTATGCTGATGATGTATCTGTCGAGAATTAATAAAAAAAGGATTAGGCATTTTTTCTTTGCCTAACCCTTATTATTTAAAGATAGTGGGATGAAATCTACATTTCACACCTTATTGTCAATGCTAGTTAATAGAGGAATTGGAATTATATTCCTCAATCTTAATATCTACAGGGTCAACATTCCAGATTTGTTCGCAATATTCAGCAATGGTACGATCAGAGGAGAATTTACCCATTCTCGCAGAATTGAGAATAGCCATTCTCGTCCAGTTATCTTGATCGCGATAGGCTTGACTTACCGCATCTTGGCAGTCAACATAAGCTTGATAGTCAGCCATCAACATATAAGGATCATCGTTCATTAACTGGTCTACAATAGGCTGGAATAATTCACAGTTACCATGACTAAAGTAACCACTAGAAATACGATCAATGACACCTTTTAAGTTACCGTTGTTGTGGTAATAGTCACTGGGAGAATAACCCTGTGCCTTGCGATCATAGACTTCTTGGGCGGTTAAACCAAACAAGAAGAAGTTTTCTGCGCCGGCTTCCTCGCGAATCTCAATATTAGCCCCGTCTAAGGTACCGATGGTTAAGGCCCCATTCATGGCAAACTTCATATTACCGGTTCCGGAGGCTTCTTTACCGGCTGTAGAAATCTGTTCAGAGAGATCAGCCGCCGGATACACCCGTTGACCTAAAGACACATTAAAGTTAGGCATGAAGACGACTTTTAAGCGTCCCCGAACATCGGGATCATTGTTAACCACGTCAGCCACAGCATTGACTAACTTAATGACTAACTTAGCCATGAAGTAACCAGGGGCTGCTTTACCACCAAATAAGAAGGTACGAGGAACATAATCACCGTCGGGTTGGTGTTTCATGCGGTTGTACAGGGTAATGATTTCGAGAACCATTAAATGCTGACGTTTGTATTCATGAATACGTTTGACCTGTACATCAAACATGGTGTCGGGGTTAATTTCAATGTTGCGATATTTGAGTAAATAAGCCGCTAAGTCTCGTTTATTGGCTTGCTTAATTTCTAGCCATTGTTTGCGAAACTCAGCATCATCGACAAATTCCTCAAGTTTACGCATTTCGTCTAGATTCTTTAACCAACCATCCCCGATTTTTTCGGTGATTAATGAGGAGAGTCTAGGGTTACTTAATAATATCCAGCGACGAGGGGTGACACCATTGGTCTTATTGTAAAATTTCTCTGGCCAGAGTCTGGCGAAGTATTTGAGGGTGTCTTGTTTGAGTAACTCAGTGTGTAAGGCTGCGACTCCATTAATGGCATGGGACCCTAAACAAGCTAAGTTAGCCATGCGGATTAATTTTTCGGATCTTTCTTCGATTAAGGAGATATTGCTGACTAACTCATCGTCGTTGGGGAACCAAGTACGAACGTTCTCTAAGAAGCGATAATTGAGTTCGTAGATGATTTCGAGGTGTCTAGGCAGTAATTCACCAAAAATGGTTACAGGCCAGCGTTCCAGAGCTTCTGGCATTAAGGTATGGTTGGTATAAGCGAGGGTTTTTGTGGTAATGTCCCAGGCTTTGTCCCAGGTGTAGTCGTGTTTATCGACTAAGAGACGCATTAACTCAGCCACCGCTACCGCCGGGTGAGTGTCGTTGAGTTGTACGGCAACTTTTTCAGAGAACTGATCTAAGTTATCGTGGTTACTTAAGTGAATACGAATCAGGTCTTGTAGAGAAGCAGAAACAAAGAAATATTGTTGTTCTAAGCGTAATTTTCGGCCGGCTGGGGTATTATCGTTGGGATATAATACTTTGGAGATGGTTTCTGCCCCCATCTTTTCTTCTACGGCGCGATCATAATGTCCGGCGTTGAAGGCTTCAAAGTTAAAAGACTCACTAGCCTCTGCTTTCCACAGTCTTAAGGGGTTAACGGTGTTGGTTTTATAGCCAGGAACCGGCGTATCGTAGGGAATGGCTAAGATAGTGCGATCGGCTACCCAGAAGCTTTTGAGGTTCCCGTTATCATCGTGGGTTTTCTCGGTGTGTCCCCCTAACTTGACTTCTACTGCTTCGTTGGGACGGGGCAGTTCCCAGGGGTTTTCAAACCGTAACCAATTATCAGGAATCTCTACTTGCCAACCATCTTGGATGGTTTGATGGAAAATTCCAAACTCATAGCGAATACCGTAACCAATGGCAGGCATGGCTAAGGACGCTAAAGAATCAAGAAAACAGGCAGCTAAACGACCTAATCCTCCGTTTCCTAAGCCCGGATCGGGTTCTTGTTCGATAATATCATCCATATCTAAGTCCATCTCTTCGATGATCTCTTTCATGGTGTTATATAATCCCAGGTTTACCATGTTATTTCCTAACTGACGACCCATGAGGAATTCAGCTGAGAAATAAGAGACAATTTTAACTTCTTCTTTCTTGTAAGTCTCAATGGTCTTTAAGAACCGATGTAACAAGCGATCTCGAATAGTATAGGATAAGGCAACATAATAATCTCTTAGGGATGCTTTTGACTCATCAACCCCTTGAATATAAAAAAGATGATCCAGAAATGCCCGTTTTAGGGTTTCTTTGCTCATTCCTGTGCGATCATCTTCGATTTGAATGTTGGGGTTTTTGGCGTTGGGGTCTTTGACTTTGGAACTTAATGTACTCATAAATTAATCCTGAGTGGGCTATGCAAACTTTTCTATAGATTTCAACAGCAATTCTGCCACCATAAGCAAAACGAAAAGTACAAGGAAACAACATAAAAATCACTTCGTCTGAGGCTTTAGCTTTTATAGATTTCCTTACTTTTAATGTGTCGTGCTATATAGGCCAGCATATACTATTTTGCAACGTAATTAGATTACTTTAGTTACGCTTTGTTGACAATTGGGTTACTTTTTTTATTGATATAGCTTCGTTCAGATTGTAAAGGATTAATTGGCTGTGATTGTCCTTTCTTTAGTTTTATTTAATGTCATTTCATATCAAGTAGAGGGTTAAGAATTGACGAACCGTAGCTTCTTAAGATTTAATTTATAAATGGGTTCTTAAGAAACTATGTAAAATCACAGGAAGTTAGAATGACGGGTTAGATAAGGCATCTGTATTGCCTGGATTAGGCCGTACCATTAGTAATAATACTGTCAGATTAGTAACATTAAACCTAAAGTTTGAGTAAGGATTGTATTCGCTTCTTGAGAGCTTAAACCAACTGATTTCTTATTTCTCCTTGTATGAAGAAACCCAACAAATCAAGCATTTTTGTTGTTGGGTTTCCCTTTTAATCAGATTATTCAAACAAACTATAGTTTAACTTCGATTTCAACCCCGGCAGGTAAATCTAATTTCATCAAAGCATCAATGGTTTTAGAAGAAGGCTGATAAATATCGATAATACGTCTATGGGTTCTGGTTTCAAAGTGTTCCCGTGAATCTTTATCAACGTGAGGCGATCGCAGAACACAATAGATCCGTCTTTTTGTCGGTAAAGGAATAGGCCCGATAGCGGTTGCGTCGGTACGGTTCGCTGTATCGACAATTTTCTCACAAGACGTGTCTAATAAACGACGGTCAAAGGCTTTTAAACGGATGCGGATTTTTTGTTGTGCTAGAGTTGCCATAATGTTTAATTGTCAAGGTTCAGAAATTTACGTTAAGGGATGGGAAAATTAAGTGACCAGCTAGGATAACATTTACCTTAACTGGTCACTTATTCATTGTTTGGTTGTCCTACTTAAGAATTTTAGAAACAACACCAGCACCGATGGTACGGCCACCTTCACGAATAGCAAAACGCATTCCTTGTTCAATGGCAATAGGGTTGATTAACTCTACAGTCATTTTAATGCGATCGCCAGGCATAACCATTTCTACAGCACTACCATCATCGGCAGTGTAGTCTTGAATGGTTCCAGTTACGTCGGTGGTTCTTACATAGAACTGAGGACGATAGTTCTTGAAGAAAGGAGTATGACGGCCACCTTCTTCTTTGGTGAGAACGTAAACTTCTCCTTCAAACTGAGTATGAGGGGTGATTGAGCCGGGCTTAGCAATAACCATTCCCCGTTCAATATCTTCTTTTTTGACACCCCGTAAGAGGATACCCACGTTATCCCCTGCCATACCTTCGTCGAGGGTCTTCTGGAACATTTCTACCCCGGTTACAGTGGTGCTGCGGGTGTCTCTGATTCCTACAATCTCGATGGTTTCGCCCACTTTAACTTTACCCCGTTCAATCCGTCCGGTGGCAACTGTACCCCGACCAGAGATAGAGAAAACGTCTTCTACTGCCATTAAGAAAGGCTTATCAACTTCCCGTTCAGGTTCAGGGATATTGCCGTCCACTTCTTCCATGAGTTTGAGGATCTTGTCAGTCCATTCGTTTTCCCCAGGTTTGATCATAGGATTTTCTTTAAGGGCTTCTACCGCCATTAAAGCAGAACCAGTGACGATGGGAATATCATCTCCAGGAAAATCGTACTCACTGAGAAGTTCACGAACTTCTAATTCCACGAGTTCTAAGAGTTCTTCGTCATCAACTTGGTCTTCTTTATTCAAGAAAACTACCAGACTAGGAACCCCAACCTGTTTAGCTAAGAGAATATGCTCACGAGTTTGAGGCATCGGACCATCAGCAGCCGATACCACTAAGATCCCGCCGTCCATTTGGGCTGCTCCTGTGATCATGTTTTTCACATAGTCAGCGTGACCGGGGCAGTCCACGTGAGCGTAGTGACGGTTAGGGGTTTCGTATTCCACGTGAGCGGTGTTGATAGTGATACCCCGTGCTTTTTCTTCGGGGGCAGCATCAATGTCTTCGTAGTTACGAGCTTTTGCACTACCGGCTGCTGCTAAGGTCATGGTAATAGCAGCGGTTAAGGTTGTTTTACCATGGTCAACGTGACCGATAGTACCGATGTTAACGTGAGGTTTAGTCCGTTCAAATTTTGCGCGTGCCATGAATTAATTGTTCCTTTTTTTGTCTTCTTTATTCTAAGCAGTGATGTTTTTTGGTTCATCAGTTACCAATAGTCTATTATCCACTATCAATGGGTGACTATGCACTGATTTCTCATATTCATTCACTGTCGTAGGTGTAGGCGTTCCCTGTGTTTTTCAGGACTATCGCTTCTGCGACATTACGAGGGACTTCTGCATAATGGCTAAATTCCATGGAGAAAATCCCTCGTCCTTGGGTTTTTGACCGGATATCGGTCGCGTAACCAAACATTTCTGCTAGCGGAACGTCAGCAGAAATCTTGGCAAGTCCGTCGTCTGTGTTCATCCCCTCGATATTCCCTCGACGAGCGTTGAGATCCCCGATGACATCTCCTAAGAAATCTTCTGGGACTTCTACTTCAACTTTCATCATGGGTTCGAGGAGAACCGGTGAGGCTTTTTTGACCGCGTTGCGAATGGCCATTGAGCCTGCAATTTTAAAGGCCATTTCTGATGAGTCAACATCGTGATAAGAACCATCTACTAAAGTGACTTTAACATCAATGAGGGGATAACCTGCAATAATACCTGAATTACAAGCTTCTTTCATCCCTTGTTCGGCCGGAGAAATAAATTCTTTAGGAATCGCACCCCCGACAATTTTGGAGACGAATTCAAAACCGCTTCCTGCTTCGCCGGGTTCTAGTTCAACGACCACGTGACCATATTGACCTTTTCCCCCACTCTGACGAATATATTTGCCTTCAGCTTCGCTAGATTTGCGAATGCTTTCACGGTAGGCAACTTGAGGTTGACCGACGGTGGCTTCAACTTTATATTCTCGCAACATCCGATCCACTAAAATTTCTAAGTGGAGTTCCCCCATTCCTGCAATCACAGTTTGGTTGGTTTCGGGATCAACACTGACTTTGAAGGTAGGATCTTCGTCTGATAGGGCCTGCAAGGCTTTGGAGAGTTTTTCCATGTCTTGCTTGGTTTTGGGTTCTACGGCCACGGAGATTACGGGTTCTGGAATATACAAGGATTCTAGGAGAATTGGATGTTTTTCATCACATAAGGTATCCCCTGTAATGGTGTTTCTCAGGCCAATGACTGCTCCTAAGTCCCCTGCTCTAAGTTCGTCTACTTCGATGCGATCATTAGATTTAAGAACGATTAAGCGAGAAATTCGCTCTTTTTGTTCTTGGGTGGCATTATAAACATAATTACCTTTTTCTAAGACCCCAGAATAGACTCGCATAAAGGTTAAACGGCCATAAGGGTCTGAGGCAATTTTAAAGGCTAACGCAGAAAAAGGTTCTTCATCGTCGGCTTTTCGGGTATCTTCTGATCCATCTTTTAATAACCCTGTGATGGGGGGAACGTCAAGAGGGGAAGGTAAATAGTCTACTACTGCATCTAACAATAGTTGGACTCCTTTGTTTTTAAAAGCAGAACCACACAGCATGGGGATAATGGTCTTATCTAAGGTTCCTTTTCGGAGTCCCTGTCTGATTTCTGCTTCGGTAATTTCGTCCCCTTCTAGATATTTTTCTAACAGGGTTTCATCGATTTCTGCGATCGCTTCTATGAGTTTGGCGCGATATTCTTTGGCCTGTTCTAGGTATTCATCTGGGATCTCTGTATCTTCGATGTTTTTCCCTAAGTCATCTTGATAGATTTTTGCTCGCATCCTCACTAAATCCACAATGCCACGAAAATCGCTTTCTGTACCGATGGGGATTTGAATGGGAACAGCGTTGGCTTTGAGGCGATCGCGGATTTGCTGATAAACTTTGAAGAAGTTAGCCCCAGTGCGATCCATTTTATTGACGAAGGCAATCCGAGGTACTTGATAACGATTAGCTTGTCGCCATACTGTCTCTGACTGTGGCTGAACTCCACCCACGGAACAAAATACGGCAATGACACCGTCTAATACTCGCATTGACCGTTCAACTTCAATGGTGAAGTCCACGTGTCCTGGAGTATCAATGATGTTGATGCGGTGATCAAGCCAACTGGTACTAATGGCGGCTGCTGTAATGGTGATGCCCCGTTCTTGTTCTTGGGCCATCCAATCCATGGTTGCCGTCCCTTCATGGACTTCACCGAGTTTGTATGCGATTCCTGTGTAGAAGAGAATGCGCTCTGTGGTCGTTGTTTTGCCCGCGTCAATGTGGGCAGCAATGCCAATATTTCGCACCCTCTCTAGGGGGATATTCCGTGCCACAGCTACCTCCTTATGCTTTGCCTGGCTGTTTTTCTGCCTTGAGGCCGTTTATAAGTTTACACTATTTACAATTCTATACTTTTCTTTGCAACAATTGAGCCTAAATCCCTAG
The DNA here is from genome assembly GCA_002172675.1 of unicellular cyanobacterium SU3. GTDB lineage: Bacteria > Cyanobacteriota > Cyanobacteriia > Cyanobacteriales > Microcystaceae > Crocosphaera. The sequence goes on from NETF01000168.1 coordinate 45,037, forward strand.
GAACATAGGAAGTTGCCTATCAGCATTGATTTAGATAACTACCTTATTTCTAGTAACGATAATGAGCAAAGGCTTTGTTGGCATCTGCCATACGGTGGGTTTCATCCCGTTTTTTCATGGCTGCTCCTGTTTCGTTAGCTGCGTCCATGATTTCGTTGGCAAGCTTACTGGCCATGCTGCGTCCACCTCTAATGCGAGAATAGCGAATTAACCAACGTAGGGCTAAGGTTGTGCCTCTAGCAGGACGCACTTCCATGGGAACTTGATAGGTGGCTCCCCCGACTCTTCTTGCTTTAACCTCCACTAATGGAGTCAAGTTTTTCATGGCTCTTTCAAAGACTTCTATAGGTTCTTCCCCAGTCCGTTCTTTGATCATGTTCATGGCATCATAAACAATGCCGGCTGCTACGGATTTTTTACCGCTTTTCATGACCCGACGAATGGTCATATTTAATAAACAACTATTATAAATGGGGTCGGGGGGAACGGGTTTTCTTTTGATATTTCCTCGGCGAGACATAGTGACTGTTTCCTTTGTACTAAGTTGACATTACAGACTTTACTATTTTGTTTATCAAACGACCACATTCGGGCTGTTTGTAATTTTCAAGGTTCAGAATAATCCCTAAATATTGCTTATTTCAAGTTTTGATCTTACTCTTTTGGTTTTTTGGTTCCGTATTTAGAACGACCTTGCTTGCGATCTTTTACCCCTTGAGCATCTAGGGTTCCCCGAATGATATGATAACGTACTCCAGGTAAATCTTTTACCCTTCCTCCGCGAATTAATACGACAGAGTGTTCTTGCAAGTTATGACCAATTCCAGGAATATAAGCGGTGACTTCAAATCCTGATGTTAAACGGACCCTGGCCACTTTTCTTAAGGCTGAGTTGGGTTTTTTGGGGGTGGTGGTATATACTCTAGTGCATACACCGCGACGTTGGGGACACTGCTTGAGAGCAGGGGATTTTGTTTTCTTTTTGGCTTTGGAGCGTTCACTCCGAATTAATTGTTGAATGGTTGGCATAATTTCACATATAACAAGACCGTCAGACGTTTCGATTTAATAAAATCGCTGACAAATTCTCATCATACCAATATATACTATGCTGTGTCAATATGATTAACTACAGGCTTTAAGTTTCCTTCATAGTAAAGGATAAACCACAACGACAGGAGGTAGTAATTAAGGCGTTATGAAAGCGAAACCCTCCCCCCATTAAGTCTTCTGCATAGTCTATACGTAAGTCTGATAAATAGTTTAAACTTTGTTCATCGATGAGTAGGGAAATCTCTTCTATAGTGTGAAGGCGATCGCTATTTTCTTTGGTTTCACATAAGTCAAAGGTATAATACAGTCCATCACAACCTCCTGGTTTAACTGCTAAACGAAAGTAACTCTCAGGTTGTTGACGACTATGTTGCATTCGTTTTATTTCTTTGATGGCTGCGGATGTCAGTTCGATCATAGTTTGGGTATCATAACCTATCAAATATTAATTGTATGATGAGTTGGTCAGTTTTATTTCATGATGAGTTTGCCATAGAATTTCTTAACTTTCCGAAAAGTGTACAAAAACGAATGTTAGCTAAACTAAAGGTATTAGAACAATTTGGGGCAGAATTGGGTAGACCTCATGTAGATACACTAAAAGGTTCTAAATATAAAAACATGAAAGAACTTAGGTTTGAGGTTAATAATGGTGTTTGGAGAATTGCCTTTATTTTTGACCCGCAAAGAAATGCTATTTTATTAGTGGGAGGTGATAAATCGGGAATTAAAGAGAAACGCTTTTACAAAACACTCATTGATAAAGCTGATTCTAGATATCAACAACATTTAGATAATATCTTATAAAAGGAAGGCAAAAAATGACTAAAACTTTAGCAGAAATGATGGCAAGTTTTACTCTGCAAGAACAAGCTAAAATTCAAGAAGAAACTGATAAATTAATTGCAGAAGAAATGATTTTGAGAGAATTAAGAAAAGCTTATCATTTAACTCAGGCAGAAGTAGCTAAAAATTTAGTTTTAGAAGAAAATAGTATATCTAAAGTAGAAAAAGAAACTGATTTATTACTTTCCACTCTAGCCAACTATATTGAACGCTTAGGAGGAAAATTAAAATTAGTAGCAGAATTTCCAGAAAAGCAAACTGTCATAATTCAAAGTTTGAGGGATTTAAACAATGATTAGTTATTAAGTAATAAATAAAAGAAGCATAACTTAAGAGTGGTAAAAACGTTGGTTTTTTCCGAATTATTCGTTTAAAAGCTCGTAATGATTGAGGTGTCCAAGCAATTTTCATGGTTGATCGAGTTCGTTTAAAAATTCATCAACTGAACCAAATTTTACTTTTCCTTCGGTCACTTCTTGACGAATTTCTTTTATTTCTTGTGATAAGATAGTTCGACGTTGTTGATGTAATCGTTTTTGGATGGTATCGATTAACATCTGTTGTTCTTCTAAGGATAGTTTTTCCACTGTTTCAATCGCTTGCTGAAAAGTTGAAGTTTTTACCATAGTTTATTTAATCATTTAATTGTCTTCTATTTTATCCTATCAATCATTCAAACATATCAAACAAAGATAAAATGATTGGGTTTCATTGTTTAAACCAACCTACAAGATATGCTACAACAAGGGCGATCTCACAAACGGATCAGCTATAACACTGATGTGTTTGGATTTTCGCCGTGTTCAAAGTGAGCCGATCTTGCTGTATATATAGCCTCAACATATTTGCGGCCAAAGGATTTTCTTGCAGAACGGTCATCAACATCAAGCATAAATCTACCATTACTATCCATAACTAAATAACGGAACCAATATTCATCAGCTATCCGAATGTAAGGTGTATAATCTTGGAAAAGAGCGGCACAAAATGAATTATCATTGTGATCTGGAAATATAAGGTTGTAAGCTCGATATTCAGGAGTTCCTGGAAGAATTAACAATGGGACATCAGATTCTCTACAAAACTTGCGTAATGTTATTATTTTTTCATCTCCCAAGTCGTCAAATTCATAATGTTTAACCTCTGCATAAAAAATTGAGTCATCAGGAAGCAAAAGTTTAAAATCTGGAAGATAACCTTCATTGCTACTTAATAAATATCCTTCCTCTTCATATTGCCATCGATATCCAATCACATCGAAAAACACAGCCCACCTTGCTTCAGTTCGGCTGCGAAAGAATATATTTTTGTATTTTGTCTGTTTTGGCCTCATAGTATTAGCTTTACTCTCTAATTGAAATAAAAAGTTCAGAATAAATTATCACAAGACATAAAAAATCTGTCTAATTCATTCTAATCAATCAGACAGATAATTTTAGGATTGAGTTATGACTAATGACAGCAAAATTTAATTATTTATGACGGGAATAATCATCCTGGAAGCGAATAATATCATCTTCCCCTAAATATTCGCCATTTTGAACTTCAATAAGGATTAATTTAATCACCCCTGGATTTTCCAGACGATGGGAAGTACACTGAGGAACATAAGTAGATTGATTCGCTCCTAAAATCTTCTCTTTGTCCCCACAAGTTACTTTAGCGGTTCCAGAAACAACGATCCAGTGTTCGCTGCGGTGGTGGTGCATTTGTAAACTAAGACGATGACCGGGATTAACCTCAATCCGTTTGATCTTATAACCAGGTCCTTCTTCTAAAGTAGTAAAGGAACCCCAAGGACGCATTTCGGTAGCTGCAACACCTGTATGAGCAATAGAAAAAGGGATAGCAGCAACGTCACTTTTTTTATTTTCTTTAGCTTGAACCATAATATTATTCCTCGTAACTATACAAAAGCTAAATTTAAAAAGACTAAACCAACTGTGCAACAAGATAACACAAATTATTAAAAATGGCTGTGATCTGAGGAAATTTAGATTACCTTAAACACTTAAGCAAATATTACAACAGAAGTCCAGCAATACAAGCGGTCGTGAAACAAGCTAGTGATCCAGCTATCATCGTTCTTAGGCCTAATTTAGCCAAGTCTTGTTGACGGTTAGGAGCGATCGCACTAATTCCTCCAATTTGAATGCCAATGGTTCCTAAGTTAGAAAACCCACATAAAGCGTAGGTTGCGATAATTTGACTACGGGGGGAAATGGTTTCATTGTCAATGAAGGTTTTGAGATCAAGATAAGCAATAAATTCATTTAAGATTGTTTTTTTACCTAACAAAATTCCCACTTGTAAGCAATCTTCCCAAGGAACTCCCATTAACCAAGCAACGGGAGCAAGTAAATAGGAAAAAATCAATTCTAGGGATAGATTAGATAGTCCTAATGGTTGCCCAATGGCTCCTAAAATACCATTTACTAAGGCAACTAATGCCAAAATAGCGATTAGCATTGCTCCTACATTTAAAGCTAATTTTAGACCTTCTAAGGCTCCACTGGTTGCTGCATCAAGGGCGTTAATATAAGGGCTTTTTATATTAATATTTACCTCTGTTTTACTGGCAGATTTATCGGTTTCTGGATACATAATTTTGGAGATAGCTAAGGAAGCTGGCGCAGACATAACTGAGGCAGAAATTAAATGAGTTGGCGAGATTCCCATAGCAATATAAGCAGCCATTACACCTCCTGCAATAGTAGCAAATCCGCCAGTCATAATCGCGTGTAATTCTGATAAAGTTAGGAATTTTATATAAGGTTTAATCATTAAAGGTGATTCAGTACATCCCACGAAAATATTAGAAGCACAACTTAAGGTTTCTGGTCCTGATGTTTTCATGGTACGCATCATTATGCGACTGATAATAGTAACGATATAAGGTAAGATTTTGTAATGGTAAAGAATAGCTATAAAAGAAGCAAAAAAGATGATAGTTGGTAATAGTTTAAAAGCAATAAAATGCTCTTCAAAAGAGTCTCCAAATACAAATTTTGCACCTACATCTGAGTAATTTAAGAATGTTTTAACTACATTTCCTAACCATTCAAAAATCGTTAAACCTATAGAAGTTTTTAAAATAAAAATAGCGAGGATAAATTGTAAACTGAATCCCCAAGTCACCGTCCTCCAGCGAATAGCTAAACGTTCATAAGATATCAAATAAGCGAAGCCCAGAAAAATAATTAAACCCAATAAAGAGATGAAATGCTCCATAGTTTTTGTAAGAATAGAATTTTACTTAATTTTTAAAAAATAGATTCAAATAAACCTCGGTTATTCTTACATAAATAAATTATTTTTTCAACAGCGTCTAAATTAATTACCCCATAGATATGAGGAAATTTTTCAGTATTATCAATGTTATGGTCAATATTAGAATTAGGGGGTACAGGAGATTCCCATTTTATTTCGGACAACAATTTTTCTGGATTAATTACAAGAACAACTAATTTCTCATAGTTTGAATAAAAGGTATTAGCAATGATCATAATTTGGGCTTGAGTTGAACAATGAATAAATCCTTCTGTCTCTAAATAATCAGATTTATATTCATTATTTAATTTAGCTTTTTCCCAAGTTTCAATAGTTGTAATATGAAAGATCATAATTTTTTTAATCATTGATTTTCAGTTGATAAAGAAGCTTGGTATCTCACTTCTTGGTGAGGAATTCCAATGGGTATTCCTGCTTTTTCAAAGGCTTCTTTTATCCTTAATCGATACTCTCTTCCTACAGCCCATTGTTGCATAGCTTGGGTTTTAATCCATACTTGAATTAAGATACCGTGATGGGAAATATTATCAACCCCTAAAATAGCGGCAGGTTCAACAATTTTATCTTTCCAAGTGGGATCATTTTGCATTTCTTCACTGACTTCACTAATAACATTTAATGCTTTTCTTACATCAGCATCATAAGCAATTTCTATTTTAAATTCCACCCGCGACCAATCTTTTGTCAAATTTTCGACAATAGAAATTTTGCTATTAGGAATGGTAACTAAACGGCCTTCTGCTCCTCTAATTTGTGTGATATAAATATTCATGTTTTCTACAAAACCGCCAATCGTTCCTACCTGAATAATATCACCGATCGCATAACGATCTGTCCATAAAATTAAGATACCATTTAACATATCTTCTACGACATTTCTGGATAAAAAGGCAACGACAAAAGCCACACCACCAACACTGGCTAATACCGTTAAATCAATGCCTAATAACATAACCGTTACAGTTATACCAATGGAAATACATAGGAAAGTTGTGCCACTTTTTAAGGCATTAGAATAGGTACTAACCCTTAAAGTATAACGATTGGAATTAGGGTTAACTGACTGTGCATTTTTAGCCCATCTATTCAGATAATAGTCAATTAATAAGTTACTCAGTTTGTTAGCAATACCAACAGACATCCAAACTAATGGAATCGTTAAAGATTGTCCCAAGAAAAAGTAACTATAACGACGAGTTTCTGGAAAAATTAATACAATTAAACCTCCTGCTAGTAAAATTAAAAATATTTGTATCCAAAACAATAATCCTAAAAGTAATTGAGCAATATTTTGCTGACGTTTGATAATTCCTTGCTGTTTGAGGTATAAATGGGAAAAATTTTGACTTATATTCTGAACAGTATTGTTAACAACGTTTTTCGCTTTAAAAATAACTTTTTCAGGATTATTGATAGCCTTTTTAACGAGAGATAATATTCTGGGTTTATCTTCTTTTTCTCTGGATTCGGTTTTTTGGTCATTGGGAGGATTTGTTTCTAAATTATCCGATAGGGAAACTTCTTCGGTTGTTAATCCTTCTGCATCGACGGCTAAAGATTTTTCTAATTCTCGTAATTGACGACTAAGACGACGATTCCAAATTTTAATGATGTATCTAATCACCCATAAGATGATAATTGGAATAGAGATAAAAATAACCATTAAAACGGCCATTAAAAACCTAGCAAATGGATAATATTGGTCGATTTCATAAGCCCAAAGTGCTTCATTCAGACTTTCGACCATTAAAAAACGCCATTCTTTAGCAATATCTTCGATAGATTGTCCGTAATGAAGACTATCAGCTTCGTTAACCGTAACAATAGTTTGTGCTGATAACCCTAAATCAAGTTGCTCTGGTACATAAACAACTGTTTGATTATTCCTAATTCCAATTTCAATTTTTGGTGTAACAGGATGTTTTTCTAAATTATCCCTATCAAAAAATAAGTCTTTCCAGTTGCCAAAATCACTAATTGTTGCGTTAACTTGATCTTTTTGTAACTCTGATTCTGCTCGACGAACCCGCTCATAAATTGAATCATAAATTGTCTGAACTTCTTTTGCTCTTTCTTCTACAACAAACGCACTATTACTAGGATTTTCGAGGGTGGTAGGATTAACTGCCACTTTAAATGTTTTATCTAAACCACCCAACAAATGAACATAACTACACCACAATCTTCCGCAGGGTTCTGCTTTGTTGGGGTCCCACCAAGGTGTTTGGGTTCTTACTGGTGTATCTCCCGATGAAGTAGGCCAGGGAACCTGTCCTACTACTATAGGAGTCCAAGTAATTGTTAACATAAGAGTAGTAAATCCTAGAATGACAGCTTGTATCACTCTTGATTTAAGGATAGTTAAGCAACCTGAAAAAATATAAGCACTCATAGAAAAAAATAAGTAATTATAATAGATCTTACTGAATCTTGATAGTCCTATTCGATTATAAACTTTCAGGTTTAGTTTAAGGGTTAATTGCAAGTTACTGGCAATATTCTATTGTTGTTTAGGAGTTTGTTATGGTATCATGACAAATAGATAAATATAGGTCAACAAAAGTAGTAAATTTGTTTTAATTAATTATCATAATCAATCTCTTTAATCCCTTTAATTGTTCTTGGTAATTGGATTCTTATTATTGTAGTGATTAAGCTTTATTGGCTTTCTGAAATTAGTTTGCGGGACCGTCCCGTTGTTGGGGAAAAAGCCTGGATGTTAAGTCAACTTAAACAAAGTGGCTATAATGTTTTTCCGGGTTTTGTGATTGGTTCTAGTGTATTTCGGGAATTTCTAGATAATTTGAATGATGTGAATTCATTATTAGCCGATTTTCCTGGCTCATCCCTTCATTTGGATGTAGATAATCCTCGCATATTACAATTAGTTGCTCAACAAAGTCGTCAATCTATTGTCAACTTACCGTTTCCGTCTCAATGGCGAGATAGCTTAGTAGAAGCCACAACAAAATTAGAAACTGATACGTTAATTTTACGTACGTCTTTAGGAGGTAATGTTCCCCTAAATCAAGATATTTCTGGTTTAACTCCTGCTCAAGTTTGTTGGAATATTCCTGAACATTTAGAAGTTGCTATTAAAGAAATTTGGGCGCAACTATTAAGGGCAAAAAGTTTGTTTTATTGGCAACGTTTAGGCATTGGAATTGATCAATTAAATTTAGGAATTTTAGTGCAGCCAATGGTGAAAGCCATTGCATCAGGTAGAATGATTAATAGAGCTAAATATTTTGAAATAGAGGGTAACTGGGGTTTAGGTTATAGTCTTCTTCAAGGAGAAATTTTACCTGATTACTGGAATATCAGAAAAAAGTCTGGAGAAATTTTAGAACATAAATTAGGAAATAAGACCCGTGCTTATCGTTTAAAAGAAAAGTCAGAAATAAGTGAATTATCAACCGAAAAATGTTTAGAATCCTATTGTTTGAGTAATGAAGAACAAGAGCTATATTGTTTAGATTCAGCAGAAATATCACAAATCACTCAACTTTTTAAGAACTTACAAAACGATGCAATTTCTTGGCATTCTCTAGAATGGATATTGTATGATTCCCATGATAATTTGTCTCCTAAATTCGCGATCGCTCAACTAACTGTATTACCTTACGATCAATCCCTTAACAGTGTACAAACAAATATAAAAACAGATCAACCTCAATCTCAACTAATGGGAATTGGTGCAGCACCAGGACAAATTCAAGGGACTGTTTATCTACTAAATGAGGATAATAACTCTAACTTAATTAAGTTAACTAATAGTATTATTGTTACTGAAAAAATTCATCCTTTTCAACTATCTTCTATTAAACAAGCGTTAGGAGTTATCACCGAAGAAGGTGGAATAACTAGCCATGCAGCTATTTTAGCAAGGGAATTAGGAATTCCTGCTGTTGTAGGTGTTCCTGGGGCTACAAGTTGGTTACAAACTGGAGATTCTATTCTTTTGGATGGGGACAATGGAACCATTATTTTGAATACAACAAATCAACAAAAAATGCCCCTTCAAACACCTAATCTCCTCTTAGACAAACAAAGTTTTTCAAATTATCCTATAGGCACTAAATTAATGGTTAATTTAAGTCAGAGGAGTTCTTTGGAGAAAATTACAAATTTACCTTGGGATGGATTGGGTTTAATGCGTTCGGAATTAATGTTATTAGATTTATGTACGCCTCATTCTTTAAAGGAGTGGTTAACTCAATCTCAGTCTGATAACATTATTGAACAACTAAAACAACGAATTACTGAATTTGCTGAGGTTTTTCATCCGCATCCCATTTTTTACCGAACCTTTGATGATCAATTTTCTGTTGACAAAGATCGTAGAGGAACTGCTGGATATTGTATTGACTCTACTTTATTTCGTTTAGAATTACAAGCTTTATCAGAAGTTCAACAGCAAGGATATCACAATATTAATATTATTTTACCTTTTGTGAGAACGGTGGATGAATTTCAGTTTTGTCTAAACTTAATTGAAGACTATAAACTATTAACTGTGCAGTCATTTCAAGTCTGGATTATGGTAGAAGTCCCCTCTATTATTTTCCAGTTATCTGATTATGTTAAAGCAGGGGTACAAGGCATAGCAATTGGGACTAATGACTTGATCCCTTTATTACTAGGGATAGAACGTAATAAAGTGTACTCAAATCAGATTTCTTTTATCAATCAATCAGCGATCGCATCGGCTTTAAAACAGTTAATTGAAGAAGCTAATCGATTAGACATTCCCAGTTCTATTTGTGGTCAAATAGCTGTAGATTCTGCTCAAATTATCGAACAATTAATTACCTGGGGAATCACCACGATTTCTGTAGAACCTGAAGCGATTGAAAAAACTTATCAAGCGATCGCCCGTGCAGAAAAACGAATAATTTTGAAATTAGCAAGGGAAAAAAAATGGCTAAAAAGCGGAGAAATGCGTTCACTACTCTAATCAATCAAGTTTTTAAGTGGGTGTACGGTTACACTGTTTGTAGTTCATTGGGAAGATAGCCAATAATAATTTGTTGATTAGTATCAGGATCTAATAATAAAATGACTCCTTTTTGTTCATTTTCATCGGTCTGAATTACACCATAACCAATACGATCCTCTTTAATGCCTTCTAGAAGTTTTACAAATAATTCTTCTTGAAAAGAAAGCTTATGATGATTTTTAGCTTGAATGACTTCTTCTTCTAGTAAATAATCGAAGTTGATTCCATCAAAATCTAACATAAAAACTCCTTAATAAAATATTTATAATTATTTTATCACGATAATGCCAAGTTTCTGTGGAGATAATTCATGAATTGTTTACATAAGAACAATTATCTCTTATACAAAAGAAGCTTATGTTAAAATATTTATGTCAATTTCTATTATTTTAATTGTTTGATGGCAACTTTTTTAAGACCTTTAAGTTATCAGTATCCGTGGCTTTATAACACCATTTCTCGTATAAGTTCTCTAGCTGTAGGCGGAGAAAAGCGATTTCGTAGTTTATCCCTCAAAGGTATTAATATTGATAACAATACTAAAATTTTAGACCTTTGTTGTGGAAGTGGTCAAACCACTGAATTTTTAGTTAAAAAATCTTCGCAAGTTACAGGACTAGATGCTTCTTCTACCGCTATCGAGCGAGCAAAACAAGTCGTTCCCGAAGCTACCTATGTCAATGCTTTAGCAGAAAAAATGCCATTTACTGATCAAGAATTTGATTTAGTTCATACTAGCGTTGCTTTACATGAAATGGAAACAGAACAATTAAGAGAAATCCTTAGAGAAGTTTATCGAGTATTAAAACCTGAAGGGATTTTTACCTTAATTGATTTACATAAACCCACTAATATTTTATTCTGGCCATCTCTAGCAACATTTATGTGGTTATTTGAGACAAAAACCGCTTGGAAATTATTAGAGACTAATTTAATTGATGAATTAAAAGCTGTGGGATTTAATGACTGTAAACAACGCCTTTATGCAGGAGGAAGTTTACAAGTTATTCAAGCAAGAAAATAGTATGTAGCTATTCTCATACTGCTTAAATTTGACACTCCCATCGCGGGACGCGAGGGATTCTTCTTTCAACCAGCGAACTTAATATACTGATTTTCATCAATACAAAAGAGGCTCATCTGTCCAGAAGCGTGTACCCAATAGTCATGGGTGATTTGCGTATGCCCTACGCTATCTAGTCCTTTATTTAAGATATTAATTCCAGCATTATGATCACGACAAAGTCTTGCACCACAGCTACAAATATGAGTTCTAGTTGATAGTGACTTTTTAACTCGTTGACCACAATTACTACAATCTTGTGAGGTGTAGTGGGGAGCAACAGCTATCAACTTTCTATCAAATACCTGACAAAAATACTCTAGCCATTCTC
>NETF01000169.1 GCA_002172675.1 unicellular cyanobacterium SU3
GAGTTTGATAGCAAAAGGAGCTATGACCCTTTCCATAATGGAGGTGTGGTTTATCCTATCGAAGCATTTTTCTATGTCTAGCTCTAGTATTCTCTTTTCCTTTCCTTTTCTTCTTGAGTTTAGGTTTTATTAGATGATAAGTTAAGATTACTGTTTGCAACTAAAGGAAAAGTGGTGGGTTCGAGGGAAATTAAACAAGTCAGTCGTCAACAGTTAAATGATACGGTGGTTAAACTCCGTTTAGCATTAGAAAACCCCAATTCTGACATGACAGAATTACAAGAAACCTCACAACAATTATATGATTGGTTAATTAAACCCATCGAAAAAGAATTAACCGAAGGTAACATCAATCATTTAGTGTTTTCATTAGATCGTGCAACCCGATATATTCCCATGCAAGTATTATATGATGGAGAAAACTATCTGATTAAAAATTATACCGTTACTAACGTTATTAACACCCAATTAACCGATACAGAAGATCGTTTACCTGAAACCATCGAAGGAAATAAAATCTTAGCAGTGGGAGGCTCAAATATTCCTGGACAAAGAAAACTCGATCATGTAGAAACAGAAATTGATTTTATTGTAAAAGAAGAAAACAACCCCAACGATCAACAAGGAATTTACCCAGGAATTACTTTTTTCAATCAAGACTTTCACTTTGATAATTTACAAAATAATTTAGAAGAACGAAAACTATTACATATTGCTACTCATGGAAAATTTACCACAGGAAGTCAATATGATTCTTATTTAGTATTAGGGAATGGGGAAAAATTAACCATTGCCGATATTGAAATATTAGGAGACTATTTAGATGATGTTCATTTAGTGGTTTTATCTGCTTGCGAAACCGCTTTAGGAGACAGTTTAATTGTTAATCCAGAGAGAGAGGAAGGGGTAGAAATTAATGCTTTAAGCTACTATTTTTTAACCGGTGGTGCTAAAATTATTATGGCATCTTTATGGCAAGTTGATGATAATGGAACTAGCGAATTAATGCAACAATTTTATGCTAAATTATCCCAATCAAATCAAACCTTAACCAAAGCAGAAGCATTACAAAAAGTACAATTAGAGTTTATCAAAAATTTAGAGTTAAAACATCCTCATTATTGGTCGCCATTTATCTTAATGGAAAACGGAATTTAATCTAATTAATAATTAATAATTGAAAATATGAAATCTAAAACAGTTATCTTTCTTACCGTAGCAGTATTAGCAGCAACGTCACCACTACTATTCCTAGAATTGCCAATTTTAAGGAATAAAGTACAAGTATTAGCACAAACAAAAGAAGATAGAAAAGCAGAAGCAGAAGCATTAAATGCTCAAGGAGGACAACAATTTTATCGCAGTCAATATAGAGAAGCGTTAGAGTCTTGGGAACAAGCATTAAGCATTTATCAAGAAATAGGAGATCAACAAGGTGAAGCTAAAGCTTATGGTAATTTAAGTGCTGCTTATCTTTCTTTAGGAGACTATGAAAAAGCAATATTTTATTTAGAAAAACAATTAACAATTGCTAATCAAATCAACGATTCACAGGGACAAGGTGATGCTTATGGAAATTTAGGAATTGTTTATAGAAGACGCGGCGATTATGAAAAAGCAATTTATTATCTAGAAAAACAATTAGCGATCGCAACTCAAAGTAATGATAAACAAAAAGTAGCTAATATTTATGGTAATTTAGGTCTAGTTTACTACAACTTAGGAAACTATGAAAAAGCAATTTTATTTCAAGAAAAGTCTTTAGCTATCAAAGAAGAAATTGTTAAGTTTGCTGAAGGAGATAGTCTCAGAGTAGCACGTCAAGGAGAAGCTAATTCTTATAATAATTTGGGTTTAATTTATGAAAAACTAACAGAGTATGAAAAGGCTATTTCTTATTATGAGAAATCCTTAGCTATTAAACAAGAAATTGGTGACAGAAATGGGGAATCATCATCTTATTACAATATAGGAAGTATTTACGAGAACTTAGGAGACTACAATAAAGCTATTGTATATTATAAACAGTCCTTAGCTATTAATATAGAAACCGATGATCGCAACGGAGAAGCACATTCTTATCTAGGTTTAGGAAGTGTTTATCGAATTTTAGGAGAGTATGAAACCGCTATTTCCTACTATGAGAAAACCTTGAAAATTGCAATTGAAATCGGCGATCGCAAAAGACAAGCCGATGCTTATCATAATTTAGCTAATGTTTATCATAACCTAGGAAACGATGAAAAAGCTATCTCTTATTATGAGCAATCTTTAGCTATGTATCAAGAAATGGGTGATATCCAAGGAGAAGCATCATCTTATCACAACTTAGGGAATTTTTACGATCAATTAGGAGAGTATAAAACCGCTATTTCCTACTATGAAAAGTCCCTAACAATGGCCACAAAAATAGGCGATCGCGAAGTCCAAGGAATCAGTTTAAGTAATATAGGTTTTTTATTAGAGAAACAAAATAAACCCGAAGCAGCGATTATCTTTTTCAAACAATCTGTGAATATTCGCGAAGGAATTAGAAGAGATATTCAAGGACTTTCTACCGAATTACAACAATCTTATACGAATACCATTGCTAATACTTATCGTCGTTTAGCTGACTTATTATTGTCCCAAGATCGCATTTTAGAAGCGCAACAAGTCCTAGAATTATTGAAAATACAAGAGGTTCAAGAATTTACCCAAAATTCTAATCTTCGCAGTCATATGAGTGATGTTATTCTCTTACCCCAAGAAAAAATTATTATTGAGAAATACAATAGTTTAGTCGCTTTTTCTCAAAAGATTGAACAATGTGAAGAATCTGAATGTACCATTTTAGAAGATGAATTATATCAACTGACTGATGAATATAACCAAGCATTGGATCAATTAGTCACAGCAATACGTCAAAGAAAATATTTAGATGATGGTATTTTTGACCCTAGAGATTTTTATGATGAAAAAACAGAAGATATTATCAAAGCAAGCGATAACTATAATCAAAAACCAGGAACTATGGTTGTTTATCCTCTAGTATTAGACGATAAACTTCGGTTATTAATCGCAGTTAAAGGACAAATTGTTAGTCATAAAGAAATTGCCAATGTAACTCGAACCGAATTAAATAATACAGTATTAGAATTAAGAAACTTATTAGATAATCCTAATTCGGATATTACACAATTACAAACAAAATCGAAACAATTATATAACTGGTTAATTAAACCACTCGAAACAGACTTAAACGCAGGAAATATTCAGCATTTAGTTTTCGCTTTGGATCGAGCAACTCGTTATATTCCCATGCAAGTATTATATGATGGAGATAGCTATTTAATTGAAAAATATACCGTCACCAATATTATTAATGCAGAATCAACTGATACCCGCGATCGCTTACCGAATAATTCAGACGATATTAAAATAGTAGCAGGAGGTGGCTCAAAATTACCAGGCCATGATCCGTTACCTCATGTTGAAGAAGAAATTGATATTATTGTCAAAGAAGAAAATAACCCTAACGATCAACAAGGAATTTATAACGGGATTTCTTTAATTAATGAAAAATTTAATTTTAAGAATTTAATAAATGAATTGAAAGGAAAAAATATCTTACATATTGCAACTCATGGCATTTTTAAACCAGGAAATTTTAAGCAATCCTACTTGGTTTTGCATAAAGATCGGTTAGATATTCGTAAATTGAAAAACGCAGAACGAAATTTTAAAGATATCCATTTAGCGGTTTTATCTGCTTGCGAAACTGCTTTAGGGGATCAAGTCATTAATGATCCTAATCAAGAAGAAGGGATAGAAATTAACTCTTTAAGCTACCATTTTCTCGAGGGAGGAGTTGAGTCAGTTATGGCCTCTTTATGGAAAGTTGATGATAAGAGTACCAGTCAATTGATGCAACAATTTTATGAAAAATTATCCCAATCTAATCAAACTTTAACCAAAGCAGAAGCCTTAAAACAAGTTCAATTAAGTTTCTTAAATCATTCAGATTTAAAACATCCTCATTATTGGTCGCCATTTATCTTGATAGGAAATGGAATTTAATATAATTAATAATTGATTGGAGAGTTAACAATGAACAAGGATAACTTAATTAAGAGTAAATCTTTTGCTTTTGCTTTGAGAATTATTAAACTTTATCAGTATTTAACAGAAGAAAAGAAAGAATATATTTTAAGACATATTGTAGGGTGGGCAATGCCCACCTTACAAAGTTTTTTGATTTTCTCAATAAAAATTAATTAATATGCACTTTTTCCGACCAACGTTGACGATATATTTCGTAGAGATTAATCGCAGCAGCAACTGACGCATTTAAACTAGGGGTGTTTCCCTCTAAAGGAATCGAAACCAACTCATCACAACAACGTTGCGTTAATAAACTTAAGCCACTTCCTTCTGAACCGATCACTAAACCGATCGCACCCTCAAAATTAAAGTCATGTAATCGTTTTCCTCCCTCAGCAACAGTTCCATAAATCCAAAATCCTTCTTTTTTCAAGGTTTCTAAGGCCCGACTTAAGTTAACTACCCTAGCGACAGGAAAGGATTCTAAGGCCCCTGCCGCCACTTTAGACACGGTGGAGGTGACACCAGCAGCCCGTCTTTGCGGTATAATTAACCCTTGACAGCCCATGGCCTCGGCGGTGCGAATAATCGCTCCTAAGTTATGAGGATCGGCGATACCATCGGCAATAACGATCACCGGTGCATCACTATTAGCCTTAGCTTGAGCAATTAACTCATCTAACTCATGATAGGTGTAAGGTGCAACTTGTGCCGCTACCCCTTGATGGTTTGCCCCGTTGGTGATTTGAGACAGTCGTTGCAGGGAAACTTCATCAATGACTGCACCTTTGGTTTTTGATGCTTGAATGAGATTATGAAAACGGGGATCATAATGGAGTCGGTTGGTGATCCAAATGCGGTTCAATTGGCGATCGCTTTCTAACGCGGCTAACACTGAATGACGACCATAAATAAGATCATCGCTGGTTTCTTGGGTTTCAGCCGGTAGACTGGTTTGAGATCGCGAGGAAATCATCGGTTTTTTCCCTGAAAATTTACCCTTTTTAGGAGAACGGCGATCGCCTCTGGGAACAGGTTTATTAGGCATAATTATAATTTACAGAATAAGGGTTTCGAGAAGTTCGTGTAAGCGATGAGTATCTTGTAAATATAAGTAACCAATTAATGTTTCTAAACTGGTTGCTTGTTGATAAATTTCTGGTTGTAGACGACGAGGACACCCGGTTGCTGCATTGCGTCCTCGTCGAACAATATCTTGTTCAACGGTCGTTAAATAGGGGGTTAGTCGTTGTAGGTCTTTTGCCTGGGTTTCAGCCCTAACTTGAGCAACCACTTGATTATGATAATCCCTAACTTTGCGCGGCGGAAACAAATAGCTAGTCCGCACATAAAGTTCATAAACGGCATCACCAATGTAAGCTAAAAAGGCCGGGGACAATTGACTAATATTTTCATAGTCTTTTGCCTCCATAATTACCTGAAAATTGACCCCAGGACGATGCTGACTCATAGAATTAGATAATAGGGACTAATGTGAGTCAAGATAGACTTATTCATTCTAACTATTTTTTCTTTTTCTTCAAGTTAGCGAGGGCATCTTCTAGAGTTGTTTGTAGGGATAAGAATTTTTCCAGACGAACCAGCTTAACGGTTTGAGTTACTCGTGGGTTAGTAACGACTTGTAATGTTCCGTCATGGTTTTGTGCCTGTTTGACTAACTGAACTAATGCACCTAGTCCCGAACTATCGATAAAATCGATTTGAGAGAGAACGAGAATAATATCATACGGGCCTTCGTCGATATATTGCCCAACGACTTTACGAAATACGGGTTCAGAAAAGGCATCTAATAGGCCAGTTAATCGGAAAATTTGACAGTTACCTTTAACTTCATGAGTTCCCCTTAAACTCACGGTTAGGTTTAATTGTTCAGGAATAGCTTCCTCCTTAACGTTAGTCGATAAAATTTACAATGGATTTAAAACTGAATTATAACTCGTTATTAACCTTCGTTGTGTAGTCCAATTGCAAAGTTATTCTTAATTTTTGAGGCTGAATCTCTGGCTAAGGGTTATTTTTATCCTAATCTCCCAAGGTTAATAGTCCTTTTGGGGGATTGATTTCTATTCTATTTTGTTCTATGTCCACTACTGGCACAATTTCGTAAACAAACGGAATTAAGACTGTTTTCTCTTTCTTTTCGTCATCGGTTGCTTCAGAATCATTAATTAATTTTATTTCTAATAAATCGTGACCTGTGGTAAATAAGTCTACAACGACACCAAGCATTTCTCCTGTTTGGTGATGATAAACGTCTAAATTAATTAACTGTGAAACATGATATTCTTCTTCTTCTAATTTAGGCAGTTCTTTATTGTTGATCAAGAGTTGATAGCCTCGCAATGTTTCTGCTTGGGTTCTATTTTCTATGCCTTCTAAGCGAACAATATAAAGATTTTTACCAGCGACTGCTTTACCACTAATCAATTCAATGGCTTGAGGAGAAGAATCATTAGGGGATTGTAACCATCGTTTTCCAGGGATTTCAAATCTTTCAGGAAAATCTGTACTTGATAAAACTTTTAATTCTCCTTTAAGTCCCCTTGCTCCAACAATTGTCCCAATTTCTAACCACTGATTGTTATTAATTGCCATTTTATTTTGTACTTGGTCATCAGTATTTTGCTATTTTGATTATAGAATAGAGACGGCCTATGATCAGGATTTTCAATCCATTTGTACATTGCCACAAAAAAGAAATAAATAAGTTAGAATTTTGGAGGCGAGTCATCGGGATTTCGAGGTTCGGAGTTCGCAAGACACTAAGCACACCTAGGGTGGCGGAGTTAATACGCCTTAAAGAAGAGGGTTTAAAACCCTTAATTTTTAGTTAATACTACTCATTGGGAAGTGAGTTGAGCAATAAACCTATGGTTAGAAAACTGCGTCAGTATAGAGGACTGTTTTTTTCTTTAGTGAGTTTAAAGTCCATTGTCATCTCATCACTGTTTTGTCTGCCAGGGGTCAGCCAACCCTCGGCCTTAGACCCCATACCCCCTTTAGAACCTTATCCGAGCCAAACCTATCAAAATTACGGATTATCCACAGAAACAGAATATACTTTAGGTGCAGGGGATATTATCAGAGTAACCGTATTTCCCGTAGAAGAATTTAGTGGAGAATATCAAATTTTAGTAGATGGAACCGTTTCCTTACCTTTATTAGGCAATTTTTCAGTTAAAGGACTGACCTTAAGCCAATTAACAGAATTTTTGACCCAACAATACACTTTTTATGTAAAACGTCCCTCCGTCACCGTGGGTTTAGTGGCGCCTCGTCCTTTAAAATTAGCGATCGCAGGAGAAATCAATAGTCCGGGTTCCTATCTTCTCCCTGTTGAAGGAGGGCAAAAATTCCCCACCGTCACCCAACTCATTCAACAAGCAGGAGGGGTGACAACGGTAGCGGATCTCAAAAATGTGAAAATTCAACGGCAACATCAAGGAGAAAACCTGGTTTTAACCCTAAATTTATTGGATTTGGTCGCACAAGGTCAACTGCAACAAGATATTACCCTCAGAGATGGGGACGAAATCATCATTCCCACCCAGGAAAGCATCGATCTCGCTGAAACCAGACTCCTCTCAGACGCGAATTTTGGCATTGTCGCTAACCAAGAAATTAACGTTGCTGTGGTCGGAGAAGTTTTTCGCCCTGGTTCCTATCGTGTCACTCCAGAAAATGTAACCTCTGCTGGTTCGGAAGGAAACATTCGTAGACAACCCCCCAGACTCACCCTTGCTGTTCAACTGGCCGGTGGGATTAAACCCTTAGCAGATGTGCGTGAGGTAGAAATCCGTCGCTATAATCGGGATGGTTCTCAGCAAATTATAGAGGTTGATCTCTGGGATTTACTGCAAACAGGTGACATTCAAGAAGATGTGATCTTACAAGAAGGGGATACGATTATCGTTCCTACGGCGCAAGATATATCCCCAGATGAAGCCGAACCGTTAGCCTCGGCTAGTTTTTCTCCTGCACTTATTCGCGTCAATATTGTCGGAGAGGTGAGAAGTCCAGGAACCGTCGAAGTTCCTCCCAATACCCCCTTAAATCAAGGCATTTTAGCAGCCGGAGGCTTTGATCAACGACGAGCCAACGATGCTACTGTGGAGTTAGTGCGTTTAAACCCCGATGGAACGGTAACACAACGGGAGATTGATATCAATCTAGCCCAAGGAATTGCCGAAGGGGATAATCCTATTTTAAAGAATAATGATGTGGTGATTGTCAATCGCAACTTGTTAACGGCTGCTTCTGATACGTTAAACACTGTATTTAGTCCCATCGGGACATTAACAGGCTTTGTTAACTTTTTCAGGCTATTTGACAATGACTAATCTATCAAGAATACGAGCAATTATAATTGATAACTGTTCAATGATTATCCTAACGATTGATATTTAGGCCGTCCTAAAGTGGTGATATAAATAACCGCTTCATCTTCAGGAATACCTAAAACTTCGTTAACTTGATCGTCAAAAAATCCTCCAATTCCACTTACCCCTAATTTAAGATGGATGGCTGCTAAATTTAATCGTTGTCCTAAATGTCCGGCATCTAAATGTAAATAACGATAAACGCGATCGCCGTATTTTTCCACTGCTTTTTTGAGATCGGCAGTATGAAAAATAATTGCCCCGGCATCTCGTCCTAAGTCTTGTCCTAAACACAAATAATGTAACTCACGGCGAAAATTTTTAAAGCGAATTTGTCTTAATTCTTGTGCTTTGGGGGCATAATAATAACAGCCAGCTTCTAACCCTTCTACCCCAGAAACTGCTACAAAGGTTTCAATTAAACTCAGGTCAAAATAGTCAGGATGTTGATCAAATCCTTGGGCTAAGTAATCTTGAGGTTGATAGGTAAAATGGAGTAAGGCTTTTAATTCGTCTAAGGTTAACTCCTCTCCTGTATAAGCACGAGTAGAACGTCGTTTTAAGATAGTTTTTTCTAAAGAATCTAGGTTATTGCCCCAGTCAACTGCTGCGGTTTCTGTAGAAACTTTTAAACAAAAAGGAAAATTATATTTATCTTCTAAATTGTTTTTTTCTCTGGTTATTTCTTTAACTGCATTTTCCTCTAATTCCTTAATTTCTGTGGCTTGATGGAAATAATATAATAAATCTCCATCGGACACTTGAGGATAATCTGTTTTTATATCGGAGGGTAACGCAGTGGGTTTAACTGTCTTGACAGTTTCACTATTTTCTGCTAGCAAATCCGTCAGAGAAATAACAGAAATAACCCCTTCTTCTTCGGGATTAAAATAGAACATTTCATTGAGAAGATGATCCACAAAACCACCAATTAAATGGGGGCGATAATCGGTCATAGCACAAGCTAATTCAATGTTACCTAATAAATGCCCTGTATCGAGACAAATACGCCGATAAGCCCTGTCTTCATACCGCCAAGAAGATCGATAAAAGATAGCAGTTGTAACTATAACTAATTGATTATTTTCTAGGGCCCGATGAGATAAACAAGCTTGTTGTAAATTTTCCCAAACATCGCTATCCCAAAAATGTAATAAACTATGAGTTTGAGGCTGATAATTATAGAGTCCGGGGGGTAACAAAGGGGTTCCCCGAGAAATTAAGTAAACCTCTGCCGGATAAAGTCCACCGGCTGAAGGGGCAGCCCTTAAATACACAGGCGTTCCCATGGTGGGAATTTTAGCAGTTAGTCCATAACTGCAACCAAACAGGCGAGAGAGTCGCCGCCATTGCAAGGCATGAGGAACATCGGGTAATTTAACCGATAAATAAGGAGTCAGATCGTAAGATTTGCCAATTTTATATGCTTTAAAAGGAATAGGTTGTTTTGACCAATCGAGTCCTTTATTTTTACTAGCAATGGTTTGGGGATCGTACTTTGTCCGTTGATGATAATGGGTAGCGATGGAGTTTGACAAATCGGGCATAAATATTCGTTGAGTCTTGATGCTTTTTTTTAATTTTAACCTGCTTCTATGGTAGGGTTATTCAAGCACTATGGTTTTTTTGACCTTTTTGCCCTTAAATATTATTCATTGGGTAAATTTAGGAGAACATAATGGAGTTATTAGCAGCCCTTAATTTAGAACCGATTTTTCAATTAGCTTTTGTTGGCTTGATCGTTATTGCTGGCCCTATCGTCATCGCTGTGTTGGCGTTTCGAGGTGGTGATCTCTAAGATCATTTTTCTTGCTTTAACTGAATGTTGCCAGATTTCTCTATGAGATTAACTTAGGGAAGTTTGGCTTTTTTATTGGGGATAGAGCGGTGCAGTGTTTAAAATTGACTAGAATCTTAAGACGGTAGGGTGGGCAAGTCAAAGACTTATCTAAACTAACTTCATCCTTGAAAACCTTGCCCACCCTACAAAATTCGTTGTTATTTTTTCTTTAGGAACAGTCTCTTAGATTTGGTAACTTAACCATAAAAAGGCTTCCTTTCCCGACGGTACTTTTCACTTGAATTGTCCCCTGATGGGCAAGTACGAGTGCTTTGGCAATAGATAAACCTAGTCCTGACCCTCCTTTTTCCCTAGAACGGGCTTTATCAATGCGATAAAATCGTTCAAAAATATAAGGTAACTCTTTATTATCAATGCCTATTCCTGTGTCTTGAATTTGAATGACTGCACATTTATTATGTTGTTCTAAAATAATTTTGACTTGACCACCAATAGGAGTATATTGAATAGCATTAATGACTAAATTAAATAATAAGCGATAAATTTGTTCAGTATTTCCTTTAATTTCTACAAGGTCTTTAACCTTAATTTGTGACGTTACAGTAATTTTTGATGAAACAGCTAAATAAGCGATCTCTTCTAACAAATCCTCAATTAAATCATTTAGACAAATTGTTTCTTGTTTTAAGGAATGATTAGCCGTAAGATTTAACTGCCAATCTAAACGAGATAGCATTAATAAATCTGATACTAAACTAGATAATCTTTTAGTTTGTCTGGCAACTGTTTCTAATGTGTTGATTGAATCATCTTTGGTTAAGTTGGGTATCATTAAAGTTGATTCTATGGTGGCTAAAATAGTAGCTAAAGGGGTTCTTAGTTCGTGGGCAGCATCTCCAGTAAATTGTTGAATTTGATGATAAGATTTAGCGATGGGTTTCATGGCCATTCCTGTTAAAATCCAGGCCGAAATGCCAATTAAAATAATAGCTAGAGGAAATCCTAATAATAAGATTAACGCTACCATTTTCAAGTAATTATCAAAATCTTCAAGACTTCTAGAGACTTGTAAATAGCCCCAGTTTTCTCCTGTATTGGTGTGTAATAAATGAGATTGTTGTAAATAGCGTATTCCTTGATTATCTTTAACAATTATCTGTTTATCTGGCTGATTTTTTAAGGATAATCCTTCGGGATAGTTTCGACTATAAGCAATTAAATGATGAGAAAGATCAAAAATTTGTAAGTAATATTGTCCATTGTCAATGGTTCCAATACGATAATTAGAAATATTATCTAAAGAAGGACAAGAAGCGTCAACAAGACATAAATTAGGAAAAAACTGTTCAACGTCGTCACTTAATTTTCCTGGAGTATCAAGAATAATCTCAAAGTTATCATGAAGGGTTCCTGCAACGGTGGTTAATTCTTTTTCTACTGTGATACGATGAGCATGAATAATAGCTTCATATACCCCAAAACCAATAATTGTTAAAACTAAACTTATTCCACTAATATACCAACTTGCTAAACGCAATTTTGTCTGTTTAAATAATTTTGAATCATCAGGTTTGAACAACATAAATAAACAATTAATGATTAACTAAAAAACGATAACCTAATCCATAGACAGTTTCAATACAA
This sequence comes from unicellular cyanobacterium SU3, assembly GCA_002172675.1. Classification (GTDB taxonomy): domain Bacteria; phylum Cyanobacteriota; class Cyanobacteriia; order Cyanobacteriales; family Microcystaceae; genus Crocosphaera. Next base: position 11,929 of record NETF01000169.1, read on the forward strand.
TTATCTATACCCAATGGTTCTAGTTTACGCCTTAACAAGCGAACTTGTGCCGCAACTACATTACTCATTGGTTCATTCCCCCATTCCCAAAGTTGTGTTAAAATTTGGTCACGGGTCACAATTTGATTAGGATGTTTCATGAAGTATTCTAATAGTTGAAATTCTTTATTAGTTACAGATAGGGGCTTATTTTTACCTGTTTTATCTTGAAAGTAAATTGTATAGTTACTGTAGTCTAAAGTAATATTTCCTACTGTTAACTTTTGAGGATTAATAGTAGGAAAACGACGTTGTAACGCTCTTAATCTTGCTAATAACTCCGCCATTCCAAAGGGTTTCACTAAATAATCATCAGCACCGGCATCTAAACCAAGAACTTTATCTTCTTCTCTGTCTTTTGCGGTTAAAATTAGAATCGGTAAAGAACTGTTTTGTTGTCTAATTTTTTTGACTAAATCAATACCTGATATTTTCGGTAATAACCAATCAAAAATACCGATAGTATAAAGGTTTAAACCTATTTCTATTAAATCGTTCGCCTCTTGTCCATTTTGCGCCCAATCTACAATATAATTATGTTGAATTAAAGCCCGTTTAATGGCATTGCCTAAGTCAGTTTCGTCTTCAACTAATAAAATACGCATAAATTTACTTTCAGTTTTTGATTTACTTAGTATTCTTATTTTAAATTACGAAGATTTAATAATAATGATAAATTTTAAAATTATTGAGTTAGTAAAAGTAGCAAAAATCATATTATAACAATCAATTATGAAATCAGTATGAAATGCCATTGTATCAATAGTAAGAAATATTCTTTCTACCGAAAGAAAGAAGAATGGCTTAGTATCAATTGTTACTATTACAGCATTGTAAATCGATAAATAATAGGAGTTTTCAATGTTATTGGTTCACGAACAATATCAATCTAGTTTCGATATAGCCTTAAAATGTGCAGTTGAATGTGAACATTGTGCTGAGGCTTGTATGGGTCAAACTGATATGGTTAAATGCGCTCGTACTTGTTTAGACTGTGCTGAAATTTGTCGTACTATTTCCACATATATAGTGCGTGGTTCTCGCTTTATTTCTGACTTAGCTAGAACGTGCGCTGAAATTTGTCAGGCTTGTGCTGATGAATGCAGTTCTCATGATATGAAACATTGCCAAAAGTGCGCTCAAGCTTGTCGTGACGCCGTAAAAGAATACAAAAATATTGCTGCTGTAGCTGCTTAAAATAATCAAGCGGAGGCTAAAATTTTTTCTACATTTAGCCTCTGCAAACATATATTTTTGTCTATTAAGAATATTCTTGAACTGACAGCTTGTAGCAACACAGAAAAAGTAAAAAAAGTACAATAAATTATGACTTCAACAACGACGAAACCGACAGTAAAGTTATATAGGATGTCCACTAGCGAACACGAATGTCCCTGGGGATTAAAAGCGGTCAATTTACTCCATGAAAAAGGGATTGACTTTGAAGACCATACACTAACATCAAAAGAAGAAATTGAAGCCTTCAAAGCTAAACACCAAGTCCAAACTACACCACAAATATTTTTCGGAGAAGAAAGAATCGGCGGTTATACCGACTTAGCAGAAAAATTAGAAGTAGAAGCAGAAGGGGCTGAATATTCTTATACTCCTGTTATTGCTATTTTCTCGACTGCTGGTTTAATGGCTTTAGCAACCTCAATGGGGATAACTGGGTTTATGGGTTTTTCTTTGTCTCTGTTGGCTTCACTCAAATTAATGGATATTGAAGCTTTTGCAGAAAGTTTCCAGAAATACGATTTAATTACTCAAAAAATCAAACCTTATGCCAAAATATATCCTTTTGCAGAATTAGCCATCGGACTTGGTTTTCTGTCGGGTGTTGCGCCTTTAGTGACAGGAGTGACTTCTTTATTTATTGGTGTCAGCGGTGGTATTTCAGTATTTAAAGCTGTTTATATCGATAAACTTGCTCTTAACTGTGCTTGTGTGGGGGGAAATTCTAAAGCACCTTTAGGCATTATTAGCTTTACTGAAAACGCAATTATGGCAATTATGGGTGCAGCACTTATTTTTTCTACTGTCACCCCAGAAACAGATTCAGCACAGTTGAAAGAAACTGAATCTAATAGAATTGTTCAATTACAAAACACTAAGAATTAAACCGATTTTTCTGCTTTGTCTTGTTAGTTTTTTTCACTTTCAATATAAAGTTATCAATAAAAGTAGACATATTCAAATATTACTGTAGGGTGGGTAATGCCCACCTTACTTGGTTTTGAGATTTTATTAATATCCTAATCATAATACGTAATGCTATATTTCTTACCAAAGTTCTTCTCAATTAAACTTATATAATCTTTTATTTATTCAATATTCATCATTAATATTCCCTTGTGTAATTAACTTTAATTAGAAAATAATAAATCTAATTCATTATTATCACAAATATTTTAGTTAACACTTGCTTACCATATTATGATAATAATGGTTATAATGGTGATCAATTATTATTATTGCCTAAATAAAGACTAATTATTGATTTTTGTTCAATTTAATATTTTAAGATTATGCTCTAATTTTATTCATTTTTTTCGTTAATTTTTTCAACCCTATTATAAAGTCATCCACGAAAGTATAAACCACAGGAATCACAATTAAAGTTAATAAAGTTGATACCATTAACCCCCCTAAAATAACCGTAGCAATGGGGGAATAAGCATCCATTCCCGTCTCAGGATAAAATGCGAGTCTTACTACGACAATCATAGTGGTTAATGTGGTCATAAAAATGGCTTTTAATCTCACTGGTCCCGACTCTCGAATGGCCTGCATTCTGGGAACCCCTTCCTGTCGCTTGGTTAAAATTAATTCTAATAATAAAATGGCAGAAGATACAGCAATTCCTGATAAAATAATAATGCCTAAAATTGATACAGTAGATAAGGTTTGTTTGGCTAATAATAACGCCCCAAATACTCCAACTAATTCTAAGGGAATAGACAGCATCATCACCAAAGGTTGAATAAATGAGCCAAATTGAATTACTAAAATAAGGTAGATTAAGACTAAAGAAACCACTAAACCTTTTAATAAACGATCGAATTCAATCATCATATCCGTCATATCCCCCATAGAGTCTAACCCATAACCAGGGGGAAAAGTAATCTCCTCTGCTGCTTGCATAGCCACCGCCATTGACAAATTCATCGAGGCAGGATTACGTTTACGATAGAAGCCATTGACATAAACCACCCGACGACCATTAACCCTCTCAACTAACGTCGGTCCCTGAGAAGGTTCTAACCTAGCTACCATCGATAAAGGTACTTGTTCCCCGTTAGAAGTGGTGATGTAAGTTGAAGCTAAATCTTGAAAATTTCCCCGATCTTGCTGATTATAGCGCACTAAGATGGTATTTTGCCGTAAATTAGGACGATTATAAAAAGTACGGGTATAACCCCCATTTAAAGCGTATTTTGCTTGTTCTGTCACCATTGCTAAACTTAACCCCAACTCTTGAGTCCGACGGCGATCAATTTTTAATTGATATTCTGGTTGGTTTAAACTAGAACTTGTGTGTGCCATAACGATATCAGGATTATTTTTCGCAATATTTAGCACTTGTTGAGCTAACCCGTGTAAAATGTTCAAATCTTCTCCATAAACAGCAATTTGTATGGGAGCAGCAGACGTTGCCATCACATCTACTCCCATCTCTTTCATTGCAATGCGTCGTATCCCTGGTATAGTTGCTTTAGCTTGCGTTTCTATTGCATCCATCACTTGCCAAATATCCCGTTGACGTTCCCCCAAGGGTTTGAGGGTGACTATCATGGATGCAGTGTTGACTCCACCCATGCTATAAGCACTAAAATACGTACTATTGCGGGTAAATTCAAAGCCTATTTCTGAGGAAACTTTGTCAATTTCTGGCTGTTCTAAGATAATAGTTTCAAATTGTTTGGCTGTTTCATCGGTTCTTTGAAATGATACTCCAGGTTCTAACTCTATTGTTGCCATAAACTGTCCTGAGTCTCCTAATGGCATCATTTCTTGAGGAATAAATGGATATAAGGCAAAGGCTAAAACAATAAACGCCCCTGCGATAGCTAAGGTAATTTCTCTATTTTTTAAACTAATATTTAATAACCAACCATAACCTTTTTCTAAAGCAATAAAGCCATAATGAAAAGGACTGAGTAACCATTGTAACCATGTTCTTTTTTTATTTTTAGTTTTACCTAGAGGTTTTAAGAAAAAAGCAGCCAACAGGGGAATTAATGTGATAGAAACTAACAACGATGAAATAAAAGCAAACACCATCGGATACACTAAACCCACAAACATTAAACCAGTTAACCCACCAGCTAACACTGTCGGTAATAAAGCAGCAATCATAGTACAACTGGCTGCTGCACTGGCTAAAAAAACCTCTCCTGTTCCTTCAATGGCTGCTTTTCTGGGGCTTTTTTCTAACTTTAAATGACGATCAATAGAATCAATTACAATGATAGAATCATCCACTAATTTTCCGATCGCCATCATCATTCCCACCAAAGTAGAGGAATTTAAAGACATAGAAATAGGGATAAAAGGAAGCATCGACAAACCCAAAGACATCGGGATAGAAATCATCACAATAGCCGTTGCTCGAAAATCTTCTAAAAAGACTAAAATAACAATCCCTGCCAACAAAACACTAATTAACAATTCCCCCGTAGTGCTATCTTTAATTAACTCCACTAAAAACGAATTATCATAAGCCTCTTGAAATTCAATCCCTGGATATTGTGCCTCCATTTTAGTTAATTCTTTGCGTACCCTTTCTATTACTTTTGGGGAACTAGAATCTGGTTTTTGAATAATATTGACTGCTAACGCTGACTGACCATTGTAACGATAACCACTGCGTTTCTCTTCATAAGTATCTTTAATCTCTGCCACATCCCGAATATAAACAATTCTACCTCCCATCTCATAGAGGGGATAATCTTGCACCATTTGGGCATTTAACGCCCGATCATCCGCCCTAACTAGGATTTCCGTATCCCCCCTCGTTAAGACCCCTGCACCCTCGCTAACGTTGTTTTTATCGATGGCATCTCGAACATCTAAAATGGATAACCCATAGGCCCCTAACTTTTGGCGATCAACAATAACCTGTAACTGTCGTCGATATCCCCCAAAAATAGACACCGCTTGCACATCCATCACTTGTGTCAGGCGATCAACTAAAGTATTATCAGCAAACTCTCGCAACTGTACCGAGTCCCATCCTTCCCCTTTCAAAGCTAAGGTCAAAACAGGACGATTTAAGGGATCGATGGGCAAAACCCAATAAGAACGGGTATTTATACCATCTAAGGGTAAATCTCCTTCGGCTGCCTTCATCACGCTTTGGACTTCTTGCACTGCCGTATCAATATCCCCACCCCAAGCAAACTGAATGGTGACTAAAGACATATCCTGTTGAGAACTCGATCTCACAAACCTGACTCCATCGAGTACCGTCAACCGTTGTTCAATGGGTTTACTGATGTAGGTTTCGACTTCTGTGGGGGTTTGTCCCTCGGCCATAGTGATGATGGCCAACAGGGGACTTTGTACATAAGGCATCATCCGCACAGGGATAATGATAAGGGTAAGAATAGATAAAATGATCACCCCAATATATAGCGCAAGGGTAACAACAGGGTTACGAATGGACCACCGAGTGAGAAAGGTTTTCATGAATAAAATCAGTCACAATTAACCATTATTAATAAGGTGACAGATAATTATGAAATAGGAATGAAATCGTTATTACTCCATTACTACTAACAAATCTTTATTTGATTATTGTTTGTTTGGAATAATATCTTCAAATAAGCAAGGTTTGGTTGTAAAAATATATCCTCCTGTTTCTTGAGGCTTGGCTACACTAATTTTTTTATAACCTATTAATAAACCCTTTTCATTATGTTCTAAATTAGTGCATTCACTAATAAAATTTTCTGGTCTGTAATCCGAATACACAATTATATCTTCTGCAATGTGAGTCCAAAAACTCGAAAGAATGTAAGTTGATGTAATGAATGCTGGCGACATTATTTGCAATAATACAGCACCTAGAACTGTTTCTTTCAAAAAAAGATTGAGCCAAGCTTTGGAAAATTCATAAATCACAGATATTAACGGACTTAATATTAGTACAATGATGACAAACCATAATCCAGCACCAATAGCTCTACCTACTCCAAACAAAAAGAAGTCGCAGCAGACTTTGCTTACTTTTTTTTCAATATCAGTATCTTTAGGTTTTCTAAAGCAAAATCTATACCAGCCCTGATTTCTGATTAAAGCTACATTTATTATATTAAATGGGGCAACCGTAAATATTTGTAGAGCTAAAGTCATAAGATATATTAGTAATAAAAATAATCCAGCTATACCAAGCCAAAATACTACATCCATAACAATTAGAAAGAAAATTGAAGCTCTAGAAGAATTCACAGGTTCTATTTTTGTTATATAAACAATAATCCATCTAGCGGCATATTTGGAGATAAAGGTAGTTATTGTTCCTATGACAGAAAATACAATAATTAATTCTTTGCTCCTTTTTTTCCATATTGATAATGCCTCAATTGCAAAACCAATAATAAAACTAAATATAGGCAGCCAAACACCATATATCAACCAAGTTGTTGTTTTAGCAAAGATTAATAGTGTTGTGCTTGGAAGAAAACCGCAAATAATTGTAACCCAACCGAATATATACCAACGTTGGTATGGATTTGAATTCGCAACCTTATTTCTAAATGGACGTAGTAACCACTTTATCTTAGTTATTAGAATTTCAAAAAAAGATTTGCTACGTTTTTCTTGCGAGTTAGATATTGAATCCATTTGCTGATGTTGTTGACTATATAATTTTGGTGGTTTTGTTCCGCTTTTATTTAATCCATCAGCAGTATTTTTTCTGAAGGATTGGCTCAATACCATTACACACTTAGCAATATTCATCTCTGTATAAAATTTTTTTACACAATTATCTTTTTGTTCTATTGAGTTAATTTTAGGCAACCCAACAGTAAATGTGCTTTCCACATCTAATTTACTCTTTACTTCAATAGTACCTCGATGAGCCTGAATGATCGCCTTAGCAATAGCTAAACCTAATCCCGAACTGCCTGTCTAGAGCGATCGCTAATTTAATTTAGTGATTAGGTGAGCAAACTATAAAGATTAAACTTCATCAATTTACATTCTAACTTTGCCCACCCTACGGTTATTTAACTTCTACAACAATCTCATTTTCTCCTTGATAGTTTGCGTCTTTAACCTTTGTTGCTAAGTTCCAAGTTCCAGCCATACCAAAGTTGGTTTTAACTTTAAATTGTCCAGGGGTTTCTGTGGGTTCAATCTCTACTTTGGAAATCATGGGTTCTTCTCCTTCCATTGGCATTGTTGAACTGACTTCAATGTTTTCAACGGGTACAGTTTCCCCAGAAGTGTTATCTTTAACTTCTACAATTAGTTCTGCATCTCCCATCGGAATCTCTTCTTCTGGACTAGCTAAAGCAACCATAACAGTGTTTTCTTCTGTTGCAGTTATGTCAGTTTCGGGAGTAGTTTCCAAGTTTTCTTCTGTTGCCGTTGTTTCAGTTTCAGGGGCAGTTTCTAACTGGGTTTGAGTATCACTAGAAGGGGAACCACAAGCAATCATTAATACGCTAATAGGTAAAATTAAAGCAATAATTTTCTTCATGTTTTTTCCTTTGTATTGTATACGAAGAGACAATGAATTTATGTCGTCCATATTTCTAGCACAGATAACAAAACAATTCAATAGGTTTATCTTTTCTTAAGAATCGCCCCCTGATAATAATCAAGATCAAACTATTTAACTAAGATATTAAATTCTTTTTTCTGTCGATAATTTTTATCTTTAGTTTCAACAGAAATTTTCCATTTTCCTTTCATGCCTAAAAAGGTTTCTGCTTTAAATTTTCCTGTTTGTGACTCAGGTTTTACCTCAACTTTTGCTGTCATAGGAGCCATATTTTTCATCGGCATTGTCGCTTTAATATCTAACTCTTTAACTTGTAAAACTTTTTTAGTTTTACTATCAATAACCTCAAAGATAAATTCAGCATCACCGATATTAACCTCTGAAGGACTAACTAGGTTAATATTAAGGTTGTTTTGATTGTTTCTAGTATTATTTGAAATTAAAGGCTTATTCCCTTGGTTAATTACTGTTACCGCAGCATTTTCTATTAACTTATGATGGCCTGTGGTAATAACAGCATCTCCTGGTTGTAGTCCTCGCAAAATCTGAATATTATCACCACTAATCATCCCTAATGTAACTAATTTTCGAGTCGCTGTTTCTCCATTAACCACCCATACCGCCTGGTTATCTTCAAACGTCACTACAGCAGAGGAGGGGACGGTTAACCCATTGGGTTGACGTTGGGTGATCAACTCCATTTCCACAAACTGGCCCGATCGCAACTCACCCCCAGGGTTGTTAACCACTGTTTCGACGGTAACGGTACGGGTTTGACTGTTGCTTTGGGGAAAAATACTACTCACTTGACCATTAATAGTAACGCTTGTACCAGGAATTTTAGCAGTAATAGGGGTTCCTATGCGAATTTTCGTAGCATCGTGTTGTGCTACATTCGCTTGCAGACGAATACGACTATAATCACCAATTTTCACTATTCCCATCCCTGGTTGTACCACCATCCCCGGATCAACCATTCTTTCTTGAACAATACCAGTAACAGGGGCTTCTATTTGAGTGTAACTAGACATAACCGAAGCTGTTGCAACCTTAGCCTTAGCTTGTTGCACTGTAGCCTCATCATTGATAACTTTTGCTTCTAAACGGGCTATTTTAACCCTCGCTTCCGATAACATAGCTTGTTTAGCTTGCACTTCACTTTCCACTACGTCATAATCATCTTGAGCGATCGCACCTTCAGACACCAACATAGAAAATCGGTCTAATTTCTTGTTTAAATAGCCTAAATCTGCTTCTATTTGTTTAATACTATTTTTTTGTTCTAATATTTCAATTTTACTCACTTCTAAAGCCGTTCGCATTGTATCGGTTTCTGCTTGCGCTTCTGCTACCTCTGTAAATAGTTCACTTGCACTAATTTGGGCTAAAGTTTGGCCCGACGTAATGCGATCGCCTGGATAAACGGAATAATTAGTTAATTGTCCAGCAACCCTCGGATAGACTGTAACCACTTGATAAGGTTCAATAGTTCCTGTATATTGCACTGTCGCTTGTAATAGTTGGGGTTTAACCACTTCTACGGTGACAGGAGTGGGGTTAAACGAACCATCTACCGCCATCATTTCATCGTGGGACATCTCACCATGACCACTGTGATCCATAGTAGACGATGCTGGTTTTAATTGATTCGTAACCAGGAGAATACCCCCCGTCAACGCCATAAAAACCCCTAATCCAAGGGTTTTCTTACTCACCAGACTCCCTAATATCTTTCCTGGAAATAAACGCTTTAACGGGGTATTACGGATAACGAGAACTCCCAGAACAACAGTCGTTCCTATGCTCAGCATCCCACTTGATGACAAGGATTCTAACGATGATAGCTGTTCGGAAAACCCCCGAATATGCTCAACCTTTTCCGAAACCATCTCTGTCGGCTTGTTCGCTTCTTTCATGCTTAAATAAAAGACTTTGGAAATTGACTTTGGAAATTAGATATTTCTTTCTCCTACCATGACAAAGAAATATGAAATTAGCATGAAATTCTAATTTCATGTCCTCTAAGAAAAATAGCAGTCAGTCATCCCTAAAATAGTTGTCTATATCAGGGGTGGTTTATAAGCAACTTAAAATCAAGCAGAAAATTTGAACCTAGCGATCGCTAATTAGTATAACTATAACAATATAAATTCACCAACTCTTTTAGTGTTTTTTTTTGTGATACCAAGCCCTAACTAGCCTCAATTCATTATAACTATAATCATCTCCTAAATGATTTTTAAGAGGAGTTAAAGAACCATCGCCAATGGTTTGAATACATTTAATAATTTTCTCTTTTTTCTCTTCTGAAATAAACTGATTAATATCAATAGGTTGCTGCATTTCAATTAATTCGGCAATATGAGTATAAATAGTCGATTCTTTTAAGTTTCGTCTCTCGGCAATTTCTGGAACGGTTAACCCTTGTTGATACAATTGTAAGGTAATCATATTGCTAGATGTGGGTAAAGGAGTGGGTAAACTTTGCTGTTGACAAAATTCCCTAATTTCTGAAACAAAACTATCCCCATATTGTTGCGCTTTGTAAGCTGTTACCCCAGAAATTTTCTTGAATGCTTCAATGGTTTGGGGTTTAATTTGTGCCATTAATCTTAAACTTGAATCGGCAAAAACAACATAGGGAGCAACTTTATTTTGATCGGCTAAATGTTTCCGTAATTGTCGTAATTTATGCAATAATAAATCGCTTTCTGCTTTTCTAGGGTTATATTCGTTTAATGCTTTTGAGGTTAAAGATTCAGTAATAGCAATTTCAACGTTTCGCTCGTTTCTGAAGATTTCCCAACTATATTTATTCAATTTTAAAACAGAAAATCCGTCCGTTGTTTCATTGACAAAACCTTGATGAATTAATGAACGTCCTAACATCTTCCATTCTGCGACACTTCTCTCTTTTCCGATGCCATACGTTGAGAGTAAATGATGTCCGTACTTTTCAATTTTTTTCTTTTTTGATCCTCTTAAAACATCAATAATATGCGTCATGCCAAATTTTTCTTGGCAACGGGCAACACAGGATAGAAATTTTTGTGCTTCAATCGTCCAATCTTCAACGGGTTTCGGATGTTTACAATTATCGCAATTATCACATTTTCCTCTATATCGCTGTCCAAAATACCTTAAAATAATGCTTCTTCTACATTCTGTTCCTTCTGCATAATCTACCACTTGTCTTAACTGTTGACGACCCACTCTTTGCTCTTTTTCATCAATTTTTTGATCAATTAAATATTCAAGGCGTTTTAAATCCCCAAAACTGAAAAATAAGGCACAGTTTGCCGGTTCGCCATCCCGTCCGGCACGACCTGATTCTTGATAATAACTTTCTAAATTTCTCGGTAAATCATAATGAACCACAAAGCGAACATCTGGCTTATTAATACCCATACCGAAGGCAATGGTTGCTACAATAATTCTTACATCATCCCGAATAAAACGAGTTTGATTGGTTGCTCTTTCATCATCATACATTCCTGCATGATAGGGTAAAGCATCAATTCCGTCCTGTTGTAGTCGCAAAGCAATGGTTTCTACATTTTTCCGACTGAGACAATAAACAATTCCTGAACCTTCTTGATTGCGAATATAATTTAATAATTGACTATAACTTCGTTTTGATTTTTGTTGAACTTCATAATATAAATTAGGGCGATCAAAACTTGCCACATGAACCGTCGGATTTTGTAATCCCAACTGCTCAATAATATCTACTCTTACTCGTTTCGTTGCCGTTGCTGTTAACGCAAACATCGGAACTTTGGGATAACGGAAACGTAACTGTTTTAACTGTCGATATTCTGGACGAAAATCATGACCCCAAGCAGACACACAATGCGCCTCATCAATGGCAAAAGCCGATAAGCCAACTTGCTGCCTCAAACAATCTAAAAAGTTCAAGAAACTATCATTTAATAATCGTTCTGGAGCCACATAAACTAACTTTATTTTACCCTTTAAAATAGCATTTTCTCTTGACTGTAATTCATCTCGATTTAATGTACTATTTAAAAAAGTTGCCCCGATACCATTATCCAATAAAGCATCAACTTGATCCTGCATTAAAGCAATAAGAGGTGAAACTACCACACAAACCCCCGATTTTAATAAAGCAGGCAGTTGAAAACATAAAGATTTACCGCCTCCCGTAGGCATAATTACCAATAAATCCTTATCATTTAAAGCTTTATGAATAATCTCTTTTTGACCAGCACGAAATTGATCATAACCAAAGAAATATTTAAGAGCATTTTCTAAAGAATTAAACTGAGATAACATAAGAGGAAAACCAACTTTTTTAAGATTTCATGACCAAAGGAAATATAAGCTTATCTTAAAGTTTATCAAAGTTTCATTATAAAAGTCCAAAAAGCTTAATAGTAGAACCTTCAAACCTGGAAAAATGGTTACTTTTTGGTTTAAGGAAATCATAAGATTAGAATGATAAAAAAAAATTCTCCGTGTAATCACTAAATAATAGAAGGAAAAAAGTGATGAGCAATACAGACAAAATACTAGATAATTTTAAGTCAAACTGTTATGATAAACAGGCACGGCAGTATAGAACAATAGGTGAATTAACATGGCACAAGCACCTGTATCTCCAGTGGTGCTGGTAATTTTAGACGGCTGGGGTTATCGTCAAACCGAAGATAATAACGCCATTGCAATGGCCCAAACTCCAGTAATGGATTGCCTGTGGACCACCTATCCCAGAACCCTAATTCGGACATCAGGTAAAGATGTAGGCTTACCCCAAGGACAAATGGGAAATTCAGAAGTAGGACACCTTAATTTAGGTGCGGGCCGCATTGTCCCCCAAGAATTAGTAAGGATTTCTGATGCGGTAGAAGACGGAACAATATACGAAAATGAAGCATTAGTCAATCTCTGCGAAGAAGTGCGATCGCGAAAAGGGAAATTGCACCTCATTGGGTTATGTTCGGAAGGAGGAGTCCATTCCCATCTTAATCACCTGTTGGGACTGCTGAATTTAGCCCAAAAAGAAAAATTAGCCGATGTCTGCGTTCATACCATTACCGACGGACGAGACACCAACACCACCGACGGAGTTAAAGCGATCGCCAAAATTAGTGATCACATTGAAGAACTAGGAATAGGGCGCATTGCCACCATTAGCGGACGATACTTTGCCATGGATCGCGATCGCCGTTGGGACAGAGTTAAACTCGCCTACGATATGATCACTCAAGACGGCGTAGGGGATGGCCGTTCTGCCGTTGAAGTGTTAGAAGACTATTATCGTCACGACAAAACCGACGAATTTATTCCCCCCACGCGCATTGCCCCCGGTGCCATTGAACCAGGAGATGGAGTCATATTCTTCAATTTTAGACCGGATCGAGCCAGACAACTGTCTGCTGCTCTGACCATGCCTACTTTTGACGGATTTGATCGAGAGTTCATTCATCCTTTGAGCTTTGTCACCTTCACCCAATACGATCCCCGACTCCCCGTTAACGTAGTCTTTCAACCCCAAAACCTCAACAATATTTTAGGGGAAGTGATTGCAGAAGAGGGCCTAAAACAATTTCGAGTAGCAGAAACCGAAAAATATCCCCACGTCACTTACTTTTTCAACGGGGGATTAGAACAACCCTTAGAAGGAGAAGACAGGGAACTCATTCAAAGTCCCATGGTGTCTACTTACGATCAATCTCCGGCCATGTCCGCCGAAGCTGTCACCAAAGCAGCCTGTAAAGCGGTAGAAAAAGGGGTTTATTCCCTGATTGTCATTAACTATGCTAACCCAGATATGGTCGGCCATACCGGCAACACAGAAGCAGCCATCCAAGCGATCGAAACCGTTGACAACTGCTTAGGACAATTACTATCGAGTGTCAGTAAACTAGGGGGAACTGCTCTAATTACGGCTGATCACGGTAACGCAGAAACCATGAAAGACGAAAACGGCAATCTCTGGACGGCACACACCACAAACCCCGTTCCCTTAATCTTCGTCGAAGGAGAACAGCGGAAAGTTCCTGGCCACGGTGGGTTAGTCGAACTTAGAGACGACGGCAAACTGGCCGATATTGCCCCGACTATCCTCCAGATTTTACAACTCCCCCAACCAAAAGAGATGACCGGGCGATCGCTCATTGAACCAGCCGAAGTAGAAATGAGGCACAATCGTACCCCTGTTCGTATCGCCCGTTAAGGTAAGATGGGAAAACATAAACAATTGTTAATAAAGCGATGACACTACCACAACTGATTCAAATTATTTGGACAATTTCAGGGGTTTTATTGGTGGTTCTCATCCTCCTGCACAGTCCCAAAGGAGACGGTTTAGGGGGTATTGGAGGACAAGCACAATTATTTACCTCTGCTAAAAGTGCTGAAAAGACCTTAAATCAAATTACCTGGACCCTTAGTACCGTTTTTATCGCCTTAACCATCGTCTTAAGTGCTGGTTGGTTAACCCCTCAAGGGTAAAATTAATCCATATTTTCGGGTGGGCAATGTCCACCCTTTAGCTTTGAATTATATCTTGCACTATTACCCTGTTCACTTTTCCCTTTTCCTAGCAGTTAGACAGGGATAAAATATCACTTTTACAAATCAAAATGATAGCGAATCGCTCCCGTTTCAGGATCATTAGTAATTTCGGCTAAATGATGTTTTTGAGCTTCTATTAACAATTCTTGAACCTCTGGAGGCTCTAACTCAGTATAGAGAACCGCTTGAGCCATAGATAAGGTTCCCCCATTATCTTTAGCTGCTTTGAGTAATTTTTGCATGGGAGTTTTTGAGAAGGAAGGTTGAGAGGTTTGATATTGCTGGAGTTCTTGGAGATCCCCAATATTAAGGGTAATGGCTGGATTTGAGCCAGTCCCATTACCGGCAGCTAACCCTCTTAAATAAATATTGCGTTTATTAACCATTCCTGGAATCAAGATTAAATCGAGGAATTGGCCAATACCAAACACCCCAAACGTAAACAAATAAATTAATCCACTGAAAACATTTCCAGTGTAAAGTCTTTGTCCCCCGCAAATGCCAAAAAAGCAGAGACCCCAGATAATATAAGCCGTTCCTGAGTTGACCTTTTGCATGATCTCAAGTTATGTGATTTAGCTAAAATGAATATATAAGTACCTAAATTATAGTCAATAATTCGTGACATTGACTATTCTGGGATCTTGCACCAGTACAAGAAAACTTAATAATATAAGCAGTTATGGAGGTGGTTATAAATAAACGTAAGGTGGGCAATGCTAAGAAAAAGCTTACAAACCTGAACCAGAAACCATTTGAGACATTAGCCCACCCTACAAGTTTCATCCATTTAATTATGCCTATCTACTCAGCACTCAGTGTTATATGAAAATAGCTGATAGCTATTCAAAACTTCCAATCGAACTCCCACCACTTAGTATCAAAAGGCTTACGTCGGGTATTCGTCCCACAATGAATTTCACCACGACTTAGAAAATACGGTTCCCAATCATCAATAAAATAACACTTTAAACCGAAAGGATCTAATTGATTGCGAACAAATTCTTCCATCTGACATTGTTGATTAATTTTTGGACCAAAGGGCTTCGGAATAGCTAAATAATTATCCAACACTAACATATTAACCATATTGGGAAAATAGGTTTCAGCCCGTCCGTTATTAACCGCTTCAAATAAAGCCGGTAAATCAATAATGTCATCTTCTCCTAAACCGAGTTTATCTTTGAGAAGGATTCGATTCAAATCAATGTAACCTTGAAACCGTTGATTATCCTCAAATAATTTTTCATCCGATAATAAATCAGTAATAGCAATTTCTCCATCCTTATAACGTTGAAAAGTGCTACGTTGTTGTTCTTCGCTAAACCCTTTAACAAGAGAATAGTATTGATTAGGACTAGCCAATAACAGCTTAAACCCCTTGCCCTCAGAAATAGGAACAAACGTCATAAATTCATCAATATGACCCACATCCAACCAATCAGAAAACAATTCAATGGGACTTTGAACTTTTTGTTCATAGAAAAAATCTCTGAGGTTTTTCACCATTCTCGTAGAAAATTGAGAAACATCCGGATGATCCCCACCAAATAAAATGCGACCGAAAGGATAGTCAACACCATCGACAGAAACTGGGGGACTGACCTCTAAATTACCAAAAGAATCTAACGTACCTGCATCAAGATTGGGTCGCGTAATATGACCCACATCAAAGCCAAGAAGTTCTTGTTCAGGAAAATCATCTAAACCGCGATCGCGAGGAGAATCTAACACCACATACATAAAATGACCCGGAGATTCACTATAACCAAATTCAATTTCATCTTGCATCCAACGATCATCACGATAAGCTAAAGGAGCGACAACTTCCAACTGTGCTTTCGATTTTCCCACCACCCGACGAAGGGACTCAATTAAGTCTGCATTAGAACCTGAAGACGTGCGTAAAATATAAACAGTGCGAGGGGTTAGATTATTTGGCATCATAATCCAAGGAGCAACTTGAAAGCGCACCCAGTCTGTATATAAAACCTCATCATCTTTAACCAAAGAAAGATTGATAAATAAAGCACCATCAAAATTAATATCCATGTAGTGAAGGGCTTCTACTGCTAAGAAAAGGTCTTTCTCTAGATCCTGTTGGCGTAACCTTCCCCTGGGAAATCTCGGACCGACTAATTCATGGCCACTGTAATCTAATTCATCAAAAATACGAACATAACGAGAGGTTTTATCACTCACCCAAATTTCTAAATCACAGCCAGACGGTAAACGGTTCGGACCAATATGGCGCACTACCATCAAGCTTAAATCTTTGATATCCAAAAAGCCATTAATCCGAGAATCCTTAGAAGAGGGTTCCCGTCTTTGTGAGGTGATATCTTGATCGCTATTAACTAAAGCGATCGCACCATAACCGTCTGCGCCACATTTCCAGTCTGCTTTATAAGGATTATTTTCTTCAACCACACCATCTCTATCAGCATCAACATCGAGACAAACTTGAAGAACCGTAAAATAAAGGGTATAAGTGGCAATTCTTTGTCGCCGTGAATTGAAAAAGTTAATTTCTAAAATGCGATCGTCGAGTTTTTCGCTGTAAGTATCAGCTTGTAAGGTGAACGTCTCCGAAAGATCATCATAAGAAATAGAGAACTTTTGAATTCGGGTTGTGTCTGGCTCTAGTTCTTGTAATCTTAACTCTCCACTGAGTTTTAAATCGATCCATTCAGTGGTAGAAGTAGTCAGAGATTTAATGGGAATCGTAATCGGTTGTTTAGTAACTAAGACCTCTGTTATGGAAAAGCGATTATCGCGAGAACTCGATCTGATTTTGGGAAGATTAAGGCTTCTCATGTGTCCCTCTAAATATAATGAGTAAGAGCTTCTTTAAGATAATTAGGTCAGAGAACAACAAATAGAATATAATTTCAACCCCTTTAAGATTGATGAGTTGGCTTGATGAAGGCCAGAAATGAGTTAGACTTCTCTCATCTCTCCAGTAATTCCTTTAAAACGAAATGTCCCCACTTCTTCACGGTAAGTCTCTTTAATATCCCGTAACATACTGATGGCCATCTTTTCCCCTAAAAGGTTGCCACCGGTGGCTATACTGGTTCCTGGACATCCTGAGGTGGTTCCATCGGTGCGCCAGTGCATCCCTGCACCATCTCGGAAAAGGGTAATATTGGCAATGAGCTTATTAAGTTCTCCGTGAACCGTTAACGTTTCATCCCCTGTATAAGCTCTCAAACCCTGACCATCGACCGTCGGAACCACAGGACTAGCAATGGGACAATCTTCAAAAAATGCCTTAGCAATGGTTGCACCAGCTGCAACAAAGACAGAGTGTCCTCCTGGATAGGCAGGATGAGCCGGAGAGCCTTCAGGAAAGCCCATGGGTAACAACCAAGTTCCCTCTTGGTCTCCCCTGGAAAACTTGATATTTTGTTGTGCGTTGTGTTCACAGATGCGATCAAGTACCTTACTTTTCTGGAAAACGTCTGCCCCATCTTCAAATAGTTTATTGAAGGTACTATCAAAAGGCTGACCTAAAATACCCCGTCGGAACAATTCTAGGCGTTGTGCATACACTTCCGGGCGTAAACGCAGATGTACACACCACTTTTGGAACCAAGCGTGTTTCAGCCCATAAACTGCTGCTAAAGCACTATTAACCGTGATATCTGGACCGCCGAGACTACCAAAAGCTACCGATTTCTCAATCGCTCCTGTATAGGGACTTGCTTGAGAGATTGCAGCCATTTCCCCTAATAAGATAATCGTTGCCCAAAGACTCGATTGATGGGGAAAATCCACATGAACCCATTGACCAGCATCCCGTAAGGTAATGAGGTAGCGTCTTCCATCGAGAATATCCGAACCAGTGGGATCGATATCCCCATTATTAACTGCTTTCCAAGTCTCGAAATCCGTCATATAATCTAGTCCCTCTCTGGGATAGAGAGACAATTGACGGATAGGTTGATTCCCAAAATTAAAGTCTTTCAGTAAAAATTGAGAAACGTGGGGACCGACATCGCACCCTTCATAAGGTCCACGGAAAATAGTTTGCGGGGTTACTTCAAACCCAAACTGATCAGCAAATCCTATACAATTAAGATCCTCACAAGCTTCATGAATTAAGGGGCTGTTTTCATATTGATCAAAACGGACATCCCGACATAACGCCATCCAGTACCGTTCGACCATATCAACCGCAATGTTACGACTGCCAAAAGCAGGAGCAGGTGCCATCCTCGCCCCTTGGGAGTCATTACCAATCAGTTGAAATGAGTAAGCATTGAGGGGATTGACCTGTTTCCTTTCTCCCCCTCCTAAAATAATCTGTTCAAAAGCCCCTTGAGTTCCTTGAGCGATCGCTGTTAAAAGAGATTGAAAGGATTGAGACTCAACTAAACCAATATCATTGTGTTTCAAGGCTTTTGTATAAGAACCAAACCCGAAAAAATTAACGTTACGATTGTTCACAGTTATCTCGGCATTTTGGAACCGTTGTCGATCTCCGTTAGTGTTAGGATCGTCTGTGATAAATTTATTGAAAGCTGCTTGAGCAGTCTCTTCACGGACTTCTTTGGCTTCTTGGCGACGAGCTTGAAAATCTCGACTTTGTCCTTGTTCTTGGCTCATATGTAAATCTCCTGAATCAATTGCTACTTCAAAATCTTACTACCAACAATTCCAAGAATCATCATGTTATTTTAGAAAGTTAATAAAAAGAAAACATTAGTTCATTTTTCTATTAATATACTTTCATCCCAATTTTCTAAAGTCCATAGTCATTGCTACCGAGAATATCTTAGTTGTATTGTACTCATACAAAAGCCGAGTCTTTCCTCCTCTAAACCAGTGACTTTCTGATGAGATAATAGAGTATACAATATTCCTTTGAATGATATTTAAACCGATTATTTATCAATTATTAATGACTGAAAGTTCTTTAATCTCTTACTTTTGATAGACAATAAACATTAATTATAAAATAATAAATAAAACTCAAGAAAGAGGTGAATTAATATTCTAATACGGTAAGGTTTGTCTACAGAGTACGTTTTAAATCTCGGAGTTTATTATGCAAAAGTATATTTGTAATGTTTGCAATTATATTTATGATCCTGTTAAAGGAGATCCCGATTCAGGAATTGAACCAGGCACTCCTTTTGAAGCAATTCCTGATGACTGGGAATGTCCACAATGTGGGGCGAAAAAAGCTCAGTTTGAACCCTATGAAGCTGATGCTGCTAGCTTAACTGCCTAGGTTTATACTAAGATATAATCTTAGATTTTAAAACTCCTGTTGCTATACCCAGAGCAGCAGGAACATAGAAAAACTGAGTATCTCTATCATTAGATAGAGGCATGAAAATAAATATTAAGCTATTCCTGACTACAAATAACGAGTTGTATTGTATATGTTATTAATTTAACTTTATGAAAATATAAATATATGAATTTCAGAATTTTAATCAAATTACTAAAAGAAACGTTTCAAGAATGGCAAGAAGATGATGCGTCTAGTTTAGCCGCAGCGTTAGCTTATTATACCAGTGTATCTTTAGCACCACTACTAATTATTGTTATTGCTATTGCCGGGGCTGTTTTTGGAGAAGAAGCGGCAAGAGGTGAAATTGTTAATCAGATTCAAGGGTTAGTAGGAAGAAATGGTGCAGAATTAATAGAAACAGCGATTGAAAATGCTAATCAACCACAGGTAAGTAATTTTGCTTCTATCATTAGTATTATCATTTTATTATTTGGTGCATCAGGAGTGTTTGCCCAACTGCAAAAATCTTTAAATAAAGTGTGGGAAGTAGAAGCAAAATCAGAAGAAGGCTGGAAAAACTTGGTTAGAAAGCGGCTTTTATCATTTTCAGCTATCTTAGGTTTAGGCTTTTTATTATTAGTTTCTTTGGTAGTTAGTGCTGCTTTATCAGGGTTAAATCATTATTTAAGTGATCTTATTCCTGGTATTGACTTCTTATGGCAGATACTCAATTTTGTTTTATCTTTTGCAGTCATTACCCTTGCATTTGGTTTAATGTACCGTTACTTACCCGATGTAAAAATTAGTTGGGGTGATGTTAAAATTGGTGCAATTATTACAGCATTACTGTTTACCATTGGAAAATTTGCTTTAGGTGTATATTTAGGGCGAGGCAGTTTCGGATCAGTGTATGGGGCAGCCGGATCTTTAATTATTATTTTGGTTTGGGTTTATTACTCTGCTCAAATCCTCTTTTTTGGCGCAGAATTTACCCAAGTTTATGCAAGGCGTTACGGCTCTAAAATTGTTCCCAATAAGCACGCCCAATTCATTGATCAAGAATAAGTTAATCAGTTTTCATTTTCCAGGAAATACAGGAAAAAATCTAACTTTTGGTAGAGTCTGTCCTGTGAAATATCCTTCTCTGTAGATACAAAGAGAATTCGTTATTTGATTAAAATTATTATATCCCAAAGAATAATCTAGATTCGTAGGTCAACTTCACAAAAAGTCATCGGTAATTAGCCGAATGCTACAAAAAAGGTTTACTTTTACAGGTTCTTCAAAGAGATAATCGCAACTATAAGATTATTTCTAAAGTGAATTAAAAACTTTAAGAGAGCAAAAAAGAAAAAGCAAACTTTGGGATTAATCCTGTGCATACATTAGACATTAGATATACCAATATGATAGTCAATTCAACTGTTAATCTTAGTGACATTTGGTTAGCACAAACCCTAAACGAACCCCCTATTGAATCATTACAAGACGCTGCCTTAGTATTTAGTGGTCCGCAGTTTTTTACGGCCTTAATCGCGGGAGTCGTCCTCGCCTTTGCCTTTCAATTATTATTAACTAATCTAGGAGTTGCCGTCGGAATTTCCTTTGCGGGGGGTTCCTCATCAAACCATCATTCCCATAAGGATGATCATGGTTTAGGTCACACCATTCAAAAAGTGAGTCTTGTCCTAGGGTTAGGCACTTTAATCAGTGTAACCGTAGCCTTATTTTTCGCTTGTTTGTTAGCCATTAAACTCAGTTTATTTGTTTCTCCCCTCTCAGGAGCGATCGTCGGTTTAGTGATTTGGGGAACCTATTTTTCTCTAATGGTTTGGATCAGTTCAACCACCGTTGGTTCTTTCCTGGGTTCAGTGGTGAATACCGCTACATCTGGGTTTCAAGCTATCATGGGAACCGCTACAGCTGCCCTTGGTGCCGATGCCGCCAGTAAAAAAGTCGTAAATACCGCAGAAGCTACCGTTGCTGCCGTACGGCGCGAAATAGGAGAAGCGATCGATCCCATCACCTTACGGGAAAATGTAGAAGATTATCTATCTACTTTACGACCTGAACCCCTTAACTTAGATAAGTTGGCCTCAGATATCGAAAACCTCATCGACGAAAAAGATTTACAAGAGATTAGCTCAAGGGATGATTTACCGAAACTCGATCGCCAAACCTTCATCGACTTAGTTTCCAACCGTAGCGATCTCTCCCAACGGGATATTAACCGCATCGCCGATAAACTCGAAACCGTCTGGGAAAATGTCACCAAAAAATTACCCACTCAACGAGACACTCTCACAGAAGTAACAGACTTTATCAAATCAGCCACCAAAGAACAGTTATTAGGGGGAGAATTAACCCAAAAATTAGATCGTTTAGTCGAAGAGATGCGAAAACGCCGACAATCTGAGAATCCTGGGATGTTGTCTCACGCTATGACCACGGGTTTACATAGTATGATGGGAATGGTCATGGGACGCACTGATTTATCTTCTATAGACATTGATCAAATTGTCTCTCAAATTAACGAAATTAAAGAAAAAGTCACCGAGCAAAGTGACAAACTGGCCAACCATCTAACCACCAGCAATGGTAACGGTAATGGTCATCATCTCCATGACGAGATCGAAACTTATCTGCTCAATGCTTATCCTTGGAATTTACAACCCGGTACCCTTAGCCACGAATTTCAAGACCTTCTTTATCAAACCCAACCCAACCCAGAAATGATGGCTCAAGAGTTAGAGACCATTGATCGGTCTGAGTTTACGACATTGCTACAAAAAAAGGGAATTTTAACCCAAGAAAAAATTGAAACAACGGCCAATATTCTCGAAAAAAATCGCTTAGAAGTTCTCGAAACTGCTTACGCTGCGGTTGAAGAACAAAAACGCCGAAAACTCCTCAGTGATGTTAAACGCTATCTTTATAACACACCCAAAGAAGACCTTCTCAACCCTGAGAAACTTCAGATCCAGTTCAAGCCTATTTTAAGCGATCGCAATGCTGATGAAGGTGAATTAAAACGCCGTTTAGCTCAGTTTGACGTTCCCACCTTTGAACGCTTATTAATAGAACGTCACGATATCGAAGTCGGTGAAACCATTTTTATCACCCCCAAACTAGAAGAGATTCATCAGCAAGTCATCCAAGAAAGCGAAGACCAACAAGCAGCCATTCAAGGAAAAGTTGACCAGCAATGGCTGAAACTACAAACCTATCTCAAAGAAACCGACAAAGAACAACTTCATCCCCAAGCTATTAAACAAGAGTTAAAATTACTCTTAGATGATCCCCAAGCAGGTGCCAAGTTGTTACGAGCTAGGGCTTCTCGGTTTGATCGCGATACTTTAGTCCAGTTGCTTAGTCAACGGGAAGATTTGAGCGAACGCCAAGCTAACGAAATTCTTGATCAAGTTGAGAGTGTGTGGACCACCTTACTGGCTTTACCTAGTCAGTTGGCCGGTCAAATCGAAGAACAATATGAGCAAATCGTCTCAGCCATTGCTGATTATTTAAGAAACACCGACAAAGCAGAATTGAACCCAGATGGGATCAAACGGGATTTAACCAAGCTTTTAACCCGGCCTCAAGTCGGTTTAGCCGCCATTAGACAGCGTTTAAGTATGATGGATCGGGATACTTTGGTACAGTTGCTCAGTCAACGAGATGATTTAAGCGAAGCCGAAGTTAACCATATTATTGATCAGGTAATGGCAACCCTACGGCAAATTATTAAAGCACCTCAACGCATCGCCAAAGAAGCCGTAGCCCAGGTGCAACAGTTTGAAACAGCCCTAGAAGATTATCTGCGATCAACCGATCGCCAAGAACTCAAACCCGAAGGGATTAAACGAGATGTACGCCTATTGCTCAACGATCCTAAAGCAGGGGCCGAGAGTTTACAGCAACGCTTAGCTTCCTTTGACCGAGAGACTTTAGTGGCTTTATTGTCTCAACGGGATGATATCAGCGAAGAAGAGGTGAATCAGATCATTGATACGATTTTAGAGGTTCGTAATCAATTCTTGCATCAGATCGACCTGGTTAAACAACGAATTCAAGCCGCTATTGACCGTATTTTAGACAAAATTCGCCGTTACTTGAATAGTTTAGAGCGTCCTGAACTGAATTATCAGGGTATTCGCCATGATCTTCATGAATTGTTTCATGATCCTCAAGCTGGGTTTGAAGCCTTGCGCGATCGCTTCTCTCAAGTCGACCGTGACACGGTGATCGCCATCTTAGAATCACGGGATGATATTTCTCACGCCCAAGCAGAGCGCATTGTCGGGCAAGTTGAACAGACTCGCAATCGCATTTTACAACGAGCCGAACGCATCCAAAAAGAGGCTAAATTACGCTTAGAACAAGTTAAAGAACAAGCGCAACACCAAGCTAGGGAAACCAAAAAAGCAGCCGCTACTGCTGCTTGGTGGCTCTTCTTTACCGCTTTAGTGTCTGGAATCGCTTCAGCTTGGGGTGGAGCGATCTCAGCCGGATAATTCGGTCATTGCAACAAGCATAGGGGCGCAAACCTTGCGTCCTTTTTTTGATATTTGATAATTAATTATTCTATCGGTTTAAATTAGCAAAAACTAGCGATTTTCCTCAGATATAATCAGTCTTTCTCAGGTTCTAATTAAACTAAATTTGACTTCAACCTAGAGATAGATACTAATTAATAATAAACTTTTTAAACTAGACTTTAGGCTTTCAAATAATAGACAGGAGATTTCTATATGCCTGCTACATTAAACGATACAAAACGATCAGCGATTGCTACAAAATTAGCTGATATGCAAGCAATTCAAAATTTAATTATTGAGAATGAAGAAGCATTGCTCAGTCAGTGCAATGAAAAAAGTTTAGCGAAACGTCTTGAAGATATGCTTGAAGATGATCGCAAAAACTTAGAAATTGTCAAAACAGTCATTACTCAATACGGGATTCAATCTGAACCCAAAGAAAGTGTGCAAGAAATGGTGGAAAAAGCCAAAAATGTCAATTCTCATTCTGATATGAGTTTGTACGAAAAACTGGTTCATCATGAACTTTTAAAACACGGTCAGATCATCTCTGGGTTAGTGGTACACAAAGCGGCTCAAGTGGTTGGTCAAGATGTTGAAGCAGCTATTGCTCCTCTTAATACCGTTAACTTTGAAAACCGCGCTCATCAAGAACGCCTCAAAGGGATGCTTGAGTATGTGGGAACCCAAGAACTCACCGGAGAAGAACCAGATCAAGGATTATGGGGTCGTGTACAAGATGCCGTAGCTGCTACTACAGGACTCTTTGGTAGTGCCGTTTCTCAATCTTCTGACGGTGAAAACGTAGATATCATGGATTTGATTTTCATGGATCATCAGAAAGTGAAAACCTTAATTAGTGAGATTCGTTCTGCTGAGAATTCTGATGAAATTACCTCTTTATTTGGCCAACTGTATAAAGACTTATTAGTTCATGCCAAAGCAGAAGAAGAAGTGGTTTATCCTGCTGTGAAGTCTTTTTACGGAGAAGGAGATACCCAAGAACTCTACGACGAGCAAGAAAAACTCGAAAATGTGCTTAACGAGATGAAAAATATGGACAACACTGGCGAACCATTTATGGAAAAACTTCGTCAAGTTAAGTCTATGGTAGGAGATCATACTCGCCAAGAAGAAAGCACTATGTTTGCTGCGATGCGTAATAATATGTCTGAGCAAGAGCGCAAACAAATGGCACAGCAATTTAAAGAAAGTAAACAGAAATTGCAAAGCCAAATGTAAATTTTATAAGGATAAAAACAATCATGACTACTCTCAAAAAGTTTTTTCAAAGAATCAAAATTAAACAGTTACTCGTTACTCTATTAGCAGGGGTTCTACTGTTAACTAGCACCGCTTGTAGTAATGGCAGAACGCAGGCGGCCACACCGTCTCCCTCTTCTGGTTCACCCAATGATATCGGTCGTCCTCAACCCGGCCAGTCAATCTATCCTACTAGCGATGTACAAAAAGGACAGGATACCACCGCTTCAGATATGAAGGCGAAGCGATTAAAAGAAGAAGCTAGAAAACGGAATCAGAAGGTTCAAACCCCTGATGGATTAGTTGATGAGTTAACCCCCGATAAATCCGTCCCTGAGCAAGCTAAAGATTTGGGTAAGTCGGCACAAGAAGCTGCTAAAAATGCGACTGAAAATACTAAAAAAGCCGCTAAAAATGCTGCTGAAAATACCAAACAAGGATTAAACAATATCAAAGAAAATACTGAAAATATGGTTGACCAAGCCACTGATGCCGTTAATTAATTCATAATTCTCGCTTCTCCCATTGCTCAAACTAGGATAGCCTTAAGGCTATCTTTTTTTTTGTGGGAGTTATACTAGATCCGCAGAAAGCAGAGGAGTAGGGAGACCTTCGAGTCGCGAGAAGAGTTTTCGGTTTTTTCCCCTGACTCCTGCTCCCTTGAGAAAATAAATCATCCCAATGAAGTAAATTTTTGTCTATTTAATCCTAAAAAACTATTTCTTTAGAAAGTTAAAAATTGTCCATCAATTCATTAAAGTATAAATATAGCAAGCTAGAAAGTGTGGCACCGGCTGAGCGTTTTGTCGTTGTGGCTCATAGTCGAATATCGAAGAAGAGCGACGTCAGATATTCGGACGGTGTCAGTGCCTTTCCCTTTTGTCACTCAAGTTGATCGGTTTGTGGAGTTTTTGTCGCTTCCTCCACTTAACGGCTACCGAGGGGAGATTCAACCCTCCATCAGAACGATCCGAGGTAGTCGACATCTTTTTTTTCCCTTGCTTATTTAACTATTACATTTTAAAATTTATCAATCAAAAACTATTAATTTTTAATCATTAATTAGTCAAATAACAAATTATAAAAAAACAATGACTCGTTCAGCTTGTCTTATTTTTAATCCTGTAGCTGGCCAAGGTGATCCTGAGGAAGAGTTAACACAAATTCGCTCTTTATTAACACCGAAAATAAACCTTGATATTAAAAACACCACTAAAGAAATTGGAGCCGATCAATTAGCTCAGCAAGCCGTCAAAGAAGGGGCAACAACAATTATTGCTTCTGGGGGAGATGGCACCATCTCAGCAGTAGCAGGGGTTTTAATTAACACTGATACTCGTTTAGGGATTATTGCTAGGGGAACAGCCAATGCCTTTGCCTCGGCTTTGGGTATTCCCAATACCATAGAAGAACAATGCCAGATAATTTTAGAGGGGAAGACTAAAGTCGTTGACACGGCTTTATGTAATAATAAGCCGATGATAGTCTTAGCTGCCATTGGCCTAGAAGCGAAGACAATTAAACAAGCTGAACGAGAGATGAAAGATAATTTAGGCCAGCTTGCTTATATCCTTTCCGGTGTTCAACAACTCCAAACATTGGAAAAGTTTGATGTTGAAATTAATCACGAGGATCAAATAATTAGGTTGAAGGCGATCGCAGTCAGCATCGCTAATGCTGCGCCTCCTACGTCCTTTCTGGCTCAAGGACCTGGTCAAACCATTGCTGACGATGGCTTACTCGATATTACGGTTATTACTTCTGATAACGTAGCCGAAACTGTGGCGACTTCTTATCATTTACTTCAAAAGGCACTCTTGAACAATGACGCTGAACATCAAGATATTACTCATTGGCGAACTAACAAACTAGCCATTACCACGAATCCTCCTCAACGGGTAGCCATTGATGGTGATGTGGTCTGTGAAACCCCCCTCACGATTGAATGTATGCCTAAAAGTTTAACTATTTTTGCCCCAGCTCAACCCCTTGACGAATTAAGCAAGCAAGAAGCTAATCTATTACCCATTGACTCAGAAGAGAAATCAGCCACAAACTTATCAAATGTCAGAACAAGTTTTGCAATATTGGGATTAGTGAGTGGCTTATTAATCTTGGTATTTTTAGCTTATCTTCTATGGGTTAAAGAATTTTTCTAAGAAGCTAGTTTTTGACTTTTCTTCTGTTGTCTCTATAGCGAGTTTAGGATGAAACTGAGACAGTCTGCTGTTCAATGCCTACTTCAACCCAGGGAGACAACTCCTAATACCAAATCCGCTTATTTTAGTAGAGTAACGTTTTTTCTCCTTTCTCCCTACTCCCTGCTCCGGCGCTCCCTGCTCCAAAGCTTGATACTATACTATCTAAAGCGGATCTCGTATAACTCCTTCCTCGCGCGTTCCCCTACTGAAATCTTGCACCAGTACATAAAAACTTAATAAGTATAGAAAAGTAATCAATGCGCGAATAAGTTAGCATCAAAATGAACTACTATTGCCTCTTGCCTCGGCGAAGCTTGTCCACAAGGGTTCATCCTTGGACTTTGCTCTGGGTTTTAGGACTTCATGGGAATTATAAATTATTAATAAACCCTGACCTATAATGTCCCCTTGGGTTGAATAATGGTAATTGGGTAAATAGCAATTAATTATTCAGCAATGACCACCTACCATTACGTTTTAGCTAGTCAACGCTTTCTTTTAGAAGAAGAACCCCTGGATGAAGTGTTGAGAGAAAGAGTCAGAAACTACCAAGAACAAAACAAAGAAATTGATTTTTGGTTAGTTAAACAACCGGCGTTTATTGAAGCTCCCGAATTTGCTGAAATTAAGGCAAAATGTCCTCAACCTTGTGCTGCCATTATTTCTAAGAATTCTGAATTTATCACCTGGTTGAAATTACGTTTAGAATACGTTGTTAAAGGAGAATTTGAAGCTCCTTCTTCTAGTATTCCTGACCCCATTGCTTCTTTAGAGCCAGTTTCATCTTAACTCATATCTTGCCCCTTCAATTAAATTAGCTAGTTTGTTAGCCTTTAGCTATCAGCCGTCAGTCGTCAGCCATCAGCCTAAAATTAACCCTTAAAAGATTTATCTTATGTGTTTATGACTTTTCTTTTAAAAGCTGAACGCTGAATGCTGAATGCTGAAATTATTAAGTTTATTTGTGAGCGGTGCAAGATGTCAGTTAACGATAAATGTCAGAAAAAAAGACCGAAAACGTTTATTTTTTCGACAGATAAAAGGGCGAACCACCGTTCGCCCCTATTATTAACTATCAGGGGTCACTTCAACGGTTTTCACCTCCCCTAACGCTCCGATAGCTTCTGCCGGTTTATCATTCACCGATAATTTAACGGCCCCTGCATTACCAGCACGAATAGTTAAGGTTTCTTGAGCATCCCAACTTTGTTGCTCGCCTTCTTTTAAAATTCCCTCATATTCAACTTTCCCATCGACACTAACCTGTAACCAGGAGTCGCCTTCGAGTTGCAATGCAGCAGTAATCGCTTTTTCTGTAGCAGGTTCGCTAGTGACATCCTCGGCAATTTCTGCGGGCGTGGGTTCAGTATTGTTTGTCACCTCAGATGGGCTGGTGGTTGCTTCTGAGGTTTCTTGGGGAGACTCTAAAATAGGAGAGGGTTCCTCAGAAGAAATAATGGTTTCGGGTTGGGTGATAGAATTAGCATTTTCAGTCGTTTGGGCGGTTTCTTCTGGTTGAGTTGGTGGAGAAGTGGTTTCGGGTTCGGTGACAGGGGGACTTGCTTGAGTAGTTGAAGAAGTGACTTCGGGTTCGGTGACAGGGGGACTCAGTTGAGTGGGTGGGGAAACTGCTTCGGGTTCGGTTGACTGAGTAACGGGTTCAGTTTCTAAGGTTTGTGCCGTTTGTTCTGTGGCCGGAGGACGGGAAAAGAGATAAAATAATCCTGCGATGGCTCCCCCTAATACCACTAAATAAATCCAATATAATTGCAATTGTTTGAACCAAGAAGGCCCAGAGGGTTCTGTTGTCTCCTCAGAAGGATGGACTAGGGTTCGGGGTTTAGACTTAACCGCCACCGATTTATTATTATCTTCATTAACAAGGGTAGCAGGAACCTCTTGACCCACGTTAGATTCTTGAGGAGGAGAAGAGACTAAGTTAGGGGAAATGGTCGGTTTTTCTTGCTCAGAAGCGTTAATTTGATGGGATAAGCTGTATCCGTCAATGCCTAAAGCTTCCCCGTAACGACGGATAAACCCTTGTACATAAATCAATTCGGGTAACTGTTCAATATCAGTACTTTCTAAGGCTTTGAGCATGGGTAAACGGATAAAAGTCATTGATGCTATTTGTTCAATACTTAAACCCTGTTTAACTCGTTGTTCCTTGAGATAAGTGGCAATTTTTCTAATTTGTTCAGCTTGCGTAGAACTATATTTACTCATTGGTATTTTTATGGTTAATAGGATTTTAAAAGAAGTGACGCATAATTACAGAAAGTAGATTCCATTATTATCAGTTATCAGTCATCAGTCATAAGTTAGATTTATTGCTCAGGTGTTGACTGTTCACTGTTATCAGTTATTTTATATTTTAATGCCTAAAACCTGAGTATAAGCTCCTCTGGCTTGGGTTACACCGATAGTTCTTTGAGAGGCTTCAATCATAGGACGACGTAAACTAACGACAATAAACTGTGCTTGTTGTGCTTGTTGTTGAATCATTTTGGAGAGTCTTTCGACATTGGCCCCATCTAAAAACATATCCACTTCATCGAAGGCGTAAAAAGGAGAAGGACGATATCTTTGTAGGGCAAAAATAAAGCTTAAAGCGGTTAAGGATTTTTCTCCCCCAGACATGGAACTTAACCGTTGTACGGGCTTTCCTTTGGGGTGTGCGACGAGATTTAATCCCCCTTGAAAGGGGTCTTCTTCGTTTTCTAATTGTAAGTATCCGTCCCCTTGGGAAAGGGTAGCAAATATGTTTTGAAAGTTCTCATTCACTGCATCAAAGGATTCTTTAAATGACTTAAATCTTAAGGTAGTAAAATTTTCTATCCTTAATAATAATTCGGTTCTTTCTCCTTGAATAGTGGTTAATTTTTCGGTAAGTTCGTTTAATCTTTCTTCTGTTTTTTGATGTTCTTCTAAGGCCAACATATTAACGGGTTCCATGGCTTCTAAGCGTTTTTGTCCGTTACGAATTTCTTGAGATAGTTGTTCGATATGTGGGGTTAAGTCTGTGGTAGTTTCATCGATTTCTGAGAGTAAAGGAACGTCTGGTAAGGGGTCAGGTAATTCATTTTGTTGGTTTTCTTGTTCTTCTTCTAAAGTGATTAAGGTTTCTTTTCTTTCTTGTTGTGTGGTTTGTAATTTCTCTAAGTTCCATATTTTTTGTTGATAATTTTTTTGTACTGTTTTTAACTGTTCTTCAGTGTAGTCCCGTTCTTTTTTGGTTTCTCCTAATTTTTGGGTTAATTCTTCTAAAAGAGTTTCTAAGTTACTAATTTTATCGTTGATGGTTTCTAGTTGCTGTTTAACATTAATTTTTTCATTATTTAACTTGATAATATTGCTTTTTTGTGCTTCTAATTTATCTTGATTTTCTTTAATTTTTTCTTCTAAAGAGGACAATTGACGGTTAATTTCTTGCAGTTTATTTTCTCCTAGACGCAGTTCATTTTCTCTTTCTTGGAGTTGGGTTTCTTGACTTTTGATTAGGGTTTGAATTTCTTGCCATTCGCTATGGGTGTGAGATTCTTCTAACTTTCTTAGTCTCTCTTGTTTTTGTTGTAATTCTGTGGTTAATGGGGGAATTTCAGCCGCCAGAATTTTTAATTGACTGTCTAAGGTTTCTGCTTCTTGTTTATGACGAGATACCTGTAAGCTTAGCTTTTCTTGTTGTCCGTTTAATCGTTGTATTTCTTTGTCTAACTGTTGACGTTTTAATTGTTGTTCTCTGCCGCTTTGTCTTACTTCAGTTAACTCCTGAGATAATTGTTTGATTTGCTCAGATTTTCGTTGTAATTTTTCTAAGTTACGAGAGAGTAATTCTTCTAAATCAGTTAATCTTTGTTTCAAGGATTTAATTTCCTGGGACTCTCCTTGAACTAAAGTTCCAAAACGAATAGAAGATCGTTTTGGGCGACTTCCTCCTGTCATGGACCCACTGGTTTCTAATAAGTCTCCCTCTAAGGTGACAATGCGCTGTTTTCCTAAGTGATGTCTGGCATCATTTAAGGTTTCAAACACAACCGTATTACCAAAAACATAGGAAAATATTTTTTCATGTTCAGGACGACACAGCACTAAATTAACAGCTAAATCAATAAACCCTTGTGCATGACGTAAACTATTATTATTTTGTCCACGATAGGGTCTAATTTTTGTTAAGGGTAAAAAGGTGGCTCGTCCTGCTTTTGCTTGTTTTAAGAGCTTAATTCCTGCAGCCGCGATAGTATCGTCTTCGACGACAACATACCCTAATCGTGAGCCAGCAGCAATTTCTAAGGCTAATTGATAAGTGGGTTTAACCTGTCCTAATTGTGCCACTAAACCGCAAACTCCAGGTAAATCAGAGTTTAGAATAAGTTGGGTTGCGTAGGTTCCTTGGGCTTCTTGTTGTGCTTGTTGAGAAGCTTCTGAACGATCTAATTGTCTTTGTTTTTCTCTATACTCTTTATCTAGACGGGTTTGGGTTTCTTCGAGTATACTTTTATCTTGTTCTGCGGTGGATAATTGTTGAGCAAGTTGTTGTATTTTTTCTTCATAGGGAAGGGACAACTGCTTAAATTCTTCTTGCTGAGTGTTTAATTCTGTGTCAATCGTTTCTAGTTGCTGTGTTTCATCGGTAATGTTATTTTGTAACTGTTGATAACGTTCTGTTAACTGTGCTTGTTGGGTTAACTGAGGGTTTAAGGTATCTTGTAACGTAGAAATTTGACGGCTTAATTTTGCTTGTTCTTGTACCCAAGCGTCAGACGCTTCTGCTATAGATGCAGCTTGTTTTCTTACCATTTCTAGGGTGTGATAAGTGCGATCTCTTTGTTCTTTTAAGAGGGGTAAGGTTTCTTGTTGCAGACTATTATTATCTTGAGTAAGTTGAGATAAGTTTTGCTGTTGTTGGGTGATAATTGTTTCAGTTTCCCTTATTGCTTGTTCGGTTTGTTGAATAAGATTATCTAATTCTTGTTGTTTCTGTTGTCGTTGATTTCGTTGTGCTTTTTGTGTCGCTAACTGAGAAGCAACGGTTAACTGTTCATCTTCTCCTAATGCTTTAACCTGACGGTTTAAGTCTTCGAGTTTAGTTGTATTTTCTCTTATCTTTTCGGCGAGTTCATTAATTCCTTGATTTAACTTTTGTTCTTCTTGTTCTCCTGCGCTTATTTGAGTGTTTAGACGAGATATTTTTTGCTGTAATAATTTCCAACTTAAGACTGTTTCCCATCCTTGTTTTTCTTGAATTTGCTGTTTTAATTTTTTATATTTTTCGGCTTTAACCTTATCAGCAGCTAACCGTTCTAAAGACCGTTTTAACTCAGTTTCAATAATCTGACATCTTTCTTCTCTTTCTCTGACTTCTTCAAGGGTTTCTTTTGTTTTCTCTATTTTTCTGTCAAATTCTGCTACTCCGGCTAATTCATCAATAATATTTCTTCTTTCTTTCCCATTCATACTAATAATACGGGTAACATCCCCTTGCAACACCACATTATAGCCTTCAGGATAAATTCTTAAACGGTTTAATTGTTCATGAAGTTGACTAACATTACAAGGTTGCTCATTAATATAATAAGTTGACGAATAACTTCCCCCTTTGGTCACTCGTAACCGTCGAGTAACCGTCCATTCACTGCTGGTAATTAAATCCTTTTCTTTGTTTATTTCTTCAGCATGATTACTATTACCGTTATTGTTGTTTTCTTCTGTTAATGCTATCTTAGTAACAGGAGGATTATCTCGACTAAATTCTTCTAGGTCTGTTAAATCAGATACGTTGAAAGTAACAGAAACATAAGCCTCCTGAGTCTTACGATTATTGCTATGATTATGATTAATTAAATCGGGTAATCGTTCGGCCCGCATTCCCTTAGAAGTAGCCAACCCCAAGCAAAATAATAAAGCATCAAGTATATTAGATTTACCTGATCCATTGGGACCTGATACGACAGTAAACCCAGGCAAAAAAGGAATGGCAGTGGTGCCACCAAAGGATTTAAAATGAGATAATTCGATGCGCTTAACATGAACCATAGGCGCGATAAGGATAATCTAGTCGAAAGCTATAAAATACCTGATCTATCTAGTTTAACAAGTTACGACCCCTTTAGGGGTACAAAAGTTTCAGAAGCACTAACATTTATTTATGGTGACTAAGTTGCGATCGCGTCACTTTAGTAGCAATTGCAATCTTTTCTTAACATTAGAACTTTTGATGTGATACAATAAATTTAGTTTACAATAACTTTAATAAAAGAGTAGATTTCAAACTAGCTCAACATACTATTTAGCAAAAAAATATCTTTATGAGAAGTGTAGAAAAAGAAAATAAAACTTTATATGAATTAGACTTCGGAGAATGGATTGATCAACAAGTGATTGCACTTAAAAATAAAGATGCTAGTGCTTTAGATTGGAGTAACTTACAAGAGGAAATAGAATCATTGGGAGCTAGTGATAAACGAGCAATTAACAGTCTGACTCGTCAATTATTAATTCATTTATTACTATATGCTTATTGGACTGTTAATCGAGATTTTTATCTCTCTGGTTGGAAGATTGAGATCAATAATTTTAGAAACGATTTATCTGATTTTTTAGAGTCTAAAAATTATTATCAGCATTTTGAAAATAATCTTGATAAGAATTATAGTAAAGCTTTGAAACCGGCCAATCTAAAAGCTGAAAGTGCTAATTTATCTTTGAATTTACCCTTAAAATGTCCATTCACAATTGAACAAATATTAGACGATGATTGGTATCCGTCTCTACTCAACCTTGACTCAAAATAACCTCTAAAGCTTGTTGATGTAAGTTTAGGTTAGAAGCGGCCAAAACCTCTGTTGAATGGCTGTTAAGAACATTTCCAGACCAATCGGTGATGATTCCCCCCACCCCTTCTATAATAGGAATTAAAGCACAAAAATCATAATATTTTAAGTCTGATTCTAAAACAATCATAGGCATAGCAGACCATCCCATTGCTAAGGATACATAATTGTAACAATCTCCGCCAAAGGCAGTGCGACGACACACGGTTTGTAAACGAGAGGCGATCGCTTGTTGACGGGGAGTAATAAACATCAACGGAGTTGTAGAAGTTAGACACGCTTTTGCTAAAGGATAATCATGGTTATTTTTGTAAGGATTATTGATAGTTTTATCATTAAAAATAGCAGGTTTTTCTTTGATTCCTAGCCATCTTTCTTGTAAGATCGGTTGATTGACACAACCTAATAAGGGTAAGTTATTCTTGAGGTCAACTAAACCGATCAATGTGCCAAAAATGGGTAATCCTTTGACAAAAGAAGCGGTTCCATCAATAGGATCGAGTACCCAAGCATAACCATTATTTGAATTTATATTCTCTCCTTCTTCTCGAATCACTCCATCATCAGGACATTCTTTTTTGATTAGATTCACCATAGCGTTTTCTGCTAGGCGATCGGCAATAGTAACAATAGAAGAAACTTCTGTTATTTTCGTATCTGACTCTAGATTACTTTGACGAAAATATTGTTTAATAATCTTCCCTGATACATCGGCTAATCTATTAGCTAAAGTTACTCTTATGTCTAAAGTTTCACGATTCATTTTTTAACTGTTCAACCACTTCTAATAAACGATCAATTTCTGCATCAGTTCCCACAGTGATTCTGACATAATTACTAATGCGAGGATGTTTAAAATATCTCACTAATACTTTTCTTTCTTTTAGTTTAGTATATAGTGCTGATGCTTCTATCCACTGAGGAGAAGCAAGAACAAAGTTAGCATCGGAATCAAAGACTAAAAAGTCTAGGTTTCTTAGAGAGTTAGTTAAACGGTTTCGAGTGGTTCTAACTTGTTGCCAAATGTCTTTAAAATAGTCCTGAAATTGAAAACAATTTGCTCCTAATGTCTGAGCAATTCTATCTAAGTTATAGGAGTCTCTAACTTTGTTCATTTGTTCAATGATTTCTACGGAACTAATACCAAAACCGACTCGCATTCCTGCTAAACTGTAGCTTTTTGACATTGTACGAGAAACGATCACATTATTATATTCTTTAATAAACTCCCAGTGATTTTCGTCAGAAAAGTCCACATAAGCTTCATCAATTAAAACAACACCTGTTGCCTTCTCACAAGTTTCTTTTAAATATTGACGGTTTAAATGTTTACCCAGTGGTGGATTAGGGGAAGCGACAAAAATAAGCTTAGCTTCAGGACAAACTAAGTGACTCTCTAACTCAAAATTTTCATTAGTTGGAATGGTTTTAATCGTTGCCCCATGTACCTTGGCAATAGTTTCGTATAACGAATAAGTTGGGTCTAAAAACGCGACCATTTCCCCAGGATTAACAAAGGTTCTTAGGGCAATATTTAAGATATCATCTGACCCATTACCAGCTAAAATTTGCTCGGATGAAAAGCCAAATACTTCACCGGCTGCTTTACGGAGTTTAATAGAAACGGGGTCAGGATATAACCGAACTTTTTTTAATTCTTCTTCTAAATTATTAAAGATTTCATCAGGAGGAGCATAGGGATTTTCATTAGTATTGAGTTTAATATAATCCGTGGTTTGGGGTTGTTCTCCAGGGACATAACCAGGGGTTTGTTGAACACAGTCTCTAATGGGTAACATATTTAGAATTTATAACTTAGAATTTAGAATTTAGAATTAATTTTCCTGATTATTCTGCATTCTACATTATTGAACCTGATCAAAATACTTGATCAGCTATGATTTATTATAGCTTTAACCTCATGATAATCTCCTTAAGAAAAAATAAGTAATTTTTGTCAGTTTTAGGTATTTAAAAACTATTTTCTGATACAATACAAACAAATTTAAGACTTTGTGATCTTTTTGTAGAATTCTAATTTTAGCTTAATTATGTCTATGTCTTCCTTACCACTCCATAAACGTTATTTATCCTTAGATCATGAAGGATTAATTAATGTATTAGCCAATGAACCCAATTTGTTAATTATACAAGATCTTGATGGGGTTTGTATGGGATTAGTAAAAGATCCATTAACAAGAGTAATGGATACAAATTATATTGAAGCAACACGATCCTTTGATGAACATTTTTATGTATTAACTAATGGGGAACATATCGGAAAACGTGGGGTTAATTTAATTATAGAACGGGCCTATGGTGATCCGAATTTAGTGAAAGAAAAAGGCTTTTATTTACCTGGTTTAGCAGGGGGTGGAGTGCAATGGCAAGATCGTCATGGTAATGTTTCTCATCCTGGGGTTAGTGATAAAGAATTAGACTTTTTAGAAAGGGTTCCTCAATATATCGAAGCGAGTTTTAAAGACTTTTTTGCTAACAATAATCACAATTTAGATGATAATGCGATCGCTAATTATATTCAAGCTTCTATCTTAGATAATAAAGTCTCTCCCACTGCCAACTTAAACGTCTTTCATGAGGTATTTATTGAGGAAGAAGATTATTATTTTCAACTCCAACAACATATTAAACAATTAATGAATGATTTATTAGCAAAAGCAGCTAATGAAGGGTTAGAAAATTCCTTTTTTATTCATTATGCACCCAACTTAGGAAGAAATGAAGAAGGGCAAGAAATTATGCAAGAAGCGAAAGGAAAAGACTCAGGAACTACAGACTTTCAATTTATGTTAAAAGGAGGTATTAAAGAAGTTGGAGTTTTAGGACTTTTGAACCGTTACTATTATCAACGAACGGGAAAATATCCCTTAGGAGAAGATTTTAGTGTGAGAAATGCTCCTAAAAACCATCATCAATTAGTTGCTTTAATTAAAGATAATTTTGATCCTGAACAAATGCCAACTATTGTCGGAGTGGGGGATACTGTCACCAGTAAAGCAGTAGAAAATAACGGTAAATTAAGCTTTGGAAGAGGAGGAAGCGATCGGGGATTTTTACAACTTATTCAAGAAGTAGGACAAGAATTTAATACTGGTAATCTGATCGTTTATATTGATAGTAGTGCAGGGGAAGTTAAGAACAGAAAACCCCTTAAACTCGAAGAAAACAATGGTGAAACTTATGTCATTGAAGGGCCCGGAGACGCAAGAGATCAAGATGATCCGTTAACTTTAAATATTGCTTTTCCTGGAGGATATCAACAGTATATTCAGTGTTTCCAAGAAGCAGCCAAACAACGTAAATAATGGAAAGATAATCCACCTAAACCCCCCTTAATAATGGGGCAGGGGGGATCAAAATTATGCCATCAAAACCCCTTTTGAACTAGGGATAGAATGGGCGCGACGGGGGTCAATTTCTAAGGCCATTCTCATGGATCTTGCAAAGGCTTTAAACGTCGCTTCTATGATATGATGGGAATTAATACCATCGAGTTGTTTAATATGTAAAGTCATTTGACTATGATTAACAATAGCAACGAAAAATTCTCTGACTAATTGTGTATCATAAGTCCCTACTCTTTCCGTAGGAATTTGCAAACCATAACTTAAATGAGGCCGTCCGGAAAAGTCTAAAGCAACTTGAACTAACGCTTCATCTAAAGGGGCTAAAAAATGACCAAACCGAACAATTCCTTTGCGATCGCCTAATGCTTTTCCTAATGCTTGACCTAAGGTTATTCCTACATCTTCATTGGTATGATGATCATCAATGTAAATGTCCCCTGTTGCTTTAATTTCTAAGTCAATTAAACCATGAGAAGCAATTTGATGTAACATATGATCAAGAAAAGGAATGCCCGTTTCTGCGGTGCAATTTCCTTGACCATCTAAATTTAAGCTAACTTGTACATCGGTTTCTTTAGTGGTACGAGTAACTGTAGCTATTCTATCAGGAAAAGGTGGAATAATAGGAGTAGAATTACTACGAGGCGTATTTTGAGTTTGCATAGATTTAGTGTTAATTGAAAACAATAATTTTAGAGCTAATTATATTATGAGATTTAACAGGGTTCTATCTCAGGATCACACATGGTACTGGGATCTTCTCCGACACCAGAAATAGGTTCAATGTAATAGTTATAAAATTCCGTTCCTGTGGCAACATTAAACACTTTTATATGACCATTATAGGGGTTAAAAACAACACGAGACTGACGATCATTGCCGATAAAATCTGTTGAACCGGACCGTTTTAATATCCCTCTAAATCGATAGTCTCCTTCGTCTATTTGCATGACTAAACTATTCATATCCTGAACTTTAACATAGGTTTCTGGATCAGTATTTTGAGCAATTTCTATCTCATTAATATTAACATTAGTTTCTAAAGAAAAACTAGGTAAACTAAAAGGCAAAATGATAGAAACAACACCAACACACATAATTGATTTAAAGTAATTTATCAAAGTTTATTCTCCTCATTAATTCATTATTTTATCTTTAGCATAGCAATTTTTCTAGGGTTCGGGATACTTTTGACTTAAATAACCGTCATTCATACTCAATGGGTAAAGACTATGATAGAATTGCTGCAATTTGTCTATTCCCCATAGGAGTAAGACAGTTGACTATCTTGTTATAACCCTACTTTTCACACAAATAGAAGTATATTTATGAAACTATTAGATTCTAAAGGCCGTTTATTTGGAAAAATTAGTATCCTAGACTTAGGTGCTGCTTTAGCCATTTTTTTGGTAATTGTGGGTATTTTTGTCGTTCCTGGTAAGTCTGGGACCAGTACCATTGCTCAAGTTGCTAGTAAACCCATCGAAGTAGACGTAATTGTAAGGGGTTTAGGAGTCAGTGATCCTCAAGCACTTATTAACCAGTTTAGTGAGGCGAAAAAGACGAATATCGTTATCCGTAATCAACCTTCTGGGGAGTTCGAGATTAAAGACATTAAACCCCTTCCTCGAACCACTGTCGTGCCTCAGCCGGATGGCTCCGTTAAAGCTCTTCCTGATCCTAGACCAGAAGTTGTTTATTTTCAAGACATGATTCTCACGTTAAGAGGGGATGCACAAATTACCGATACCGGTGCAGTTGTTGGTCAACAAAAAGTTAAAATTGGTACTTTAATTGAGTTAGAAGGTAAAGATTATAACTTTAATACCAGTACCATTGCTGTCAGAATTATGAAATAAAAACATCATTATTTTCTGAGAATTAAGTCATGAACTTCTTTAGGTTTATGACTTTTTTTATTTAACTAACAAGATACTACAAGACGCATGATGAACCACATAATTACTAACACTGCCTAAGAACATTTCCTCTAAACCGGTTAACCCTCTATGTCCCATAATAATGAGGTCAGAATCCCAATTTTTTGCTAATTTAACAATAGAAGAACTGGGATTTCCCCTTTTACAATCCCATTCTGCGGTAATTCCTTCTGAAGATGCTTTTTGAGTATATTCTGTTAACCATTGTTTTGTTTGTTGTTGTTCTTGTTCTAAACTATCTTGCCATTGAGGTAGTAACTGAGTCACTTCTTCAGTAGAAAAAGTTCCATAAGGTGTAAAATAAACCTCTGAATTAATACAATGAAATAGCTTTAGAATACTATTATTTTTTTTTGCTATTGTTAACGCCTTAGGGAAAATTGTTTGACAGTCATCGGTAGAAGCTAACGCCACTAATATTTTTTTATACATCATTATCCTCTTTTATCGTTTAACTTGAATAATTCAATTATATCTATTTTTGTCAGTTAAATATCAGTATTTAAGCAATAGCAAAGTCTGTATGTTTACGAGTTTCGGGATCATAAAAGGCTAAAACAATATCCTCTTTGGGGACACCTTCTCTTAATAATTCCGTAGCGATACCTTTTTCTGTCCAGTCTTCTTCTATGTGGATTTTGTCATTTTTTATACGAATATGAACATGAATATTTCTAATTTTTTTCTTTCCTTCCCATCCCATAAATAGCCACATATATTGGTCATGTACTTCATCAAAAATAAGACAGCTTTCTCTGGTTAAATTGGATGAACCTGAAACCCATTCGTGATATTCTGTTAAAACTTTTTTGATAGATTGGTGATACTTTTCTAGTTTATCCATTGTAAAATCTCCTCTTTTTCCATATCAACAACAATTAAAAGTAATTGATTTATTTTAGTAATCTCTTTGATAGAATCTCTTTGAAAAAAGTTTTCATAGATACTATCTTTAATAGCTAAATAAATTTTATATTCTGGTTCAGTAAGATTGATTAAGTTTCGATATAAAGTATATTGACCTAAAGCAATTTCAAAATCTCTCATAGGAGAAGGACTTAAAAAGCTTTTGATTTCAACAACTATTTACACCCATTCTGTTCAGCAACAATGGGTCTTTCTGCTGCTAAATCAGCAAATAATTCAGCATCTTTATATTTTATTCTATAAGGATCGGCTGTAATCGTCCAACCCTCTTTAATTAAAGCATTTTGAACCGCATTATGATAAGTATCTTTTGCTGGCATTTTTCTCCTTATACTTATTTTAGGGCATAGGTTTATTATAGGCGATCGCTTTCTTAATTTTGATGAATTTATTTCAACAGATTTTCAATTTCTTCATCTGTAAAACCAAATTGTCTAAAAATGCGTAAAACATAAGGAGGTGACATTTCTTTTGCACCGATATCGATAGGAACAATTCTACGCTGTTTATCAATTTCTCGAATATATAAGCGATGATCTCCTTTTCCTTCTCGATAAAATGTACAACCTCCTTTTTCAAGAATTTTAATAAGTTTTTTGGGTTTAAGAGAAGGAATATTTTTAGGCATAAACTTTTCTTAGTTCGTAGATTTCAGAAGATTCTGAATCTTCAATGGTTAAAAATTCATGGAGTTCATCAATATGAAGAGGACGAGAATAAACATTATCTTCGCTATTGTAAACTTCTGAAAAAGATTCAATCGCTTCTTTTAGTTTATCAATAGCTTGTTCTGGGCTTTCTCCTTGTCCCACTAATCCGTTTTCGAGACATAATGAAACCCAATAATCTGCACTTTTTCTAAGAATTACAGTGTAAAAGTTCATTTTTTACCTTGAGTTGTCTTTCACCTTATTTGAATCAACAAATTTTTTTTTCAATCATTGAATACACAAGAAAGTAACTAATATTATACCTTAACTCATTCAGGTTATCGTTAACAAAACTGTATACTCTTGTTCTCAATTCTAGAATAGTAACATTGAAAGTTTTACTCATTACTTAATATTAAATATTTTCTTGACTTCATTTAATGAATAAGAATGATTATTTTTTTCCTCTTCTTTTGCTTGTCTTAAATCTTCTAAATCTTCTAAATCTTCTAATAATTCTTGAATTTTCAGAAATTCCTCATAAGATAAAACAGCAAACTCTCTTTTTCCATTTTTAGTTAAAAATTCAGGATGTAATTCAATCATTTTTATCTCCTTAGACAAAATGTAAGTATTTAAGCAGTAGCAAACTCAGTTAATTTACGAGTTTCGGGATCATGAAAAGCTAAAACAATATCTTCTTTTGGCACACCTTCTCTTAATAATTCTGTTGCAATACCTTCTTCTGTCCAATCTTCTTCTATATAAATTTTATTATTTTTAATACGAATATAAACAGTGATACCTCTAATCTTTTTATTATTATGCCAACCGGTTTGAAACCAAAGATACTGATCTCTTTGTTCATCAAAGGCTAAAATACTATCAACTCCGGAAGGGTTAGGGGTTTGCGAAGCTAAGTTTTCGTATTCAGTGAGAATTTTTGTGATTAAGTTACGATATTTATTTAGTTTATCCATTTGAGAATTTCCTCTTTTTTTAGATCAACAACGATTAAACGTATTTTAGCTTCTTCAAGCACCATTGATATTGATTTTTGTTGAAAAAAAGATTCATAAATACCTCCACCGATACCTAAATAAATTTTAGTTTGAGGTAGCACAGCTTTTAATAAAGTACGATAGATAATATACTGACCTAATGCTGTTTCAAATTCACGCATTGGTGAACGGCTAATAAAACTTTTAATTTCAACAATAATTTGTTCTCCATTACGTTCAATTTCTAAAGTTCTATCTGCTAACAAGTCAGCAAATAACGGTTCTACCGAACTTAGTATGTAAAATCAAATAGTAAAATGCCAAGTTAAAAAACTTCTTAGTTTAAAATTATCAAAATTTCTGAAACCATAACCTCTTCTTTTAATCAACTTTAATTTATTATTAATTCCCTCCACGACACCGCTAGTAGTTCCTTCATCAAAGTAAGCAATGATTTCTCCTATCCAACGTCTAATCGTTCCGAAAC
>NETF01000170.1 GCA_002172675.1 unicellular cyanobacterium SU3
ACCAACTGGTTTTTTGACAGTTGGTGTAGCTCCTCTAAATTTAATGGTTGCCCTGACCGCTTTTGACTCATACCGTTACTTTAACGCAGTCATCTGTTTTGTCAAATCCTGCTACCTGAATCCTTACACATCATGGGGTAGAAGAATATTATATTTATGACCCCGATAAAATTGATTTACAAGGATGGTTAAGGAATAATGGAGAGTTAAGCGTTATTGAAGAAATGAAAGGTTGGGTAAGTCCTAGACTGGGAATAAAGTTTGAATTAACTACAGAAACTTTAGAGATTTTTCGACCCGATGGAGATAAGTTTTTAACCTTTGTTGAATTAGGAAAATTGAGAGAAATTGAAACAAAAAGAGCAGATGATGAACAACAAAGGGCAAATGAATTACAAGAACAATTACAACAAGAACAAGAACAAAGAAAACGATTAGAAAATAAATTAAGAGAATTAGGAATTGATCTTAATGATGTTTAAATTGTCACTAGAGATAACAGTAAGAAATTACTTATCTTTTTTCAATCAATTTATGTCATTTAATTTAGAATCTCTTTCGATACGTTCTTGAATCGCTTTTTTCATAATGTTAATATTTTCTTCAATAGGAATCCCATCTTTAATTATAATAGTTGAACATTGCTAACTTGCGCTTAAATGCACAACCAAAAGTGATCACAGTTCCTGCACCTAAAATAGTTAAAGGTTCGGGAACAGGACTAACATTAATGTTATCAAACTGATGAAATGGAGAATTTTGAGTCCAACTAACAGAAGCTAAGATTATTCTGGTTGATATCGGTTCTCATGACGAAGTTTACTAGATTGCCAGCAGTGCATATAAATAAAATTTTGTCAAGATAAAGAATAATGAAGATAGAAAGGATACATTTTGTTACAAATGTACTCAGAAAGCCCGAAACAGTTTAATCTAGATGCTGATTAACTTTTTAACAAACATCTGGTTTTAATCAAGATGTTGCGAACATCTGAACTCCTCTATCGGAGTAGATTAGCAATTTTTTTCATGGGAGATAGTTGAAATCCAATGAGTGTAAAGGCAAGTGGTGGAAGCTCGTTAGCAAGACCCCAACTGTATCAAACCGTTCCCGTCTCAGCCATCAGTCA
Source organism: unicellular cyanobacterium SU3 (assembly GCA_002172675.1). Lineage (GTDB taxonomy): Bacteria > Cyanobacteriota > Cyanobacteriia > Cyanobacteriales > Microcystaceae > Crocosphaera. Next base: position 1,131 of record NETF01000170.1, read on the forward strand.
AGCTGAGCAACAGGATCGCTTTTTAGCAAAGACAGAACTCAATGAATTAGTTACCTATTTCCAGTCTGGACAGAAGAGACTGGCGATCGCCCAAACCATAACGACCAATTCAGATTTAATTGTGTCGCGGGCAGCTAACCGGATCTTCACTGGGGGATCGCCCATGGCGTATCTAGAAAAACCCCCAGTTGAAGCACCTAAAAAAGAACTAGCCATGGCAGGGGCAACCCAAACCACCCAACCAGGAAGCGAAACCTACGTAGAAAGTGGTGGCGGTGGCGGTGGCTTATTTGGAGGATTACGCTCCATTTTTAGCTCTAGCGGACCGATTCCCCCTGGATTTCGCCCGATTAATATATCTCGCTACGGACCGAGCAATATGCAGAAGTCCTTGAGAGATATGTCTTGGTTTTTGCGCTATGTCACCTATGCCATTGTGGCCGGTGATCCTAGCATCATCGTGGTCAATACCCGTGGTTTAAGAGAAATCATCGAAAGAGCTTGTTCTACGGATGCGACGTTAGTGGCACTGCAAGAAATGCGGGCTGCTTCTAGAGAGTATTTTCGTCAAGATGCAGAAGCACAAGCCATTGTTACCGAATATTTTGATGTCTTAATCACAGAATTTAAAGCACCAACCCCCTCGAATAAGTTACGTCAACGTCCTTCTGATGACTTACAAGGGTTAGAACTGCCTCAGAGTTACTTTAATGCCTCTGTTACCCGTCAAAAATTCGTGATGAAGCCCGGCTTATCCGAATCAGAGAAAGGGGAAATCATCAGAGCAGCTTATCGTCAACTGTTTGAGAGAGATATTACCAAAGCTTACAGTCAATCTATTTCTTACCTAGAATCTCAGGTAAAAAATGGAGACATTACGATGAAAGAGTTTGTCCGTAGACTCTGTAAGTCTCCTCTTTATCGTAAGCAGTTCTTTGAACCCTTCATTAACAGTCGGGCTTTAGAACTAGCGTTTCGTCATATTTTAGGCCGTGGTCCGAGTTCTAGAGAAGAAGTCCAAGACTACTTTTCTATCGTTTCTGACGGTGGACTGGCTGCCTTAGTGGATGCTTTAGTAGACTCTCAAGAGTACGCTGATTACTTCGGGGAGGAAACCGTTCCTTATTTACGTGGTTTAGGGCAAGAAGCGCAAGAATGTCGTAACTGGGGAATGCAGCAAGACCTGTTTAACTATAGTGCGCCGTTCCGTAAAGTTCCTCAATTTATTACTACCTTTGCTAAATATAATCAGCCCTTACCGGATCAGCACGTTTATGGTTCTGGAAATGATCCCCTAGAAATTCAATTTGGGGCAATTTTCCCGAAAGAAACCCGTAATCCTAGTAAGAGTCCTGCTCCCTTTAGCAAAGATACTAAACGGATTTTAATTCACCGTGGTCCTGGTATTAACAACCAAAACAGTAACCCAGCTGCACGGGGTGAATTTCCTGGTACTTTAGGGGCAAAAGTTTTCCGTTTAAATAACGAACTCCCTGGCAGTAGCAATGGAAGCAGTGTTAAATTTGGCGAGAGTTCCACTCAAGCAGTAATTCGCGCTGCTTATCGTCAAGTATTTGGCCGGGATGTCTATGAAGGACAACGGTTAAAAGTTGCCGAAATTAAGCTAGAAAATGGTGATATTACCCTAAGGGAGTTTATCAAAGCCTTAGCCAAGTCTGAGGTATTCCTCAAGACCTACTGGACTCCTTTCTATGTGGTCAAAGCAATTGAGTACATTCATCGTCGTCTCTTAGGTCGTCCTACCTATGGTCGCCAAGAAATGAACCCTTACTTTGATTTAGCTTCTAAGAAGGGCTTTTATGCCTTAGTCGATGCCATGATCGATAGTAAGGAATACACCGAAGCCTTTGGAGAGGATACGGTGCCTTATGAACGGTATTTGACCCCTGGAGGAATGCAGTTACGCATGGCTCGTCCGGGTACCATTGGTGAAGATATTGGCCAGCGAGTTGATAAGGAAGTTACTCCAAGGTTTGTGGAATTGGGTCAAGTGTCTGATAATCGCACTGAACCAGAAATTAAGTTCCGCGTCAGCCAAGGGGTTAGTCCCCAACGTCAGCAAACCAAAATCTTTAAGTTGTTAACCACAACCGATAAAGTAGCCTTACAAAATGCTATTCGTGCTGCTTATCGTCAGATTTTTGAACGGGATCTTAATCCTTATATTATTCAAGCTGAATTTACCAGTCTTGAAAGTAAGTTAGGAAATGGAGAAATCACCGTTAAAGAGTTTATTGAAGGGTTAGGTTATTCTGATCTCTATATCAAAGAGTTCTACACTCCTTACCCCAATACTAAGGTAATCGAACTAGGAACTAAACATTTCTTAGGTCGTGCGCCTTTAACTCAAAAAGAGATTCAAAAATACAACCAAATCTTAGCCACTCAAGGCATTCGTGGCTTTATTGGGGCAATGGTAAACAGTATGGAATATATCCAATTATTTGGAGAAGATACGGTTCCTTACCGTCGTTTCCCCACCCTTCCTGCAGCTAACTTCCCCAACACCGAACGCTTGTATAACAAGTTAACCAAACAAGATCGGGAGTTGGTGGTTCCTAGTTTTGAACCTGTGGTGAAAGTAGGTGGTTAATTTAATTTAATCATTCCCTGAAATTTTGATGACACAAGGCGCGAGCGATCGCGTCTTTTTTTACTCTTGATCTATTTTTTCTGAACAATCCGACGAGTTATTATCATCTTTAGGACGGTAGTGTTGAGGATTTATTTTATTTTTTTCTGCAAGATTGACTGATTTTTTAGCCCAGGAAAAACGAGTAGGAATAGGGGTACGAGGAACAGCTTGTAATCCCTGTAGCATTTCTGATAAATGCAGTCCTTCGGGTTTAGTTTCTCTGAGTTTATGCCAAACAGAACGAGACATAAGTAAAGTCCGTTCTATGGGATTTGCCCCTAATTTTTCTAGGTATTCTTCCCGTTCGTGTTGATAATCTGCTGAGACTAATTCTAAATTTTGACTAGGGTACTTTTGGACAATTTGGGCCATTTGCCCCAGTAACTTTGGATAAAGCCAAGTATAGGCAGGATGAACGATTAACTGTGCTTGATGGGGTTGAGAACCATCTTTAGAAAGGGTTAATTTGAAATAGCCAATAGCTGCTTTTCTTTGGGGTTCAAAAACGTAGCCCTGTGCCACTTCTTTTTCATTAAACCATTGTTGCCATTTTGAACATAACCCTGCGAAAAAACGAGTTTTAAAATCCTGTGGATTGCGATCAAAAACTTGCCGAAGCAAAGGAGGCATAGAAACACAATCTAGCTGATATAACAAGTGAGCGTCAGCATTACTAACGGGTAGTAAATTGGGTAACTCTGTATTTTGTTGAGCGAGGGTTTGTAATAATTGTGAGTCTAATAACCAATAGGTTAATTGAGCTAAGGGTTGAAAGCCATTTTGACGATATAAAGCAAGGGTATTTTTTTCATTAATATTAACTTCTAACACCCAAGTTCTAGCTTCCCAAACCGTTTCTAAACAATAACGCAAGAGTTGGGAACCCACCCCTTTAGGATTGGTTAATAAATCTGCTTCTCCTTCACCACAAGCAACCATCACCCTTTCTACTCGCCAGGTACTACGGACTCGATTGAAAGGAGAAATATGAATAAACCCTTTTAGTTTATTGTCACATCCTTGGGGTAGCTCAGCCACATAAACACGAAAATGGTTTTGGAAGGTGTTGGGAAACCAGCTAAGAAACTTGAGGAGTCCAAACCAACGCCGAACTTGTTGCAGTTGTTCTTGAAAAGAGGCTGAATTTTTAGCCATCTGGTTAGTTTGACTCGTCATAGCTTCTAACCAGTCAATGTCCCGATATTGGACGGGACGAACTAACACTTTAGGAGAATTATCAGAAGATACTGTCATGAATCGCACTGGGAAGAAGGTCGCCTATTATCTATCTTAACCATTTTTAGGAATTTCTTGTTACAGTTATCTGGATCAGTCTTGGTTAAGTCTTTAAAAACTTCTCTTGACCTTTAGGATTGATTGGGTTTGAATATAGGATATTAGGTATCAATATATGAGTTAGCCAAGATACTTTGATAATTACCAGCCAGTAGCCTCTAAAATTGCTAAATTATAAATTTGTTTACTTTATCTTAATTTTAATTATCAGGATATGCACATCCTTATTTACTCGTATAACTATCATCCCGAACCCATTGGTATTGCCCCTTTAATGACAGAGTTAGCCGAAGGGTTAGTTAAGAAGGGACATACAGTGCGAGTGGTTACAGCCATGCCCTGGTATCCTAATAGTGAAATTTCTCCAGAGTATCGCGGTAAATTATATTTAACTGAAAATCGTAATGGGGTCAGAATTCAACGAAGTTTTGTCTGGATTTCTCGTAAGAGAAATTTCAAAAATCGGGCTTTATTTGAGATTAGTTTTGTTATTTTAAGTTTTTTCCAGTTTTTAAATGGTTCGCGTCCTGATGTTATCTTTTTAACCATTCCTGGTTTACCTGTCTGTGTTCCGGCTGCCATTCTCAGTTGGTTATACCGAACCCCCATTGTGTTGAATTTACAAGACATTTTACCGGATGCGGCTGTTCATGTGGGACTCATTCGCAATCCAAAAATGATTCGATTGTTTACATGGTTGGAAAATTTTGCTTATAAAACAGCTACCAAAATCAGTGTTATTAGTGATGGATTTACAGAAAATCTGTTAGAAAAAAAAGTTCCTAAAGAAAAAATTATAGAAATTCCTAATTGGGTAGATGTCAACTTTATCAAACCCCTAGTTCAAGAAACCAATTACTTTCGCCAAGAAAATAATTTAGAAGGCAAATTTGTTGTTCTTTATTCAGGAAATATTGCCCTAACTCAACCTTTAGAAGTTTTAATCGATGCAGCGGTTAAATTAAATCATCTTGAGGATATAGCTTTTGTCATTGTTGGAAAAGAAGAAGCTCTAGAAAGATTAGAAACATATTGTCAGCGCAAAAAAGCAACAAATGTCATTTTAAGACCCTTTCAACCGAGAAAAAAATTACCCGAAATGTTAGCGGCATCTAATGTCTGTATGGTGATGCAAAAGCATAACGTTATTTCTTTTAATATGCCTTCTAAAATTCAGGTATTATTAGCTAGTGGAAAGGCTATTATTGCTTCAGTTCCTGCCAATGGAACTGCAGCAAGGGCAATTGAAAAAAGTGGTGGGGGTTTGGTGGTTCCCCCAGAAGATTCTGAAGCATTAGCCTTAGCAATAAAACATTTATACTCAAATCCACAAATAGTTAAATCCTTAGGAGAAAAAGGTCGAGAATATGCTAAAGAGGTATATGATTTTGAACCTATTTTAGAGAGATACGAAAAACTATTATTGTCAATGAAAAAGCCAATCAAAAAACGAAAGAAGTTATGATCTTATTTCTTAAACTGGTTGGGTTGATCATAGCAAAATAAATTTAATTATAGCAATGAACCAAATATTTCTTCTGAGAGTTCATTTAATTCTGAGTTAGCACGAATTTTGATCATGATGGGATGATCCATAAAGGCTTTATACCGATTTAAAACCCCCATAGAACTAGCTTTATGATTATAGTTTATTTTATCAAAAGAACTTCCGTTACCAAAATTAGGAACTACCTCAATTCCAGCATCGGTAAAAACTAAGCCTAACTGTTCGCATATTTTTTGCCGATAATCTTTATTTTTAAACCAATTGTTATAATTAATGGTAACCTTATTTTTAAGGTAATTAGATAACCCCAAATATTCTTTCGCATTTTCTATCCAGATGTTCACTACGGAATCTAGACTATGTAGTTTTTCACCTTTCTTAATTAAACTCGAAAATGTATTATATGGATCTCTTAAAATTAGAACATCAAATTTAAACTCGCTTTTACCTAAAAAATTCTCCCTATTTTTTTCAAATTGTTCACTTACAATTTTACTTAGAGGATAATGTTCATAACTATAAATAAGTAAAGATTTTCCTTCATAGTTTCGGAGATTTTTTCTATTTAGTTCTGCTCGTTCTCTTCCATAGAAATACTCACATTTTGGATTAAGCAAAAACTTAATAAATCTTCTGTATTTAATTAAATTTTGATGATACACTAAGGGATTAATTCCAGAAATTTGAGCTTTTGAAAAGCTTTTATAAGGATTGATATCCCTATCAACTTTAATGTTGTTTAAAAAAACAAATGGATTATTATTTTGCTTAATAATCCAATTAATAATGGCATGATTTCCACTACGTCGTAAACCAAAACATCTAATTTCTTTGTAGTTTGTAAAGTTCATATCTAAGTTCTCAAGTAAAAAATAAATCTGGTTTGATATTATTACGATAAAGACTCAAGAATTATATTTACAACATAAAAAAGTAACATCCTTTAGGGTTTATAAGTAGATTAGTTCTTTTAGTTCTTATTGATAAAACTTACTTTTTATCATTTTTGACTATTGTGAGCCTCTTTTTCAAGCTCTTTTTTAGGAAACTGACGACGACGACTATACCAAGTCCCTCCCCCGACTAAAATTCCTGTTAAAGCTAAGGATAATAATAAGGGCATAATATCCCCTTGAGAAAGGGATTGAAAACCGGCACCCATCATGACAAAGGGTAAAATACCAGGTAAAGTGCCGATTGTGGTTCCGACAAAATAATCCCGAAATCTAATAGAAGTCAGTCCAGCAGCAAAGTTGACAACACCATAGGGAATAATGGGCATTAAACGAATGGCTATCATATAAAATAAGCCACCATGATACATTTCTCCGTCAATGGCTTCCCATTTTCCTGCTAGTTTACGACTCATATAGTCTCGGCCAATGGTACGAGTAAAAAGAAAAGCCATAACTGCAGCTAATAAAGCAGCAAGGGTAGTCCAAAGGGTTCCCCACCAAATACCAAATAAGACACCCCCCGTTAAGTTAAGAGGGGTAGAAGGCAAGATAAATAGGGTGGCAATGGTATAGAGAATCATATAGAGAATGGGGGCCCAAATGCCCATTTCTGCTAACCAAACTTGTAGTTTTTCGGGGTCAAGTTCCCGTAAAAGGACAATACCAATAATGGTTACGGCAATACAAAAGACGAGTAAGAGGATAATTCCTGATTTTTGTTTGGACACTGGACTCAGTTTCCTAGCGACACTTTTAAGTCCCTAGAGTATCATAAGATGCTTAAATTCGTTTAATTAAGTCTTCAAGTAAAATTTTACTCCCGATTAAAATTAGGGTTAAACCGCCAATCATTTCAATTTTCTGATTAAAAATACCACCAAATTTATGACCGACAAACACGCCGATAAATGATAAGAAAAATGTAATTAAACCGATGATAGTACAAGGTAAGAAAATAGAGGTTTTTAATAAAGATAGGCCTAAACCGGCTGCTAAAGCATCAATACTGGTGGCGACGGCTAAGGCAAATAAGGTATAAGTATCTAAAGGATTAAATTTTTCTTCTTCATCCATATCCTTATAAGCTTCATAAATCATTTTACTACCAATACCGAATAACAAAATAAAGGCAATCCAATGATCAATATTAATCATAAATTCTCTAAAAGATAAACCCGTTAACCAACCAATCAAGGGCATAATAGCTTGGAAGATACCAAAAAATAAAGCTATTTTTAGGGCTTTATTAAATTTTATTCTTTGAATCACAAAACCACTACTCAAAGAGACAGCAAAGGCATCAGCAGCCAGCCCTAATCCTAAAAAAGTTACGTTAACTAATTCCATTATCTAATTGTTGAAAGCTTACAAACTTCTATACTATAGCTGGTTTTGGTAATTTAAACTGTCATATTTTTTTCATGCTTTTTTCATATTTATTTCATTTTTAATCAGCTAGATAATTAAACAGACTTTTAAAAATTAATATATTATTTCTTCAATCATAATAACTTTTATAAGTTCGTGATTTTTTATCTGAAATATCTTAATTAGCCACTAAAAGATAATGTTTTTCATCAACAATTCTTGTTGTTTTATCTTTTAAAATTAATTCAAAAATTGCAATAATAATTCTACTATATATACGAAATTTTTCATGTTTCTTTTCTACTATCTTTTGTTCTAATTCTTTTACCAATAATATCAGGACTTACATTACAATATTGGGCTGCTTGGGTCATATTAAAGCTTAATAAGTCTTCATTTTTTAATTCATATTTTTTTCTTGGTTTAACGGGTGAAATTTCAAGAACTTTGATAATTTCTTGAGCAACTGCTTTTGCTAATAAGGGGGGAACTGAATTACCAATTTGTCGAAATCCATGCCATTTTGTTACATGAAATCGAAACCAATCAGGGTATGAATGGAGTCTGGCAGCTTCTCTAACAGTGATACATCTAGGGGTAAACGGATGAATAGGACGAGGAGATGTATAGGCCCCGCGATTACTAGGAGTACCTGCTCTTAAAGTATTACATAAACCATCAGGATTCAACTTTAAAAATCGACTAATAGGTTCGATTTTTCCTGGGATAGTCTGATTAAATCTATCTATAGATTTTTGTGTGTGTTTGGTTCTCAAACTAGCCGTTAACAGGGTTTTATTATAGTTTCTTGGATAAGAATAATCATCAATTACATTAGATAAATTTTTAAGTTTTTTAACATAATGACTCGGTTGTGAATAGTCAGCTATAACCCAATCTCGATAGTTTAATTCAGGATAATGATTAACTTCTGGTAAGTCTTGAATAGCGTCTTTTACCGTTGGACTTTGGGGAAGCAATAAGTTATCTTCTGGATAATATTTAGTTCTAATATTAGGATAGTTGGGTAATTTTAATCCTTTTTTGCTTCCTATTAAAAAGAGTCTTTTTCTCAGTTGGGGAACTCCATAATTAGCAGCATTTAAAATTTCATACTCTGTTTGAACTTGATAGTTATTGTTAGCAAATTCGTCAAAAATTTCTTGTAAAGAGTTTTGATGTTTACCAATAGCTATCCCTGGAACATTTTCCATGACAAAGTATTTCGGTTCTAACTCTAATACTAAGCGAATAAAATGCTTAACTAAAGAATTACGATTATCTTCTAAACTACGTTTTCCCATTAAGGAAAAACCCTGACAAGGTGGACCCCCAAAAACCACGTCAATGGGTTTATTTTTAATAGTTGATAACTCTCTAATCTCTTTAGCAGTTATCATGGTTACTGAAGCACAAATAGTTGTCCAAAAAGGAAAATTATAATGATGAATAATACAGTGAACCGGATCAATTTCTATAGAAGCTAAAACATCAAAACCCGCTTGTTCAAATCCTAGCGTCATACCCCCAACGCCGGCAAATAAATCGACAGCAATTGGGCGTTTTTGAGTCATATTTTTATGAGTTACTTTAACTTATATTTCAAGAATAACTGGCGTATGATCGCTTGGTCTTTCTTGTTTCCTGGGTTCTATATCTATTGTACAATTAATTGCTTTTTCATACAATTTATTGGTAAGATAAAGATGGTCAATTCGCCAGCCTCGATTCCGTTGAAATCCTCCTGCTCGATAATCCCACCAGCTAAAATGTCCTCCTTCTGTAGTGAATTTTCTAAAAGCATCTTTTAAGCCAATTTCTAATATATTTTTTAAAGCTTCTCTTTCTAAAGGCGAAGACATAATATGATTTTCTTTACCCTTAGAATTGTAAATGTCTTTATCTTCTAAGGCAATATTGAAATCTCCACAAATACAGAGTTGATGAGATTCTTTTTTAGTTAATTTATATAAATAAGCTTTTAAAACTTGAAACCATTGTAACTTATATTCATATTTTTCACTACCAACGGCTGCACCGTTAGGAACATATAAATTAATAATACGAATGCCATTAATTACTCCTGAAATAACCCTTTTTTGTTCATCAAACTGTTGGGCAATTTCTTCTCCAACGATAGGGGTAAATCCGGTTATCATATCTGTCATGGGTTGACGGCTAAAAATAGCGACACCATTATAAGCTTTTTGTCCATAAATATAAACATTGTAGCCCAATTCTTCAAAAGGTTCCCTCGGAAAATCTTTATCAATTACTTTTGTTTCTTGTAAACAGAGAACATCAATAACATTATTATTTAACCAGTCGATAACATGAGGTTTTCTAGTCCGAACCGAATTAACATTCCAAGTAGCAATTTTCATCTTTTGTGAATCAATTTAGACCAATAATATTACAAAAAGAACAGCTAACAGTGGATAGTTAAAATGATAACCATTCACTGATAACTGTTTACTGAATAACTGAAATTAACCTGCATTCGCTAACACAGAGTTACCGGTTAAAAATTCGATGGCAGCTTCATATTGTAAATCATCTTTTGTGCCAATTTGTTGATAGGAAATCGGATCTTGAGAAACCACTTTATCCGGTTGAATTCCTAACTTATGAATATCACTATGACTGGGGGTTTCATATTTAGCCACGGTAATGGCTAAACCTGCACCATCAGGTAACTCAAATAAAGATTGAATTAACCCCTTACCAAAGGTTTTTTCTCCAACTAAAATAGCCCTTCCATTGTCTTGTAACGCACCGGCTAAAATCTCACTGGCACTAGCCGTTCCTTGATTAACTAATAGCACTAAAGGATCGTCAGTTAATGCAGTTCCTGATGCAGTAAAACTGTCTTGCACCCCTTGACGATTAACAGTATAAACAATGGTTCCTTGATTCATCCATAACCGAGCAACTTGTATCCCTGCTTGCAAAAGTCCCCCCGGATTATTTCTAAGGTCTAAAATGTAACCTTCTGCTCCTTCTTTTTCTAAATTATTGATAGCTTCGGCCATTTCTTGGGCTGCATTAGCACTGAATTGATTCAAACGAATATAACCAACGGGAAACTTAGGGGTGGGTTGATTTAAACTAGCAGTAACTGGACTTAAAGAAATGCGATCGCGAACAATTTTCACATCCCGCACCTCCGATTCTTTTTGATAGGGTGAAATTGTCAAAGAAACGGTCGTCCCCCTCGGTCCACGCATTTTTGTGGCTGCTTCATCGAGTGTCATCGTGGTGGTATCGACATCATCAATTCTCAAGATGCGATCGCGGGCTTTGATCCCCACGGCTTCGGCTGGAGATCCTTCTATGGGGGCGACCACTTCCAAGTTACCCGTGTCAGGATTAATATTAATTTGTAAGCCCACCCCTGACAATTCTCCGGCGGTACTAACTTGTAAATTATGATACTGTTCAGGTCTTAATAAACGGGTAAACGGTTCATCAAGACTGGCTAACATTTCCTCAATGGTATCGTAGGTTTCTTCGCGATCGTCTAAAGGACGTTTTAATAAATCTTGTCTTAATAACCACCAATTTTGATGATTGAAACTATCATCTAAATAAGATTGATTAACTAATCGCCACGACTGCAAAAGTAGCTTTTGATTTTCTGTAAAAGCATTAGCATTGGGAGTCCAAGCAAAAAAATTGAACAAAAGGGAAAAAATAACAAGAAGAGTTACCCAAAATGCACGTTTTCTCATGAGACAAACTAAAATGTGAATGGTGTTGATTGCCTTAAGCAATTAATGAGTCTATTTCTATTGTGCCGAAATTCTAGCAAATTGACAGGTGTCTTGGGAATAGTTCATCGTGTAGGGGCTGAATTTTATTTTTTATGACTGCCATCAGTTAATAACCACACTGCCATTTTACCTTGGCCGGGAATGTCAATTTCTCCCATCCTAGAAAACTGATAAAATTCCTGTAGGGGTTCATATAAATTTTGACTAATTAGAATAGAATTGGGTTGACCTTCTACAGAATTTACAATCATCAGAAAACGAGCTACTTTAGCTGTATTACCAATTATATTATAAATAAATTTTTGTTTACCTAATAATCCTCCGATGACTTCTCCTGAATAGATTCCAATGCGAATCTCAAATTTTAGATGTTTTTCTTGACTAAATGCTCGCACAATTCTCAACATTTCTAGTCCTAATTCTATCACTGCTTTATCTCGATCTAATCGTGGCACAAATAATCCACTCGCAGCTAAATAAGAAGTTCCTATGGTGCTAATTTTTTCTACATCATGGCGTTGCGCTGCATCATCAAAGGCACTAATAATATCGTTTAAAAGTCCCACTGCTTCCTCTGCACTCATCAGATCACATTGTTCATCAAACCCGACAATATTTGCTGATAATACAGTTACATGGGGAAATTTATCGGCAATTTTTTCTTCTCCTTGTTTCAATCGTTTAACAATGGGTGCTGGTAAGGTTTTTAAGAGTAGTGCATCGTTTTTTCTAATCTGTTCTTCTAGGGCTTTTTTTTCTTCATCAATAGTTCTAGCCATCTTATTAAATGCTCCTGCAAGTTGACAGAATTCATCATCGGAAGGGACAGTTACAACAACATTATTTTGTCCTGATGTGATTTTTTTTGCTCCTGAAATTAAGCGATAAATTGGCATTACTAAACGACGGGAAAGAAACAAGGATAAAATAGTAACAATGGGAACTAAAATGGCACTGGTTACTAATACTCTTTTTCCAAAAACTTGTATGGGTTCAAAGGCTTCACTAACATAAATTTTTGATAGAATTACCCAATCTAAACTATCCATTAATTTTAAAGGAGCATAAGCTACTAAAGAAGAAACACCCCGATAATCGTCTAAAATCCCTAGTCCTTCGTCTCCTTTTAACGCCTTCTCAATAGAATTAGTTTTAATTTCTTGTAATAAAATTGGGCTATTATTTTCTTTTATTCTTTCGATAATTCTATCAGATATGTTTTGTTTTTTTAGTTCTTTAAAATAATCGTCGGGATTTTCAACTAAGAAACGAGATTGAGAACGCATTAAATAATCTGAACCCACTAAAATAGTTTCTCCTGTTTTTCCTAATCCATCTTGTTTCCATTGAAAATTACCTGTCATAATACGATTAATTTCATCAACAGGTAACTGAAGTAAGAGAATTCCTACTAAATTTGACTGTCGAAAAATAGGACTACCGATAAAAGCTACAGGTTGACCGTAACTAGGACGAAAAGAGGTAAAATCTATCACGTCAAAGGCTCCTCTTTCTCGATTGTTTTGTAAGGTTTCAAATAGATTAGCTGCCCCACTATAAGCATAAGGGCCATCTTTGAAGCTCGTGGCAAAACCAGTGTCTTTATGCACACTATAGACAATATTTCCTGTTTCACTATCGACTAAAAATAAGTTTTTATAATCAAATCTTGTGGTTATTGATCGAAAAAATTTATGAAAATTTTGATGTATTTCACTGTACTGACTCCCATCTTTGGCCATGTCTAAATGACTTTTATTATCAACATCATAGGGATTTTTGACTAAATAGTGATATTGGAGATACCGAGCAGTGTTTTCTTTGGGAAAGTAAGTTAAAACCGTTGGATTTCCATCCACATTCATTTGCAAACGAGGAATAAATTCTTTTTCATAAAATCGCCACAGATCAGAAATCATATCCCCAGAAACTTCCTCACTTTCTACCTCATTAAAACTATCGGTAAAAGATTCCATCGCTTCAATAACAGTGGGATCTTCTGCTAAAGTAATGGCATGATTTTGAACATAATTAAAGTAAGATTGAACTTGTCTTGCTCTAGAGTTTCTTAATTCGGTAATTTGATAATATATATTTTGTAAAATAGCTTCTTTACCACTGGTATAACCAACATAACTGATGACTAAAATAGATGCAATGCTAACAGCCAGTAACATTAACATCAGTTTTGATTGAATACTTAATCGGCTAACAAATTTCATTTAGTTTTTGTTTGATGAGTCCCTCTACTGTTTAGGTTAACTTAGACATCTCTCCTTAACCTTAAAACTTTGGTGAAACTTTATTTTTATTTATTATTTGTCGTCGACAATCGGCATTAAATATTCTTAAAACAATATAGAATTAAACACAAAATGAGCATTTTTTTGATATAATCAACAAAGTTAAACTAAAAAATTAACATAAGGGAAGTCAAAAAGAAGTGTCAATTAATTTTCAGGAAATTATTGCCAAACTTAACGAATTTTGGAGCGAGCGCGGTTGTTTAATTGTACAGCCCTACGATACGGAAAAAGGGGCAGGCACCATGAGTCCCCATACTTTTTTGAGGGCGATCGGGCCTGAACCCTGGGCAGTTGCCTATGTTGAACCCTGTCGCCGTCCCACCGATGGCCGTTATGGAGAAAATCCTAACCGATTTCAACATTATTTTCAATATCAAGTATTAATTAAACCGTCCCCTGATAACATTCAAGAAATCTATTTAGACTCATTACGAGCATTAGGCATTAAACCAGAAGATCATGACGTTCGTTTTGTAGAAGATAACTGGGAATCTCCGACTTTAGGTGCTTGGGGTGTGGGTTGGGAAGTGTGGTTAGATGGCATGGAAATTACGCAATTTACTTACTTTCAGCAATGTGGAGGAATTGATTGTCGTCCAGTTTCTATTGAGATTACCTATGGTTTAGAAAGATTGGCAATGTATCTGCAAGAAGTAGAAGCTATTACTAAAATTCAATGGAATGATCAGATCAATTATGGCGATATTTTCTTACAAAGTGAAGTAGAACAATGCACCTATAATTTTGAAGCCTCTGATGCAGATTTATTGTTCAAATTGTTTGCTTTATACGAACAAGAAGCCAAACAATTGATTAATCGAGGGTTAGTTTATCCTGGTTTAGATTATGTTTTGAAATGCTCTCATTCTTTCAACTTATTAGATGCAAGGGGAGTGATTGCTGTAGCAGAAAGAACTCGTTATATTGGTCGTATTCGTAATTTAGCCAGAGAAGTCGCTAACTTATATTTACAACAACGGGAACGATTAAATTTCCCTTTACAAAAGTCTTAATCAAACTCTGGAGCCCAGATTTCAGCGACAGGAAACTCCCAACCTGGAAGGATTTCTGGTACAGTAAAACTATCTCCATCATGAAGAATTATTGTTTTTTTACTGAGACGATACACTTCTATAATACGTTGTCTAGGATCAACTAAAACCCCAACGGTTGTCCCTAAACTTAAAAACTCTTCTATCTTTTCTCTCAGCTTTTTTAAACTATCCCTCTTCTGTCAGACTCCGCAAAATGGGGGTCTAACCCTGATTCTCTCGTTAGGTGTCGTTGGCTGTAATGACGGAAATTCGTCAGAATTTCGGAAAGTGACAGAAGAGGGATATCATTTTTTGATTTTACTTCAAAGATTAAATCGGGGACAACTTCAGCATAATTTTCTGTGGTGCGTTTCAATTTTTCTGCTTTAATAAAAGAAGCATCTGGCGCACGCAAATCAGAATTCGGTAAAATAAAACCAGCACTTGATCCGATAACTCTGCCTAACTTTCTCGGACGTACCCAGTTACCTAAAAGTCTAGCGATTTCTGTGCCTACTTCTTCAGATTCTAATCCAGAAGGACCCATAATAACAATATCTCCTTCTACTAATTCTATTTGATAGTCAGGATAGTCAGATTGGACAGTTTCTAAATCTTGTATGGTAAAGCTACTCATTTCTATATCTCTTCTTTGCATCAATGCTTGTAATTATAACAATAATTGTTATTAAGCATTAATAATATTTCCTAACTCTTTCAATAGTTCAAGCACTAAACAAAGGTCATTCTTAGGGTTAAATAGGGAAAATAGTTGAGACGTTTTATAAAGAATATTAGAGGAGTGAACTGCTTTCAAAAATAAAAACTCACTACCGTTACAAATCATGCCAAAAGTGGGTTTATCTACCGTTGGGTTAGCTATCATATAAGCTAATGCTTGGGGAATAGCAGTTGTAACAGAAAAATCACTGCGTTTTGATTCAATGACTAATAACCATAAGCGATTTTTAATAACTAAAACATCAATCCGCCCTTTGATAATTAAACCTTCGTCTTCTGTTTTAATTTCTATACTGCTTTCTGTTTCAATACGGAAGGGTGACTGATAGAAACCAGCTAAGTCTAATAATGGGGAAATAACCACCATTTTTACACTATTTTCTAATAGGGGTGGATCTTCAAGTAAGGATAAAAAATTGCTTTTAACTCTATCTAGTGCTTTTTGTTCTTCTTGTGTTATGGATAAGTTTAAGATATTACACTCAGGAAAGAATGAATCATCTTGAGATAATTTTAAGCCAAAATTTTCTTTAAGCTGTTTTAAAGTAACTTGATGAGGTTGAATAGTTTGTATCATATATTTATGTTTTGTTTACAACCAGTCTGTTAATATAGTCTAAAAAAACTAAACAAATTTTCTTTCGTAACATGACTTCTGTTACAAATACATCCTATGACATTAAATGGGAAAAATTACCCGATGATTTTATCTTACCTGATGACCCCGTGGACAATATTCATCAACCTGCTTTAGCAGCAGCCTTAACTGATAGTTTAGAAGTTGCGGGCAAACTTTCTGATACTACCGTCACAACCACCAATTACGGTATCTGCGCCACAATAAATGGCAAAATTGTCGTAAAAGCCCCTGACTGGGCTTATATACCTCATATTCGTGTGTCTCAAGCGGAAATTGATCGTAGCTACACCCCCCAACTTCAAGGGGAACCACCTCTTATTGTCATGGAATTTCTCTCAGATCCCAATGGTCACCAATATTCTAATAAACCCACTTATCCCCCTGGAAAATGGTTCTTTTACGAGAAAATTCTCAAGGTTCCTCACTATATTATTTTTGAACCCTACAGTGGGTTAATTGAACATTATCAACTTGATGAATCTGAGGGATATAAAATACAATCTAGCAATGAAACTGGACGTTATTATATTCCTCAATTACAGCTTTATTTAGGGCTTTGGGAAGGGACTAGAGAACAACGTAAAGGCTATTGGTTGCGCTGGTGGAATGAAGCTGAAGAATTATTACTCTGGGGTTCAGAATTAGCTATTCAGGAACATCAAAAGGCTGAAGTTGAAAAACAAAAAGCTGAAACTGAAAGACAGAAAGCTGAAGTTGAAAGGCAAAAAGCTGAACGTTTAGCTGCACAATTAAGGGCTGCTGGTATCGAACCTGAATTATAACTAAACTGTCATTGTAAAGAGGCATAACTTTTACAGAGCCTTAATTTAAGACTTAATTCTGCCTTCAAAGCAATCTATATCACTAGGCATTATACTTAAGAGGTTCATCAGATTGCTTCGGGGAATTTTCAGTGACAATTTAAGGTTAATCTTGGTTTTTCCCTAGCAGTGACAATCGTTTACATTTACACGAAGTTATACATAAAAACTAACACAACTCTTGAATATTTTTGATACAAAGGTAATATCATTTAATTTTCCTGTGAGGATTGATCTCATGTCAGCCATAGCGAAACTTATCAGTCGTCATAGACTGCATCTTCAGGATTATCCGAAACTTTCTTAAAAGAAGATTCTGACAGTTGCTGTAAGGCTAATATAAGAGCTTGCATCTCCTGATTGTTGGCTTAATTTACAACGGGCTAATGACCTTTATGCTGTTCTTAAAAAAGAACAAGATGAAATTGAAAAAATTAAACCTTTATCTTTATAGTTTTTATAACGCAAAAAAACAGCTTTTGAGAAAACGATAACGGTTCATGTTTCTTAATATAGGGATCAAAAAAGAGGTAAACTTAAAATAGCTTACCTCTTCTGATGCAGTCTTGATTTTTATCAAAACTTAAAGATATTTTTCTAAGGTAGAAGCGAGGGTTGTTTTGGGAACAGCACCGACTACCATATCCACTCGTTGACCTCCCTTGAAAATCATTAAAGTGGGGATACTACGAATGCCGTATTGACTAGCAGTGTTAGGATTTTCATCCGTATTAAGTTTGACAACCTTAACCTGACCTGCGTATTGTTCGGCTATTTCCTCTACAACGGGAGCGACCATACGACAAGGACCACACCAAGGCGCCCAAAAATCCACAAGAACGGGAACCTCGCTCTCTAAAACATCTGCTTTAAAACTACCATCTGTAACTTGAGCTGCAGCTGACATATTATGAATTCCTTTGATTGCTCATGTTTATCTAGAATACTCTAGAATTCTACCATACTAAAAACTCTCTAGATTTTCACAAGTATTTACGTGGGGTGAGGTTCTGTCCCATAAGAAACCGCCCGAACAAAAATGTCGGGCGGAGTGTGGTGTGAGGAGTGAACGGAAACATTTGTCTCCGCTTTCTCTATTGTAAGGGAGAATTTGCATTTTGATTCATTAAATTTGCCAAGATGAGAAATTTTTTTTTTGCTTAATGTGTTAAGCTAAGTAGTTATACTTGATATCGGCTTTCAAGGAGCGTTTCTCAACATCTTGCTTAAATTCAGCCGAAGACTAGGATAAATAGGGTTAAACTGCCTCTCTAATTCGTCTGAAGATAATGTTATTTATGGAATGGTAGAGGATAAGATCAATATAGTTCAGGTATGTCACCCTTATTGTAAAGTTTTATGACGGCTTCTGTTAATTTCCTTTCTCAACTTAATCCTTCACAACGTATTGCTGTTGAACATTTCTGTGGTCCCCTTTTAGTGGTTGCGGGGGCAGGTTCAGGCAAAACTCGCGCTCTCACTTATAGAATTGCACACCTGATTACTCATCATCAAGTTGATCCTGAGTCAATTCTAGCAGTCACTTTTACCAATAAGGCCGCTAGAGAGATGAAAGATAGACTTGAACGGTTATTTGCCCAAGAAATGGCTTTAAAACAGCAGGGTCAACCGTTTAATTCCCTCTCAGAATATGATCAAAAACGGTTACTGTCTCACGTTTATAAGAAAACCACTAAAAAGTTATGGATTGGTACGTTTCATAGTTTATGCGCTAGAATTCTTCGCTACGATATTAATAAATATCAAGATGAAAGAAAGCGGAAATGGGAGCGTAATTTTTCCATTTTCGATGAATCTGATGTACAAAGTTTAGTTAAAAATATTGTTCTCAAACAGTTTAATTTAGACGATAAAAAATTTAATCCTCGTAATGTTCGTTATACCATCAGTAATGCCAAAAATTTAGGATTGTCTCCTGACGCTTATTTGAAAGAAAATTCCTATGCAAAAGGTCGTATAATTGCCGAAGTTTATGAAGAATATCAAAATCAATTAGCTGCTAATAATGCCCTAGATTTTGATGACTTGATTTTAATTCCTGTTCGTTTATTTCAACAAAATGAGTCAATATTAGGTTATTGGCATTCTCAATTTAAACATATTTTAGTAGACGAATATCAAGATACTAACCAAATTCAATATCAATTAATTCAATTATTAACGACTAATGGAGAAACAAAAAAAAGTGAATGGAATTGGCAAAACCGCTCTATTTTTGTGGTAGGAGATGCGGATCAATCCATTTATAGTTTTCGCATGGCAGACTTTACCATTTTACTCAATTTTCAATCGGACTTTGGAGATGGTTTGCCGGATGAAGATACCAGAACCATGGTTAAATTAGAGGAAAATTATCGCTCAACGGAAACAATTTTACAAGCAGCCAATCAACTCATTGAAAATAATAGTCAACGCATTGATAAAATTTTGCGTCCCACTAGAGGAGAAGGAGAAGAAATTTACTGTTATAAAGCAGAAGATGAGCGCATAGAATCGGATTTTGTGATTAGTAAAATTCAAGAATTAGTGGAAACTAACCCAGAATTAAATTGGGGAGATTTCGCCCTATTGTATCGGGTTAATGCTCAATCTCGACCCTTTGAAGATAACTTAATTCGTAACAATATTCCTTATACTATTGTCGGCGGATTTAAGTTTTATGACCGTCAAGAAATTAAAGATTCTCTTGCCTATTTACGCTTAATTGTTAATCCGTTTGATACTGTTAGTTTACTCAGAGTTATTAATTCTCCCCGTCGAGGAATTGGTAAAACCTCTGTTGATTCTTTACTGAAAGCAGCCCAAGAATTAGAAATCCCTCTATGGGAAATTATCAGTGACGAAACATCCGTTAAAACCTTAGCCGGAAGAGCCGCTAAATCAGTTAATAAGTTCGCTACAATAATAAAAGAATTACAAGGAAAATTGAAAGACCTTTCTGCGACTGAACTGTTTGATCAAGTGATGGAACAATCAGGTTATGTAGATGAGCTTAAACAAAAAGGAACAGAAGAAGCCGACAATAGACTCGAAAATATTTATGAATTATACAGTGCGATCGCTCAATATCAAGAAGATAGTGAAGACACCAGTTTACAAGGTTATTTAACCAATGCCTCTCTTGCTTCGGATTTAGATAACCTGGATGAAGGACAAGAAAAAGTATCGTTAATGACCTTACACTCTGCCAAAGGGTTAGAATTTCCTATTGTCTTTTTAGTGGGATTAGAACAAGGAACTCTACCCCACATTCGCAGTTTAAATGATCCTTTGTCCTTAGAAGAAGAACGAAGATTATGTTATGTCGGTATTACTCGAGCCCAAGAACAACTATTTATTACCCACGCTAGAGAACGTTATGTTTGGGGGTCAAAAGAAATGAAAACCCCTTCACAATTTTTACAAGAAATACCCCAAGATTTAATCAACAGTAATATTCGCCCAACTATCAAAAAAATTTACAAGAAAAAACCGGCTTCTAGTCAAAATAATACCAAATGGTCAGTCGGCGATCGCGTTATTCATCATAGTTTTGGAGAAGGGGAAATTACTCATGTCTTAGGCTCAGGAAAAAAAACCAATTTAGCAATTAAATTTGCAGGACTCGGTCGCAAAATTGTTGACCCAAGAACCAACTCCATTACTAAAATTGAATAACATTAGCACCCAGGATAGACGCTTTAACCAGTGACCTATGTCTGAAGTCAGACTCCATATTCAAGTATTTATCACTCTAGAGTGACGTGATTTTCTTGATTAGTTTTTAGACTGAGATCACAATCTCAAAAGCAACAATGACTAAAAATTAAGAGGACAACTATGACTTCAGCAACTGATAAAAGCCAATGCACTACAGGAACAAACAACGAAGTTTATGACTTAGTTAGCGTTGTGTATCATGCTCTAGAAGGAGCAGTTACCTATGACCAATATATCGAGGATGCTAAGTCTGCAGGTGATAACGAATTAGCTTCTTTCTTTGAGGAATTAAAAGACAATAATTGTCAGATGGCTAATAAAGCTAAGTCTTTGCTAAAAAGTCGCATGGACTAAGCATTAAGATGTACTCAAAGAAGCAATTAGTCCGGGTGAAATTGAGGATATTCGCTCTCAACTACCCAATGAATACTTATCCCTATTCGAGTTGGGCAGCGAAGGAAGATTAGAAGTTAATTCATAGAAATCAATGAGCTATTAGTAGGTGGATGTGGGGAGTAAATAAGTAAATTGCAAAGGGGTTAAATCAATGAAACCAAACTCTAACAGGCGATTGAGAATGGGGACTTTGCTGGCTCGTAATTGGTGGACGGTGGCCTTTCGGGGCGTTATTGCCTTGCTATTTGGCATCGCCATCTTTGCCTGGCCAGGGGTTACGTTGGCAGTTCTAGTCGGTCTTTTTGGCTTTTTTGCGTTAATCGGTGGGCTTTTATTATTAGTAGCAGCCCTAAAACAACGTCATACTGATGAACCTTGGGGGCTACTCTTGCTAGAAGGACTATTAAGCATCGCCATCGGTATCGCCGTGTTTGCCTGGCCTAGCATGACGGGATTATTCTTAGTTTATTTAATTGCTGCTTGGGCAATTATGTCAGGAATTTTTGAGCTAATAGCGGCCATTCAACTGCGACGGCAAATCAGAAATGAATGGCTATTAATCGTAGCTGCTATTGCTTCTCTTCTGTTTGGTTTTCTCTTGGCATTCTGGCCGGTAGCAGGTGCATTAGCAATTATGTGGATAATCGGAGCTTATGCCCTTATTTTCGGCATACTTTTCTTAATTCTTGCCTTTCGATTACGAAATTGGAACCGAAGAGAGTCGCAACCATCGATTTAGGGGTCTAGAATTATGAATCGAGTGAAAGATGCAGAATACTGGCATCTTGATGTGTCCCAAGAATCACAAGTTCAACAGGTTTTTACTGAAGTTGAGGACAAGTGGGGTAAAGTAGATGTTTTGGTTAATAATGCGGGAATCTCTGGGGTTGATAAACCTACCCATGAAATCACTGCTCAAGAGTGGAACAAATTGATGGTCATTAATGTTAATAGGGTTTTCTTTTGCACTAAATACGCAATCCCCATGATGATGAAACTGAGTAGTGGCAGTATTATTAATCTCTCTTCTATGCTAAAGACAAAATTCGGGTTAATTCTGTTCATCCCGGTTTTATTTGGACACCATTGGTTGAAGACTATCTTAAACAACAAGGGGATGTAGAATCAGGGCGCAAAAAACTCGATAATTTACATCCTATCGGCCACGTTGGCAAACCAGAAGATATTGCCTACGGAATTCTCTATCGAGCTAGTGATGAATCCAAATTTGTCACGGGAGCAGAGTTAGTTATTGACGGAGGTTATACGGCTCGATAAATACTGATAACTGATAAACTAATCAACAAGTAGATCCCCTTATTATTCAAGAGTTTACTACCTTGTCTTCTTCCCAAGAGTCTAACCAACTACCCCCTACCACTGCTATCGCCCCCAAAACTCCCCTCAAAGCAACCACAGAAAAGTGGTTTGAGTATTCTGTTAAAGTACAACCTCATCATACCGACTATGGAGGGGTTGTTTGGCATGGGACCTATTTAACCTGGATGGAAACAGCCAGAGGGGAATATTTAGAGTCAATGGGCATTAATTTTGCCGAATTAGTGAAACTAGGATGCGATATCAATGTGGTAGAAACCTATTTACGCTACCACAAAGGACTTCGGTTAGGAGACATCGCTCTTGTTAAAACTCGTATGATCGAAATGACGGGGGTTCGGATGCACTTCGACTATCGAATCGAATCAAGCGATCGCCAACAAGTTTATGTGACGGGAAAAATAACCTTAGTGGCCGTTGATCGTAAAAAAGGAAAAATTATGCGTCAACTTCCTCCTGCTGTTAAAGATATACTGGTCAAGTTACTATAATCTTCAGATTCCTTTTATCGTCAACGGTATGACCATCAAAAGCTTATTTATTACCAAAGAAGTCCCCATTCCCATCAAAGGAGGGGTTTCCTTACGAAACTGGCAAAATATGAATGTGATGATGAAATTCGGCCCAGTAGCGGTTTTTTCTGCGGCCAACTGGACACCGAACTATCACACTTTGCCAGGGGTTGAGGTTTGGAAACATTACAATGTTGACGACACGAGAACCAAATGGGAAGAGTTAGAACGGCGTTTATGGTGGTTACGGCCTATCGGAGATCCCGATGCAGACTGGCCCTATTGTCGGTTTACTGCTCAAAAATTAGCCGAACTCATGGCAGAATTTAAACCGGATCTAGTCATCCTTGAACAAGTTTGGTTATATCGTTATTTATCGGTCGTCAAACAGTTTTCTTGCTATATTATCTTTGATAACCATAACATTGAAGCCCATTTGGCAGCCCAACCGGATCGATCGCAAGAAAGCATTAGAAGTCAAATAAAAGCTAAAATTCAAACTTCCCATTTAAGAGGAATGGAAAAAAAGTTGACTGATCAAGTGGATCAAGTTTGGCTATGTAGTGAAGATGATGTGCAACTCTGTCAACAAATGTATGGTAAACAAACCCCTCTTTATGTGATTCCCAATGGGGTTAATATTGATAACTATGCCAAAGGGTTTAACAACCAATACGAACCAGTAGAAAAAGTTAAAAATAAAGAACGTACTATCCTATTTTTAGGACAACTATCCTATTATCCTAATAAAATTGCTGCTGAATTATTAATTGACGAAATTTATCCTAAAATCAAACAAAATTATCCCGACTGTCAATTACTATTAGTGGGACGAACCCCCACCCCAAAAATGTTAGCAGTAGCTGAAAAAGATCCCGATATTATTGTTACTGGAAGCGTTCGAGAGGTACAACCTTATGTTGCTGCTGCTAGTATGATGGTTGTCCCTTTATTACACGGAGGTGGAACTCGCTTAAAATTATTAGAATCCTTTGCCTCCGGTTGCCCTGTTATTAGTACCACAAAAGGGGCAGAAGGGTTAGATGCAATTGATGGAAAACACTTATTAATTAGAAATACCATTGAGGAAATAATCGAAGGTATAGAAAAACTTTGGGCAGAACCTTCTTTAAGATTAGAATTACGAAACAATGCCTATGAATTAGTCAAACAGGAATATTCTTGGGAAGCAACTTATAAGCGAGTTCAAACAGCTATCAAGAATTTTTTATAATTATATTATTAGTTAATAATCTGATGATTAAATCTAAAATTAAAACTCTATTTGTAACTCGATATCTTCCTTATCCTCCCTTAGGAGGGGCTGCTTTAAGGAATTGGCAGAATATTAATATAATGAGAAAGTATGGATCTGTATCAATTGTGTCCATTGGTTCAGATCAAGCGGATCAAGTAGAATTACCGGGAATTGAGTTTTGGGATCATTTTGTTGTTAATAAATCTATAGATTCTTGGGAAAAGTATAGACGTAAATTCTGGCCAATTCGCCGGTTTGGTTATCCAGATGTTGATAAAGTTTATCAGAAAAATATACTTAATCAATTAAAAAATAGTTTAACTAAATTTCAGCCTGATATTGTTATTATTGAAGAATTATGGACATATAATTATTTAAAAATAATTCAACAATTTCCTTGTAAAATAATTTTAGATGATCATAATATAGAAGCAGATTTACTT
Source organism: unicellular cyanobacterium SU3 (assembly GCA_002172675.1). Classification (GTDB taxonomy): domain Bacteria; phylum Cyanobacteriota; class Cyanobacteriia; order Cyanobacteriales; family Microcystaceae; genus Crocosphaera. The sequence continues at coordinate 25,896 of NETF01000170.1, forward strand.
GAACAAAATTATGGTAAATTGAAACTAAAAGTTCCACGACTAAAAGCCATAGAAAAAAGCTTTATCCAGCAAGTTGATCAAGTTTGGGTTTGTAGTGAAGATGATAAAAAACTGTTAAATAAATTATACGGAAAGAGTACCGATGCTTACTCAATTCCTAATACAATTAATATTAATGATTATCATAATATTTATCAAGGAAAAGAAGATTACCCTAGTTATTTAAACCCCACAAACCATAATATTCTATTTTTAGGACAATATAATTATCCTCCTAATGCGATCGCAGCTAAAATATTAATCGAAAAAATTTATCCTCAAGTCAAACAACAATATCCTGATACTAAACTATTATTAGTAGGGCGTAATTCTAATAGTAAAATGCGCCAAGCATCTCAACAAGATCCCGATATCATTGTAACCGGAAGTGTCCCAGATGTTCGTCCGTATTTAGCAGCAGCAAGTCTCATGGTTGTTCCCTTACAAACAGGAGGAGGAACTCGTTTAAAAATATTAGAAGCATTAGCATCCGGTTGTCCTATTATTAGTACCGCTAAAGGCGCAGAAGGAATCCAAAGTGAAGATAGAGTCCATCTCCTTATTAAAGAAACCCCTGAAGATATTATCAAAGGAATAGTTGAAATTTGGACAAATTCATCGCTAAAAATTTCTTTAAAAGAAAAAGGGTTTCAATTAGTTAAATCTCAATATTCTTGGGAAGCAATTACACCTAATATTGAAAAAGTAATCTTTAAATTATTGAATTAGTTAGTATAGTTACTATAGTTTAATGACTTCATATTTTATGAAATCTAAGATATCTGATAGGGTTAAACTCATACTTTTAATTAATAATAATTATAATATGATTTAAAATACTTAGTTACTAGAACTATAAATCATTATTTAGCTTTTGTAAAGACATTTAGTTTTTTAAAAATTCCTGATAAAATTTCATCAGGATGTCTCTCAAAGTATTGAACTTTACTCCATAGGTTTTGTAACCAATAACGTTTAACTTGAATTTGTAATTTTTCCCTAGGAGATAATTGTTGATAATACTTATTAAATAAATTGCTCATTCTTTTTTCGCCCTGTCCACTTTCTCGATCATTAAAAGTCTTTGTCCCTTCAATATCTCGATAATTTCCCCAAAGTTCATCTTGATAATAAACCTTAGCTTTTTGCACAACTCTAAATAAAAAATCCACATCCATTGTGTAATGATCTTCAATATCATATAAACCAATTTCATCATGTAAAGACTTATGATAAAAATAAGCAGAGGGATTAATCGGATGAGGATTGATTGACCAACCTAATAATAGTTCTGTTAACTTTAATTTTTGAGGTTTATTAATAAACTTCACTTTGCCATTTTCATCCCAAACCTTACAGTTACCCACCAAAAAACTATTATTAGGTAAAGTTTTAAAAATGTCTAATACTCGATTTAAAACATGAGGCTGGTAATAATCATCAACATTCAAAATAGCAATAATCTCACCTTTAGCAAGATTAATCCCTTTATTCATAGCATCAGATTGACCTTGATCAGCTTCAGAAATCCAACGAAGATGAGGGTAGTTTTCAGCATATTGTTTAATAATTCCAACCGTCTTATCTTTAGATCCTCCATCCACAATAATATGTTCAACATCCGAACAATTTTGTTCAATAACAACCTGAATACAAGATTCAATAAAAGCTTCACCGTTATAAACAGGAGTGATAACAGTAATCATAGTTAATTCAAGATAAATTCTAACTTATTTTAACAGAATTGTAGCAAAACTTCTTATCTCATATAAATACCCCAAGCTGAATAACCATGATAGTAAAAAAAGGGAATAGAGAAGAAGAATTGAACCTTCTCCTCTTCACTTCATTACCGAGGCTTTTATCTCGGAGGCAAAAGTTATAAGGCAAAAGGCAAGAGCTTTTCTAATCCCTTATCTCTTCGGTTTAAAGCGGAGTTTTTCTTGCACGGAATTGGTTTAGGAGAGGTAGCAATCCTCTTCTTTAACCATTGACTTTTGCTTGTTACCTATTGCCTTTTACCTTGACTAATTCAACAAGAGACTAACGTAATAACAGTTAATTCCGGAGGACAGAAAAACCGTCCCGGAAAATAAGTCCCTAAACCCCGATTAACATAGAGTTGGTTTCCTCCAATATGATGCCATCCTTGATGCCATTGCCAATTTTTGAGAATTCCAGAACAATGATTAATATAAGGGAGACAATCGTGTAATTTACGAGGAATATGCTCACGAACTTGCTGAAGTAACATTAAACCCGGACCAAAACCAGGGATAACAATTTGACCTCCGTGGGTATGCCCTGATAATTGTAGATCAACACGCCACCGTTGTAGAAGACTAGCCGTATCAGGGTTATGGGATAAAACTAAACGAGGTTGAGACTCACCCAGTTGAGACATAATCGGTTCAGGGTTAAACTCTCCTGACCATAAATCGGCTAATCCTATTATGGGTAAATTATCCTCGAAAGGGCTGACAATTTCATTGCAGAGAACTTTAATACCCACCTCGGTTAAAGCTTCTGTAACTTTTGGTTTACCCTGACGAGACAAAACGTCATGATTCCCCAAAACAGCATAAGTTCCGACTCTACTTTGCAATAATTTTAATTTAGGGGCTAAACTATAAATTGTGTTGGCTTCATTAGTAATGTAGTCCCCTGTAAGTACGACTAGATCAGGTTGCTCTTGATTACTTAAGGTAATCGCGTGAGTGAGTAATTCCGAAGATAAACAAAGTCCATCATCATGCAAATCCGAAAGTTGCACGATTTTTGTTCCTTCTAGGAGAGAGGATAAATCCTTTATGGGGATAGTTAACCTTTCTACCCTCAAAGGTTCGCTTAAAAGAGGAGCAAGCATGGTTTAATAGAGTGTGTGATGAGTAATCTTACTTCTCACCATAGCTAGAGATTAAAACAAACCCTTAAATTTGCGGTATTTTTATAAGGTTTATCGTTAAGAATATCTACTTAATAATCACATCTTAACGTCAATGTTTTCTCAAAGTTAATTCGGATTATTTTATTCTAAGAATAGAAAAAACAGATTCTAATTGATTGGACTAACATCAATATGTTTCAAAATTGCTTGATTTGTACGGATTTTAAAGATGGTCTCTATCGTTTAGTGGACTTTGTTCCTAGCTTAGTTAAGAATGGCCTTAAACGAATTATATTTCTTCATAGCATCTCTGTATGGGAAGATGAAAGAATAGCTAAAGTCGACCAAGAAAAAATTGCTCAAGCCAAAGAACGTCTTGCCCCTGCCTTAGATAACGTTCCCGATGGCATAGAAGTCAAAATAGAAGTGCTTTCAGGAACAGTCAAAGATTGTGTTCTACAACTGATTGAAACCTATGATATAGACGTTGTTTTCACAGGGATGCCCGTTCGCAATGCCCTCGAAACCAAAATTTTTGGCAGTCATACCCTAGACTTAGCCCCCGCAACAACCACCCCTTTAATGGTAATTCGCCCTCAACTTATTTCTACTTACACCTACGAAGAATTAAGTCTACGCACAAAACATTTCTGGCGTTACTTATTGGTTCCTTATAACGATGGCGACTCAGCCCAATATCTCCTCGAAAGAATCAAACAAATGGCTCAAAATCAACCCGATGGGTGTTTTGAGGAATGTTTATTATTATGGGTTATTGATGGTGGCCGTTCTCAAGAATTAAGTAACTATCATCTACAACAGGCACAAGACAAATTAAATCAAGTTCAACAAGAACTGGAAACCCTTAATTTGAAAGTAACCACAGAGATACGTCAAGGAGACCCCTTAGAAGAAATTTTAGACACAGCCATTTATTATGATATTAGTGCGATCGCTACAGCTTGTCAGTATCGTTCTAATTTCCTAGCCTGGACAGCCCCTAGTTTAGCTAATGATATTCTAAGCAATAGCTGGTTTCCTGTTTTATTTTTCTCTCCAGAGAAATAACATCAGAGCTATAATCACTAAACATGAGACCCATTGCGAGAAGTTGTATAAGCAGTCTTCAGCTTATTCTCAATAGTCGGTTTAAGCTTCTCAAATTCTTGTTTTAACATCCGCTTAGTAATTTGAGGCTTACCCCCTCGCAACAGTTGACTTTTATCAGCCCATTCCTGTAAATTTTGGCATTGATTAGGGGCAATCGTCGTCGTCACAACGTGCTGACAGGCCTTGCCTTTCTCTAAGGCAAAAAATAAAATCCAATAAGAGCCAGACTCTCCTAATAAACGAGCAAACCGTTGACCAGACGAACTTTTAAGATCGAGATAACACGGTAACCATCTCGGCCCATGTTCACGATGATAGAGTACCGTAATCCACAAAATCATGGGATGAGGACTGGTGATAAAAACAAATTGATTGTAACGAATACTCGAAAGACGATTGACAATATCTTGTTCATTAAGCATCACCCAAAGACTAGCAAAATTACCTTCTGGGGCGCGGATGATGTGAGGAAAGACAATTTTTTGCTGAGGTTTGTCTTCAGGCCAAAACATCTTTAAGCAAATATCATCCCCTTTCGGACAAGTTTTTCTGAAAGTGGATTTACTCGACTTAGTAGATTTATTAATCCCTTGTTTAGGATTAGCGACTAAAGTTTCTTGTTGAGATTCCGATTGAGAAGGTTCTAATTTTTCTAGACTCTTGAGAATTTCTGTAACGGTTTGTGGCCTATCATTGGGAGCTTTGGCCAGACATTGGAAAATAAGACTTTTTAACCCTGATGGTAGATGAATCTTAGGAGAAATAGGCTTAGGAGCAGCATAATGATGAGCTTCATACCACGCTCCAAAAGAAGAATTTTCTGGGAAGATGGGCATTTCTCCTGTTAGCATTTCATACATCATCACTCCCAGACTGTAGATGTCAGAACGACGATCAAGCTCTTTACCTTCAATTTGTTCTGGGGAACAATACGCTAAAGTCCCCATAAATGACTGGGTTTGAGCTTCCCCTGATTGAATTAATTTAGCAATCCCAAAATCTAAAACTTTAACTAACTCACCTAAGGCCGGATCCTGAACCAAAAAAACATTACTCGGTTTAATATCTCGGTGAATAATAGGACACATTTCCCCTTCAAACATAATGCCTTTATGGGCGCATTCGAGACCAAAACAAATTTGCCGAGTGATCTTTAAAAATCTTGATAAAGGTAAAGGGCGAAATTTGATCACTTCACTAAGACTTTCCCCTTTGAGAAATTCCATGACATAAAAGGGGATTTCTTTCTCATCTACACCATAATCTCGCACTCGTACAATATGATTACTTTTTTCCCCTAACAATGCAGAAACTGTGGCTTCTCGTTCAAACCGCTCTCGCATTTTACTATTGAGTAACGCCTGAGATAAAAATTTCACCGCAACGGTGACACCACCTAGCAGTTTATCTTCAGCACGATAGACTTGACCCATCGCACCACTGCCAGCAATATCGACGAGTTGATAGCGGTTTGCCAATAAACGACGTTGATGAGTTTCTTTCATGGTAACTGGGGGATTCATAATAGTTCATTAATGGTCGGATATGAATAAAAAATTAAGGCTTAGGAACAATAAAGTTGAGAATAGAAAATAACAATCATAATTGACGTTCAAAGATAGCTTCCATGGTGCTAGTGAGGTAATGGCCACTGAGTAAACCCCCAGAGAAATGATAGGTATTGTTGTTAAGACGGTAAAAGGTTTCAAAACCACTGCGTCTTTGGCGATCGCCTAAGACCCAATAACGTTGAATAATCGAGTCAGGTCCTATCCATCCTTCCCCTTCTACTTTCCCTAAAACGCTCTGCTGAAGAACATAGGTATATTCTCGTTCTTCTCCACTGAGATGACCTCGATATTGAAAAGCAATTTCGGGGCGCTCGCTTCGGGGAAATACCAATTTAGTCACCATAGTGAACCAATTATCATTACTCCAAGCTACGAGACTCTTACCTTTGACAGGTTGGGGCATTTCATTGCGTTCGAGCCAATTTCCCTCAATTGTCCAGCGTCCGGCTTCCATTAAAAAGCTATGAGCCAAGATACCACTCCTTAATCTCTTTAACTATAAAATTTAAGATCCTAGGTGGGACAAAGTTAGAGTTCAAGTCAGACATTACTCTGCCCTTCGGGTAGACTTCGTCTGTCCACTGACTCATTATTGAGAAACGGGTGTGCTTTCCTTTTTATACTCTGACTCTTATCACTCTTAGGTTTCTCTCCTTTAGATTTCCCTAACTTCACAGAAAACTAACAGGTCTTTATATTTTTTAGTCAGCATTCAGTGTTCAGCAGTTCCGATAGTGAAGTTCCGGCTAAGTAGATAGGTGTAATTAAATATAAAACAAAAAAGTCCGTAGTGAAGGCTTTAGCTTTGATTCTGACTCGTTTTCAGGTCTTAAAGGACTCACTACAAACTTGTGTTTATTTTTGCCTACCTACTTAAGCGCGAACAAGGTTATAGGAATATAACTGAATGCTTACATTTTTTAGCTATCAAGAGGAAGATGAATATCCCCCAGTAACCTTGCTTCTTTGGCTCCAGTTACCTGGGGTAAATTCCCTGGAATTTGGCTGACATATCGCCAATAGGCTAAGATGGCAAAAGCGATCGCTTCTTTAAAATCACTGTTCATTCCCACTTCGTCTGTGGTTTTCACTTTAGTCGTAGAAGGCCAATAAGATTTAATTCGTTCTTTTAAGTAAAAATTATGAGAGCCTCCACCGCATAATAAAATTTCATCAATGGGGTATTTTAAAAATTGCTGATAACTATGAGCCATTGAAGCAGCCGTCAATTCTGTTAAAGTCGCTAAAAAATCGGTTTCTGATAAATTATAAGTTTGTGCGTCTTGCCAACATTGTTGTAAATAGGCTTCCCCAAATAATTCTCTTCCTGTTGATTTGGGAGGAGTTTGTTGAAAAAAATCTTGAGCTAACCATTGTTCAATTAAAGACAAATTTGGCTTTCCTTGGGCTGCCCAGTCTCCATTGTTATCGTAAGTTCTTTCCCCGTTAGTCAATTGTTTAACCGCTAAATCAATTAACATATTTCCAGGACCCGTATCCCACCCCACAATCCTATTTTCCCAGTTTTCTTGCTCTTTGGGCGGTAAATAGGTAAAGTTGCCAATGCCTCCTAGATTCTGTATACATCGATGATGTTTAGGATGACTTAATAGATAAGCATCGATTTTAGAGACTAAAGGTGCGCCTTGTCCGCCAGCAGCTATATCAGCTACTCGAAAATTATTAACCGTAGGAATTCCTGTTAAATTGGCAATTATTTCACCTCTGCCTAATTGGAGAGTATAACCTAATTTTCCGTTCAGAGGAGGACGATGGTAAATTGTTTGTCCATGAGAACCAATTAATGCTATTGTGGAATGCTCTTGTTTAATTCTACGAACGGCTTCTACAAAACATAGGGCAATTTCTTCATCTAATTTAGCTATTTCTTCAATGGATAGGGGTTGTCCATCAGCCACTTCTAAAATAGTTTGTCTTAATTTTTCTGGATAATAATGATTAATTCCAGACAATAGTTCAATCTCTAAATTAACGTTTTCTCCTGTAATTTTTACCAGTGCAACATCGATACTGTCCACAGAGGTACCACTCATTAATCCCAGACAATACATATTTATGTCCTATTTAATTTTGAGCAATTTTTAGTTATAGTTATTAAGGTCAAAGCTTTTATTGTAACACCTCTAGACTTATGGTATCTAGGGGTTTATGATTTAGGTAAAATTAATCAGATCAACCACAAAAAACTATTGGGAAACGTTAAAATGTCTGTCCCTGAAGAACTCACTACTGAGGTCTCACAACCCATTGAATCCGAAGAAACTTCAACCGCCAATGCTGAAGTTGAGGAAAACTCTTTTCTTTTTCAAGCCATTGGAACCCTCAAAGGGAAACCAGAACAAGATGAAGAGGGTAACTTTTTCATTCGTTTAGGGGGAAAACGCTATAAATTATTTATTGCGGGTTATCGCTATCAAGCCTGGCTGAAGCAGATGTCCGCTAACCCCGACCAAACCTTATTTTTGCGAGTATATCCCAAATGTTTAATGATTCCTCGCAAAGATCCTCAAATTTACTTTCAAGTTGCTGCTTGGGAAGAAGAAAACCCTTGGGAAGAAGACCCAGGAATGTTTAAATTTAGAGGGGTTTGGCAATTTGTGCCTCAAGTACGAACCCCAGTTATTTCAGTTTATCGTAATCAAAATGCTAATGATCCTAAAGGTAAATTTAAAGCTTCTCATCTTCCTGTGTTGATGAGGCGAGACGACGAAGCTAAACCCTTTCGCTTTAATCCTAAAATAGCCAAAGAAGACTTACCTCCTCGTTGGTTTGTTCAAGGTAATTTTAAATTTATACCGTCTCGTAACTGTTGGGGATGGGACAAAGACTTAGAACCCCCCACCAAGAAAATTCCAAGATATAAAAAACCAGTTAAAGCAACGACTGATGGTAAGTTACCCCCGAAAAAACCCACTAGAAAAATCGAGAAACCTAAAAAGCCTCAATCAGAAGATTAAAGCCTTGAATCATTGTTTTGCTTGACGATAATTGTTCTCTAACCTTAATTTTATCTATAAACTGTCTAATTAAATTTGGAGAAAAACCCTATATATACACCTCCTTTAGCCCGCTTAATTGAACAACTACAAAGGTTGCCAGGGGTAGGGCCGAAAACAGCCCAACGCCTCGCCTTACATATTCTCAAACGCCCTGATAATGAAATTCAAGCCCTCGCTAAAGCTTTAATTGATGCTAAAAAGCGCGTTGGGTTATGCAAAGTCTGTTTTCATTTTTCTGAACAACCCATTTGTGATATCTGTCGTAACCCTAACCGTGATTCTCAAACGGTGTGCGTGGTAGCAGATTCCCGTGATGTGATTGCTTTAGAAAAAACCAGAGAATATCGAGGAAAATATCATGTTTTAGGAGGGGTTATGTCTCCTATGGATGGTATTGGCCCTGAACAACTCTATATTCAACCGTTAGTGAGACGAGTGACACAAGAGGGAGTCAAAGAAATTATTTTAGCCATTAGTCCCACCGTCGAAGGTGAAACCACGACGTTATATATAGGTCAACTGCTCAAACCCTTTACCAAAGTGACTCGTATTGCCTTTGGTTTACCGATGGGAGGTGACTTGGAATATGCCGATGAAGTCACCTTAGCCAGAGCGTTAGAAGGAAGACGAGAATTAGAATGACCGAATTGCCTAGAGAATATCGTTTACGTCAAGCAACCTCCCAGGATATGGGGGTAATTCGCTGGTTAGTGCTTAAGGAATTTCTTGATCCAACCCAGTTGCGATCGCAACAATTTTGGGTTATAGAATTAAAAGGGCAAATTATTGCTTGTGGTCAATTGAGGACTTTTGCCCAAGCTCAAGAATTAGGGAGTATTGTTGTTCAAAAATCCTATCGCAACCAAGGATTAGGGACTTATGTAACGCAACATCTCATAGACATAAGTAATTATCCACTTTATTTGGAATGTTTAGGGAATCAACTAAAAAATTTTTATCAACGCATAGGATTTGTTGAGGTGGATTTTGAGACAATTTCCCCCGAATTACAGCAAAAATTTAGGGTAACTTCCACCCTTGCTAATTGGCTCCGACTCCCATTATATATCATGGTTTTGAAAAAAAAATGAGTGAGAAACATTATTCTTCATAATTTCCTATCTACCGACCAAAATCAAAGATGACGACGACTACAAGGCATCTTCTAGACCAGCAATAATTTTTCAAGCTTTTTGTTATTTTTACTTACAATTTGGGAATAGTATAAATAGCGGATCACCACTCAGATATTTTCTGTTACTTATTATCTCTATTAAAAATTGCTAGAGACTCTCAAGATTAGATTTAACCCTTGAAGTCATTAGTTTTTCTTAAGTAGGGACTTAATTCTGCTATCAATATTTACATGATAATTTATAGGGTAGGTTATATGGACAGCCAGCAAAACAATGAATCTAATTTCATTACTTCAAATAATGGTCATGCTAATAATGAAACTGAGCTTAGTCATGATCAAAAAGAAACAGAGAAAATAATTATTAGTGGCTATTCCCAAGTTAATGATTATCAATCTAATAGTAATGATGGCTCAGAAAATGAGAATAACTTAAACCTAAGTAGTAAAAAGCCACCTTTTTGGCAACGATTTAATTTAAAAACAAAAGCGACTTTATTAGCAATTGCTCTTGGTACTGTTCCTGTTCTAGCCATTGGCGGGATTAATTACAATTTAACTAATAATTCTTTAACGAAACAAGAATTAAAGTATCAAAAAACAAGGGCTGTTACTATTAGTAATGATCTGATGAATTTTGCCAAAACTAATTATCAACAAGTTATTGATTTATCTAATCTACCTATTCTATCTAATCCTGAACTTTTCCAATCACTGACAAAACAAGAAAAAGAGAAAGCCTTAGAAAACTTTCTTAAAAATGGAATTAATAGTATTGTTGTAATCGATGCTAAAACAGGAAAAACTCTTTTAGAAGGTAGAGAAAAAGATAGAGAAGAAACGATTCCTGATTATAGCGAGATTGATTATTGGCAAGAAGTTGTTAAAACAAAAGAACCCGTTATCAATCCTTTGCGGATATCAAAAGCAAATAATTTATCTTCATTTTTCGTAGCTGCTCCAGTCTTTCATAACAAAACAGGAGAACTGCTTTATGTTATTCGTACGAGAACTGATGCTAGTTACATTGATAATTTAATTCGCTCCAGCATTAAAAGTCGGTCTAAAGAAGTCGGCGATCAAGATGACCCCAAATACTTAGTCGCTGATAATAATAATAAAATATTTGTTTCTGAAAATCCCGAAGAAATTGATCAAGAGATTAAGCAATTTTTTCCTGAATTTTCAACCTTAAAAACCGATAAAAAAACAGAAGTCACTTTTGATGTTAGTACCATTGACCAAGAAAAATATCTGGTTGCTTATTCCCCCCTACAAAATATTGACGGTTTACCCACTCAAGACTGGAGTATTATCGTAGCCGATAAAGTGAGTACAGCCTTTGCACCCCAACGCTATCTATTATTAACCTTTACAGTAGGAACCTTATTAACAGCTTTAGGGGTTGCTCTACTGGCAGCCTATTTAGCCAACCGATTTACCAAACCTATTATCAATGCAGCCCAAGCCGTTGAACAAATTGGAGAGGGAGAATTAGACACCCGTCTTGAAGTAAAAGGAAACGATGAACTTGCTAAATTAGGGTCTAATATCAATCGCATGGTTCAACAAATTCAGACCCTATTAGTTGAACAAGAAGAAGCCACCCGTCAGCGATTAGAAGCCCAACAAGATAGTCAACAACAACAATTAATCGCTGAACAAGAACGACAACAACAACAACAACTGCAAAACGAATTAATACGCTTGTTAAGTGATATTGAAGAAGCTACCAACGGTAACTTAACCGTTCGGGCTGAAATTTCTGATGGACAAATTGGTATTGTAGCTGACTTTTTCAACGCCATTATTGAAAATTTACGAGACATTGTTACCCAAGTAAAACAAACTACCCAACAAGTGAACTCATCATTGAGTGGGGATGAAAAATCTATCCAAGAATTAGCTCAACAATCTCAACAACAAGCCCAACAAATTCAACAAGTCTTGAACTCCGTTGAAGCTATGGCTCAATCTATTCAACAAGTTTCAGCCAATGCTCAAGCAGCAGCCCAAGCAGCTAGAGAGTCTTCCCAAACTGCCGAATTGAGTGGAGACGCGATGGATAATACCGTTAATAGTATTCTCCAATTACGGGATACTGTTGGGGAAACCACCAAGAAAGTTAAACGACTAGGGGAATCATCCCAACAAATTTCTAAAGTCATTTCCTTAATTAACCAAATTGCCCTACAAACTAACTTACTCGCCATTAATGCCAGTATTGAAGCAGCCCGCGCAGGAGAAGAAGGACGAGGTTTTGCCGTGGTAGCTGAAGAAGTCGGGCAGTTAGCAGCCCAGTCAGCAGCAGCGACTAAAGAAATTGAGAAAATTGTCGAAACCATTCAACGGGAAACCTCCGCAGTGGTTGAAGCCATGGAAGTCGGTACCGCCCAAGTCGTAGAAGGAACTAACTTAGCCGAAACTACCAAAGAAAGCCTAGGAAAAATTGTAATCGCTTCTCGTCAAATCGATGAACTTTTGCAATCTATTTCTCAAACAACCGTATCCCAAGCCGATACCTCTAAATCAGTTACCCAATTAATGGAAGAAGTCGCCCAAGTCTCCCAGACAACTTCTGATTCTTCTACTGAAGTGTCCCATTCCTTACAAAAAACAGCCCAAATGGCAGATCAATTACAAAAATCCGTTGATACCTTCAAACTGAGTTAGACAACATGAAGGACACCAATAACAGTTAGGAAGGACACCATGACACAGGATAAAGAAAAACAAGTCAGGCTACAATTTCTCACAGAGGCTCAGGACTATTTAAACACCCTCGAATCAGGTTTATTGGGGTTAGGCACTCATGGCATTAACCGTCAAGAAATCGATCGCCTATTAAGGGCTGCCCATTCCATTAAAGGGGGGGCAGCGATGATGGGTTTTCAAACCCTCTCAGAGATAGCTCATCGGTTAGAAGATTTCTTCAAAGTTCTCAAAGCAGGGAAAAATGATAACCTTGATGAACAGCTAGAGGGGCTATTTTTGAGCAGTTTGGATCGTCTACGACAAATTGCCCAATGGAACCGTCAAGACATTGAGATTGACCCCACTTGGTTAGAAAAAGAGGTTAATCCTCTCATCGATGCCCTCTATCAACGTTTAGGTGATCCTCAACCCGAAGATGCTGTTACCCTTCTCTCAGAAGAAGCCGAGCAAGACATGGTGGTACTCATGTTTGAGTCGGAAGTCGAAGGGTGTTTACAACGGTTAGAGTCGGTGTTTGCTGATCCTCAACAACCTTGTTTAAGAGAAGAATTTTTAATTGCAGCACAAGAATTAGAAGGGTTGGGGCAAATGTTAGAATTGCCCGCCTTTTCAGCCCTGTGTCAGTCTATTATTGAAGGCATCGAAACATATTCCCAAGAGTTGCCAGCGATCGCTAATTTAGCCCTACAAGCATGGCGAAGATCCCATGCTATGGTAATGGTTGGACAACGGGAAACGATGCCCACAGCACTTGATTTATCGGGTTTGAGGGTTCGAGAGTCATCAGAAATTTGGGAAGATGAATTCCATGAGTTGGATGATTCTCCTTTATCCTTTGGAATTCCTTCTAATACAGACTTCTCATCCTCATTGAACGAGGGATTAATTCAGTTTAGTGATATGTCCTTTGAGGTTAACGCAGCCTTGGAGTTAGAAGAACAAGGGGAACCCTCTGAGATTATTATGACTTCAGATACCTTAAAGTCTTATGTCACCACTCAAGAATTTGCCCAAGAAGCCCAAGACTTTTTAGCCGACTTAAATGACTTAACTTCTCAAACTTCAGAGGATTTTATTATCACCCCTTCTTCTACTGAGACAGAAGAGGACAACGAACCCGATACCATTCGCGTTCGGGTGCAACAATTAGAAACTTTGAGCGATCGCTTTGGAGAACTGACCATTGAACGAAACGGCTTAAATTTACAGATTAAACGCTTTCGTCATCTCATTGAATTATTGAGCGATCGCGTTCAAACCCTAGAACAATCCAATCAACGGTTACGCCATAATTATGATCAGATAATACCTCGAATTCATACTAAGGAGCCAGCTTTAGTCGAAGGGAAACCAGAATCTATCAATACACTCCTAGAAACGTTTGATTCATTGGAAATGGATCGTTATGGCGATACTCATCTTGTGTCCCAAGAGATTATGGATACGGTGGTACAACTCCAAGAAGTCACCAACGATCTACAACTGAATTTAGAGGAGACGGAAAGTTCTTCCCGGGCTTTTTCTCGAACCTCTCAATTAATGCAGAACACCATTACTCAACTGCGAATGCGTCCTATTTCTGATGTGGTGGGACGGTTTCCTAGGGCGTTACGCGCCATGGAAGTGCAATATGGGAAACCGGTCAATTTCAAGATTAAAGGGGGTGGAACGTTACTCGAACGTACCGTATTAGAAGCCCTCAATGATCCTTTATTACATCTATTACGTAACGCCTTTGATCACGGTATTGAATCCCCAGAGGTTCGTCAAGCTATGGGAAAACCCCCCACAGGAACCATTTCTATTACAGCAGGGTATCGCGGTAATAAAACGGTAATTACCCTACAAGATGATGGGGCTGGCATTAATCTAGAGAAAATTGGCCTCAAAGCCTTAGAAATGGGATTACAAGAAGCGGATATTCAGCAGGCTAGCCATCAAGACTTATTAGACCTGATTTTTGAACCTGGGTTTAGTACCGCATCCCAAGTAACGGACTTATCAGGCCGTGGGGTCGGAATGGATGTGGTTCGCACCAATTTACGTCAAATTCAGGGGGATATTCATGTTAATACCCAACCTGACAAGGGGACAACCTTTACCATTACCGTTCCTTTTACCCTTTCAGTGGTGCGGGTCTTATTGGTAGAAAGTGCCGAAATGTTATTGGCTTTTCCCCATACTGTCATCGAAGAAATTGTCCCTCTTCATCCTGAAATGTTAATTACCGGTGGGGGTCAAGAGATGATTCACTGGGATGGATCTTTGGTTCCTCTAATTCGTTTAAAAGAATGGTTTGATTTTGTGCGATCGCCTCAGATGATTTCTACTGATGTTACTCCTATCATTAATCAATCGACGGTTTTAATGATTTCTCAGGGTAATCATTATGTAGCCATTGAAATTGATCGTTACTGGGGAGAACAAGAAGTGGCCATTCGCCAAGTTGAAGGGAATGTCGGACTTCCAAAAGGGTTTGGGGGTTGCACCATTTTAGGAGATGGTCGAGTGGTTCCTCTGGTGGATGTGATGGCATTATTACAATGGCTGAATGATGATCCAACACAATCTTCTTTTACCCCAAAATTGTCCCCAACTATTAATGATTTAGACGCACAATTTATAGACCATGAGGCTAAAACTATCATGATAGTAGAAGACTCCATTAATGTGCGTCGTTTTGTAGCATTAACCCTCGAAAAAGCGGGTTATCGTGTCGAACAAGCTAAAGATGGTCAAGATGCTTTAGAAAAATTACAAGGGGGTTTAGGGACAACTGTTCAATTAGTTATTAGCGATATTGAAATGCCCCGTCTTGATGGTTATGGCTTACTCTCTCATCTCAAATCTGATCCTATTTTTCAATCTTTACCTGTGATTATGTTAACGTCTCGTAGTGGCGATAAACATCGTCAGTTAGCCATGAATTTAGGGGCTTCTGGCTATTTTTCTAAGCCATTTAAAGAAAGTAATTTATTAACGACTATTCAACAGTTAATTAAACCTTAATTCATTTTTATCATTATCCATTATGACTCTTTATTCTCATCGTCTTTCCCGTCGTTCATCAGGTAAAGTAAGCCAAAATACACAACAAATGATTACTTTTCTTTTAGGGGAAGAATGGTTTGCTTTACCCATTGATACTATTCAAAAAGTGGTACAATTAGGTAAAATGTATGGTGATCCTCAAAGAAAAGGTGTTAGTTTAACTCATTATCAAGGTGAAGAATTATTAGTTATTGACGTAGCTCGTCGTATTTTCGATATAGAAATGCTTTCCTCTTCTCAAAACACAGAGCAAACTCGTTTTTTACTAATTATTCACAATAAAAATAATGAAATAATTGGATTACCCATTGACTCACCTCCCTCTATTCTGAGAGTTTCTGAATCAGCTTTTATTCCTTTACCCAATATTTATTTAACTCAAGGGAATATTCATTGCATTAGTTCTATTCTCATTCAAGTTAATGAGCAAAACTCTTTCTTTTTATTAGATATTCCTCAGTTAATGTCAGTGACCAGTAACCCGTTACCTGCTACCCATTCATGTTAATAGACTGGTCGAAATTCCCGTCGAAGACCCGTAAAGCACCCGCACCTAAAATGTGAGCATTTCTTTAAGAATTTATAGGTGGGAACTTCTTTCAACATTCAGGTTAAAAGAAGGCTTATGTTTCCGATTTGACTGGGGTGCTAGGATTCGAACCTAGGAATGGCGAGACCAAAACCCGCTGCCTTACCGCTTGGCTACACCCCAATATTCATTATTGCCTCTGTAATTATAACAATAGGCATCGGTGGTTTGTCAAGTATTTTTTTATCTTTGAAGCGTAAGACCCTCATGTCCCCCATCATTTCTGAAAATTAGTAATTATTGTTAACTTTCCCTCTTTAGATAGATGTAATAAAGAAAAATTTTCCAATTGTACATAAATATCTATCATCTGAACGATTTTTTCCTCTGTCTAAATCGTTATATTAATATATGTTTTACAAAACTTAATAAAGCAAAAACGATAGATAGTTGAATTAAGAATGAGGCATTTATTCAAACAAAAACCTTACCCTATAAAACAAATAGCTTTTAGTCTTTTAAGCGCGACTTTGCTCTTTTGTGCAGGTTGCGGTTCTCAGCAAACTCAGGCCAGTGATGGATCTGAACAACCCTTAAAAACCGTAGGATGGATAGAAAAAGGGAGTATTGTTGGCTTAGACGAACCCTTAGAGTTTAAACTAGATACAGGAGCCACCACAACCTCTATTAACGCTGAAGTTCTTAGTAAACCTTATAATGAAACCGAAGCCGGTGGGATGATCAAATTCCGTTTTATTGATGGAGATGAGACAAGCGCAGTATTTGAACGTCCTATTACTCGTTGGGTGAAAATTAAAGACGGTGAAGGGGGTCATTTTCGTCGTCCGGTGGTTGAGATGAAACTATGTATTGCAGGCCGATGGGTAGAAGAAGAGGTTAACCTAGCTGATCGCGATCAATTTAATTATTCTGTTTTAATAGGGCGTAATATGCTCAAAAAAGGTAATTTAGCCATTGATTCTAATCAAAAATTCACCAACAAGTCTGAATGTAAAGGACAGGAGGTGGAATAATGAATCGCACGGTACGTACTGTTATTTTAGCTCTTTTTCTTTGCGCTATTTCTTTAACTATATTTTTGCATAAAGTTATTTCTTCAGATATTCCTTTATTTCCCGATCAAACTTACCAGAGTTGGTATGTTGAAACTAAAGTTTTTATTGACTCAGAACGGTCTTTACTGTCTTCAGAAGAAGAACTTCCCGATCTGATCGAAGTTCAATTACCGCAATTTTCATCCCGTTATCGCCTCATTGATGAGGATTTTATCAATGATGGTTATGAGAGAGAAATCGAAACCAGAAAGCCTTTTAATAATCGTGTTGCAGTCTTTAATAACACAGGAATTATAGGAAGCAAAACCTTATTTTATCGTACAATTATTGATGAAAAAGGGTTTTCTGATGATTCAAATCCCACAGATGAACCCGTATCTATTACCGGTCGTCGCTTAGTTAATCAACAGTTTAATGAGTTTAGTGAAGATCGAGCGGAAATTTTAGAAGAATTGATGGAAAATGCCCCCGATGGTGCCATTGACTCCCTCTTAAGAGAAGCCAAAAGCCGATCAAGCGATCGCCTTACCTTAGCACAAGCGGTGTATGAACTGGCTTTGCGAACAGATGATATTCGCATTCAAACCTTAATCGAAACCCTTAATGTAGATGATTCAGCACCGAAAATTGCTGTATTTCTCTTAAAAAGGGCGCAAGTGCCTGCTAGGGTAGGCAATGGTATTAAATTAACCAAAGAAGAAGTCTATTCAACGGATTTTATTCAATGGTTAGAAGTGCAACAAGAAAATAGCGATCGCTGGTTAGCTTTCGATTCGGTTAATCTCAGTTTCACTGAAGAAACCCCCTATTTAACCTGGTGGTATGGTTCCCAAGATCCTATGACTGTCACGGGTTCAGGGGATGTGCGTTTAGAAGTATTGGTACGTCCCAACACGGATGAGGGGTTAACTCAAGCAATTTGGCAAGAAAGAGCTAGTTTTGACCCATTTTTAAACTATTCTTTACTAAAACTTCCCCTCACCACTCAAAGAGTATTTCAGGTATTGGTATTAGTTCCCATCGGTGCGTTAATTATTGCCCTGTTACATCAAGTGATTGGTATTCCCACCTTTGGCACCTTTACCCCTATTTTAATCGCCCTATCCTTTAGAGAAACCGGGTTAATGGTAGGTATTCCCCTATTTATTCTTGTTGTTGCTTTAGGGTTACTTATTCGGGCTGGATTAAACTATTTACAGTTATTGATTGTCCCCCGTTTGGCTTCTATTTTAACCGCTACCGTGTTAATTATGGGTGCATTAGCGGTGATAATGGAACATTTCAACATTAACCTTGGCCTGTCTATTTCCCTATTCCCCATTGTTATTTTAGCCATGACCATCGAACGGGCTGCAGTAATGTGGGAAGAAGAAGGAGCAAAAAATGTGATTATTTCAGGGTTAGGTAGTGTTTTTGTGGCAACTATTGGCTATTTCTGTACTATTAATGATTACGTACAGCATATTGCCTTTGCTTTTCCTGAATTATTGTTAATGGTATTAGCGGTCAATATCCTTCTAGGACGCTATAACGGCTATAAATTAACCGAATATCTAAGGTTTCGTGCCTTACAACAGCAAATGAGTCAGTAACCAGTAAGGGTTTAATATTATTAAACCCCCACACCCTACAAAACTATTGTTATCATCATTCATAATCATCATGTTGCCTTTTTTATTTAATAAAAAATCAGGAATTTTAGGAATTAATTCCCGTAACCTTGATTATTTATTTCCTAATAATCCCCGACGACTCTATCGCTATGCAGATAGTAAGTTAGAAACAAAAAAAATTGCTCAACGGTTAGGGGTAAGTATCCCTGAAACCTATGGAGTGATTCACTTTCAAAACGAAGTTAAAAAACTAGCCGATATTGTTAGAAAAGCCTCTTCTTTTGTGGTTAAACCAGCCAAAGGAAGCGGAGGAGATGGCATCGTTGTCATTAAAGATACCACCGAAGACGGTTATCTTAAAAGTAGTGGAAAACTCCTTAAACCCCACGATCTCCACTATCATATTCATAATATTCTCAGTGGAATGTTCTCCCTATCAGGACAAAAAGATAAGGCTATTCTTGAATATGCAGTTAAGTTTGATCCTATCTTTGCAGAGGTAGCTTATCAAGGGGTTCCTGATATTCGTCTCATTGTCTATCAAGGGGTTCCCGTTATGGCCATGTTACGCTTACCCACCCGGTCCTCTGATGGGAAAGCAAACCTTCACCGTGGGGGGGTTGGGGTTGGTATCGACTTGGGAACAGGGAAAACCTTTACAGGGATTCAAAATAACCGCTATATTAGTCAACACCCGGAAACCGGTAGTCCCTTAAAAGGGTTATCTATTCCTCACTGGAAACGATTATTAGAAATGTCGGCTGCTTTGGGGAATGAGACAGAGTTCGGTTATTTGGGAGTTGATTTTGTTCTCGATGAGAATAAAGGGCCGTTATTATTAGAGATGAATGCACGACCAGGGTTATCCATTCAAATTGCTAACCAAACAGGACTTATCCCACGGTTAGAGTTAATTAATGATTGTTTGCCAAAATTATCAACAACTCAAGAAAAAATTGAGTTTGCTCAAGATTCTTTTAGTTTAGCATCTCGTGAACCCGTATTGTCTGTGAGATGAGTGGATATTATGCTAATTAATAAATTATGAATTGTCAATTCAGGTTGTGAGGAAGGCTTTTAAATCTTCCTTTTTTAGCTTTTCTTTGACAAAGTTTTCTTGTTCGATAGTAAGAATAATTGACATAGTTGTAATCCCTGTTTTTCGCCTTCTTCCATAGCATATACCATCGACAAGATTAAATCTTCACCCCTAAATTTAGTTATAGTCTATTAAGACTTTGTTAAGCCCTTGGAGATCAATTATTTGCAAAATGCAAAATTATCTCCCAGAATTGTCAACTATCCACTACAATAGAAAAAACAGATGAGTAAATGTACTATCACAATAAATACTTATGACCAGTGCTAAGTTTCAAAACCCTGTGTCTCTTTCTGGCCGAGAAATGCAAATTGTCGATCTCGTCTCCACTGGTTTGACTAATCTTGAAATTGCCCAGAAACTTGAGATTAGTAAGCGTACCGTTGATAATCATATCAGCAACATTTTGACGAAAACCAAAACAGAAAATCGGGTAGAATTAGTTCGCTGGGCGTTGCAATGGGGTAAAGTTTGCCTCGATGATGTTAATTGTTGTCTCCTTCCTTCTAATAGCGACGTTGCATCCTAAACGGTTGAGTGGTTACATCAAGCTTTTAAGTAGCAGTATTATTCTTAGTTTAGTCGGTTGTACTAATTCAGGATTTATCACGCCTCCCGTTCAACCTTTAGGAAATAGTTTAAATACGCGAGCGTCCGAACAGTATCCCCGCTTTTCTTACGAGGGTAGATATTTGATCTTTGCCTCTGACCGTCAAGGAAAGCGTAGCGTATGGCTATACGACCAAACGAATGGCCGTTTGTTACCTTTGCCTGGATTGAATCAGCCTGGCACCATCCAAGATCAACCTGATATTAGTGCTGACGGACGTTACATCGTTTATGTTTCCGAACAAGAAGGAAAACAAGATATTTTTGTTTATGATCGCCAAACGTCACGGGCTAATAATATTACTAAAAATATACTAGGAGAAGTGCGCCATCCCACCATTAGCGGAAATGGCCGCTTAATTGCCTTTGAGTCTAACCGTTCAGGACAATGGGATATTATTATTTATGATCGCGGTTTAAATACGCCTTTATCCCTTCCCTCTCAGTCGGATATAGAACCTCAAAATTAGTATTAAACCGTAAGATGGGCAAGTGTTCAAGAAGCTATCTTAATTTATCAAATAATTAAAAACTTTGCTCACCTTACAAACATTAATTTTACAATTCCACTTCTTTTCCTGATGAAAGTTTTGAAAAAGGATTATAAAATAGACTACCAGTTTGGGGTGGTAAGGTGGGATCACCGATAATTTCTGTTATCCCTTTAATCACTCCCGTTAAAGGAATAGCCAGAATCACTCCTAATAAACCACCAATTTTTGCCCCCAATAATAAAGCAATAAAAATCATCACTGGGGGAAGTCCGGTTAAATTCCCCATAATTCTCGGCGCAATTAAATTATCTTTAACTTGTTGAATAATAACGGCAGTAATTAATACTTGAACCGCTAACCACCAATTAATAAACGTCAAAATGATAGTAACTGTTCCAATACCTAATGTTGCCCCAATAAAGGGTAAAATCTCCATTACCCCAATGAACACAGCAAAGAGAAGAAAAAAGGGAATTCCTAACAGTCGAAAGGCAATGGTTAAGCTAACCGCCATAAATAAACCTAAGATTAATTGGCCGGTTAAAAATCGTTGTAAATTCTTTTCTAATGTAGTGGTTAAAACGTCCCGAATTTGAGGAGAGAAAAAGTTTACTATACTTTTCCAAATTTTTTCTCCATCTAATAACATATAAAAAGAAATAACAATAACAACAATTAAATCGATAAACCAGTTAAAGGTTCCTACGACTAATCCGAAACCAGTAGAAGCAATATCTTTTGTTTGTGCTTCAATTTTACTTAATATTTGAGAAGCCAAAAACTCAAGGTCAATGGGTAAATTTTTAGTATTAATTAGTGCTTGTAATGTCACTAATTGTTGTTCTCCTTCCTCTAATAAACTTGGCAATTTAGTAATTAACTGTTTTCCTTGGTTAACCACAGGAGGAAGTAAAGTAATTCCCAAGAAAATAACAATCAAAATGGCTCCTAAATAAACCAATGTCGCAGCTAAAGAACGCGGTAAAACAGTTTTTAAACCTCGTACAGGATAATTTAATAAAAAAGCAATTAAAGAAGCAGTTAAAATCAAACTAATTAAGCCACCAATATAACTTAAAGTTTTAATGGTTAACCAACCTGTAACTAATATCAGTAACCAAGTAACTAGAATTTTTTGAGGACGGGAAAACCAAGAATTCATGAGTTCGTTTTAATCATGGACAACAAAAAGTTTATGAGGATAAATCACTAACTAAAGGGGTAGGATAAGCATTAAAATGAGCCTTTCTGAGAGCCTCGACCACTGATTGATCATTTTGTACCCAATAATCTTGTCCTAAGCGAATTAACTGGCGATTTTCTCCGCTTCCGATAATAGCAATAACAGGAACTTTTGCTTTATTTTTATCTCCAGAATGTTCTTGAAGAATTCCTTTTAAACTATGATAAGAAACTTGATTCATTGCTTGTTCCAGACTCAAGTTTACCATCACCATTCTCACCGTTTCTACGGGTTCGGCATCTTCAACAATTAACTGAACTTTATCATCTCGATAATCAACTTTTCCCCAAACAATGAGGCGGGAATCTTCAACTAAAATCTCTCGAATTCTTTTATAAGCTTCAGGAAAACAAACCCCTTCTACCTGCGCTGAACCATCTTCTAAGACTAAAAAAGCCATGGGATCTCCTTTTTTTGTCGTGTATTGTTTAACTTCATTAGCCATAACAACAGCACTCACTTTTGTCCTTGCTTTCTGCTCTGCCATTTCATTTAAGTTGATGGGAGATAAAATTTTAGCAGCTTTTTTGACCGCCGTTAACGGGTGTTCAGACACATAAAAACCGAGATGTTCTTTTTCTAATTTTAATTTATCTTGTAATGAATAATCTTCTACAGGAGAAGCACTGGGAGCGTGTTTAAAATCAGTATTTGATTCTGTTGTTTCCGTATCATTACCGCTCATTAGGTCAAAAATATTTAACTGTCCACTTTCTTTTTCTTTTGTTCTTTTTTGCGCCCAAGGAACAACTAATTCTAAATCATTAATTAATTGTTTGCGATTGGGATTAATGGCATCAAAGGCTCCGGCATAAACTAAGGTTTCTAATGCCCTTTTATTAACAGAACGTAAATCAACCCGACAGCAAAAATCTGCTAAAGATTCAAATGCGCCTTCTGCTTCTTCCCTTGCTTTTAAAATGTTATCAATTGCTCCTTCTCCTAAATTTCTAACCGCCGAAAAACCAAAAAGAATTTGTGTTCCTACAGGGGTAAAATCTTTTTGTGAGCGATTGATATCGGGGGGTAAAACATCAATGCCCATTTTTTGGCAGTTTTCCCGATATTTTTCAACTTTATCTTGATTATCGCTACTGGCGGTTAATAAAGCCGTCATGTATTCAACAGGATAATTAGCCTTTAAATAAGCCGTTTGATAGGTGACATAAGCATAGGCAGTAGAGTGAGATTTATTGAAACAATTAGAGGCAATTGAGCTATTACCTAACAAAAAATTATGATCCTTTTCCACACCAATATCATAGACTTTTTGCACTCCTAATGACTGACGACCAATAATTTTAACCATAATGTTTTAACTAATGATATTCTATGAAAAGTTAGCAAACTCAGCAAAAAAATGGACTTAGCTATTGTAATTATTAACTATAAAACCCCTCAACTGGTGATAGACTGTTTACAATCGCTGCAACCCCAGATAGATAGCTCCCGTCATCGGGTGATGTTAGTAGATAATGACTCTGGGGATGATTCTGTCCCTATTTTAGAACAAGCCATTAAAGATTATCACTGGGAATCTTGGGTAAAATTAATTTCTTCTCCCGTTAATGGTGGGTTTTCTGCGGGTAACAATATTGGCATCAAAGCGGTTAGAGCGAAAGCCTACTTACTCTTGAATAGTGATACCATTGTTAGGCCAGAGGCAATCGCTACTTTAGAAACGGCTTTAGACAAGCATCCTGAAGCTGGTTTAATTAGTCCTCGTCTCGAATGGCCTGATGAAACCCCACAAATTAGCTGTTTTCGCTATCACTCCCCTGTCAGTCAGTTTATCGATGGTGCGGCCACTGGTCCCGTTACCAAGCTTCTCAATGCTTATGATGTCCCCATACCTGTCAAGGATACCCCTTTTGAACCCCAGTGGACTAGCTTTGCTTGTGTGTTAATTCGACAAGAGGTTATTGAACAAATCGGGTTGATGGATGAAGGCTATTTTATGTATTTTGATGATGTGGACTACTGTCGTCGCGCGAGAAAGGACGGATGGACGGTTCTCCATTGGCCTGATGCTAGGGTGGTTCATCTACGAGGGGGAAGTGGTTCGGTTAAATCAGAAGTCGCAGCCCGTCAGCGTCCCCGTCCTTACCTCTATGCGTCCCGTTCTCGCTATTTTGCTAAATTTTACGGCAGTTTTGGCCTGTGGGTTACTAATGTTTGTTGGTTATTGGGACGGAGTATTGCTTGGATGCGAGAATTGGTTAACAATAAACAACCTCATACTTGTGAATACCAAGAACAAGATATTTGGACGAATTGGAAAGAACCTTTTAAATTGCCTATTTTACCTGCTAGTAATCATGAAAAAACTGCCTAATTTTATTATTATCGGTGCCATGAAATGCGCGACCAGTTCCCTCCATGAACAATTACATCAACAACCAGGAATTTTTATGAGTGAACTGAAAGAACCTAATTTTTTTAGTAATGATGAAGAATATAGTAAAGGGTTAAACTGGTATTTATCCCATTTTGAACCAGCTAATATTGATGATTTAATCGGAGAATCTAGCACCCATTATACTAAATTACCCACTTATCCCCACACCATTGAACGACTACAAAAACATCTCCCTGATGCTAAGTTTATTTATGTTATGCGTCATCCCGTTAATCGGTTAGTTTCTCAATATATTCATGAATGGAGTCAAAGGGTTATTTCTGAAGAGATTAATGAAAGTCTTGATCATCATCCCGAATTAATTGAATATAGTTTATATACGAAACAATTACAACCCTATTTTGATGCGTTTGGACAAGACAGAGTATTACCGATTTTTTTTGAGAGAATGTTAACGACTCCTCAAACAGAATTAGAAAAAATTTGTCACTTTATTGGCTATACAAACCGACCCCAATGGGATGAGGAATTAAATGCAAGTAATGTCTCCAATCAACGAATGATTAAAAGTGGTTGGCGAGATGCTATTGTAGAAGCACCAGGGTTAAAACAGTTACGACGTTTATTAATTCCTAAAAGCTTCCGAACTTGGGTAAGAAGTCTCTGGACAATTAAGAAAAAACCTGAGTTGGCCCCCGAAAATATTGAGAAACTTAAGGAAATTTTTGATCAAGATTTAGAGGTTTTAGGAAGTTGGTTAGGAGTTGAATTAACTTGTGATAATTTTCAAGAAACGGTCAAAAATTCATCCTTAAATTGGGTTAATACAACTCGTATTTAAGCAAGGTGCAAGGTAAAGAACCATTATAAATAGGAATACGTCCAGAGGTTCTTAAACCAATTTTTTTGGTTAATTCTTTATTTCCACTTAAAACGTAAGCTGTCCATCCTTTAAAACGCTGTTTAAATACATCGCCTAATAACTTATATAATGCTCCTAATTCCTGGGAGGTACCTAACCGTTTACCATAGGGAGGATTACAAATAATAATACCATGATCGGTGGGGGGTTCAATATTTTCTAAAGCAACTTGACTTAATTTTAAATGATGGTCAAGGTCACATTTTCTAGCATTAATGGTTGCTTGTTGTACCATTTCAAAGTTTTCATCACTGCCAAAAATAGGTGCATCTAATTCATTTTTTTGTTGCTGAATAGCATCCTCTATTATTTCATCACATAAAGCTGCATCAAAGTTTGGCCACTGTTCAAAATTAAAATTATTTCTCGATAAACCTGGCGCAATATTTAAGCTTTTAAAAGCAGCCTCAATGGGTAAAATTCCTGACCCACACATGGGGTCTAAAAAAGGAATATCAGGTGTCCAGTTTGCCATCTCTAAGAGTGCAGCAGCTAAGCTTTCTTTTAGCGGTGCAACTCCCATTGCTGGCCGATATCCTCTACGGTGTAAACTGTCTCCTGAACTGTCTAAACTAATAATACATTCATCTTCATAAATATGGGCATTGATTAAAATATCGGGGTTTTTAACATCAATATTTGAGCGACTATTGTAGCGATCGCGTTGTTGATCAACAATAGCATTTTTTATCTGTAAGGCTGTAAAATGAGTATGATTTAAGTGTTGATTTTTGCCTGTACAATTAACGGCAAAAGTTTGGTCAATTTTTATATAGTCAGACCAATCTATTTTTTTGACATTTTTGTATAATTCTTCTGCATTTTTACTTTTTATAGTATTAATGGGAACTAAAACTCGAAAGATAATTCTTGACCAGATATTAACTTTATATAATAAGGCTTGATCTCCTTCAAAATAGACCCCAGTAAAGTCAGGAGTAACGTTTTTTGCTCCTAATTTTTCTAACTCTTTAGCAGCAATTTCTTCTAAACCTCTAGCAACCGTAGCAAAATATTGATTAGTCATTATTTTTCTTTTTATGTAAGATTATCTAAATCATTTTTTGTTAAGGGGTTTTGTGAGCTATGACGAATATATAAAATATAAACGGTATCTTCTCGAATTGTAAAAAGAACCCGATAAATATTTTTAGTTTTTCCATCAAGCAGTTGTCTAACATCTTCTGAAAAAATATCATTTTCTATAGCGAAAGCACAACGTTGAGGCATTTCTTGTAGTGTGGCAATTTTATTCATTAATCCTTTAAACCACTCATCAGCAAATACTTCATTGACCTTTCGATACCAATTATACGCTTTTTCTATTTCTCCTTCCGCAATAAAAGTGATTTTCACTTTAAATGCCATATTTTTTGTGCATTTCTTCAATGAAATCCTCAATAGAACGAGTTTTTCCTGCGTCTAGTTCTTCAAAACCTTTTTGAATACCTGCAATCGTTTCTAAGTAATCTATAAACTGTTTTAATTTAGTTGAATCAATTGTGTTAGGATCTAAGAAAGTAACAAGAACTTGTGAGCGATCGTTAATATCTTGGGGAAGTTCACTCAGTTGTATTTTTCCATTTTGGTAAATTCCTTCGATAGTTTTTAACATAGCTTTCTCTTTAAAGTTTTTTACTTAACCGTAGTAGACTGACACGACTAATTTTATATATTAAATTTGATGGAGTGCAAGCATCTTGCTTGCTATCGAGTAAGCAGGATGCTCACATTCCTATTACTTGATTTTAGTTGATACAATGAACTACAATTTAATACTATCTTAGCACATTATTTTGATTAAAAAATAAACTCTTTCTAATTATTTTGATTTTCAGGCGTTTTCTGTCTGACGCGTATTTGTTCAATTAAGATATAAATTTCATCTAAAAATTCACTTCCTAACTTAGCTAATCTTCTTTTATCTTTACGGATATAATTTTTTAACCAATCACTCAAAAATTCAGAACTACAATATTCATCAATTTCTGTCTCTTCCGTTGAGTACAATAAAATTGACCGTTCTAATATTACAGCAAATTCTGTTAACAGTTTTTCTGAGTCTTGATTAGAAATAATTAGATTTTTCTCACGACTATAAATAATCAGTCGTTTGCAAAATGTTTCATTTTTATACCATTTGATTAAATTCAAGACATCTTCAGCTATAAGACTATCTGGACGATGTTTCTTTGTGACCCATTTTCTCCATTTAATTAAATCTGGAATCAATTTTTTCAAGAATTTAAAAGTCGGTATTAAAATCATAATTAAACAACTGGCTAAATAAATGAGAATTAGTATTTCTATAGCTAATTTATTATCTGGATTTTTCGCAAACCATGATATACTCTGAAAAAATCCTATACTTGTCAAAATCACTAAATATGTCCAAAAACTACCTAAAATAATTCTGCATATTTTTAACGATCTCCTATAATAGACATCTCCATAATTTAATAAAATCAAGAAATATAGTATAATAAAATGAATAATTAGTTCAAAAAAGAATGGAAACTTACACTTGGAGCTATCTAAAAAAATATCCTAAACAAACCAAAAGATTA
>NETF01000171.1 GCA_002172675.1 unicellular cyanobacterium SU3
ATAGCTTGGGATAAGTCTATTCTATTCTCATTAATCAACAGTAATTGAGAACTGGTAAATAATTGAAAATGCCTGTAATTCTCTCAGTGACTAAATTATAGCCGATTATCTTATATCGAACTCAGGTTACGAGATTTTAGAATTTTATTATATAGAAATAACCTTTCGATTACCGACTAATAAAGCAAACCCTGCGCTAGTGATAAACATCAGTAAACTATAAATACCAGCAGGAATAGCCATCGTTGGTGAATTTAACAAAACGCTGGCAATCGTAATGGCTAACGTTCCATTTTGTATACCTACTTCAACCGTGATTGTTTTGGTACTTTTTTCGTCAAGTTTAGCTACAGTAGCCAGAGTATATCCCAGAAACATGGTAACTAAATTTAAGCTTAAAGTGACCCCTCCAACTTGTAAAAAATTGGGCAGTAAATCAGCACGTCCCTTAACTAATAAACCAAAAATAATTAATCCTAAAAAAGACAAAGATAACCATTTAACAATTTTCTCAATTTTCTTTGCTAACTTCGGGTGATAGTGGTTGACTAACATCCCTAAAACAATAGGAATAAAGATAATAATCGCGATTTGAATAATGGTTTTCAAGATAGGTAACTGCAATGCTGTATCGGTTGCCATAAATGTCTGCATTCCCAAATTAATCACTAGGGGAATAGTAATAATAGTAATCAGACTACTAATAGCCGTTAAAGTAATGGATAAAGCCACATTACCTCGTAGTAAATAACTAATTACATTGGAGGTTGCACCCCCTGGACAAGCAGCTAAAATAATCACCCCAACGGCTAACTCTGGGGTTAACGAGAACATTCCAGCTAATAAAAAACCAATAATCGGTAAGATAATTAATTGAGCAATTAAACCAAACAATACCCCTTTCGGTTCAATTAAAATGCGCTGAAAATCAACAATCTTTAAGCTCAAACCCATGCCCATCATAATGATAAATAGAGCAAGGGGAAGAAAAACCGCCGAGAGAACATTAGACTCCATAAGCACTCCACACACAAAACTTTTAGTTATCTTACAATAGTTTGACAAATTTGGTTACTGTTGCACAGAGAAAGCTTGATTGATCTTCAATTATGGACTAATAGTAATTGTGAAAAAAATACCATCATCTTGTAAAGATTCACCTCCTTGAAATAGTTCTTTTCCTAAGGGGTTTGCCCAATCAAGACGGGCATTAAAAAAGTCACCATATTGTACTTGTAGACCAACTCCAACCGAAGCTAATTCATTAATAGGGGGATCAGCTTCTTCTCCACTATTCCATCCTTGACCATAGTTTAAAAAAGAAACAATTTGTACCACAAATCTATCTTTAGGAAGACGATAAACAGGAAAACGCAACTCCATTGCTACAAAAATACCATTATCTGTCAGTAAAGAATTTTGACGGTATCCTTCAACATTTCCCAAACCCCCTAAAGAAAATTGTTCTAAAGAAACAATTGGACGATCTGCCAACTGTAGATCACTTCTCATCACAAATAAAGTGTCTGGTGCTAACAATTTAACCCATTGTGCTTGCCCTCGCCATAAAAAATAGTTACTATAAGGAGCATCAGGATTGACTTGTAAATCAAAGGGTATTGTGGTTCCAAAGGCTTCAATTCCCCAGTCAAATTGTGACCTTGCTGATAATACTTGTGTTGCTGATCTTCCTATCCATTCTTGTGAAAATCGAATGGTAGAAATATGGGTTCTTCCGTTAGTATCAGAACCCCTAGAAGGAAAAGCAATGCCATCTAAATAAAGGGTTTTACTCTTTTGATGATCAACATCTAACCCTAAAATAAATTCTTGTGAGGGAGTTTGAATAATCGGTTGTCGAAAGCGAAAAGAATACTTTTGATAATCAGAATTAATCTCTAAAATATCTAAGGGTTTCTCGATAATTTCCCCGGTTAGACTTCTATAGCCTACCTCAATGGTGCCATTATAAACATTAATAGGAACTTGATAAGTAACTTCTACATCGTCACTGGCATCCGTATTAAAATAACTCAACTCTGCTTTATCACCAATACCCAATAAATTCCTTTCAGTTAAATTAAACCCCCGACGAATTTCTCCCACTTGAGGGTTACGACCATTATCAAAAATAGCACTCGGATGAAAAGAACGAGCCGAAACAACTTTGACCACTAAAATATTATTACCCGGACGAGGACTAGGGGTTAATTCTGCCGAAATACTCTCAATAATGGGGTTTAATTGTAGTAATTGTAAAGATTCTACTAAGCGAGGAATATTTAAAGGGGTTTGTCCTCCTAACGCCAAGCGATCGCGCACATAATTAGGATTGAGTTTTCCTTCAACAGTAACTTGAATGTCTTCTAATTGACCTTCAACAATTTTAATGGTAACAACGCCATTTTCAATGGTTTGGGGGGGAATATAAGCCCCAGACGTAACGTAACCCTGATCTACATAATACTGAGTAATGGTTGATCTTGCTTGTAGTAACTCTGCAAAACTTAAAGGGCGATCTAGAAATTCTCGGATCACTTTTGTTAATTCTTCTATATCAAAAGCGGTATTTCCTTGAAAACGAAACTCTCTAACCGTAATGGTTCCTGGAATATTCGGCGACACTTCTTCTCTAGGAACCGAAGGAACCGTAGGAGAAGTTAAAGGAGTGTCAGGTAAAGGACTAGGTTGAGGTAACTCAGGGACAGACGTGGGAGGAATGGGACTGTTATCAAAAGATTGCGCCCTTAATTGAGCAGCAAAGACAGCACTTAAGCAAAAAAGACAAAAAAAACAACCAAATAGGTTAGGGAGACGAGTTACGGGTTGACAAATCATAACAGGTAGCAGGGCTTACACCAGGACTGTGAGGAGTCACAGTGGTCGCTTTTGCTGTTAGCACGACATTACCATCAGCATTAATTATCCATCCTTGTGCTTCGACAAGGGTAGATGTGTGTGTCTCACTTTGATTAGGATTTTCCTCAAAACTAGGAGAAGAACTATCTGGCTCTAAAGGTATAACATTCGATGAATCAATATTAGGATAACCTAATTCGGTTAATCCTGTGGGATTATCGACTCCTTCATTGGGGTTAGAGGGTAAACCACCCCGTCCCCTAATGGTAAATTCTCCCCTGGTTAAAGCCCCACCTGGACGACAAGCATCGACAACGACGTTACTGGTGTCTACTATTTCTTCGGGCAGTTTCACTAAGCTTCGTTGGGGGTCAACATCAGGACGGTTAATACCAATATTCCCCACTTGGCCAAACTGAGAACTGGCGGTGATATCACTCAAAGGGGTTAATCTTTCCCGTTCTTCGATACCAAACACCCCGGCAGCGTCAATATTAATATTTCCTCCGCGTCCTAAAAAAGCATTAGCAATAATATCGCTGTTTTCTGTGGGAACGGCAATAATAAACAAAGCGTTAATATCGATGTTTCCGCCGTTTCCTAGTCCCCCTGTTGTTCCTGCTGTTGTAGAAATGGTACTGGCGCGACGTAGGTTTAAATTTTGCTCTACATCTAGGTTAATATTTCCCCCTTGTCCTGATGCAGTTTCGGCGGACAAGCGACTACTATTATCTAAAAGAATATCCGTTGCTCTTATATTAATATCCCCGGCATTGCTATTATTGGTTAGGTTTCCTGCATTTCCGGTTCCTTCAGAGGATGCTGTAATAAATCCTTGATTGTCTAAAAAGATAGTATTAGCAGTAATATTAAGATTTCCTGAGTTTCCTTGACCTAAACTGGCTGCTGAAATAATACCACCATCAGTCACTATCAGTTGATTGGTATTGATATGAACATTTCCTCCTAGTCCAAAGCCTGGTAAACCTAAGTCTCCAAATCCACTTTCAGAAGTAATACGACTAAGGGAGATAGCGTCACTATCTTCAACTCTCCCACGACCACTAACTTGAACTAATTCAGTCGCATTGATATCAATAGTTCCTGCATTTCCATTTGATAGAGTAACAGCCGTAATTTGTCCTCCATCTTGCAAAATTAAATGTTTGGTGTTGATAATTATGGGTCCTCCATTTCCTACAATGGGAGGAGAATCCTCGTCACGAAAGGTAGTCGTTCCCAAAAAACTTGGCTCAAAAAATCCTGTTCCAATCACTTGAATTGAATCTGAAGCATTTATTTCCAATGAACCACTATTTCCTTCATTTCTAGTTCCGGCCGATATGACTCCCCCGTCTCTCAGCACTAGGTTTTTTGTATTCACTATAATATCGCCACCGTCACCCACAGTCGTTTGTCTAACTGAAGTCAATAAACCAACCTGTTCATTAAATTCCCCTGTACTACTACCAATAATTTCGAGAGATTCTGAAGCATTAACCATCAAATTTGCGCTTGTGTCTAATGGTCGGTCGTCCTTGAATCGAGAACCAATCAGAGATTGGTTTAAAACAATATTCCTACCTTGAACCTGGACAGCAGGTAAACTATCTCCTGTAATAATAGTTCCTTGTGATAAAGAAATATCTTGAAAATTGCTAACCCCCTCATATCCTAATTCAAATCCTACATTATTAGTGGTGAGTTGAACCTGACTATTACTCCCTACACTTCCTAATTCTATTCTTCCTTGACTTAGCTCTAATATTGCTCCTGAAAAGTTAATATTACCACCCACAAAAGCAAAAGTTGTACCCCTTGTTTCTGGGGGTACAAGATTTTCCGCTTGGTTTACAATCGTCCCTGGATTTGAGCCAAATTGTAACCCAACTGGAACACTCATCGTTAATAGGGGATTAGGTTGTGCGTTAGTCGCACTAAATTGTACCCCATCAGCAAAGGTTATTCCTTCAGCAGTCGTTGCTAAAAATGAGCCATTGATATCAATTTGAGCATTGGGACCAAAAGTAATTCCATTGGGATTAATTAAAATAAAATTGGCTGTGCCATTGGCTGTGATGATTCCTTCAATATTAGACAAGGAAGAGCCTGTGACACGATTAATGATATAATTGATAGTTAAAGGATTGTTAAAATTAGCTATCGTATCATTGGGAACAGAAAACTGTTCAAAACTGTGAAAAAGATTATTTCCTCTTTGTTCACCACCCGTAATGGTAAATGTCCCATCTTCAGTGATAATTTTCTTAGTTCCAACTGTATTATCTACAGTAATTTGGGCTAAGACTTTCGGCATAGTTAAGGTTTGCCCGATAAAAATGCTAGTGCTAACAACACAAGAAGAGAAGGATTTTATTATAGCAGGAGTTTCCATTTAGATGAGTCGGATAAAAAATGTCCTCGACCCAATTATAATTTATACTTCTTGTTGAAGCTGATACAATATCATTTTTTTACATAAATTGCTAATTTTTCGGGGAGGATTTCTAGCATCTCCAAGGACTACACTTACCTCCTTGAGAAACTTCTTGGTTAGGCTTAGTATCTTTATCCGACTTATTATTGTCTTGGGTGTTTTCTATTCTATTTTCTTGGGTGGTTTCAACATTAATAGGTGCAGCGAATGCAGAAACATTAAGACCAGCAGTTAAAGCAACGGTTAAGATAGCGGCGAAAGTGTTGTTGAATTTCATTTGTTTGGCTCCTGTTGTTTTCTCTATGTTTTACATAAATTGCTAATTTTTTGGGGAGGATTTCTAGCATCTCCAAGGACTACACTTACCTCCTTGAGAACCTTCTTGGTTAGGCTTAGTATTTTTATCCGACTTATTATTGTCTTGGGCGTTTTCTATTCTATTTTCTTGGGTGGTTTCAACATTAATAGGTGCAGCGAATGCAGAAACATTAAGACCAGCAGTTAAAGTAACGGTTAAGATAGCGGCGAAAGTGTTGTTGAATTTCATTTTGTTTGGCTCCTGTTGTTTTCTCTATGTTTTTAGAATATTTCGGTTTTGAGAAAAAAGAAATAGTGTAAATGCGAGAGTTTCAAAAAAAAAGATTGTTTCGGTTTAAGTATGAAGACTTGATTTTTAGCTATATACATAGGTTATACCGAGGGATCAAAAAATTAGTTGATTGATCTAGATATTTTCATCTATGTCTTTTAACCTGTTCTGAGAATTGTTAATGACCTCCAATAAAAGCAATGTTATTCAACTATCAAAGATGGTAACAGTTAATTTAAGGCAAGTCTGTGATTTAATCTAGTGTAAAATTTTGCGCTTAATCACACTTTCGTTGTGATCACTGAAATAATAGCATCATTGTTACTATAAAACTAGGACACAGTTAACAGTAAGGCATTGTTAACTTGTCACTGGTCGCTGATAAATGATAACCGACTTTCGCCAAACTCAGGTTCTTTACAATGTCACCTAAAATTTGGCACATTACATAATTACCAGAATGAGACTGTGGTGTGAGATGCTGAATATTTGGTTATAAAATCTTTTGGGAGACTCAATCTATATGGTAGACAATCGTAAATCAACAGTAGTGATCACAGGAGCCTCATCAGGAGTAGGCTTGTACGCTACTAAAGCCCTAGCGGATAGAGGTTGGTACGTCGTTATGGCTTGTCGTAATCAACCGAAAGCCCACCAAGCAGCCCAGTCTGTCGGTATCCCTTTAGACAGCTATACGGTGATGAACATCGACTTAGGCAATCTAGACAGTGTACGACAGTTTGTTAAAGATTTTCGTGCCACTGGCAAATCTGTAGACGCTTTGGTGTGTAATGCAGCCATTTATATGCCTTTACTCAAAGAACCCCTACGGAGTCCAGAAGGCTATGAATTAAGTATGACAACCAATCATTTAGGGCATTTCCTCCTCTGTAATCTAATGTTAAAGGATTTGCAAAGGTCATCTGCTCCTGAAAAGCGTGTGGTCATTTTAGGAACCGTTACCCACAACCCCAATGAATTAGGGGGCAAAATTCCACCCCGTCCCGACTTAGGCAACTTAGAAGGGTTTGCCGATGGCTTTAAAGAACCTGTTTCGATGATTAATGGTCAGAAGTTTGAACCAGTTAAGGCTTATAAAGATGTGCGACTCGTTGCTTGAGAAAGTTAACCACCAATAGTGGATAACGTATCAAGCGTTGACTTAGGAAACGGTCAAATTTACAAAACTAAATAAAAGTTGAGTAGAAATTACCGAACAAACTAAGTAGGGATTACCGAAAAGTAAAACATACCCTAAGTTAATAACTGTTAGTTAGTTATCTAAAGGAGATAAAACACGGAGTCAAAGGGGTTCACCCCTAAGTGTTACGGCAAAGTCCACAATTTGTGAATTAGTAACCCACGGATTGAAGCTGGACTTAACGGAATGTGAGACTTAAACAGAAGTCAAATCATCTCTTAGCCAATTGGTCATGGTTAGCGAAAGCGAACCGTCAAACTGAACCTTCGTGAAAGCGATGTAGCGAAAACTGTTTGACACGCTGCGTTCAAAAAAGAACACAGATGAAAAGTAGAGGGATGTCTGACCCATCTACACCGACTCCTAAAAGTAACTCGGAGGATAGACGGAACCTAAAACCAATACACCCTAACTAACGGAACGAGTAAACTCCATAGATTCTCTCACCAAAAGGTCGAAACGGTGAGTAGTGACAAACTGAAGCGCAAGGTCTATGGAAGTGAGATGAGGAAAGAAGCCAAAGCCTAACTGTAATGGTTATGGATATGCTGACGTTCCTCGGTTTACCCAGAAGAAATAGTCTCTAGTAGTAATTAAAATGTCAAAAGCGAGTTTCAAGACTACGAATGAATGGAAGAACATAAACTGGGCAAAAGTCCAGCGTAAAGTCTTCAAGTTACAAAAAAGAATATTTCAAGCGGTTAAGTCGGGACAAAAAGCTAAAGCTAGAAACTTCCAAAAACTCCTAATGAAGTCACATTATGCAAAGCTCTTAAGTGTCAGGAAAGTAACCCAAGATAATCGTGGGAAGAGAACCGCAGGAATAGATGGACAACTAATTGTCAATCCCCAACAACGCGAAGAACTTGCCAAAGAATTAATCACAGAAGGGTATAAATCTAAGCCACTAAGAAGGGTATGGATTCCAAAACCAGGTAAAGACGAAAAACGTCCCCTAGGAATACCAACCATCAAAGACAGAGCAATGCAAACTTTGGTTAAACTGACATTGGAACCTTATTGGGAAGCCCAATTTGAAGGAACATCATACGGTTTCAGGCCAGGCAGGTCAGCACATGACGCAATACAAAGGATATTCGCAACTATCAGGATAAAACCTAGATACGTTCTGGATGCCGATATTGCTAAGTGTTTTGACCAAATTAACCATAAATATCTACTCTCCAAACTAGAATGTCCAAACAATCTCAAACAACTGGTCAAACAATGGCTAAAAGCAGGGGTCATGGACAACGGCATATTTGAAAAAACAGAGAAAGGAACCCCTCAAGGAGGAACAATATCACCTCTGTTAGCAAACATCGCATTGGATGGAATGATTAGGGATGTAAGTAACTCATTTCCTGAATCCTATTACAAAAATGGGAGACAAATAAGTAACAATAAACCCAAAATCATCAGATATGCCGATGACTTCGTAGTTCTACATAATGAGTTACAAGTTATTCAACAATGCAAAGAATTGATTTCACAATGGTTAAGCAAAGTAGGGTTAGAGTTAAAACCAGAAAAAACCCGAATATGCCATACTCTAAATGAGATGGAAATAAACGGGGTAAAAGTTCAACCTGGTTTCGACTTCCTTGGATTCAATATACGGACATACCACGTAGGTAAACACCATGGGTTTAAAGCACACCACGGTAAAAAAGTAGAAGTAATGGAATTCAAAACCCTCATAAAACCCAGTGAAAAATCAATCAAAGCTCACCGCGAGGAACTAAAAAGAATAGTTCAAAAGAACAAAAAAGCCCCTCAAGCGGTTCTCATAAACGAAATCAACCCAGTAATCATAGGATGGTGTAACTACTACAAAACAGTTAGTAGCCATGAAACCTTTGAATCCTTAATTTACTATATGTGGATTTTGCTGAGAGCATGGACAGTAAGCAGAACAGGTCATGCAGGTTACGAGAAACTTAGAAAATACTTTTCCTA
This sequence comes from unicellular cyanobacterium SU3, assembly GCA_002172675.1. Lineage (GTDB taxonomy): Bacteria > Cyanobacteriota > Cyanobacteriia > Cyanobacteriales > Microcystaceae > Crocosphaera. The sequence continues at coordinate 9,046 of NETF01000171.1, forward strand.
TGGAAAAATAGGTCATTGGACATTCCAGACAAAGGACAAATACTCCCTTTACTACCATTCCAAGACCAAAATTGTAAGACACGCACTCGTTAAACCAGAAGCCTCACCATATGACGGAAACTGGACATATTGGAGTACAAGAATGGGTAAGTATCCAGAAACTCCCACTAGAGTATCAAAACTCATGGTGAAACAAAAAGGGTACTGTAACCACTGTCATCAAAGCTTTATGCCTACCGATATTGTAGAAATTGACCACATAATCCCCAAGTCACTAGGCGGAAAGGATGAATACAACAATCTACAGTTATTACATCGGCACTGTCACGATACTAAAACAAGCAATGATGGAAGCCTCAATAGGGCTGACACACTCCCAGATAATTATTATTGGGGAGATGATATGCTCATAACCGCCCCTATGACAAAGGGAAAGTAAACTAGGAGCCGTGTGACGCGAAAGTATCATGCACGGTTTTGAATGGGAGTTGTGATAGGTAACTATCACTTCGACCCCTAATAGTAAAGTCTGTAATGTTCTGACCATGCGAGAACTTCATCGACGCTTTCATGATGAAACAGGGATTGTGTTTACCTCTCTTTATCCAGGATGTGTAGCTGATACTCCTTTATTCCGTAACCATTATCCCCTCTTTCAAAAAATATTCCCTTGGTTCCAGAAGAATATTACAGGGGGTTATGTTTCCCAAGAATTAGCCGGGGAACGGGTAGCCGATGTAGTTACCAAACCCGAATATGGTCAATCTGGGTCTTATTGGAGTTGGGGAAATCGTCAGAAAAAAGACCGTAAAGCAGCTTTTGTTCAGAAGGTGTCACCCCAAGCTCAAGATGAAGCGAAAGCAGAACGGATGTGGGAACTAAGTGAGAAATTAGTCGGACTTGTTTAAGTATTATGAGAATATCGAGTTATAACCAAAAAAAATATTAACTCGATATTCTCAATAAACCTGTGGGTTAACGTTAGTCTAGTCATGAAATTGGGAAAATTAATTTTATGAAATAAAAAGATAAGGAACAAAAATCCGTGCCAAATTTATTCAAAAATCAGTTTGTACAAGCTTTAGGATGGGGTGTAGAATCTATTCTAAATATCCTAGAAAGTTTCTCTCGATGGTATCGATATTATGGAATAAAATGGGCTGAAGAAGCTTCGATTGTATTCGGAGCCTTATTTTTATTCATATCAGCAGTTTCCAGCAGTAAATAGTTAATCTCGCCAAGATAATTACTTATGTTTAGACCTAGAGAAAACTTTGTCAGGAAAGCGGGTAAACGATTAATCTTAGGGAAAAATTCCTTTAGAACTGCAATCAAGGATTTTTTTAATGATTTATCTCCTGTTGAAAAAGATAATAATATAGAAATTATAGAAGTTAAATATGTTACTAAATGGAAAGAAGCGATCGGTCAAATTATTGCTTATGGTCAATACTATCCCGACCATCAAAAAAGGATTCATTTATTTGGAGTGGACAATAATAACCAATCAAAGCTAACTTTGATTAAACAACACTGTTTGCAACAAAACATTCGTATTACTTGGGAGTTTTGATAATAGCTTTAAAAAAAATTAATGCGGATGGCGAGACTTGAACTCGCATGGCGTGAGCCACACGCCCCTCAAGCGTGCGTGTCTACCGATTCCACCACATCCGCGGGCTTGCGTATTGCATCTTTTATCATAGCACAAATGTAACGAGAGACAATAAAATCGACTAATCACTCATTTTTTTGAACTGAGAAAGAGAATATTGAGGAGTCTCGGACACATTTTTTCAAGAAGCAAGATATAATTTGTTACAAAAGCGTTAACAAAGTTTATCAGATGAGTAATCCTGTTCTTCACGCCTTCTTTTTAGGCCGAGCCTTTGCTGAAGTCCTCAGCGAGAAAGTAGAAGAGTCCTTAACCGAAGCTCTAAGCGAGTTAGGAAAATTTGATGCTGAACAAAGGGAAAACCTTCGTCAGTTTATCGAAGAAGTCCAACTAAGAGCAGAAAGAGAAGCGGCTCAAGGCAATACTACCACTACAACCACACCCGCCGATAATGGATCTTCTGTGGATCTTCAAGAAACCATCGACGACCTACGGGCAGAAATTGCTCGTCTCAAAGCAGAATTAAAGAATTATCGCAATACAAAAGCATAATTCTCCTTTTAACTTTTAAATTTGTTATATAAGCTCAAATTAGTAGAACCCAAAGAAAGCGAGTGTCTGCCCTGTCATCAAACGCCAAATCATCCCTAGTCAAGAAAAATGGTGCTTCTGTCCCCAGAAGCATTACCCAGTTAGAAACAGCTGAAAAATACCGTTGGAACCGCGAAAACTATTCGATTACGCGCCGTCGTTTAGATATTTGGCGGTTCGTTCTCTCCTTGCTGTTCCGTTTTTGGCGCAATGGTAAAAAATGGAGCTATAAAGGGGGCTTTACAGAAGAAAAATTAGCCGGGAGACGGAAAATACAAGCAGTCTGGATACGGGAAAATTTGTTAAATTTGGGTCCGACCTTTATTAAAGTAGGACAATTGTTCTCAACACGGGCGGATTTATTCCCCATTGAATATGTTGAAGAACTTTCTAAACTACAAGATGAAGTGCCGGCCTTTACATACGAACAAGTCAGCAAAATTGTTGAAAAAGACTTAGGTAAACCATTATCTAAGCTGTTTCGGAATTTTGACCCTGTTCCCATTGCTGCAGCTAGTTTAGGTCAAGTTCATAAAGCCAAACTCCATTCTGGGGAAGAAGTAGTCGTTAAGATACAACGGCCTGGTCTTCAGCAATTGTTTACCATTGATCTCGCTATTCTGAAAAAAATAGCCTATTATTTCCAAAACCACCCAAGATGGGGGAAAGGACGGGACTGGATCGGTATTTATGAAGAATGTTGTAAAATTCTTTGGCAAGAAACTGACTATCTCAATGAAGGGCAAAACGCTGATACGTTTCGGCGCAACTTTAGAGGCGAAAATTGGGTAAAAGTGCCGAGGGTATACTGGCGGTATACGTCCCCCCGTGTGCTTACTTTAGAGTACCTTCCAGGGATTAAAATTAGTCATTATGAAGGATTAGAGGCTGCGGGGTTAGATCGTAAGTTATTGGCGAAGCTAGGGGCAAAAGCTTATTTATGTCAATTGCTTAACGATGGCTTTTTCCATGCTGATCCTCACCCTGGCAATATTGCCGTAGATACCGATGGATCGTTAATTTTTTATGATTTTGGCATGATGGGGCGCATCAACACCAATGTTCGCGAAAAGTTAATGGATACCCTCTTTGGTATTGCTCAAAAAGACGGCGATCGCGTGGTATCTGCTTTAATTTCCTTGGGTGCATTAAGTCCTACCGATGACATGGGACCGGTGCGTCGTTCCGTGCAGTTCATGTTAGATAACTTCATGGACAAACCCTTTGAAGAACAATCGATTGCTGCGATTAGCGATGATTTATATGAAATTGCTTACGATCAGCCGTTTCGGTTTCCTGCTACCTTCACCTTTGTGATGCGAGCGTTTTCTACCTTAGAAGGGGTCGGTAAAGGCTTAGATCCTAATTTTAATTTTATGGAGGTCGCTCAACCTTTTGCCTTAGACCTAGTGGCAGATATGGACGGAAGTACGGGTAATAGCATCATAGACGAAATTACTCGTCAGGCAACTCAAGTCAGTAACACAGCTTTGGGTTTACCGCGACGCATTGACGATACCATAGAAAAATTAGATCGGGGTGATATTAAATTAAGAGTACGGTCTGTTGAATCAGATCGTTTATTACGCCGTCTCAATATGATGCAAATGGCTACAAATTACAGTGTGTTTTTCAGCGCGTTTGTCATTTGTGGTACCCTCTTATTTATTAATGGTTATATCAAAATTGCAGTCGTAGCATTTGTGTTGGGGTTAGTTCCTGCCTGGGGGTTTATTCGTCTCCTGCGTCGCATTAATCGTTTAGATAAAATGTTTTAGATGCGGCCCTTGAGTTAAGCGAACGTAGATTACTTCTAACTCCTGATGACTTAACTTTTAAGTGCTAATTTCTCTGATAACACTTCCCTTTTGGGAAGAAATTTGCTTTCATAAGTAAAAACCTTTGGTTAAGATGCCAGTGAATACTATTCCCCCGGTTGATTTAGTTCGTCAATATAAACTAATTAGTGACGAAATTGATAGTGCTGTCCTTGAAGTTGTACGCTCCGGTCGTTATATCGGTGGTGCAGTTGTCAGTGACTTTGAAAAGGAATTGGCTCAATATGTCGGTAGTTCTTACTGTGTTAGCTGTAATTCGGGAACGGATGCCCTTTATTTAGCCTTAAAAGTCTTAAATATTGGTCCGGGGGATGAAGTGATCACCACACCTTTTACCTTCATTGCCACAGCAGAAACTATCAGTTTAGTAGGAGCAAAACCCGTTTTTGTCGATATTGAGCGCGATACCTTTAATATTGATGTCGAAACCATAGAATCAGCTATTACCCCCCAAACGAAAGCGATTATCCCTGTTCATCTTTTTGGTCAACCAGTGAACATGAGTCAGTTAATGGAAATTGCTCAAAAGCATAATCTTTACGTAATTGAAGACTGCGCCCAAGCTACCGGAGCAAAATGGGGAGACGAGATTGTCGGGAGTATAGGGCATATTGGTTGTTTTAGCTTCTTTCCTACCAAAAATTTAGGAACTTGTGGGGATGGTGGGGCGATTACTACGGATGATGAAGCGATCGCCCATAAGATAAAAGTGATTAAAGAACATGGTTCAGCACAGCGATATTATCACGATGTTGTCGGAATTAATAGTCGTCTTGACAGCATTCAAGCAGCTATTTTACAGATTAAATTACGTTATCTTAATCGATGGAATGAGCAGAGAAGAGAAATTGCTTATCGATATCATCAACTATTAGCACCTGTTCGAGGGATACAAGTTCCTCAAGAAATTAAAGGAGGGTATCATGTCTGGAATCAATACACCATTTTAGTTGAGAATAAAAGTAATCAAGACATAACAACAAGAGATAATTTGAGAGAAAAGCTACAAGAAAAAGGGATTATTTCTATGATTTATTATCCTATTCCCTTACATTTACAAAAAGTCTATCAAAATTTAGGATATAAAACCGCAGATTTTCCTGTTACTGAACAAGTTGCTAAAGAAGTATTATCTTTACCGATGTTTCCTGATATTTCCCCTGAAGAACAAGAACAAGTTACTTATGCTTTGAAGGATTATTGCAGTTAAAATCAACTTATAGTCTTGTCTAAGTGATGGAAGAGAGTAATTACGTCAATATCACTCCAAATGGTACGAAATTTTATATGAAGGGGTAAAATCGAATTAGGTTGAACTTTTTGAATCTTTGTTGCTTTTATCCCAAAGTCTTTATAGCTAGAATTGATGGTTCATACTCGATGTAATCCTGTAATCTTTATTTTATCTTTCTTTGATCAGTTTAGATGATTGAGTGAACTCATTATCAGTCGATCACAAGGTTAATTTTAGATAAGCGATCGCCAGCAAGATTCATAACTTTTCGTTATCTTGAATTAAAATTAGTAGAAATTAAATTTCCCTAACCTCTTACTGTTTCTTAGGAATTTAAAGATTATTATAGGGAAAGAGATTTTTCTTGATTGACAACCATATAAAAAGATAGGCAACCCTTAATGAACGAAGTGAAGTTGATTTCTGGGCAAGGTATTCCCTTAGTAGGAGACGATATTGATACTGATCGCATTATTCCGGCACGATTTTTACGATGCGTCACCTTTGATGGTTTAGGAGAGCAAGTTTTTGCCGATGATCGCACCCAACTTAAAGGAGAACATCCTTTTGATCAATCCCAATATCAAGACGCTAATATTTTAGTGGTCAATGCTAACTTTGGCTGTGGATCATCACGGGAACACGCCCCTCAAGCTATTATACGATGGGGAATAGAAGCTATTATCGGAGAAAGTTTTGCCGAAATCTTTTTCGGTAACTGTATTGCCAATGGTGTTCCTTGTGTTACCGCATCTCCTGAAGCCATTAAAACGTTACAAAGCAAACTACAAACTAACCCCCAGACTCAAATTACCTTAGATTTAGCAGCCAAACAAGTAAAATGTAATGATTGGGTCGCAACAATTTTTATGGGAGAAGGATCTCGTCAAATGCTTCTTGAAGGAACATGGGACAGTTGTAGTCAGTTAATTCAAAATCCAGCTCAGATTAAACAGACAACGCAAAAATTACCCTATCTTGCTTGGCAATAAAAGGTATAAAGTCAATGGGGAAATAATGAGGGGATAGAATAAAAATTAAAATTTTTGTTTATTCCTCGCCTATCCCTAACAAATCAAATTACAGTAATTGTAAAAACATTGGATGTCGAAGCATTAATCTGGCAATATAGTCAAGGAAAAAGAGATTTTAGTCGGCTAGACCTTCAGCGAATAGAGTTAATTAGAGAAAAGCTCATGGAGGTCAATTTTAGCCGAACTGCTTTAGATTGGGCTAATTTAAGTGGCACAGATTTAACTAAAGCAAACTTAAACCGTGCTGAGTTAGCTTATGGTCGCTTGATTAGTGCTACGTTAGTCAGTGCTGATTTATCTGGGGCGAATCTAAGTCATGCTGACCTCAGTTGGGTAGATTTAGAAAATGCTAGTTTAGTCAGTGCTGATTTATCTGGAGCGAATCTTAAACAAGTTAATCTGAGTGATGCTGATCTCAGGGGAGCTAATTTAAGTGAGGCTAACTTGACTGGGGCTATTTTAAATAGAGCGCAATTAAGTCGCGTTGATCTCAGTGGGGCAAATTTAACAGGCGTTGATCTCAGTGGGGCAAATTTAAGTCGTGCTAATCTCAGTGGTGCAGACCTCAGAGAAGTGGACTTAACCAACGCTAATCTTTATAAAGCGGATATTAGTGACAGCAAACTACATAATCTTGATCTTCAAGAGGCATTTTTACAAAGAGCCGATTTTAGTCGAGCTAATTTAAAAGGAGCAAATTTAAGCGGAGCGGTTTTACGAGAAGTTACTCTTAATCTCGTTGCTTTATCTGAGTTTAATGTACAGGCTACCAGTTTAGCAGCTGAAACTGATTTAAGCGCTGCTAATCTCCAAAACGCAAACTTGAAAGGGGCAATTTTACGTCATGCGAATTTAGGATATGGGTTGCTTTATCGAACACTTTTAAACGATAGTATTTTGCGTGGCGCGAATTTAATTGATGCGTCTTTACGAGAGGGCGATTTTCGTAATGCTAATTTTCGTAATAGTAACATTAGTAATATTAATCTAACTGAAGCCACGATGCCTGATGGTAGTATCCATCCCTAAACCAGTCATTTGAGAAGTTTGACAGGCTGTCTTTTGACGGATAATAAGACTCATCAGTACAATAGAATCCTCAAAAAGCTTTTTATTTCAATACATTATGGTGTCTAGATTAAACCCCGACGAATTAATTGATATGCAAGCGACAGGAGAATGTAGTCAGCCAAAAAAAAGGAAACTAATTTCCATTGGCATTACCCCTACGGGTTACATTTCTATTGGTATTGCACCAATGGGAATTGTTGCTATTGGTATTGTACCGATGGGTTTTATTTCTTTTGGAACAGTGGCTATGGGAACTATCGCTGGTGGTTTAGTGAGCATGGGAGTAGTATCTGCTGGCTTAGAAACCATGTCTCTTGTCAACTTAGGTAGATGGCAAGTTGGCCCCGTTGAAATTCGCTCAGAACCCCATGATCATACGAATCATGATAGTCATGATAGTCATCAGCATCACAACTAGAAACTAGATTCAGTAGATCACAAAGTTGCTTGTTTAGACTGCAAGGGAGTGGGAAGCAGGGAGTAGGGGAGATTATGTTAAGTATTTGTAGCACAAATAATCTGTACCAACTCAGATTTTGACAGTTGGTTCAATTCTTCTGACCTTAGCTGCATTCCTGGTTCACTTTGACCAGAAAACCAGGGGTTCAAGCCCCGTCCGTCTTGATGCAGTCGCTCCTTGATGGGAACCACCAAGACCACGCTGCATCGCTTTAGGACGCACAGTGTGAAAAACTGTGCTAAGATGATACTTCTGGGTTGAGTATCAATCAGTGTTTGTTCTCGAATACAAAGTCTATCGTGCGATTCGTTCTTACCAAAAGTTTAACAGACGTGGGTAGGGCAAGGTCAAAAAACCTTGACAACTCAATAACCGTGAAGATGGAAACCCTTCCCTCCCGATGATGGAGTGACAGCATAACCCTTTTTTACGGAGAATGGTTATCAAAGTGAAAAAAGCAGGGTTAAACGGTGGTAATGATGAATCTGACATCAAATCCCATCTAGCATCTAACTATGTGTATGAATAAGAACTTCCGTATGAAGTATCGTTATTGTAAACCAGCCTACGTAGATTATTGGCTGGAGACAAAAGGTCAACAAGCTAATGTACTCGAAAAAGATAGAGTTTAACCAGAATCATCTACACAACTTCGGTACAGAGGAAGACACTAAGGTTAATAATATCGACATTGCCATGACCTCAAAACTGCAAAAGATAAGACTGGTACTCATGACAAGGAGCCATTGGAGAGAGGAGCGTAATGAGGTGAAAGTCTGTGCGATTCGTTCTGAAGCCTAGCCAGAATAGTGACATATCTGGCTTAGGGTAACCCAAACAATACCAAATAGATGCCATCAATGAAGCCATTAGGACAACCCAATTGGTTCGCAATAAAGTGCTTCGATTTTGAATAGATAATCGTAATGTGGGAAAAACTGAGATGTTTCGGTACAATACTAGGTTGAGAAAGAAATAGAGAAAAGTAATCAATGCGCGAATAAGTTAGCATCAGAAAATTTTCCTGATATGGTGCAATCACTACGAAAAAAAGTTATTAATTGTTGTTTCCTAGTCATCCTAGAAAATGAAAACTCTAGAACCTTTTAACCCTGAAAATTTTTTGATTTTAATTGTAGATGATATTCGCAAAAATTTACAATTATTGATCGAAATTCTTGATACATCAGGTTATGGAACAACCTTTGCTGTCTCAGGAAAACAAGCTTTAGAAAGAGTTGAGGTAACCGAACCCGACTTAATCTTATTAGATTTAATGATGCCAGAAATGAATGGGATAGAAGTTTGTAAAAGACTAAAAAACAACCCAAAAACAAAACAAATTCCTATTATTTTTTTAACAGCAGCTACTGAAACCAATTATCTCGTTAGTGCTTTTGAAGCAGGGGCGGTTGACTATGTGACTAAACCCTTTAAAACCCCTGAACTTTTAGTTAGAGTCAAAACCCATTTAGACCTAAAAAAAACCAAAGATGATCTAATCCAAGCCTATGAAGAAATGCAACGAATTGCAACCACTGACGAATTAACAGGAATACCTAATCGTCGCTCAATTTTTAGTATCGGCAAACAAGAATTTGAGCGCAGTCAACGATATAATTCTCCTTTTTCTATATTAATGATTGATATTGATAAATTTAAGAGTATTAATGATACTCATGGTCATGATATAGGAGACGAAGCCCTAAAAATGATGGTCAAAGTTATTTTAAACTGTCTGCGAAAAGTAGACTATATTGGACGACTTGAAACAGAAGAAGAAGCTTTAGCTAAAAAAGGTCATTTAGGAAGATTAGGAGGAGAAGAATTTGTGGTTATTTTGCCCCATACTGATCTAAAAGGGGCTTACAAAGCAGCCCAAAGAGTTTGTGATGCTATGCCAACAGAAACCTTGCAAGTAAAAGATGAAACTGTTAGCATTACAGTGAGTATTGGAGTAGCCACTTATGATCCAAAGGATAACAAAATAGACGATATTCTCAAACGGGCTGATTTAGCACTTTTTGGGGCTAAGAAAAACGGAAGAAATCGAGTGGCTCTTATGCACGACGAGCAGTTAAAAATAAGCCAATAATTAGGGACTGGGCAATTCTATAGATGCTTAACGCTTTAACCAAAAAATTAGTTTCAGTTTTGATAATTCCTGTTATTTTTAACGTAGGTAATAGTAAACTAATAGCTGCTACCTTAGAAGACATTAAACAGCGAGGAAAGTTAATTGTTGCCGTTAAAGATAATGTACGTCCCCTAGGGTTCCGCAACCAAGAGAATCAATTACAAGGATTAGAAATTGATTTAGCTAGACAATTAGCTAAAGATATTTTAGGTGATTCTCAAGCTATTGTGTTTCAACCCGTTAGTAATCAAGAACGTCTGCAAAAAGTGATTGATGGAGAGGTTGATATGGCGATCGCCAGAATCACTATTAATACCTCTCGTGGCCGTTTAGTGGATTTTAGCCCCCATTATTATTTAGATGGAACAGGAATTATTACCAATGATCCGCAAATTCGTTCTAAATATCATCTCTCACAAAGGAAAATTGCTGTTCTGAAGCGATCAAGTACCATTGCCGTTATTCGCACCGAAGTTCCCCAAGCAGAACTTGTCGGCGTGAGTTCCTATCAAGAAGCCATGACTTTACTGGAAACTCAACAAGTGGATGCTTTTGCTGCGGATAACAGTATTTTAACGGGTTGGGTACAACAATACCCCCAATATTATCAACTGCCTGTTCGTCTATCAGGGGAAGGGTTAGGGGTGGTGATGCCTAAAGGATTGCAGTATGCTAGTTTACGGAGTCGTGTTAATCAAGCCATTGATCGTTGGAAAGCGACTGGTTGGTTGGCTAACCGTCTAAAGTATTGGGGACTGCCTTGAAGCATTCAAAAGTAATATTTTGATGCCGAAAACCTCTGAGACACACACATTACTATACATTGGGATGCACTAACTAATGAATGAAGTATTGCCAATTGTTTATTTATCAGGGATTGTTATTTTTTTGGGAGGACTAGCTATTTTTCTCCTCTTACAAATCATTAAAACCCGTCGCACAGAAAATAGGTTCTATAAATTACAGGAAAAGTTACAAAAGGAAAAAGGAACGGCACAGGAGTATTATGAATTAGCTAGTTTATATCTGGATAAAAAATTGTATGTTCAAGCGGTTAATCTCTTACAAAAAGGTTTGAAAATGGGAGGAAAAATAGAACCTGAAAATAAAGCCTTAATGTACAATGCCCTTGGATTCGCTTATTTTTCTCAAGAACAAGTGGATCTCGCTATTCGTAATTACAAAGATGCCATCAAACTTTATCCTGACTATGTGATTGCTCTTAATAACTTAGCGAATGCTTACGAGAAAAAGCAATTGATCGCTCAAGCGATAGAAACCTATGAACAAACCTTAAAAATTGATGAGAATAATAAGGTCGCTAACCGTCGGGCTGAATTATTAAAGAAACGCCTTGTTTCATCACAATAGAATTTTTCCCTCAACAACAATTTACCCGCCTTCGGAGGCGGGTTTAATCAGTGTACAAAGGATATAAACTCCTAGAAATGTAAATGAATTGGTTAGATAGTGACTAACTAAAGTGAACACTGAACGCACAATATTTTTTGACTCACTCAATATCCTCTTTCTGAATCAGGTGTTGATTATGGCTCTTGCCCTAACATCTCCTTAAAAAAACTAACTTAAAAAGTTGTAGGTAATACCATTACGTTTTGTAGGACATCGGTGTTAAAAATATTATGTCAACTAGAGCAGACGGCACAGACTCCAATCGATACCTTTGTTAGAAGTTTGGTGTACTTCTTTGTGCCTACTCCAATAATATCATCAAGCTTTAAAAAATTCTCAGCTTTTTTACAAAACTTTATCATTCAGAGAATTAAGTAAAAATTACCAGGGAAGACGACTACCATCCCAAGAAAAGAATTGTCCTGTATCATTTTCAGTTAACTTATCAATAATAGTTAATAACTGTTTAACGGTTCTTTCTACAGAAAATAGCTTTTCTGGGGGGACATTTTTTTGAAAAGGTTTAGACAAATTTGTGTCAGTTGTTCCTGGATGTAATGCCACAACAATAGTATGAGGACAAGTTCGTTTGTATTCAATAGAAATAGTTTTTAGGAACATATTAAGGGCTGATTTTGAAGCGCGATAACCATACCAACCTCCCAGATAATTATCTTCAATACTGCCCACTTTAGCACTAATAGCAGCAAAAATACTCTTGTGAGAATGACGAAAGAAAGGTAATAAATGTTTGGCTAACAAAACACTGGCGATACTATTAACTTGAAAGTAGTTCAATAAGTTTTCAGTGTTAATATGTTTGAGACTTTTCTCAGGATTAATGTTATCTTCATGAAGAATTCCCACACAGTTGACAACTAGGTCAAGTTCTGATGTTTCTTGTTTTAGTTGTTTGGCTAAATTGCTGATTTGGTCTTCTTCAATAATATCTAACTGTAATAATTTAAGAGTTGTAGAATATTTAATTTGTAATTGAAATAAATCTTGTGCTGTTTCTTTCTGTCGATAAGTTGCATAAATATTAACCCTATTTTCTCTTTCAAGAAGAATTTTCACAAATCCTAATCCAATTCCTCTAGAAGCCCCGATAATTAGTATATTTTTGCTTGTACTTTTAGTATTCATTTTATCTATTAATCTTTAAAAGAACAAAGATGAGCTAATTGACACTCTTGACAATTGGGGGTTCTTGCTTTGCAAATTTGACGACCATGATAAATAATCCGAATGGAAAAATTTTCCCAATCTTTTTTAGGTAATAAAGCCATTAAATCCTTTTCTATTTTAACGGGATCAGTAGCTTTTGTTAACCCTAACCTTTGACTTAAACGCTTGACATGGGTATCAACTGTTACCCCTGCATTGATACCGAAAGCATGGGCTAAGACAACATTAGCCGTCTTTCTAGCGACACCAGGTAATAATAACAATTCTTCCATAGTGTGAGGGACTTCGCCGTTAAAATCTTCTATAATTTTTTGACAAGCTCCTTGAATATTTTTAGCCTTATTGCGATAAAATCCAGTAGAACGGATCAAGGTTTCTAGTACCTCTCGATCTGTATTAGCTAAAGCTTCAGCATCAGGAAATTGAGAAAATAATGCAGGGGTCACTTTATTAACTCTTTCATCCGTGCATTGTGCTGATAATATGGTAGCTACTAATAATTGAACTGGACTATCGTAAGTTAAACTACAAGTAGCATCAGGATATGATTGCTTGAGAATATTGAGTATTTTTAAGGCTTTTTGTTGTTGATTGGATATTTTCATTATTAGTATAATATGTTTTTTGTTATTTTTAAAGACTGTTTTTAAACACAATATTATATTATTTGGTTCTACGAATCTGTTTTTTATGTATCATATAGGGTTTACAAATGAAATGTACAAATTATTTTCTGCCTCTTGCTTTCTGCTTACTCTATATTCTTAGCCAGGTAGTTTACAACTCAAATAAAAATACTATAATTACCATTTAACACAACCTTAATTTTTTCTTTAAGTTAGTTTATACTTTACATAAAAGTGTTTTTAAAACGACCTTATAAAAACAACAAAAAAGTTAATTAGTTAGTTAGCTTGCATATAATCTAGGTATGTGTAACGATAATAGCTGAAAAAATTATTGCAATCACAATTTAGCATGAATATGAAGTTTACTCAAATAGCTCTAATGGTTGTGTTAGGTTCAGTGGGCTTTACATCCACTCAAGCTCAAGCCTTTACTCTTGACTTGATTGAAGGAGCAGATGACCCCGTCACTCAACTCATTAATGGTGTCCTCAAACCAGGGAATAGTGGCATTACTGTCACAGGTGGCCAAAATTTTGTTGGTAGAATTGGAGATGGTGTTGATCCTAATACCGCTCAGTCTGCTCTTTATAGCGATCTCAACTTAGTTCCCAATAATCCTGGTTTACCCACCATTAGCAATATGGATGGCATCTTTTTAACCTCTGGGGTAGGGAACCTTCCTTCTACTAATACTGACACTTCTTTTGATCATAATTCAGTCGGACTTGCTAACCCTGGAACGGGCGGTGATGCCGATTTATCTGCCATTTTAGCGGCTGCTGGCGCACCCAGTAGTGTCACCAATGATGTCAACTTTATCGAGTTTGACTTTACCGTTGATGATCCTAGTAGCAATGCTGTTTCTGCTCAATTCGTCTTTGGAAGTGATGAATTTCCTGACCAGGGTGTGACAGACGTTTTTGCTTTTATTGTTGATGGGGTTAACTATGCCATGTTCCCTGACGGCAGTTTAGTTTCTTTCGTACAAGGAGCCAATGCTGGTCAATTTGTTGATAATGACTTTGGCACTGGTAACTACGACATTGAATATGACGGTTTCTCTCGTCGTTTAAATGTGGTCGGTCTTTTAGACCCTAACCTGTCTACCCATACGATTAAAATTGCTATTGCTGATACCTCTGATACAATTTTTGATAGTGGTGTATTTATTGGAGGTTTAATGGCGACTCAAAGTGATGAGGGTGGTATTGTCGATCCTGAAACAACTCCTGAACCAACCGCAACCTTAAGCTTATTAAGCCTCGTTGCTTTATGTACAGGTTCAACCATAAAACGCAAAATAAAGCAGAAATAATTAGCCAATTTTATAATTGATAAATTCGTATAATCCCTAACTGTATCATATAATCCCTAAACTATATCAAAAATTATAGTTGGGGATTATTAATAAATGGGTACACAAAGATAATTGCAAATTTAACAAGACTAAAAATTTGGTGATGTTAGCGTTACAGAAGATAAAAAAAATCACTCAAAGCATTTAAAACTTCAAGCGATATTTGAAGAGTTCAAACAACTTTAAAACTCTTATTAAATAATGATAATCAATTACAACTGAGGAACAAATTGTTCTTTTTCAGGAACCTCGGTGTATTCAGCCACAATTTGACGGAATTCTTTTCCATCAATGGTTTCTTTTTCAATTAACAATTCCACCAAGCGATCAATTACCTCACGGTTATCGCGGATAATTTGACGGGCTAACTGATGGCCTTCTTCAGCTAAGGTGCGAACTTGGCTATCAATTTTCGTGGCTACTTCTTCGGAATATTCGGAACGGTTCATTAAACCACCCCCTAAGAAAACTTCTCCTGAAGAACTTTCTAAAGACAGAGGACCTAAGTCACTCATCCCGAAACGAGTCACCATCTGACGGGCCATTTCTGTAACCTGCTGTAAATCCCCACCAGCGCCAGTTGTCACCTCATCATGACCAAATACTTCTTCTTCAGCTGCACGACCCCCTAACGCGCCAGCAATGCGGGCCATTAACTGTGCTTTAGTGGTTAGTCCTTGTTCTTCGTTGGGAGTAAACCAAGTTAACCCTTGTGCCTGTCCACGGGGAATTAAAGTGACTTTTTGTACCGGATCATGATCCTTCACTAACGTTCCGACAATGGCATGGCCAACTTCATGATAAGCAATGAGACGCTTACTCTTGCTATCCACTAAGGGAGTTCCTTCCATACCAGCAACCACTCGATCAACTGCGTCGTCAATTTCTAAGAGAGTAATAGCTTCTTTGCGACGACGGGCGGTTAAAATAGCTGCTTCGTTGAGTAAGTTAGCTAAGTCAGCACCACTAAACCCAGGAGTCCGACGAGCGATGGATTCAATGGAAACATCTGGGGCTAATTTTTTGTTACGGGCGTGAACTTCTAAGATTTCAAGCCGTCCTTTGAAATCAGGCGCATCTACGATAACCTGACGGTCAAATCGACCAGGACGCATCAGAGCAGAGTCAAGGACATCAGGGCGGTTAGTCGCAGCAATAATGATAATACCGGTATTGCCTTCAAAACCATCCATTTCCGTTAATAACTGGTTTAAAGTTTGTTCCCGTTCATCGTTACCGCCACCGATACCAGCACCCCTTTGACGACCCACTGCGTCAATTTCATCGATAAAGATGAGACAAGGAGCGTTTTCTTTGGCTTTCTTGAATAAATCACGAACCCGAGACGCACCCACACCGACAAACATTTCTACAAACTCAGAACCAGAAATGCTGAAGAAGGGTACACCGGCCTCTCCTGCGATCGCTTTTGCTAATAAGGTTTTACCGGTTCCAGGAGGTCCCACTAATAATACCCCTTTAGGAATACGCGCCCCAACGGCGGTGAAACGTTCGGGTTGTTTTAAGAAGGTGACAACTTCTTGTAATTCTTCTTTCGCTTCATCAATACCGGCCACATCATCGAACATAATGCCGGTTTTGGCTTCCATTTGGAAACGGGCTTTAGACTTACCAAAATTCATGGCCTGTCCTGGTCCCCCTGGCATATTACTTGAACGACGGAACAGGAAGAATAACGCCCCAATCAGGAGAATAGGGAATAATAAATTACCCAAAAATCCCCACAAAGCTCCTTCGTTGCGAATCGGGTGGGATTCTAGCTGTACCTCGGACTGACGTAACTTAGCCACTAAATCAGGGGCATTCATGGGAAGATCAACCCGTGATCTTTGTACCCGATCTTCAATTTCCGGGTCTACAGCTTGTACAATAGCGGTGCGTCCGCCTTCGTAGAGATCCACGCTGAGGATACGGCCAGAATCTAAATATTCTAAGAAACGTCCGTAAGTCATACGGGTGTTAGCTGTATTGTTCCCCATTTGAGTTGAGGCAGAAGGGAACGCCCCTTGCCAGAGGAAAAAACCCACCACTAGAAGTGGCAAAGTCCAGAGTAATAGGGTTCTCCAAGATATTTTCATAGGTTAAAGTTTCTCGTAAGTTATCAAAAATTGATTTCTTTAATACAAAGTGCTTCTTTTGTCAAGAAGTTAAAGATAAAACATCGGAATTTTGCTTAATTTGCAGATCCAACTTAACTAAATTTAACGTAATTCTCAGATTAGTTGCAAGTTTTTTTGATTTCCCTGTCGTCATTATCCTATTTCTATAGGCTTGAATCGTCCTGAAAACAGTAGGGGTTTAGCATTGCTAAACCCCCATAACATATTTATTCCCATTCAATGGTTCCTGGGGGTTTAGAGGTGATATCATAAACCACACGGTTAACTCCTTTAACCTCGTTCACAATACGATTAGAAATGGTTTCTAAGAGGTCGTAAGGAACTTTTGACCAGTCTGCGGTCATGCCATCTTCACTACTAATGAGACGGAGGACAATGGGGTGGGCATAAGTGCGTTGATCTCCCATGACTCCGACGCTACGAATGGGTAAAAGAACAGCAAATGCTTGCCAAAAATTATGGTACATTCCTTGTTTACCGATTTCATCTCTTACGACAAAATCAGCGTCTCGTAAGATGTTTAATCGTTCTGAGGTAACTTCCCCAATAATACGAATGGCTAACCCCGGGCCAGGAAAAGGATGACGGCGGACAATTTCTTCAGGTAAACCAATGGAACGCCCTACTTTGCGAACTTCGTCTTTGAATAACTTCCGCAAGGGTTCAACTAACTTAAATCGTAAATCTTTGGGTAAGCCTCCCACATTATGGTGACTTTTAATCTTAACGGCAACCCGTTCCCCTGTTTTGGGGTCGATATTAGTATCGGCTGACTCGATCACATCGGGATAGAGGGTTCCTTGGGCTAAATAATCAAACGGACCAAGACGTTTTGATTCTTCCTCAAACACTTGAATGAACTCGTGGCCAATGAGACGGCGTTTTTTTTCTGGGTCCGTTACCCCTTCGAGTTGTTTTAAGAAGCGATCGCGGGCGTTAACATATTCTACGGGGATATGAAATTGTTTATCAAATATATCCATGAGGCGTTCAGGTTCACCTTTCCGCATGAATCCTTGATCGATAAACATACAGGTTAAATTGTCTCCAATGGCCTGATGTAACAAAAAGGCAAGGGTAGAAGAATCCACACCGCCGGATAAGGCAAGTAATACCCGTTTATCCCTTACTTTAGCCCGAATTTCTCGGATGGTTTCATCCACAAACGCTTCTGTTGTCCAGGTGGGTTCACATTCACAAATATGATAAACAAAATTACGAATCAGAGCGATCCCATCTACGGAGTGAACCACTTCAGGATGAAATTGGACCCCAAAGAGTTTCTTGTCGTGGTCAGCGATCGCAGCACATAAGGTATTCTCGGTATGAGCTAAAATGGAAAAGCCTTCGGGAAGACGAGTACAAGAGTCGCCATGACTCATCCACATGATCGAACCGTCTTCTACATTGGTTAATAAGTCTGTGGGATCATCGATACGCAAGGACGCTTTACCATATTCTCCCCGTACCGCTTTTTCAACTTGTCCCCCAAGTTGTTTCACCATTAACTGCATTCCGTAGCAAACCCCTAACACAGGAATCCCTAAATCCCAAATTTCAAGATCGCATTCAGGGGCGCGATCATCATAGACTGAGTTAGGTCCTCCGGATAAGATAATACCTTTGGGATTGAGTTGGCGTAATTTTTTGGCTGTTGTACGATAGGAGAGGACTTCAGAATAGACTTGAGTTTCTCTAATACGACGGGCAATTAATTCTGAGTATTGAGAACCAAAGTCAAGGATAACAATCATTTGGCGATCGAGACTTTTATCAAGGGTATTAGTGGGCAAAGTCTCTGGCTTATTGGGAAGGGAAGAAGTTTGAGTAGTCACGTTTTGAGGATGGAAAAAATAGAGCTAATGCAGAGATAATTGTTTAATAAATTATCGTTAAATAGTTTTGTTAGTATAGCACCATCTTTTAGATCGTTTTAAGCTAGATATAGCACTACGCATTTTGGTTAGGACATTTTTATAATAGAAAAGAAGTCATGAAGTGATCAGGCAGTCTCGCTGGTGCGAGTGCTGCCACACACCACCAGTTATGCCAGCACCTTATAGCTATGATTTACGCAAAAAAGCCATTGAAGCAGTCAAAAGAGGACATAAAAAAGTCAATGTCTGCCGTTTATTCAAAATTAGTCGCAACACTTTGGATTTATGGTTAAAAAGAGAAAAAGAAACAGGAGATTTTCAGGCGATCGCTAATAAACAAGGGAGACATTCTAAAATTGAAGATGAAGAAAAATTTAGAGTCTTTATCAAGGAAAATAAAGATAAAACTCAAACGAGAATAGCTGAATTATGGGAAAATAATATCACTCAACAAAATGTCAGTTACACCTGCAAAAAACTAGAAATAACCCGAAAAAAAAACTTACGGATACCAGGAAAGAAATGAAACACAACGAGAACATTTCAGAGAAAAAATAGCAAAAATTGACAAAAAAAGAAGAGTTTATGTAGATGAAGCAGGATTTGATAATAGAGACAACTATCCTTATGGTTATAGTCCTAGAGGAGAAAGATGCTATGCTCTAAAATGTGGAAAGAAAAGAGAAAGGACAAGTTGGATTGGTGCTTTAAAAGATGGAAAAATCTTTGCACCTTTAACTTTTGAAGGTTGTTGTAATCGAGATTTATTTGAAGCCTGGTTATCTCAAAGTTTAATTCCTCAATTAGAACCAGGAGATATTATTATTGTTGATAATGCTACTTTTCATAAAGGAGAAAGCATAAGAGAAATTGTTGAAGATGCTGGATATGAAATATGGTATTTACCTGCTTATTCTCCTGATTTAAACAAGATTGAAAATTGGTGGTCAGTGTTGAAAACTTGGATGAAACAACGGTTGCCTGAATTTAAGACAGTCCGAGAATGTGTAGATGCAGTTTTTCAAAACTGTCCTAACGTTTTTGCGTAGTGCTATACCTGAAGTTATCCCGATGTTGATCTAAGAAAATTAAGATTATTGATACCTGAGTTCAACATTAGATTTTGCACAAACCCCCATCCTTAAAGAATGGGGTTTTTTAGGTTATACAATTAATCTAGGTTAAGTTGATTACCGCGTTTATATTGTAAATACGCCGCCACGAATAAACCAGCTAAGGTAATAGGAATCAGACCTAAAACAATGCCTAAGAGTAAAGGTTCAATCATGAAGTTTCTCCTCGTTGAGATGAATGATAACTATCCTATGGTACTGGAGAAGGTTGTCCCAATTCTAGAGGCCCAGAAAAGTTTGCTCTGCCAATCAAGATCGTTGACACTCGTATTGATGCTCTTGGCTCACAGTGATTAATCTTATTTTGTCAAACTTTTTTCAAAAAAATTAATATTATGGCAAAAATTCCCCCTAAATTGTTACATCAGTTAACGAAACTAGCTTTTTATCGGCAAAACATTGCAAAATGTAAAGAGAAGGCTAACACAATCGCCCCTTGAATTACTGTGACTGAAGAGTTAATCCAACCCAAGGATGCTATCCAAAGACTAATTCTAATTATTTTAGGCATGATTTTTCTGGCTATCGTCGTCGTAGTCGGTTGGTATCTTCATGAAATTTCTGATCCCTATATTAATGAAGTGTTATCCCGGCAAGGGGATGTGAGTCGGGGCCAGGCGATTTTTGAGATTAATTGTGCTGGATGTCATGGAATAGAAGCTGATGGTATTGTTGGGCCAAGTTTACATCGTGTTCAGAAACATAAATCTAAAGTCAGTTTAATCCGACAAGTGACCAGTGGAAAAACGCCACCTATGCCAAAATTTCAACCTAGTCCCCAGGAAATGGCTGATTTGTTGAGTTATTTAGAAAAATTGTAAGTCAGGTTAACAGTGATCAGTGACCAGTTAAATGACTATATACAAATTGCTGTAACTGTTGTCTGTCCTGTGATTCCTGGTGTCTCAACCTGAGTGAATTACTTTTGAATGGCAATTCTATTAAAGAAAGAGTTAAAAAAAGTTGATTAATGGTGTATAATCAATATTCGTGACCCTATAAGGAGAGGTGGCCGAGTGGTTGAAGGCGCAGCACTGGAAATGCTGTTTAGGGGTAACTCTAACGAGGGTTCGAATCCCTCCCTCTCCGTTTCAATCAGTTATCAGTTTTTTCAGAATAACTTTAGGACAGGGAAGCGTAGGCAAAAGTAACATTAAATTTACGACACCAGATGCCCACTGATTTTAAATCATCTAAATCAATATTGTTAGGAATTTCGTAACGTTGCGAGCCATTAAAGCTTTTTAGTTTAGATAAGGTAATATAATCTTCTTCAGAAACATTGAGGGGGACTTTGTTACCGCGATAAAGAATAATTTGAACGTCTGGACCTTGAGCTGTAGTAAACTCAGAATCAAAGTCTAGATAACGTTTCCCATTAAGACGAATCACACGAACTTGACCCGTGGTTTGATGATCTTGTTCGACAGTAATAAAGTTACTTGAAGATAATACAGAAACTTCTTGAGCAATTAATTGATCTGCTGTCTGATTAGCCCAAACTTGAGAAGACAATGAGGGTAAGACAATAGCAGAAGTGAGTAATAAAGAAGAAAGACCAAAAACAGTAAAACGGTTTAATTTCATTGGTGTCAGCCCTTAATTTGATTTAACACTTTCTACTATGAAGGATCAATCTGAGGAGAATCTGGGATTTTTCTGAGAAAAAGATAAAAAAAAGTCCGCTATTATTGCGGACTCATGATTGAGATGAAAGTTAATTACATTCCAGCACTGGTGGGAATATCATCATTAATACCATGGGACGTTACACCCCCAAACCCATCCGGTTCTTTAACGAAACCATGATAGGCTTCCATGCCATGTTCGCCAATATCGAGACCATTAAGTTCTTCTTCAGCACTAACACGGATACCCATTGTCGCTTTAAGGATACTCCAGACAATCGCACTAAAAGCAACCGTAAACGCGCCAATAGCAACGATACCAATAATTTGATTAATCAGTTGAGCAATACCGCCACCGTAGAATAAGCCAGTTTCGGTATTAAATAAGCCAACGGCTAAGGTTCCCCAAATTCCATTGACTAAGTGAACAGAAACCGCACCAACGGGATCATCTATTTTGAGAACTGAATCAATGAAGCTAACGGAAAAAACAACGATCACACCAGCAACAGCACCAATGATCACAGCACCCCAATAGGATACCCCATCACAGCCGGCCGTAATACCCACTAACCCGGCTAAGATACCATTGATAATCATAGAAAGATCAGGTTTACCGTCTTTTGCCCAGGCGACGAAAGTGGCGGCAACACCACCAGCCGCAGCTGCTAAGTTGGTAGTAACAGCAATATAAGGAACCGCACTATCAGCAGCTAACTGAGAACCAGGGTTAAAGCCGAACCAGCCAATCCAGAGGATGAGACAGCCTAACGTGGCAATACTCATGTTATGGCCAGGAATCGCTTGGGGACGACCATCCACATATTTACCCATTCTAGGACCTAAGATCGCTGCCCCCATTAAAGCGGCCCAACCCCCAACGGAGTGAACCACAGTAGAACCAGCAAAGTCGCTAAATCCAAGGGAACCTAACCAACCGCCACTCCAAACCCAGTGACCAGTAATGGGATAAGAAATCCCCACTAACAATAAACTAAAAATTAAGAAGTCAGTAAACTTGATCCGTTCTGCTACTGCCCCTGACACAATAGTGGCCGCAGTTCCAGCAAAGGCTGCTTGGAAGAGGAAAGCCACAGAAACAGGAAGTCCAACGGGAAAAGGATCAAGACCATAAGTAGCTGGTTCTCCACTGAGGAACCAACCCCCAAATCCAATAATGGGATTTTCCGGGCCACCAAACATTAGAGAAAAACCGATCGCCCAATAAGCAAGGGTGGCTAAGGCAAAAACAATTAAGTTCTTAGCGAGGATATTAACGGCGTTTTTGTGACGACAAAAACCGGTTTCTAGCATTCCGAAACCCGCATTCATGAAAATCACAAGAATCGCTGCAATTAGTACCCAGATAGCGTTGAGAGTTCCTTGCAGTTGCTGAATCGCCCCAGGGGTTGCCTCGGTAATAGCGAATACGTCTATTTCTACATCTTGAGCAACAACAGCCTTATTTAAAACGATAGTAATAATGGCTGCTAAAGGAATACAAGCAATCCAATAAGGAGAAAAGGATTTAGCAATCGTTTTTAACGGTTGCCATTGAGAAACGACTCTTTTTGTTCGTATTGATACCATTTTTAGGAGATGATTAACAAAATCATTAACACTGGAAATGACTAAATTTTTTGTTAAAGGTTTTTTTAGCAGTCATTTCCTTACTCAGTGTATAAACTCTAAAGAGAATCCCCTAATTTCGTCAAGGTCACTTAATAATTCTCCCTAATTTTTTGTTACAACCTTAACAAAAATAGGACTTTCCATAACTCTAAACCTTGTGCTGAACAAAGTGAACTATCCGAACTTATGATGACTCCAGACAACGTTGATCAACAAATGATGCAAAGATGTTTAACTTTAGCCCGTCAAGGTTTGGGTTATACCTCTCCTAACCCTTTGGTGGGCGCAGTTATTGTTAAGGATGGCAAGATTATTGGAAAAGGATTTCACCCCAAAGCAGGGGAACCCCATGCAGAGGTTTTTGCCTTACGAGAAGCAGGAGAAAATGCACAAGGAGGGACGGTTTATGTCAATTTAGAACCCTGTAACCACTATGGCCGCACACCACCCTGTACAGAGGCATTAATTTCGGCTAAAGTTGCCAGAGTCGTGGTGGGTATGGTTGATCCGAACCCATTAGTGTCAGGAAAAGGTATTGCCAGATTACAAGAAGCTGCAATAGAGGTGAGAGTTGGGGTTGAAGAAGTAGCTTGTCGTCGCTTAAATGAAGCTTTTTGTCATCGCATTCTTAATCATCAACCCTTTGGTCTCTTGAAATATGCCATGACCCTTGATGGTAAAATTTCCAGCAGTACAGGTCATAGTGCTTGGGTAACGGGAACAAAGTCTCGGCAATTGGTTCATCAAATTAGGGCTGGTTGTGATGCGGTGATCGTTGGAGGGAATACAGTACGCCGAGATAATCCTCATTTAACGATTCATCAAGCAACGGGACGAAATCCTTTGCGAGTGGTGATGAGTCGTAACCTACACTTACCCGAAGAAGCAAATCTCTGGAATGTTGACATTGCACAGACGATTGTTTTTACAGAATGGGGCAAAAATCCTTCTCTACAAGCAAAACTACGAGACAAGGGGGTAGAAGTGATTGAATTGTCCCCTTTAACCCCTTCTCAGGTTATGGATGTTCTTTATGAGCGACAATTATGTAGCGTTTTGTGGGAATGTGGAGGGGTTTTAGGGGCTGAGGCTATCAGCCAAGGAGTTATTCAAAAAATTATGGCATTTATTGCTCCGAAAATTATTGGTGGTTTCTCTGCTGCTTCTCCGGTGGGGGATTTAGGCATAGACAAAATGTCCGATGCTTTATCATTACAGGAGGTTAGCATTCGTCAGGTTGATGGAGATATGTTAGTTGAGGGATATTTATAGATAATTGAGAATTAAAATATATTTGACTACATAATTTTCAAATTGAATTGAACATTATTAATACAAATTTATCGAAATTTCCTAACCTAATTAGCTATAATGATTGTACAAAAAAAAATTATTTTAAATCCTATTTTTAATAAAAAGTTAACTTTACCAGATCGGTTTCCATCAGTTGCTTTAATTTTATTAATCGGTTTTTTATTTCGTTCATTTATTGCTTTTTGGCTGTTGCCTGGTTACGATGAAGGTTATTATTATCTCTATACTAAACATCTAGATTGGAGTTATTTTGACCATCCCCTTTTTGTCGCTTTAACCACTGGTTTTGGTATTTGGTTAACGGGAGTTACTTCTGCTTTTACCCTACGTATTGGTACTTTAATTTTATATACTGGTAGTTTATTTTTATTATACTTAACTGGTAGTAGATTATTTGGCAAAACTGCAGGCAAAATAACCTTAATATTGGGATCAATTATTCCAATTTTTCAGTTAGGTTTTGGTATTATTACCCTTCCAGATAGTCCTTTAATTTTTTTTTGGTCGGCTGCTTTATATTGTGTTGCTGATGAATTTTTTACGAAACGCAATCAAACTTATTTACCAAGTTATCGTCTTAGTATTTTAGGAATTTTAATCGGATTAGCTTGTATAAGTAAATATCATGGTTTTGTCTTAGGATTTTGTTTAGTTGGCTTTTGTTTAAGTAGTCATAATTACCGTAAAGCTTTGCTATCTCGTTGGACAATTTTAGGATTATTTTTATTTATTCTTACTTTATTTCCTTTATTATTATGGAATTATCAGCATGATTGGATATCTTTAAAATTTCAGCTTTCTGATCGCTTTTTACCTGTCCCTAATGCCCCTCAAAAATCTTATAATATTCTCAATGCTTTAGGTGTATTAGGGGTAAATATTGCTCTATTATTTCCTACCATTGGCTTTCCTTTATGGTGGGTAATGAGTAAAAGTTTATCTTTTGATGCTTATCAATTATTATCTAAGAAAAAAGATGTTAGCGATTTAAACAATAAAAAAATATTTATTTACTGGATAGCTTTACCTTTAACCTTGGGATTAATTATTTTAGGAGGTAGAGAACAAATATTAGTAACTTGGCCAATACCTGGTTACTGGGGCATGATTTTACTATTAGGATTTTATGGAGAACAATGGTTAAACTATTCCAAAAAATGGGTAAAACGATGGTTATTTGGAAGTGCGATCGCCATTAATACTATTTTATTATTATTATTACTACATCTTAATACAGGAACCTTTTTCCAATCCAGTCATAATGCTTTATTAGGAGGATTTTTAACCCCTGAAACTGATCCCACAACTGAATTAATTAATGTAGAAGAATTTAGAAAACAAGTAACTGAATCTCCTCTATTATTAAACTATTTAAAACAGTCAGATTTTTTATTTACGAATGCTTATTATTTGGCAGGATTAATTGACTTAGCATTAGAACCATTACATGATATTCCTGTGACTTGTTTTAGCTATGATAGACGGGGTTTTTACTTTTGGCCAGATACGGATCAATGGATAGGAAAAAACGCCCTTTATATTACATTAAAGAGGTTTCATGAAATGCCAGAATTGACTGATGAATTTAGAGCCTTTTTTACAGAAATGAAAGAAATCGGTAAAATAGAAATTAAGCGAGGGGGTGTAGTTGTTAATGTTTTCTATTTTTATGAAGCTAATAACTTATTGAAACCATACATGGCTACAGAAAACTCTATTCGATAAATTTTTAAAATGGCTAAATTTGGAGCAATTTATTTATCTTATAGTCCAGATAAATTTGATGTCGAGGAAATTAACAATATTGCTTCTATTTTAGTTGAACAAGGTTATCAAGTCCCTATTCGATATCATCAAGAAAGTTCTTGGATACAACTCTATATAGATGAACCAGAAACCATTATTACTTATACTAAACAAGTCGCTCAAATTTTCCCGAATAAAAAAACATTAGGATTAGCAGCTTATACGTTATCAGATTCGGTCAGTTTTTGTTATTTTCAAGGTAAACAAGTTATCCGTCTTTTACAATCAGGATTTACGACAGAAAGACAATGGGAAATAATAGAAGGAGAAAAACAACCCTGGGAAAAAGAAATATTTAAAAAATTAACCTTAGAAATTGGAACAAAGGGAATGGTGAGTTATCATATTAATCAAATTGGAGTATTATTAAACTTACCAGGGTTTGGTATTCCTCGATCTGGAGAACCTTGGACAATACAAATTAGTTATTAATAGAGGTGTTACTAATCATGAATATTCCTTTAAATAAACATGAAACTGAAGAATTAAAAAAGTTTTTTGATGAAATTGATCAAGATAATAATGGTAAAATTGATCGACAAGAATTAAAACAATTATTAGAAACCATTTGGGGAACGAATACAGATATTGATATCAACCAAGCAGTTCAATCTACCTTTAATAAATGTGATCTTAATCAGGATGGTTTTATTAGTTTTGATGAATTAACCTCTTTGGCAAAATCCGACCCTATTAGTAGCGACTTAACCGAAGAATAACGTATAATAGAAAGGTTGTGTAATTATTTTATGTTTAAGTCCTATGGCAGTCCCCAAGAAGAAAACATCTAATACAAAACGAGATCAACGTAAGGCCCACTGGAAACGTAACGCAGCGTTAGAAGCACAAAAAGCCCTATCTTTAGGTAAATCTGTTCTATCTGGCCGTTCCAATAGTTTTGTCTATCCTCAAGATGAAGAGGAAGACGACGAAGAGTAAATATTCTCGTGAGATTATTGGCGATCGCTGTCTCATTGATTTCTCAAAGATAGCGATCGCTTAACTATGTTTTCATGCCAACCTGAGATAATATATGAGTTTTTCACTTCTAGGCTATCAAATAATCAAAGATTGTTTGTCTCCCTCAGAATGTGATTAAATTAGCCGTAAAAATAAAGGTATTCACTTAGTCGGAACCCGTTTTTTATTACAGGATCAATGGTATCAAAGTTTGGCTAAAACGCTTCAAAAAAAAACTAATTAATACCTTACCCAATATTAAAACAGATGAACCGAAAAAATGCAATTATATAATTATCATTCCGAATGAATGTCTCGAAATTTGGATAGAATTAAAAAGTAGTGAAGTTGAAACAGCAAAAAAACAACTTGAACAGAATCTTAAAGATAAAAGATTGAGATTTTATGAACTGTTAAATCACATTCTAGAAAAATACTATTTAGACAATAAAACCAATATCAAAAAAACTAGTAAACAAGTTGAATATATTTATTTATAAAAGAAATAGAACCCCATCTCAAAATACAAGAAAACAGAAACAAAAAAAAGCAAGCAAAAGTACAATTGAAAGCTTTACAGCAAAAGAGTCATATTATGGAACAAAAACATAATCAACCAGTCTATCTAAGTAAACTATTAACTTAAGTTAAACTTTACATCTAAGCTATGAATACAAATAAATCATATAATCTGATTTTTGATAAATTAACTATAATCTAAATATTTATCATTATCAATTTTTAATATATAACCGTGATTGAATTTGTCCAACACCGAATATTATCATCAAAAATAGTACAGTTATTCACCCGTACTGCTGTAAAATGGCAACAAGACGACTGTATAGAAATGGGTGCAGCATTGTCCTATTATGCTATTTTTTCCCTGTTTCCTATCTTGTTGGTCATTTTAAGTATAACAGGTTTAATTCTTGGTCCTGACACCAATGCTTATACCCAGATTTTAGTCTTTGCGAAAAGAGGTTTACCCTTAGAAGCGTATCGTATTGTCGAAAGTACCTTAGTTCAGTTAAATGAAAGTAGTTTAGGTGCAGGAATTATTGGTTTCTCCATCCTATTTGTTACTGCGAGTCGTATTTTTCGAGCTTTAGGTCGTGCCGTTGATAAAATATGGAAAGTGTATCATCAGAATAATAGTCGAAATGGCTGGATTTGGACAATTATTAATTTTATTCAAAATCAAATTATTGCCTTTTTGTTAGTTTTAAGTTCCACTGCTTTACTCTTAGTTTCTTTGCTTTCTAATATTGCTTTAAAAGTGTTTTTAAAAATCATTAAAAATGTAGAACAGGTGATTACTTGGTTTCGAGTCGATGAAGCTTTTTTATGGAATAGTTTACAACTTGGTGTTACATTTTTTCTCTTAACATCTGTGGTTATGATTCTCTATAAAACCCTCCCTGCAACTAAAGTTAAATGGAGTGATATTTGGATAGGTGCGTTAATTTCTGTTAGCTTATTTTCTCTACTTCAAAGTTTAGTGAGTAATGGAGTTATTCGGATTGGTGAACAATTTAGAGCTTACGGTATTGTCGGAGGATTTATGGTACTATTATTATGGATTTTCTTGACTTGTCAAATTTTCTTTTTAGGCTGTGAATTCACCTATGTTTATACTCATTTATTTGGCAGCCGAAGAGACAAATAAACAAAAAGATTAGATAGAATCTTTGATTAAATTAGCTAGTTTATATGCACTATCTATAACAGCTAATTTTGAACTCTTTTGAGACATTTTTTCGAGTTTTTGAGAATTTTTAAGTAAATCTAAGACTAAATCATTCAGTTTTTTTTCTGTTAGTTCCTTCTGTTGATAACAATAAGCTGCCCCTGCTTTAACAAATACTTGAGCATTAAAAGATTGATGATCTTCTGCTGCAAAAGGATAAGGAATTAAAACAGCAGGTGTTTTAGTAATGGCTAATTCTGTTAAAGTTCCTGCACCAGCACGACTCACCGCTAAATCTGTTCTTTGTAATAGCCCTGCCATGTTATTATAAAAGGGTAAAGAAATATATTGAGGATGTTTAAAACTGTCACCGTCAGGATCATTTTTTCCTGTTAAATGTACGATATAGGCACCCATTTCTAACCAACTCAGAACACATTTACGCACTAATTGATTAACCGAAACTGCACCTTGGGATCCTCCAATGACAGTAATTAAAGGAACATTGTCAGGAATATTTAAGTCTAAAGTCTGGGGCTTATAAAACTGCGATCGCACAGGGGTACTCACCCAAATAGTTGAAGTATTGGGTAAATATTTTTTAGTTCCTTCAAATCCCAAAGCTACGGTATGACAAAAGCGACTTAATAACTTAGTTACCTTACCAGGAATATAATTCGATTCGTGAAGAATTGCTGGAATACCTGATAATTTAGCAGCTAAAATGGCGGGACTAGCAATATATCCCCCAGTGGTAAACACCACATCTATTTTTTCTTGCTCAATGAGTTTCTTGACTTCAAAAACCGAACCAACTAACCCTAATAAAATTTGTAACCTTTTAATAGGAGAACGAGTCTGAAAGCCTTCAACTGATATCGTATGGAACGGATAAATATCGCCGACTAAAGTCTGTTCTAAACGGTTGGAAGTTCCTAACCATTGAATCTCATAATCTGGTAATTTTTCAGCCACTCCTAAAGCAGGAAAAACATGACCCCCAGTCCCACTTGCCGCGATTAATAAACGTGCCATAACAACAAAATATTCGTTACAATAAAGCGAAAATCCTGTATGGTTAATCAGGATAGTTCACAAAAGGTTAGACGTATGATGTATCGCCGTTGGTTCCTCTCTATTGTAATGGGTTTGAGTATCAGCTTAGGAAATCATTTAATCCTACAGGCTCAAAGTCCTGACACCGCACCAGTAGAATTAAAAGCCTTGATCACTCAGATAGATGCTGCAGCCAATCGACAAGATATGGAACGGATTCGATCATTGTATAGTGATCAATATGTATCAGCCGACGGCTTGATGTTCGATGAATTTACCCATGGGTTAGAACAATTGTGGCAACAATATTCTGATTTGAACTATACAACAGAACTTTTATCATGGGAACAAAAAGCCACTGGTTGGGTAGCAGAAACCTTGACCACTGTAACAGGAAATAGGGAAGAAAGTGGTCGCAATATTCAACTAGAAGCCAAAATTAAATCCCGTCAAACCTTTCAAGGGGATAAACTTGTTCGCCAAGAAATTTTAAGTGAAGAAACTAAATTAACCTCCGGAGAAGAACCCCCAGAAGTGACGGTAAATATACCAGAAACTGTAAAAGTTGGGGAAAGCTTTGATTTTGATGTCATTGTTAATGAACCCTTGAGTGATGAGTTATTAGCCGGAATGGCCACCGCAGAAGTAATAAAAAGCGATCGCTACTTAGATCCGTCTACTATGCAGTTAGAATTATTACAATCGGGGGGATTATTTAAACGAGTTCCTGCTGCTGAAAATCCTGAAAATCGCTGGCTTTCTGCTATTTTAGTTCGGAGTGGTGGTATTACTATGGTTACTCATCGTGTCCGAATTGTTGACTAAATTAATGTCCCTATTGTCTTCACTATTTTAGTTGTTATTAGTGAGGGCAAAAAATTTTTGTAGCGTGCTTTAATCTGAGCAATTCCATCACAATCTCATCTAACTGATATCTTGTACCTTTTACAAGAAAACTTAATGCCTAAAAAGAAGATAGTCAGTTATAAAGTAATTTAACTCAAAATATCGAAGGTACAAGATATGAGTCTAACCTAAATTCACATTTTCGTACTTTTGTCAAGCACTAAGTAATTACACTCAGTCTTTTTTTAGTACAAATGCTCAAAATAGTTGGGGAAAATAGCACTTTTTGGGCTGGTGAAAAGAGTTATCTAACGAACCGATGAGGGTTAGACAAACTATTTTAAAAATTAGATACACTGGCTCCAGATTTTTAATCTTGTCTATCATACCATAAAGGCTTGACTTCGTTGCTTATTGCAAATAATTCTCATATTTTGTCAAGAGCAGTGAAATCTAAATGTTTTGTATTTTAAAAGTAAATAACATCAAGAATAATAAAAACTTATATATTTAGACAAATTATCATCATTTCAGCAAAATAGTTCACTTGTCTCTTCCATATTTAGTGTCTTGTGCTTAAGATTGTAGATCCAAAACGCTACATATAGAGCATGGTTAGTTGAGGGGTGAGTCAGATTAAACCCTTTATTGCCTTGTGTTATGGAGTTTGTGGGAATTCAATTGTCGGGAGAACAAAGCATGAACCATCAAGAAGAGTGGTTAAATAGTTGCGTTGATGAGCAACTCATAGAACTGAATGTAACAACTCTAGAAGGGATATCCCCTTCAGAACATTTATTGTATTCTGACGAGCTTCCCCGACGAAACGATGGCAGACTCAGTAACCATATTTTAAAGCGTTATGAACACACAGAACAAGGTGGTTGGTGGTGTTCAGGGGTTGATGTAATTACAGGGGATGAAGACTTATGGGGATGTTTTAAACCCAAAGAACCACGACTGAGTTACGACCAGAGAAAGTTAATTAAATATGAACATCCACCTCAAACTCCTACAGGAATCTTTGCTTTAAGAGTACCGTTACATCTTTGGGTTAGTATAGCGCAACAGTATCAAATAGAGTTTACCCCAGACATAGTTGATCCAAGGCAACCTGATGGAGGGTTTTGGCAATGGGTGATGAATCATCCTTCCATTCCCCTTTGTATTACAGAAGGAGCCAAAAAAGCAGGAGCGTTGTTAAGTGCCGGATATGTAGCGATCGCTCTTCCTGGGATTAACAATGGCTATCGTACACCCAAAGACGAACAAGGAAATCGTATCGGTAAATCTTATTTAATTCCCCAGTTAAATAAGTTAAGCAATGATGGACGGGAAATTTATATTACCTTTGATCAAGATAGTCAACCCAATACCATCACAGCCGTTAATCATGCCATTAGAAAGTTAGGTTATTTGTTAACTCAAACGGGATGCCAAGTCAAAGTTATTCATTGGGACTGTGAACAAGGAAAAGGGGTTGACGATCTTTTGATCAATTATGGAAAAAAAGCCTTTGATGACTGTTATCAAAAAGCTTTACCTCTAGAGATATGGAAAGCTAGAGAATTTATCCAGTTGACCTATGAAGCAAGTTTGGAAGTTAATAATCGTTATCTTCCTGATTTAACCATTCCTGATACCGCTAAATTAGTGGGAATAAAATCTGGCATTGGTACAGGTAAAACCGAAGCATTAGCCAAAATTGTCAAAGAAGAGATCGCTAATAATAAAAAAGTTTTAGTTATCGGTCATCGTATAAAATTAGTTGAACAATTATGTCAACGGTTTGGACTCCCTTATATTACAGAAATAAATGTAAATCTTCATCAGGAATGTGTAGGTTATGGGTTATGTATTGATTCTCTCCACGAAAAATCTCAGGCTAAATTCAATCCCTACGACTGGCAAGATGCTGTCATCATTATTGATGAAATTGAACAAGTTATTTGGCATGGTTTAAACTCTGAGACTTGTACAAATAACCGTGTTTCTATATTGAGATGTTTGAAACAGCTAATGCAAGCAATTGTCGGAGCAAAAGGAAGAATTATTGTTGCTGATGCTGACTTAAGTGATGTTTCTTTAGATTATTTGATAGCTTTATCAGGAATTAATTTAAAACCATTTATCATCAAAAATTATTGGAAATCAACCATAAAAAAAACATGGCAAGCTTATAACTATCCAGAAACAACCCCCAAACGTTTTCTTCAAGGCTTAGTTGAGCATATTCGCCAAGGGGGGAAACCATTTATTTGTTTATCTGCTCAAAAAATTACCAGTAAGTGGGGAACTCAAACCCTAGAATCTTATCTAAAAAAACAATTCCCCGATGCTAATATTTTACGAATTGATTCTCAATCATTAACCGATCCTAATCATGATGCTTATCAATGTATCACAGCACTGAATGAGATATTAACCAACTACGATATTGTTTTAAGTAGTCCTGCCATTGAAACAGGAGTTAGTATTGATATAAAAGGTCACTTTACTTCGGTTTGGTGTCTAGCTCAAGGGATACAAACTCCCACATCTGTCGTTCAATCTTTAGGACGAATAAGAGATAATATACCCCGTTATCTTTGGTTAGCTTCTTATGGGTTTAACAAAGTGGGTAATGGTTCAACGTCTATCCCCAATCTATTAACCTCAGGTCATCGTTTAACGAACTTAAATATTAGATTTTTGCAGCAAGCCGATTTAGAATCTTTAGATGATTTAGATATAGGTTTTCAAGCCGAATCTTTATTATGTTGGGGTAAAATAGCGGTACGAGTTAATGCACAAATGATTCATTATAGAGAAACGATTATTAGTATTATCAGAGCAACAAATCATCATACTAATCTGGTAGAAAAAAAGAAACGAAAAAAGAAAAAAGAGATAAACAAGAATGGAAATTATTTATCTCAATTCCAAAATAAACTAACAGAAACAATAGAAGAAGTTAGATATAGTAATTATCTATTAGACTGTGAAAAGGTGGCACAATCTCAAGATTTAAGCGATGAAGAATATCAAATAATTAAAAAATCTTTAGTCAAAACAGTAAAAGAACGTAGAAAATTGAGAAAATACGATTTAAAACGTCGTTATTGTCTTCCTGTTACTCCTCAATTAGTTGCCTTAGATGATAAAGGTTGGTATCAAAAATTAAGAATACATTATTTTTTAACCAGAGGACGAAATTATTTAGCCGATAGGGATACAATGATAGCTAAAAAATTAATTGAACAAGGACAAGGTAGTATCTTTTTGCCTGATTTTAATGGTCGTCAACTGGGTGCTATTATTGGAACTATGGAAGTTTTAGGAATCCATATTCTTTTAAAAGATATTAGTCGTAAGTTAATCAATATTGATGCTGATCTGATAAACATGGCAAATTTAGCTATCAATAATAGAAAAGATATCAAAACAATCATGGGAATTGGTATTGCTAAAAATGCTAGTCCTATAACTATTATTAGACGATTTTTAGATAAAATAGGGTATGGTTTAACCTGTTGTGGAACAAAAACGATCAATAAAAAAAGAGTTCGACTTTATCAAGTAGTGACCCCTAACGATAACCGAGAAAAAGTCTTTCAACAATGGCTATTAAAAGACCAAAACTCTCCAGGAACTTCTGAACCTTGGTTTGAAACTTATCAATTGCCGAAATATCAAAATCAAGACGGACAAGATTATAATAAACATATACAGTTGAGTCTAGATTTTTCAGGAATTAGCAACAGTGATAAAAAAAGACTGGTGAGTGATACTTCGACATAGCTCGGTACAAGTAACTGGTAACTGAATACCTAACTTGACAGCTAGATAACTGTCTGTAACGGCAAAGACATCAATAATAAAAAGTTTTATAGTGTAACTACAATGACCCTGTGTATTACTTATCTCTTTTTGAGATTATTTAGTTGCGTTTTGCCTAATTTATGAATATTTCTAGCATTAAAAGCGATCAAGTCAAATCTCGTATTTCTCCTTGGTTAATTCGTCTCGTTTATCCCCTAGGATCATGGATCGTACTCCCATTATATTTTGGTCGCATTACTATTAAAGGTCAAGAACATATCCCCGAAACTGGCCCAGTGATTATTGCCCCGACTCATCGTTCTCGTTGGGATGCCTTAATCATACCCTATGCCGTGGGAAGAATGGTCAGTGGTAGAGATGTTCGATTTATGGTTACATCGAGTGAAATGGAAGGGATACAAGGGTGGTTTATTCGCCGTTTAGGAGGATTTCCTGTAGATGTGAAACGGCCAGGACCTAGCAGTTTAGAACATAGTATAGAAGTGCTTAAACAAGGAGAAATGTTAGTCATTTTTCCAGAGGGAGGAATTTTTCGAGATACCGAAGTTCATCCCCTCAAACGAGGCGTGGCCCGCATTGCCCTAGACGTAGAATCTCAACAACCCGGTTGCGGTATGAAAATTTTGCCGATAGGCATCGAATATAGTCAGCCCTTTCCCAATTGGGGAACCGATGTTACCGTCAATATTGGTTCTCCTCTTGATGTCGCTACTTATGACACGACTACCATGAAACGTAGTTCCGAAAAACTAACTAATGATTTAGAATCAGATTTAAAACAAGTATTTCACCATCAATCTGAGGCAATGGTTTTTCAAAGCTAAAATCAATAATTCGCAGTTTAATATTTTAGAGTAAATGGCTTAGTCTTTATTGATGTCACTCTATGGAATGTTTAGCTCAATGCAACTTAAGTTCATGGGTGACGGAAATTGAACCATAGATTATACTTGGTGATACTATATAAAAACAATTTTTTAGAAAGTTCGCCAAGGCCATGGAAATTCTTGAAAAACTAGGGAAACCTAGCTATTTGCTTTTAGGTATCATAGCAGCTATAACTGCTCTTCACTTTACCCTCCTAGAACAAGAAGGGAATCAAAATCTGATCAGTGTTAGTCTTTTAATTTGGCTAACGGCGGCTTCTTTATTATGGGATAAACACCAAGAAAAAAACCTGAATCTAACAAGTAATTTACCCTCAACGATATTAGGGATTATGTTGATTGTGCTTGCTTTACTCAGAAGCATCTCTACATCAGGTTATCATTTCTTTCTTAGTCCGTTTATTTTTGCCCTTGGTTTAATTTTATTGACTGCTGGTTTCAGGGGTTTTCAATTTTATAGAAAAGAACTTTTTGTATTCAGTCTTTTTCTATTATATCCAGCCATCATGCGTTTTCTAGGAATGATGAATATGGAAAAATGGACAGCTATATTTTCCACATTTATGTTATATATCCTCGGATTTAAACCCTATCGAGAGGGAGTCTCTATTATTTTGCCCACGGGTAGAGTTGAAGTTTTATCAAGTTGTGCAGGAATTGATATTGTTACCCTGATGATTATTTGTTCTATTCTCTTATTTTTTATTGTTCCTCTGAAAACAAGTCAAAAAATTTGGTGTCTTTTCTTAGCTCCATTCATTGGATTTTTCGTCAACTGTATTCGCATTGGTTTATTAACCTTTTTTGTTTCTCAGTCTGCTGATGAAGCCTTTGAATATTGGCATGGGGAAGATGGTAGTTTAGCCTTTGCTATGATATCCGTTATTGTATTTGGTTTATTTTGCTGGTTTTCTTATATTCGTCCTCTCACCTTAGAAAGTCAAGATTAAGTTAACTATTAAGAAATTTTCAAAATAAAGAAATATGCAAACATTACAAACAAACTGGCAAAAAACTAGGGTCAGTCTCTTAGGAGTTTTACTCTTAAGTATTTTGGGAGTTCTCATTTATCAAATTCTCTTTCCAACAGAAACAGAAAATAGTGATGACAACACTCAAAGTATTGAGATTCCTGATACGGTTCCTTTATCTAATTGGAAATTGGTCAATAGTCGACCCCTAAAATTTAGTCAAACTGATGATGATGTCAAAGCAGTTCCCGGTAAAATTTATCAGTACACTAATGATCAAGAAGTTTTAAACGCTGAGATTCGTTATGAAAAATATCGAGGTAGTTTTAATCACTTTTTAATCATCGATATGGGAATGCCAGCAGCTACTATTAATCCTGATATTTATTATGAGAAAGGAGTGGGACATTATGCTTTGTTTGAACACGAAGATACAACCTATTTAGGGTCTTGTATTAATGGTAAAGGAGAGGCAACTGTCACCCTAAATCAGTATAATAAAAATCGCTATTTACGGGGTTGGGGACTCACCCGAAGTTTTTTATGGTTAATTGGAGAAGAAGATTTAGTTGAATATCGTTGTTTATGGACTATTATGTCTATCCCGAAGTCATCAGAATTAGACTTTACCATTAATATTGATCCCAACAATAAAGAATTAAATGAAGTTGAGAAAAAGCTACAAAAAGCGTGGTTAGATTGGTATCCTTGGTGGAAAAATAACTTTCCTGATTATTAATTTTTTAACCTCAAAGCATCATTTAGTTTTGATAAAACCTTCTCAACTAACTTAGATGATGTTGTATCAAACCACTCAATTTCTGGATAAGCACGAAACCAAGTTCGTTGACGTTTAGCAAACTGACGGGTATGCACAATAATTTCTTTTTCTGCTTCGGATAAAGATAGTTTTCCTTGCAAATAATTAATAATTTCTGCATATCCTAACGTTTTTAATAAAGGTAACTCCCAACCATATTTTTTAACTATATTTTCTACTTCGTCAATAAACCCCATTTCGAGCATTTTTTTTGTTCTTGTTTCAATTCTTTTCTTTAATTCTTCAGAAGAACAATCTAAACCAATTTGTATAATAGGATATGTCGGTAGATTTTCCCCTTGTTGTTGAGAAATAGGTATCCCAGTCACATAAAATACCTCTAAAGCACGAAGAGTTCTAACTTGATCATTAGGATGAATTTTTTGACTCCCTATCGTATCAACTTGCTGTAAAATTTGATAGCATTGCTGTTGTCCTAATGCTTCTAACTGTAATCTCAATCTCGGTTGTGGCGAAACCCTAGGAATTTTTAATCCTTTGACAATTGATTTAATATAGAGTCCTGTCCCTCCGACTAAAAGAGGAAAATTGGTTAAATTTTTATCAATCAAACTTTGTGCTTTCTTTTGA
Source organism: unicellular cyanobacterium SU3 (assembly GCA_002172675.1). Classification (GTDB taxonomy): domain Bacteria; phylum Cyanobacteriota; class Cyanobacteriia; order Cyanobacteriales; family Microcystaceae; genus Crocosphaera. Next base: position 46,787 of record NETF01000171.1, read on the forward strand.
TATTCTGCTAAGGTTAATGTCTCGGTTGGATCACAAATATCAATTAAATAATGAGGAATTAAATCTTGTTCTGCTTGGGTTGGTTTTGCTGTTCCAATATTAAATTCTCGATAAACTTGACGAGAATCTGCACTAATAATAATAGAATTAATAGATTGAGCAATTTCTAAAGCTAAGGCCGTCTTTCCTGTTGCGGTTGCTCCACAAATGACAAATAAGCCTTTGGACATAATGATAAGTATTAGCAGTTTTACTTGATCATAACAAAATTTCGACTAAATATTAAAATATATGACGAATTTTAACACTAGACTTGAAGTTTATAGACTTGATGATTTATACTTATAATATTATCTTGGAGTTTAGGACAAGTTTTATTCAAAAAAAGCCTAATCAATAACTCAAGAAAACACTGTTCTGTTTCAAACATCAACAAGGATAAAAGAGAGAAGAGATAGAAGTCCTCAAAGCAATGAGTTCTACTTGAATTTTATTTTTTCCCCTGTTTAAATGTTCCCTATTTTTTAAAATCAAGAAATATTAGAGTTTATTGATACAATTAATATTAAGGTGTTGATAATTGCTCTTAAGTTAAGAGTATGGTTAGACTTGACCCTTTTTATTTATTAAAAATCTCTAATGTCTCAGTAAGATGAGAACTGCTATCAATTAAATTATGGATGGTAAGACAAATAAAACTCTTATCCTATGTAATTTCTTCTCAGGATTTGAATCCTTTCTAGGTTAACCCATAGAATCTTATGGCAGTTTTTATGATCTTACTTACTGGTAAAGTCGGAAAAATTATCACCACCCTTATTTTAGTTATTTCACTAATCGCAGGAGGGGTCGGTTATTTTGCTTGGTACAATTTTAAACGAGAAGTTCCGATTGTTTATAAATCAGCAGAAGATCACTTTAAATATGGTTCTATCAATTCTGGAGGGGTTCCTTTCTTTATTTGGGAAGTCTTACCCGATCTGTTTGCTGAACATTTACCTGGCCCCGGCGGTTATAAATCATTAGGATTTATCTGGGAAGAAGGCAAAGAAATGCCGGTAGGAGTTTCCAAAAGCATTGTCGGGTTTCCTCGTCAGGGATCAACTTGCGCCCTCTGTCACAGTACAACCTATCGTAAAACTCCTGAAGATGCCCCCACCTTAGTGTTAGGGGCCCCAACGCAAAAATTTGACTCCATCGCTAATATTCGTTTTTTAGCTGCCTGTGGTAACGATCCCAAATTCACCCCCGACAATATCATACCGGCCATTGAAGCTAACCATGATTTATCTTTGTCTGATAAACTCCTCTATCGTTACGTTATTATCCCCCAAACCCAAAAAGCCCTAATGGGTTTAGGATTAGGCTTTGCTTGGACTAACTCTCGTCCCGATCCAGGTCCTGGTCGAATTCCTTCGTTTAACCCCGTCAAATTTATTAACTTTGGGCTACCCCTCGATGACACCATTGATAACGTAGATGATCCTCCCGTCTGGAACGAAAGAAAACACAAAGTATTTGACTATCATTGGGATGGATTAGAAGGAAGTCTGACTGAAACCGTCATTATGGGAGCCTTGGCGGCAGGAACCAAACCCGATAACGTCCCCCTGGAAAACTTACAACGGGTTGAAGACTTCATTCGTTTAATTCCTCCCCCTGATTATCCTTTTGAGGTCGATGGGGTTTTAGCAAGCCAAGGAAAACCCATTTTTGACAATAACTGTGCCACTTGTCACGCTTTTGGAAGCGATCGCACAGGAACCGTCATTCCTGTTGAAGAAGTAGGAACCGATGACCATCGTATCGAAATGTGGACTCAAGCAGCCGTTGATAAGTATTTAGCAGTAGGAGATGAACAGGAATGGGATTTTAGCCATGTGCAGAAACAAAACGGTTATGTAGCCGTCGCTTTAGATGGTATTTGGTTGCGGGCCCCTTATTTACATAACGGTTCAGTTCCCTCTCTTAAGGATCTTTTAGAAGTCCCAAGCGATCGCACGCCTGTTTTTTATCGAGGTTACGATGTTTACAATCAGGATCAAGTCGGCTTTATTTCCCAAGGACCCGAAGCCCAAAAAGAAGGATTTGAATACGATACCCATCTCCCAGGTAACAGTAACCAAGGTCATCTTTATGGAACTGACTTATCCACTGAGGATAAACAAGCTTTAGTAGAGTATCTCAAAACCCTTTAACCATTATCAGTCATTAGTGGCCAGTGACTGGTACTGAGCTATGTCGAAGTATCAGTAATCGGTTACTGATCACTACTTGAAGGGTGAACTTACTGTTATTTAACAATGACAATTATCAATTAAACCGTATAACCAACTAATTCTGATATATCTATTTTGAATAAATATTAAGATTATATATTTTTTAGGTTTAATTGGGGAATTCTAAAGTTAACCAGAGGAGGTTAAAAATCCTCGTTGATCTCGTCATTACTACTGAGAAATTCTTATGTTAGCCACATCTTCCTATCACAATATTGATAATAATGATTTTCCTCCAGTTGAACCTGTCACAGAGTCAAACAAAGAAGGTAACGAGATCACTTCTGAGTTAGGGGATGATTTGTTTGAATTAGAATTACAAAGCATAGACTTTACAGAAACAGATACCTCAACTCATCGAGTTACCACGGATTTAGTCCGTTTATATCTTCAAGATATTGGTCGGGTTCCCTTATTAAAAAAAGAAGAAGAAGTCAGTAAATCTAAACAGGTTCAACGTTATGTTAAATTATTAGATATTAGAAATCAAGCAGCAGACGCAGATGATTCGATCATGAAACAATTCGTCGATGTTCATCGTATTCATGATCAATTAATGGCTTATTTAGGTCATCGTCCCTCTTGGGAAAAATGGGCAAATGCCAGTGAAGTTTCAGTATTTGAATTAAAAGAAATTTTAGCTCAAGGAAAACAACAATGGGCTATTTTAGCTAAGATCGATGTTAAGGACTTAGACGAAATTCAAAAATCAGGAATTCGTGCCAAAGACGAAATGATTAAAGCGAATTTACGTCTTGTGGTTTCTGTGGCTAAAAAATATCAACATCGAGGATTAGAATTACTAGATTTGATCCAAGAAGGAACCCTCGGATTAGAAAAAGCCGTTGAAAAATTTGATCCCATTAAAGGATATCGTTTTTCAACTTATGCTTACTGGTGGATTCGTCAAGGAATTACTAGAGCGATCGCTACTCAAAGTCGCATTATCCGTCTACCTGTTCATGTGACAGAAAAACTCAATAAAATTAAACAAGTTCAACGTAAAATTTCCCAAACAAAAGGACGTAATGCTACCCTCGAAGAAATTGGCAAAGAACTCAATATGTCCTCTGTACAAGTTCGAGAAGTGTTGATGAAAATTCCTCGTTCTGTTTCTTTAGAAATTAAAGTTGGCAAAGAAAAAGATACAGAATTAGTGGATTTATTAGAATCAGAAGATATTTCCCCAGAAGAAAATTTAGCCATCGAATCTTTACGTCGAGATATTGGAATTTTATTAGAAGACTTAACCGAAAGAGAACAAGAAGTGATTAAACTCCGTTATGGGTTTGAAGATGGGGTTTCTTATTCTCTGGCCGATATTGGACGGACTTTAGATTTATCTAGAGAACGAGTTCGCCAAATTGAAGCCAAAGCTTTACAAAAATTACGCCAACCTCGACGACGTAATCAAATTCGAGATTATTTTGAAAGTTTGACTTAATCTTAAGACTTCCGAATTCAAAAATTAATTGTAGTCCAGGATGACAATCTGAATTTTGCTAATATTGAGAAATATTAGTACAATATCTTAAATGTCATCTTCTCAAGAATTTAACCCACAAACAAAACTGAATTTTTCGACGAAGTTAGCTTATGGTGTTGGAGAATTAAGTGGATCGTTACCGAGTAATATTTTAGTTTTCTTTTTTCTCTTTTTCTTGACGGATATTGCCGGCCTAAAACCTGGATTGGCTGGTATTATTGTCATGATCGGAAAAATTTGGGATGCTATTAATGATCCGTTGATTGGTTGGTTAAGCGATCGCACACGTTCTCGTTTTGGTCGCCGTTATCCTTGGATGATTTTAGGCGCAATTCCTTTGGGGTTAAGTTGTGTTTTATTGTGGACAATTTCCCCTTCTAATAATCAAACGTTTCAGATTATTTATTATACAATTATTGCTTTAGTTTTTTATACAGCGTTTACTGCAGTTTTGCTTCCTTATAGTGCTTTATCTGCTGAGTTAACTCAAGATTATAATGATCGAACTAATTTAATTAGTTTCCGTTCAGCTTTTAGTATTAGCGGTAGTATTTTTGCTTTAGTTTTAGCTGAACTGATTTTTAGTTCGGTTAATAATGAACAAAAACAATATTTGATTTTAGGATTAATGGCGGGTGTAATATCTATTATTGCTATTTTTATTAGTATTTTTGGAACCTATCAACGTTACCATCAAGTTCAAGAAGATTATCCTAATTATCGTCGTTCATCTTCATTATCTCTCAAGGAGAAATTACGCTTAATTATTACCAACTTTCCGTTTATTTGCGTAATGATTATTTATCTTTGTTCTTGGTTAAGTGTACAAACTATTGCGGCAATTTTACCCTATTTTGTTATTAACTGTATGGGGTTAACAGAAGAACATTTTACTCGTATGGCGATTATGGTTCAAGGAACTGCTTTAATGATGATGATGGTATGGAGTCGTCTCAGTCATCGTTTAGGAAAAAAGATTATTTATTTAATGGGAATTCCTTTCACAATTATAGCAGAATTAGGATTATTTTTATTACAACCAGGACAAGTTAACTTAATGTATATGATCGCTATTATGGCAGGAATTGGTATTGCAACGGCTTATATTGTTCCTTGGTCAATGTTACCTGATGTTGTGGATTTAGATCAATTAAAAACAGGAGAAAGACGAGAAGGAATTTTTTTTGCACTGGTGGTTCAATTACAAAAAATTGGTATTGCTGTAGCCTTATTAGTGGTCGGTAAAATATTAGATAGTGCCGGCTATATTCCTGGAAGTACAGGACAACAACCAGATACTGCTTTATGGGCGATTCGTATGATAATTGGACCGTTACCTATTACCCTATTAATCATTAGTTTTGTGTTTGCTTATTTATATCCTCTTACCCAAGAAATTCATCAAGATATCGTCTCTAAAATTTATCAAAAAAATAATCCCAGTGGCTAACTAATAATAGTTAATTTTTCTACGGGACTAATCGTTTTACTCTGATTGGTATAAGACAATTTCACGCTTCTTTAGGGAAGTTTTAATAATACCTGATAGTCCTAAACGATGATAAATATTGATTATGCAACAATAGTAATGATTTCTTCTTGAAATTGTCGATTTTCTTCGACTTTCCAGCTTCTGATTTCAATCAATTTACCTTGTTTTAAAGAAACGATAAGATAAGAATAGTGTGACCAAGCAATTTCACGATCAAAAGTTGATGGAATAGCAGGATAATTCGGGTGAGAATGATAAATTCCGATAATATTTAAGTTGCGATCGCGGACTTCTTTTTGTACTTGTAATAAAGTATAAGGATCAATCGTAAAACGATTTTTTTTACTTAAAGGTTGCTGGTTGGAACTGGGGATATTGGGTAAGTTATCACTCATCTCACTTGTCCAACTATTTTCGGTTTCTCTGACTTCTACGACTTGTTTATCTTCACTCTCAAGGTTTCCTAAGAGTAAACCACAACATTCTTCAGGATAAGTTATTTCAGCATGGCGGTGAATTTGTTGTAATTGTTGATGAGAAAGATAAATCATAGTTGTTAATATTTCGTAACAAATAACGGTTTTATTTAGGTCTGGCTATTTACAATAAAAAGGAAAATTTGAGCAACCATCAGATTAATGACCACTTGTCCCCGATGTCAACAACTTGTTAATAGTCAAGCGATCGACTGTCCCCATTGTCGAACCCCTTTAAAAGCGTTTGGACATCCTGGAATTCCCTTATATCAAGCAACACAAACAAAATTTTTATGCGATCGCTGTTTATATCACGAAGATGATAGTTGTACTTATGATAAACGTCCGTTTGCCAAAACTCAGTAGATCACAAACTCAGTTTCAGAGAGGCGAAACGTTAATCTGCGATCGCCAATTTACGTTGAAACAGCCCAAAAAACCTCCTTAAACATAAGTTTGTTTTATATAATAGAAGATTGGACTTAA
>NETF01000172.1 GCA_002172675.1 unicellular cyanobacterium SU3
AAAACATGGACGAAGAGAAAGAAGTCTTTTTCGCTATGGACTTGACCATTTACGTTCCATTGTTAATGATCTTGACTTAAAACATTCTGAGTTTTTAGAATGCTTATATTTTTTGTCCTGTACTTAGGTTAAAATCAACGAAAGTGTCTTATTAATCACATTTTTATTTTTTATTTTAATTCAAGACTTATGGCAGGCAACTCTTCACGGAACTCTATCCCCTTTGAACCCCGTCAGAAAAAAAAGAAGAAGCAAAAAAAAGCTCCAGAAACCACGACACAATCTGTTAAAACTCCTGAAAAAAAGAAAAAACGTTCTAAGGATGCTAGTCTTAGCGCAATTCCCGATAGCGTTAGTCAAAGAATGATTAAACGGATGGCTATTTTTTCGGGTATCCCGACAGGACTAGGAATGTCTTCCTTTTTCGTCTTTTATTGGATAGTCAGTCATGATTGGTTAGATATTCCAAATTCTGCCGTTGGTGCCGTCAGTTTAGGACTGTTTGGCTTAGGGGTATTAGGACTCAGTTATGGTATCTTTTCGGCTTCCTGGGATGAACACCGAGCCGGAGGTTGGTGGGGATGGCAAGAATTTACCCAAAATTTGGGTCGTACCATTCAAGCATGGCGCAGTGCTAGACAAGAAACTAAAAAAAATTAATCAACCAATCAAATCTTAAAAGAATTCCCCATCTAAACATCTTAGATGGGGTTTAAATTTTCTTGACAACAAAAATCTAGGAATATAGACAAAATTCACCTATATCCTGAAATTCTTTCTCTAATACTCACATCTTGCAGCTTCGCTTAAACTAGCTAGTTTAATAAGGCAAGAAGCAACAGGCAACAGTCAGAGATTACTCCGCCCTTCGGGTAGACTTCGTCCCTCTTCGAGTCCGCCAGTTGACGGCACTCACTACTCGGATACAAGCTCCGAGTCCGTGCCTCCTCCACTTGGGAAGACCCCAAGACCGCACTGGACTCACCGTACAACGGAAGACACGGGTTCTGAGGTGTCCTCAGAACCGTGAGATGTCCGTGACGGAGCCTGCTCTGACCGTTGGGCAATAGTATTTCATTTTGATGCTAACTTATTCGCGCATTGATTACTTTTCTATACTTATTAAGTTTTTATGTACTGGTGCAAGATGTCAGTAATAGACTAATTAACCATTGATCTCTTTTGATTTGCGCTGTTTTCAGCCGTCGTTCTAAGTTTTGACCAACATTTTGTAAATAAGTTTTTGATACTTCATTTACTATTGATGTTTGAGGGGATTTTGTAGAAATTGGACAAACTTGAACCTCTGAAGGCTGATCAATTATTGTCGGAGACTCACCAGAATGATAAGTGAGGGTATTTTGTGCCGATAAAGTGCAAACACGAGGTCTAATATGTCGAGGATATTCGTATTTCCATTTTTGTCTATGATGTCTTTGGATTGCGGTTTCATAACCCATATCTAAAGCATTTGGCTGATTATCCCCTGTAAAACGACGTTCTGAAAATTTCATATCCACTGTTCCTAAAAAAGTTAAGTTAAACCGACATCAAAACACTCAAACTAAAAAAAGTTAATTTTCTACATAATGGATACCACGATAGGTCATCTGCTTGTTGCCATAACCATGACGAGACTTCGCATAAGGGTGATTTTTCCAATGAACACCGCGATAAGTTCCTTCAACCTCTGTATTACTGGTTTCTATGGTCATAGGGTCATGATTATAGTTGATTCCACGAAATAACAGTTTCATAATTTATTTTCCTCCGATGACTGTACCCCTATCTTTCCCTAATTGGATGGAAAAATTGAAGGCTTTTAAAATACTTTCTGTATCTATTGTTACATTTTTATCTTAAAAATGTCAGGACTTCATAAAAATTTAACTATCGATCACCCTGTTTTTCGGGGGATTAATGGTTGATACTAGAAGTGATCAGCTATCTTGAACTCAAGCTGAGATCAAGTTTCTATGGTTTCGATCGCAAGCGAACTGCTCGTTATCCTTCTGTTAGTCCTATGTAATGCTATTTTCGCCTTGGCGGAGATAGCCCTGGTTTCCTCTCGGAAAATTCGCTTAGAACAAATGAGTCTCCAAGGCGATCGCAGAGCAAAAATTGCTTTAGAATTAGCCAATGACCCTAACCAAGTTTTATCGACGGTACAAATTGGGATTACCCTGATCGGCATTTTGGCAGGGGTGTATGGAGGGGCTAACCTCTCGGCACATCTAACGGTGGTTTTACAGCGTATTCCTGGCTTAATGGTTCACAGTGAAAGTATTGCCATCACTATTGTTGTCCTCTGTTTAACTTATTTGTCGTTAGTTATTGGGGAGTTAGTTCCTAAACGTTTGGCTTTGAGTGATCCCGAAGGAATTGCCACATTAATGGCTATTCCTTTATTGTATGTCTCTCGTGTTGTTTCCCCTATTGTCAGTTTATTAGGAGCTTCTACGGATTTCATTTTGTCTTTTTTAGGTATTACAACGACTATTACTGAACCCCCTGTGACTCAAGAAGAAATTAAAGTCATGTTGAAACAGGGAAAAGAAGCGGGAATGTTTGAAGAAGTCGAACAGGATATGGTAGAAAGGGTTTTACAATTAGGTGATCGCAGAGTTAGCAGTTTAATGACAACTCGGCCTGAAATTGTTTGGTTAAATCTAGAAGATTCTGCTGAGAGTAATCGTAATAAAATTGTCCATAGTACCCACACTCGTTTTCCTGTGTGTCAAGGCAATTTAGAAGAGGTTTTAGGTATTGTTCAGGTGACTAATTTATTATCTGGTTGTTTATCTTGTCAACAGTTTGATTTAACGGCATCTTTGGGACAACCTTTATTCGTTCCTGATAGTACCCTAGGATTAAAAGTTTTACAATTATTCCAACAAACAGGAAACCATATTGCTTTGGTGGTGGATGAATATGGAATTATTCAAGGATTAGTAACTATTAATGATATGTTAAAAGCTATAGTAGGGGATATTCCTCGCATCGATCAAACTATTATTCCTTCTATTATTCGCCGAGAGGATGGTTCTTGGTTAATGGATGGAACAGTCGGAGTAGACGAGTTTAAAAAGGTCTTTCGACTGAATATGGTGCCTGGAGAAAAACACGGTAACTTTCATACGTTAGGTGGTTTTGTTATTACTTATTTAGGGAAAATTCCTAAAGCAGCGGATAGTTTTAATTGGAAAGGTTTAAAGTTTGAAGTGATGGATATGGACGGAAATCGTGTAGATAAAGTTTTAGTGATGCCTGTTCATCAACCTTTATTAAATCAAACCCCCAATGATATTTATTAATTATTAATTTATTTATTACTATTAAACTTCATGAGTCATCAAAATATTAAGCATTTTTTCCCCTAATAAGTCGGGGTGTTCTACCATAGACAAATGACCACAATCAGGAATATCAATGACATTTTGACCTTGGTATTGAAAGAGTTCATGAAAACTGGCCAAATAACGAACATATTGGGATTCCATGACTGTATCTTTGTCCCCTGAAAAGAAATAAACCGGTTGAGCAAGACGGGAAACAATTTGCGGTAATAAATGAACTTCGTTTTCTGTTGTAGAATCTAATAATGAGCCTGAGGCTGCTTCTGAATCTGCTCTCATTAAATCGATCACTCGTTGTTTACCCCATTGTCGATCAATCGGTTTAGCAACCATCATTCTAGAAAAGAGAAGATCAATTAAAGGAACCCGACACAACCACGAAGGACGATATTTAACTAATTGTTGTCCAGCAAGGCGAAATCGCTCAAATTCTTCTTTTAAATAGATACCTCCTCCAGCATTTAAACAAACAACCCCTTGTATTTTTTCAGGACACAAATCAGCAGCCCATAAGGCAATACTACCTCCTAAAGAATGTCCAATTAACCACCCTCGTTGAATGTTTAATTTTTCTAGTAAAATAATTAAATCTTTAGCATAAGCTTCTAAAGTGTAGGGAGATGAGCTATTATAATCTTCTAACGAGAAATTATCTAAGGGTTGAGAGTCTCCGAAGCCTCTGAGATCGTAGGTTAAACAAGGATAGTCAGGAGATAATTTATCAATTAAAGGTAGCCAATATTGACGGCTTAGGAGCCAGCCATGAATAAAAATTAACACAGGGGTTGACGGTTTAGCAGAGGGAGCGGTTAACTCATAAGCATGAGGGACTCCCGATATATCGATGGTTGGCATAAATTATCTTACCCTATCAAAAAGCAGTGATAATGGTTTCAGTTAAACCTATTCGATAACGATCACCTGATCTTAATTATAAATTAAAAGGCTCTCTTACGCTAAGTTTTCTTTTGACGAGGATTAATGAAAAAAATTCTGATTCTATTAATTAAAGGGTATCGTAGGTTTATTTCTCCTTTATTTCCTCCTAGTTGTCGTTTTCGTCCGACTTGTTCTCAATATACTTTAGAAGCTATTGAAAAATTTGGGGCTATACAGGGTAGTTGGTTGGGTTTAAAAAGAATTTTACGTTGCCATCCGTTTCATCCTGGGGGTTATGATCCGGTTCCTCCTGTGACAAAAAAATGATTATTTAATCTAAAAAAAACAACTCTAAAGTGTGGGATTTTTAGAGATTTTTAGATTAATAAATGAAAGAATTAAAATAATCAAAAATAGAATCAAGCCAATGGTACAGGCATAATTAATATCTAAATCTTCAAAGGCTCTTTCATAAACATAATACACAATAGTTTTGGAGCGATTTAATGGGCCTCCTTGAGTCATAATATAAACCTCCTCAAACACCTTAGTTGCGGCAATAGAAGAAATGACCGCAACTAATAGTAAATAAGGACGCATTAAGGGAATCGTTATGTCTAAATGTTTACGCCAACCATCCGATCCATCAATGGCCGCTGCTTCATATAATTCTCCAGGAATAGCTTGTAATCCTGCTAAATAAATGACCATATAATAACCTAATCCTTTCCAAATTGTCACTAACATGACACTCCATAGTGCGAGTTGGGGACTGGTTAACCAAGGAATACCCTCTTTGAATCCTAATTGTTGCAAAATTTGGTTAAATAAACCATTAGAACTATACAAAGCTTTCCAAGCAATACCGGCAACAACCATAGAAATAACAACGGGAACATAAAATGCTAAGCGAAACCAACTAATTCCTTTTAGTTTATTGTTGACTAAAATAGCGAGTAATAAGGGCAAAATTACTAATAGAGGAACCACTCCAATTAAATATAAAATTGTGTTAGTTAAGGTTAACCAAAATACCGAATCTTGCAGTAATCTTTGGAAATTTTCTAACCCTACCCATTCTGGCGGTTGAGTAATATCATAATTGTATTGGGTGAAGCTTAAGGAAAATGCTTGAATGGCAGGAATAAAAACAGTAGTGAGTAATAATAATAAAGCAGGCAGTAAAAATAAATAGGGAACAAAATTAAAGGGTTGAGTTGAAATATTTTTTAAAGAGATTTTCATAAAATTTGATTTCATTCATTAGAAATTGTAGAAAATAATAACATAATGTGAGTTCGGGGTTCGGAGTTCGGAGTTAGTAGTTGAATAGTTACAGTCCAATTGAAAAGTTTCCTCTCTCCTCTCATCCCTAATTAGTTTTATCCAACGTGCAAAATGTAAGTCTCAGTTTATAATTATCAGTAAAAATTTAAGCTTTAATTATGAACTGGTGGCAAAAACTTAAAGAGAATCCCCTGGCCCGTTTTGGGGCAATATTACTGATAATTTTCTATATAGCCGTGATTGCTGCAGATTTTGTCGCGCCTTATGATCCCTACGTCTCACAAGCTGATGGTTCACTGCTTCCTCCCACAAACATCTATTTCACCAATCAAGAGGGTCAGTTTATCGGCCCCCACGTTTATCCGACGACTCAAAGTCCTACAGATATTGAGACAGGAAAACGCAGTTTAAACGTCAATTTTGACCAACCTTCCCCCATTACCTTCTTGGCTGAAGGATATACTTATCGATTGTTCCAAATTCGTCTCCCTTTACCTCCTTCTTTTGAAGAAGTAGAAGTGTTTCCCGGTATTCCGATGAACCGTCATCTGTTTGGCACTGTAGGACCGGCTCATTTGAATCTTTTGGGAACGGATGAACAGGGACGGGATCAGTTCAGTCGTTTACTGTTTGGCGGAAGAATTAGCTTATTTATCGGTGTTGTGGGGATTATTGTCTCTTTTCCCTTGGGCATGATAGTGGGAGGCATTTCTGGCTATTTTGGGGGCTGGATCGATGCTTTTTTAATGCGCTTGGTAGAAGTTTTGATGACCATTCCTGGTATTTATTTATTAGTGGCTTTGGCTTCTGTTCTTCCTGCTAGTCTTACCAGCGCACAACGATTTTTATTGATTGTTTTAATTACTTCTTTTATCAGTTGGTCGGGACTTGCGAGGGTTATACGAGGTCAGGTTTTATCGCTCAAAGAACAAGAGTTTGTCCAAGCAGCCAAGGCAATGGGAGCAACTCCTTGGCGTATTATTGTTCGTCATGTGCTTCCTCAAACAGCAACCTATATTATTATCTCGGCAACTTTAGCGATTCCGGGCTTTATTGTGTCTGAATCTATCTTAAGTCTCATCGGTTTGGGGATTCAACAACCTGACCCGAGTTGGGGTAATTTACTGTCTGTGTCAACCAATGCGTCTATCCTAGTGCTGCAACCTTGGTTAATTTGGCCTCCAGCGTTGATGATTATCTTGACGGTTCTCTGTTTTAACCTACTTGGCGATGGTTTACGGGATGCTCTCGATCCTCGCAGTCTCGAATAATTTGTTCATTCTGTATATTTTTGTTAAGTTCATACTAAGGCTAAAAAGTATCCCTTGACTTTTTTCAGAAGGTTAAGGGAAACTTACAATAACTTAATGTAGACTACTAATTAAATGTTAACTTTTGCTAAAATTTGATTAATAATGCTACGGTTAATCAAGATTTATATCTTGAGAAAAATGGGCAAAATTAATCCTTTTTTGGAGCAATACAGTCCTAAGCCCCCTTACCAACCTTTATTCTAGAATTAACCATGAACATGGAAACCCTAGAATTCATTATCTATCCTGATGGCCGTGTCAAAGAAACAGTGACGGGCATAGTAGGCTCCTCTTGTCAAGAGGTAACAGCAGCGATCGAAGCACAATTAGGGAAAGTCGTTTCTACTGAAAAGACTTCTCAATATTATGATCAACCGGTTACTCAATCGGCAAAAGCAACTAATCAAGCTTCTTTTAGCGATTGGTAATGGTTCAACTGCCTTGATTTTTTTCACCCTTTGTAACGTTTAAAATTCCAAAGAATATGTCACATTTTAGTAACATCAAAACCCAAATTCGTAACCTTACCTCTCTCAAAGCAGCACTCAATGACATGGGTATTGACTGGAAAGAAGGACCCCATACCGTTAGAGGGTATAAAGGCCAAACCCGTACCGCAGAAGTTGTAGTTGAACAAAATAACAACTATGACATTGGTTTTAGCTGGAATGGTAGCGAGTACGAATTAATCGCAGATTTACAATATTGGCAACAACCCCTATCCGTTGAAGGATTTTTGCAAAAAGTGACTCAAGGATATGCTTTGCATACTATCCTCGATGAGTCTAATAAACAAGGGTTCCAAGTTGCCCAACAACAAAAGAATGAAGATGGTTCTATTCGCCTTGTTGTCCAACGCTGGAGTGCGTAATGACTGATTTTTCCCCAACCCCCGATCGCTCTGGGTTAGAACCAGAACTAGGGGGTGTTTTCCGAGATGCCCCCGATAGAAGTGGTTATGAGCCAGAATTAGGGGGCGAACTAAGACAAAAAGGAGTTTACGTCGACGAAGTGACCTGTATTGGTTGTAAACACTGCGCCCATGTCGCACCGAATACTTTTTATATTGAGTCAGATTATGGGCGATCGCGGGTCTACAATCAAGATGGTGATGAAGAAGATACGATTCAAGAAGCGATGGATACTTGTCCTGTCGATTGTATTCACTGGGTTGATTATACAGAGTTAAAAGAACTCGAAGAGGTTCGTCAACATCAACAGGTTAAAGCCCTTGGTTTTCCTCAAGTTCATCGTAATCCTAAAAAAAAGAAAAAACCCCCTAAACATCATTGATTATCGGTTGACAAATAATTTTAAATAATCTGTTAGGTGAGCAATTATGATTCACAGGTTTAGTTTATTATAAACTAATCATTGCTCACCTTTTAATTATCTTAATTTTGTGAAAAAACAAATTAATAATTAATCATACAATTTTACGATGGGGAATACCCAAGGAAATACCTATTTCGTCAAAGGCTTGTTTGACTCGTAGTCGGAATTCTCGACCAATTCCCCAATGTTCACTGGGTTTAGTTTTAATTAATTAATAGATGAATTACAATCCCTTCATGAGATAGTTCATCTACCCCTAATACTTCCAAAAGATTAAGGTAATAACAATAAATCCAGACATTAAGCTCAGTATTTGCAAAATGAAAGATATCCTCAGTAATAGTTGAGCAATATTTACTTTCTTATTTTCTTAGACTTTGTTTCTGTAATATGATCTTTTGTTGAGAATGAGATAAGCATGGATTAATCAACAGAATTATGAGTAATTTTAGTCAGTGCATGATTAATCTTTGTTTTAAGGTTTTAATTTTCATAATAATTAAGTTTTTGACTAGTAGCTTTACAAGCAGAGATAATTGTAATCATGTCATTAAAATAAAGTATAATAAGCTCCAGCACTTAAAATAACAATTCAAATTGTGTTTGCCATAAATAATTTAATGATCGATTGGATTTTTCTCCCGATCGCATTAGCGATCTGCCTAGTCATCCTCGCTTCACCAAAATTATTCGGATTACTGCTAAGAATCAAAGAAATTGTTATTTCTCCAGCTACCCAAAAAGTTTATCAAATCATTGTTGAGCCAGATAAAGACTTATTACAGTCTATTGTTCTTTTATTAATCGCTGATATTATTTTATTACTGACAAAGTATTTTGTTCCAAAAGCGGCCTTAATTAATATAATTGAATTTCCTATAGGGATCTCAACGACATTTGTGATGATCTGGCTAGGTTATCGTTTTGTCGAGCGTTTTTTCAAAGTGTATGTTACTCAGATTACTCAAAGTGGTCGTAAGTTAAACGAAGATTTGATTATTGTTGCCCGTTGGATAAATTTTTTACTATTTTTGTTGATTATTATTACCGTTTTTTCTCAAACCCACGCAATTAATATATTTGGACTAATCGCTAGTGTAGGTGTTGGTGGGGTTGCCATTGCTTTTGCCGCACAAAAGACATTAGAACAATTATTAGGTGGGGTTGTGCTATATCTTGATCGTCCCTTTGTACTCAGTGACTATATTGGTTTGCCTGATGGAACTTTTGGAAAAGTTGAATCTATCGGATTACGTTCTACTAAAGTTCGGATTTCTGGAAGAGGAACTTTAATGGTTGTTCCTAATAATTATTTAGCAGGAATTAATATTGAGAATTTTACCGGAGCCAGTAAATTAATTAGTATTATTAAAATGAATTTTTCTGAATCCTTAACAGTAGCTAAAAAATCTTTTATTAGCGAGTTAATTCTTAATTCTAGTCTTAATAGTGAAATTGATTCTCGGAATCTTACCATCAATTTTCAAAAAATTTTAAATAGAAAAGGCGATAAAATTACTCAAGCTCAAATCAAATATTTTATTCCATTAGCTGGAGAATCTTCAAAAGAATTTCGTTTACAAATCATTAGCATTATTGGGGAGGACATTCGTCAAAAATTACTAGATCACGAAATTGTTGATCATGTTTTGATCGATTCGCAAATTTCGATTTAGAGATCATTATTATTGAACCTTTATGAACTCATTGAATCAAATTTATCAATTATTTACTGATTCTAAATTTTTAAATTTTACCATTTTTTTAATATTAGTAATTTTTTCAATTTTAATTGGACAGTATATTACGAAAATTGTTAAACTTATTTTATTTCTTTTTTTTCGTCGACAACGACAAGAAATTTATCACAATTTAATTAAGCCAAATAAACATCAAATCAATCGCTATGGTAGTTGGATCTTACTTTATGTATCTTGGTCTTGGTTAGAAGAGAAAGAACCCGTAATCATTTGGTTAGATTTTTTAATTGATCTAGGTTTTACGATTTTTATAATTTGGGCGATTGCTCGTATCTTTCGACAACTAACCAAAGTGTATGGGATTAAATTATTTGGAAAAGTTGGGGGAGAAACCACAGAAATTTTGCTTGCCATTGAAACAATTTTTAATATTGTAATTGGCTTAATTGCCTTCGGTGTTTTTGCTTATCAGCAGGGGATTCCATTAACGGGTTTGTTAGCCGGTGCTTCTTCTCAATGAGTATGAATAATCTTTAGTTAAGCAAGTTGTTGCCAAATACATCAACTCGTTTTTTGGCATTGAACCAGATACATCAAATACGACTTTTTTGAATCATCCTGAGCGTCAGGTGAGTCGTGCTAGGATAGTATTCTTTATTCTGGGTTCTACTCAAAGCTCAATTGAATTACGCGCACGCATGGTGGAGATATCAGACAAACAATTATTCGAGGAACTAAAAGGTCATGGAATTCAATTTACCGCAAATGAACCTGTAATTTCTGTTGATTCTCCCGTCACTTTATAGTACGAAGCAGGAGTTAAGTGTACCCTTCCTTGAAATGGACAATGATAAAAAAGGCAATCGCTCTTCTACATACACTCATTCAATTCTTGAAAGATTGACTATTGATTGGTTAAATTTTAAAGAAATTCAAGAAAATTGGCGAACGTTAACATCAAATGATTCTCTGGAAAAAAGTAATAATAGCTCTTAAACTATGAATAATGGGTGGATTTATCGAGAACAAATTAAGCCAAAAAATGCTGGATTAACAGTATTAGAATATTATACTCAAAACTATCATCATTCGAGTTCTCAGCAATGGTTAAAAAGAATTCTATCAGGTCAAGTTCTTCTTAATGATCAAATTGTTACCCCTGAGACTATTTTACAAACAGGACAATGGTTAAGTTATCATCGTCCCCCTTGGAAAGAACCAGACGTACCTTTATATTTTGATACTGTTTATGAAGATGATCATATATTAGTGATTAATAAACCTTCAGGTCTCCCCGTGTTACCAGGAGGAGGCTTTTTAGAACATACTTTATTATGGCAATTAAAAAAACAATATTCTAAAGATAAAGTCGTTCCCATTCATCGGTTAGGGAGAGGAACATCAGGATTAATGTTAATGGGAAAAACTGCGATCGCTCGTTCTCATTTAACTCAACAAATGCGAGAACATAAAATAAAAAAAGTGTATCGAACGTTAATCGGAGATAATAATCTTCCTGATAGTTTTATTATTGAGCATCCTATTGGTAAAATTTCTGATCCTGTTTTAGGTTATATTTATGGAGCAAAAGCTGATGGAAAGTCTGCTTATAGTGAGTGTCGTATTATAGAAAGATATTCAACTAAAACACTGATAGAAGTTACTATATCAACCGGTCGCCCTCATCAAATTAGGATTCATTTAGCAACTATGGGTTATCCTTTACTGGGTGATCCTTTATATACGGTTGGGGGAATTCCTAAAACGGGTTTTAACGAGCAAAACGACACAATTAATGTTCCTGGAGATTGTGGTTATTTTCTCCATGCTTATCAACTTTCTTTTGTCCATCCGATCACTAATCAATCTTTAACCTTGACTTGTACAAGACAGTTTTGAAAAAGATTAGGAGGCAGTTAGATAAGGATCATAACTACCTCCTGGTATTCGAGATGATATCAAGGTCAGAAATAATCAACTTCCTTCTTGTTGTAATTTTTGTCCAAGTTTGGGTTCGGTTCCTTCTAAAAGACGAATAATATTAGCCCGATGACGGAAGGTAACATACACTCCGGCAATTACTCCAAATAAGCAATAGGGTAAAGGTTGATGTAACCCAATCATGAGAATATTAACTGCAAGGACTCCAGTAATCGAACTTAAAGAGACGATACGAGATACACTTAACATCCCTAGAAAGCTGCCTAACGTACCTAACGCCACAATGGGGTTAAGGACTAATAAGACACCTAAACTAGATGCCACCGATTTTCCACCGGTAAAGTTGAGAAAAATAGATTTACTGTGACCCAATACAGCAGCGATCGCTGCTAAAATGACTAACCAAGGTTTCCACTCCAGAGGGATTAGCTCGGTTGCTTGAAAGAAAAACCATAATTTAACGACAATGACAGACAACATAGCCTTAGCTAAATCTGCACCTAAGACAAAAATAGCTGCCCGTTTGCCAATGGTTCGTAAAATGTTAGTGGCACCGGTAGAACCAGAACCATGTTCACGGATATCAATACCTTTGAGATGTAACCCAGTTAGGTATCCTGTGGGAATAGAACCCAGTAGATAGCCGATGAGAATCAGTAATGCGCTAATGAAAAAAGCCATAAGTCATAATTAAAATTGAAGGTGGTCAAAGTTTTGGTGTTTTAATAGAGATAACTGCTCATTTGCTGTGGATCGGGGGCAAAAGCCAACCACAACGGAAATTGCAGCAAGGAGAGGCTTATTTGTTCTTCTGCTTCGTCAATGATGACCAGAGGCAGAAACTTGTCGTCTACTAATCTTTCTGCTTTTTGAACCAAAGCATCGGGGGACTCAAATAATACGATTCCCCTTTCGGGTCCAAAATCACCGCGAGAAATCCCTAAGCAGTCTTGAAGTCCCCGTCGCCATTCTCCCAGTCTCTCTGGGGTATTGGCTAAAATTAGAAAGCGAGTGCGATCGCCGTGGAGTTCATTGAGAACGGAAATCACCGCAGAAGCCACTAAAATATTTTGTAAGCGACTGCCCATCGATTTGATTGTACCCCTTCCCCCTTGAGAAAAGAACCATTTTTGTACTCTCTCTGCGTGTATGGGTTCAAAGGTTCGGCGTAATTGCCAAGGCGGTCCATAGTAATCAGGATTTCGCCGATACTGCTCTAAAATCTGCTGAATTTTGCGAGTTTGTTCGGCAAATTCTTGAGGGGCAAATTGAACCGTTGACCCACTCACTGAAGGGGGTGTTACTGGTTCTGGGGGTTGCTCCCAACTTTCTTGGCTAGGCAAGTCTAACTGTTCAGCCGCTGCAGCGAGATCCTGTAAACTTCCGACCAGATAATCTTTAAATCCCTGTACCCTAATGGCTAAGTCTTGGGAGATTCCGGCGAAGGTCGTTTTCATTTCTTCGCGAATCCTATCCCGACGACGTTCTAATTGTTCAACAGATAATTCTAAGGTTTGTTTTTTTTGCTGAAGTTCTTGAAGTCCTTCTATTACCATCTTCTCTAACGTTTTTTCGACTGCTTCAGTTTTTTCTAACAGTTTTTGAGCTTTAGCGGTTTCTAAGGCATCAATTTCAGCAATTAGACCCTGTTTCTGTTGCTTTAGTTGCTCAACTTCTTGGTTGAGTTTTTTTATGGTCTTCTCTAGACCCATTACGTTATCTGGTTGATCACTAGCGGATAAATCCTTATCTGATGAATCAACCACTTGATTGTTTTCCCCCTGAGTCTCAGGAAGATTGAAAGGTTCTAACCCTTGTTTATCCTCAACAGAATTGTTCTCTTGAGGTCTATTCGGGGTAAGATTGGGATCAGAAGATTGGGGAACGTCTGAGGTCATGGATTTAGAATAAGGGACAGGGTTCGAGATTTTATATTCTGATTGAGTCTGATTATTCGGAGACTTAGAAGATAATATCTAAGAGATTGATATAATCTTTTTATGTACAAGCAATCTAAACATCAGATGTATAAATATTGTCTTTGCATACTCGTAATACACCTAATTTTTAGCTTTTGCCTGTTGCCTATTTTTTCGACTCAAGAAAGTTAACTTACCAAAAGTTTATCGTTGAATCGGTGTTTATTTCAACCCATCTTTTTCTATTTTATCAAAATTACAGAATCTTTCCAAACATACGTTAAGGGTTTGGGGATCAAAGATAATCGGTAAAAAGTGGATACTATTAACTTCTTTAAAGTAAAATAATATAGGAATAGGATGCCAAAATATTTTCCAATTTTGCCATTCACTATATGGAAAACTACGAATACGCTGATCAGATCGATAAACGTCTAAAGCGGTTTGCGTAAACTGTAAGCGAATCGTAACGGTTTGTAGTAGTAAAAACAAGCCAAATAATGCTATAGGAAGACTCGCCCAAGGTTGTATAAATAAAGTAGCGATCGCCATCAGGATCAAAATGATCGGGATATTATAGCTTGGGGCTAATTCTATGGTTTGCTGGTTGATATTGGGAGGAGTTACAGAAGTCATAGAAAAGACAGGAATCGGTATTGAGCAGGATAATTATGGGACAATGATAAAAGAGATAGATTATAGGCAAATTAGCTCCCAGGATAACATCTATCTCCTGATTTATGGAACCGTTGTTGTCAAGTTTTTTTGAACGTCCTATGCTTAAGTTGTTATTTTTGTCAACCCCTGTTGGACCATTAGGATCGGGAATTGGGGGAGGGGTTGAGTTAACCCTGGTTAACCTTGCTCAAGAATTGAGTCAACGGGGACATCAAGTAACGGTTGTCGGTCCAAAAGGATCAACGATTCCTAATGTTTCTTGTCAAGAAATTTCAGGAACCTGGCAAGAGATGATCCAAAATAACCATCGAGATACCCCGATTATTTTGCCTGAAAATTCAGTTTTAGGTAATATGTGGGACTATGCTAGAACGGTTCAATCTGACTATGATTTAATCGTTAATTTTGCCTTTGATTGGTTACCTTTTTATCTAACTCCTTTTTTTGATGCTCCTATTGCTCATTTTATCAGTATGGGGTCAATAACTGATGCGTTTGACGAGATTATGAACCGAGTTGCTATAAAATCCCCGAAAACCATCGGAGTTTATACTCATTCTCAAGCTGAGACGTTCCCTTTTAATGATATTTGTCGTGTCTTAGGTAGTGGGTTAAATTTATCTTTATATAATTATTGTGAGACTCCTGATCATTATTTAGCTTGGGTGGGAAGAATTGCTCCAGAAAAAGCGTTAGAAGATGCCATAGAAGCAGCAACAAGGGTTAATATTCCTTTGAAAATTTTTGGTAAGGTGACGGATGAAGAATACTGGCAAACTATTCGTCAAAATTATCCCGATGCACCTTATCGATATGAAGGCTTTTTTAATACCGTAGAATTACAAGAACAATTGAGTCGATGTAAGGCATTATTAATGACACCGCGATGGGTAGAAGCGTTTGGTAATGTAGCCATTGAAGCGTTAGCTTGTGGGGTTCCTGTGATTGCTTATCAACGGGGTGGACCGGCTGAAATTGTACAGGATAAAAAAACAGGATTTTTAGTTGAACCGGATAGTATTTCTGGGTTAGTTGATGCTATTCATCAGATTGATCAGATTGAAAGAAAACAGTGTCGTCAACAAGCAGCAGTTGAGTATTCTCTCAAAGCATTAGGCGATCGCTTTGAAACTTGGTTTTATGAATTAACTGCTTAAACTTTTAGAATTAGAGGAAAACTAATAATGTCTACAGTTAATCAATCTAGTAACCTTCAGAACAAAGAATCTCTTGAAAATTATTTAACCCTTAAGTATCCTATTACTCTTTAGGCTGACGACGAAGGTGGATATATTGCAGAAATCAAAGATTTACCTGGATGCTTAACCCAAGGTGAGACTTTAGAAGAAACGATTAATAATATCAATGAAGCCAGAGAACTTTGGATAGAAACCGCTTACGAAACAGGTGATTATATTCCTCTTCCCAGTGATTAAATTTATTTTTAAAAAAGATAACAATAATTTAGTGTATGAAATATCAAGATTATTTTAAAGCACAACGTTTCCATGTTAATCAACTTTACTTTGATTATGAAGGGAACCGTGTTCATGGAAGAGGTATATTAGATTGGGTTCCTCATGAGGGATTTAAGTTAGAAGCTTGTCTGAATATTGATGATTGCCAAAACCTTAAGCTCCCAAGCTTAAAATTTCCAAAATTCGGTATTTTGAAAACTTATTGCATTCGGATGTATATTCATGGATACTATTGGGCGATCGCTACTGATGTAGTTTTAGACTATGCTATTATAAATGTCATTGCTAAATATTCGCTGAACTTAACATTAGATACAGTATTATTCTGTGATCAATCAACTAATGTTAATGATTATCGAGGGACTGGTTTATATTTCTTAAAAAATTGGAAATTTACTCTGCCCGACGTATCTTATCAAACCAAAGAAGTTGATGGAAAGACAGAGGAAAAATGGTCTAGAGATTCTATTGATTACAAAGAAGAAAATTTAATCGTATCAGGGAAAAAATCTCAAGAGCAATTGATAAATTTGTCATTTCAAGAAAACAAAGAGAATAGAACTAAACAACGGAATAAAAAATGGCTAGATTCTGCGAGATACTCATTATCTATGTGCTTTTGTCAAAATCTTCAACTGATTTATAAAGAGCTGCATAGTTATTCTAAAACCTATACAGAAGTTACGCGAGCTAATTTCGATCAAGTGAATAGATTAGGATACTATTTGTCTCCATTTGGTCAGGAATTTGAATTAAATAAATTTTTATTTATAAAACTAACAAAATTTTTTGTATCTAATTCTGAGCAAAAAGCTGACATATGCTATAAAATTTTTGATCAGATGTTAGAAGCTCGTAGACAAAAAACGTGGTACGCTAAAGAACTTTTAATTGCTACTATTTTAGAAGCTGCTTTGCGTACACTAGAAAAAAAG
This sequence comes from unicellular cyanobacterium SU3, assembly GCA_002172675.1. Lineage (GTDB taxonomy): Bacteria > Cyanobacteriota > Cyanobacteriia > Cyanobacteriales > Microcystaceae > Crocosphaera. The sequence goes on from NETF01000172.1 coordinate 16,822, forward strand.
CCGTATCAAGAAGGCGATAAAAGTTGCAATATAGAAGGTGGATTAAAAAGATTTAGGGATCAGTATTTATCAAGAGATTGGAAAAAAATATGTAAACCAGATGGAAAAATCATCCAGACTTATCGTGATCTTCGTCACCGTAATGCTCACCCAGATTGGTTATTTACTGAAAGGGGATATCTTTCAAAAGAACAAAGAGAAAAATCTTTAAATGATATGATTTTCTTAAGTCGTTTTTATGGTTATATAATTTTGGCAATAGCTGGAATTAAAGATTATGAACCAAGATTTCCCTCGCAAGAGGAATTCTATGCAACGCTAACTGATTTGCATCCCAGAACTTCAAAAGAAAAAGAAGCCGATAAAAATGCTGACTAACTATAACGTTAAAGAGAGATTAGCTTGTTCTTTTTTTATTTGACTCATCGGAGACAACGATTGTTGAATAATATCGACAGGAGATAAGGTTTCGATCCAAACTGTTGCGCCAAAGCATTGAGGTGCATCGGGACGATAAATTAAACGACATGGCCCATTAATCTGAATCTCATGACCATAAGTATTCTTTCCACGAAGCTTAACAGAGAAAATAGGGTCAAGATGAGCAATATCTTCTCGATTTATCATAAAATCGGGCTTTTCTTTAATTAAATCCTTGTTATTTTCAATGATACGACGATTTACATAAATTTGGCTTTTTGCTGGCACTTGTTTTGTTTGCCATTTAGGTTTAGGCCCTCGTTTGCGTCGAGTAATGACAGGGGAACCATTGTACAAAGGAATCACCCAAGTTTTGCCAATTTTATAGGCTCCTTCGACTCTTCTTTCTTTGAGAAGTACCCGCAATCTAGCTGTCGAAATTCCTAAACGTTTTGCTGCTTCAGTTGTACCAATAAAAGACATTAGTATTACTCCTAAAATTGAACTATTGCGATACCGCTATAATTATTGAGACAAGAATAACACTAAATTTAAAACGAATGCTACAGCCTTAATGGAGCGACGAAATTAAAAAAAGGTGGGCATTGCCCACCCTACAGATTTAATAATAGTTACCGACTTTTCGGTGATGAATGGCAGTTAAACCATCGGGATTCGATACTCGTCCATTGGTGACTTTACTGTAAACAATCCAATGATCGCTACATTCCATGCGACTGATAACTTCGCACTCTAAATAAGCTAACGCATCCACTAAAATGGGTGAGCCATTCTTAGCAGTTTGGACATCAATTCCTTCAAAGCGATCGGCCCCAGGAGGAAATCGTTTGAGAAAATGCTTCATTAAAGGTTGATATTTTCCTTCTTCAAGGATGTTTAACACGAAGCTATCACCTACCTGCATTAAAGACTCGATCGCCCGATCTTTGGCCACAGCAACGGTAAACCCTGGGGGTTCAAAACTCGCTTGTGTCACCCACGAGGCTAACATTGCCCCGTTAAGTTCTCCTTTGTTTGCAGTTAGGATATATAAACCCCCACTAATACGACCGATCGCTTTATCTAAGTCACTATCTAAGGACTTCCGTTGCTTCACTTTGCGATCTTGGGTTAAGGTTTGTCCTAAGTCAACCCCTGCTTCTTCACAGAGTTGATAAATGGCTTCACTGGGGGTATCTTTAACCCGAATAGAGTTAAACCCTTTACTTAAACCCGCTTCTCGAAACTTGGTTAATAAGGGATCGATAGGTTCATCGTTTCCACCATAGGATTCAAACATCCCGATATATTGCTTATTCTTGGCTGCTGCAATAATGTTTCCGATGTTACTGGTGGTTTCTTTATTGTGGGCACCTTCTAGGGGTGGCATCCCAATGACTAAACCGGCAGAGCGACTAACGATCTCGTTAACGTCTTGAGTGTCAGCAGACTTCAGATCCACCATTTCGACAGCAACACCAGTTTTAGTAATACCTTTGGCAATGGCTTGGGAAAGGCGATCGCTATATCCATAATCAGAGACATAAAATACTGCTACGCTTTTATCGGCTTTACTTTGTTCCTCGCTCCAAGTGCGATAACGTTCCACTAATTCATGGAGATTATAACGTAATAATGGACCGTGACCATTAGCAACAGTAGAGATAGTTCCTAACTTATCCATGCGTTTCATGGCAGAAAGCACCGATCGCGCATTAGGACCCATTAAACACTCATAATAAAAGTGATAGTCTGGGGCAATATCATCTAAATGTTCGTCATAAAGCAGATCAGAACAATAGTGCATCCCAAAGACATCACAGGTAAAGAGGGTTTCTGTGCCTTGATCGTAGGTTAGCATGGTGTCTGGCCAATGTAAGTTAGGCGCACTAACAAATTCTAAAACATGACCTTTCCCTAAGTCTAAAGATTCCCCACTTTTAACTAAAATGCGCTCAAAGGGTTGATGGATAAAGTCTTCTAGAAACTTAATTGCTACTTTGGAACCGACTACTGTTGCTTGGGGAGCCAATTCTAAGATATCTTTAACCAAACCACTATGATCGGGTTCGGTATGACTGATAACTAGATAATCGATGGTTTTGGGGTCAATGAGTCCGGTTAAGGTATCAATGTATAACTGACGAAACTTAGCATGGGAAGTGTCTATAAGAGCAACTTTATCACCACGAATGATGTAAGAGTTATAAGTGGTGCCATTTTGCAGACCAAACTCAATGTCAAAGCGATCGCGGTCCCAGTCTAAAGACCTTATAGTCGTAGTATCTTCAGCAATATCAGCAGTTTGTATTGTTAAACGGTTTTCTGTTTTGATGGGAGTTGCAACCATATCCCTCTCCGTATAATATTTCCATTTTTGTTTATATTGTGACACGCTTCTTGAAGATTGTGACTTTAAGTTACTTATGAAAAAGATGAGATTCTATTAATCAGTTATTATTTAAAGACTATATGAAAATAAAAATTCTTAGAGATGGTTTAATTAGTCATCCCAAGAATAACACTAACTAAAATAGCTACAGCAGCCGTTACTAAAACCCCTAGTGAGACATTTAACTGTTGTTTATTAGCATCTTGATAAGCTTTGATTTCAAATCTAATTGCATTAATTTGGTCATCAGAAACTTTTTTATACAGTTCTAGTTTTTCAGTCAGTATCTGGTCGTTTTTCTCTAAGCTGTCTAACTTATCAATAATCGTTTGAAACTCTCTTTCTGTCATTTACCTACTCTCCAGATAACTCAATCATTTTTCTTCTAGTATTTTACTCTATATTTCTGTCATTAAATGTAATTTTGATGAGTCATATTTGATAGAAGTCTGATAAAATCTTTGTCAAAGTCAAAAAAATCAGTTAGAATCTGTTTAAAATTCTAATAGTCTAGGGTTATGAGTGATCTTGTTCTTGATGTATCCAATCTTACTGTTAAATTTCCCTTACAAGGGGACAAAGAGAAAGTGGCAGTAGATCATGTTAATTTTCAACTCAAAAGAGGGGAAATTTTGGGAATTGTCGGAGAGTCAGGATCAGGAAAGTCTGTGACATCCTTAGCCATTATGGGACTTATTCAAAACCCTGGAAAAATTGCTCAAGAAAGTAGTATTAAATATCATCGATCACCACAAGATTGTAGTGAATTAACTAGCTTGAAATCTGAGAAATGGACAAAATATCGTGGTCAAGAAATTGCCATGATTTTCCAAGAACCCATGAGTGCTTTTAACCCTGTTTATACCATAGGATATCAATTAACTGAAGCTATTAAACTCCATCAAAATGTAACTCAAGAAGAGGCGAATCAAGAAGCAATTAAGTTGTTAAAAAATGTCAAAGTTTTAAAGCAAACTTGTCCCCCCAAACAAGCAACTGCTTACTTAAAACGCTATCCCCATGAACTATCTGGGGGACAATTACAACGGGTGATGATTGCGATGGCTATTTCTTGTCAGCCTAAAATATTAATTGCTGATGAACCCACAACTGCTTTAGATGTAACAGTTCAAAAAGGAATTTTAGAGTTATTAAGAGGTCTTTGTAAAGATAAGAATATTGCTATGATTTTTATTTCCCATGACTTGGGAGTGATTAATGAAGTTGCTGATAATATATTAGTAATGCGACATGGTAAAGTAGTAGAAGAAGGTAAAAAAGAACAAATTCTTCGCTATCCCCAAGATGGTTATACTAAAGGGTTACTCGCTTGTCGTCCTCCTCTTCATATTAAAGTAGATAAATTGCCAACTGTGGCTGATTTCTTGCCAGATGAGAAAGATATTGATTTATCTCAAGAAAGTGATTTAATTTATAAAATTATTCCCCAGGATGAAATTCAAGCGAGAACTAAAGAATCCAAAGAAAAAAAAGTTTTATTATCAGTGGAAAGATTAACAGTTGAGTTTGGAAAATCGGGATTTTTAGGACTAAACTCAAATAAATTCAAAGCTGTGAATAATATTAGTTTTGATGTTTATGCAGGAGAAACATTAGGATTAGTTGGGGAATCGGGTTGCGGAAAATCAACATTAGCAAGAACTATTTTAAAATTAATTCCAGCAACTCAAGGGAATATGTCCTTTGAAACTTACGAAATTTCTAAAAAATCTATGAGTAGTCAATGGTTACGAAATCTAAGAAAAAATATGCAAATTGTTTTCCAAAATCCCTATAGTTCTCTCAACCCGCGATTAACCGTAGGACAAGCGATCGCTGAACCGATGATTATTCATCAAACCCAACCGAATAGCAACAAAAGAAGAGAAATTGTAAAAGCCTTATTAACCTTAGTAGGATTAGATACAGATAAATATAATAGTTATCCTCATGAATTTTCTGGAGGACAAAGACAGCGGGTTTGTATTGCACGCGCTTTAGCTTTAAATCCCCGTTTTTTAATCTGTGATGAGTCAGTTTCTGCTTTAGATGTATCGGTACAAGCACAAGTTTTAAACCTGTTAAAAGACTTACAACAAAAGTTAAAATTAACCTGTATTTTTATTTCCCATGACTTAAGTGTAGTGAGATTTATGAGCGATCGCATTATGGTGATGAATCAAGGGGAAATTGTTGAAATAGGAGAAGCAGAACATATTATTAATCAGCCTGACAAAGAATATACTAAAAATCTCCTCAATTCTATTCCTGAATTCCCGGAAAACCTACGATGGACATCGAACAAAACAGTGATCACTGAACAGTAAATGTAACGGGTAACGGGTAACTGATAACTAACTTAGGGCTTCACTCAGTTACCCCTTGTAGGATAGGATAGGAAAAATCTAGAATTATGTAACTGTATTAACAACTTATGTTTTTCAAATCTGCCTTATCTCGTATTCTCGCCTTAGTTTTGGTGGCATTTGTCGCTTTAACAGGGTGTGGGAATAGTGCCACCGGACTTTCTGGGGATTATAGTCAAGATACCCTAAAAGTAATCGAAACTTTAACCACAGCTATTGATTTACCAGACGACGCTGACAACAAACAAGACATTCAGTCTTTAGCCAGAGAACAAATTAATGATTATATTTCTCGCTATCGACGGGAAGATCAGTCTGGAGGACTTCGTTCGTTTACCACTATGCAAACAGCGTTAAATTCCCTCGCTGGTTACTATACTTCTTATGGGAGTCGTCCTATCCCCGAAAAGTTGAAAAAACGCTTAAAACAAGAATTCAAGCAAGCTGAAATCGCCATTAAACGAGGCATTTAGTTAAACCCCGTCGTTAACAACGGGGTCTTTTTGCTTATAATGTTTCAAGGTTTGATCATTCAAGCCTTTTTTTATTCCTCTTTTACAAACGCCATGATTTCTACACTTACTCTCTCTATAATCACAACTTTTATATTAGGTAGTAGTATGACTCCCGTTATTGCCTCTGCTGAAGTTCCTATATCATTATCGCAAAATTATAGTAAGGAACAATTAGATGAATTATTACGTCTTGGAAGAGATTATGTCGATAAAGGAGACTATCAACGGGCGATCGCTACTTATGAACAAGCAGCGAGTTTAGATAAGGATAATGCGAGAATCTTTTCAGGAATCGCTTATTTACATAGTCAACAAGGAAACTATCAAGCTGCGGTAAAATACTATCAACAAGCCCTTTCTATTGATTCGAGTAACGCCAATTTTTATTACGCTCTAGGGGATAGTTTAGCTAATATTGGTGATAACAATAATGCAGCTTCTGCCTATTATTATGCGATTCAACTGAATCCCCAATCCGTTAAAAGTTATATCGGGTTAGGAGTGGTTTTACTCCGTCAAGAAGATTACGAAGGGGCTGCCGAAGCATATAAACGAGTGATTGCCCTTGATCCTAATAATCCCGAAGCGTTTGCTATTATGGGATCGTCTTTATTACAACAAAAACAACTTGATCAAGCCGTACAATACCTAGGTAATGCGATTGAACGCTTTTCTGGCGATGTAGATTTAAGATTGTTATTGGCGACGGCTTATCTACAACAAGGTCAACTAGAATTAGGAAAAGAACAATTAACAAGAGCAGAAAGACTTGATCCAAGTAATACGAAAATTCAGTTAAAAATTGCCCGTATTTATGAAGTCCAAGAAAATCTAGATGAGGCACTAAAAATTTATCGTCGCATCTCTTATCTTAATCGCAAATCCCCAGAAGCTTATGCAGGAGTAGGTAGAATTCAATTAGCTCAAAATGATTATTTAGGAGCAATTATTACTTATAAAGATTTAATCGAACTTATTCCCCAAAATCCTGAACCTTATTATTATTTAGGAGTCGCTTTTAAAGAAAGACAGAGAACATCAGAAGCGAAAAAAGCTCTAGAGCGAGCTAAAAAATTGTATCAAGAATATGACAATACAGAAGGAATAAAAAAGGCAGAAGAGTTATTAGGGCAACTCTAACTGTAGCTAGTCTATTTGAATCGTGAATTTACTGGTTGACAAAGGGAAAAATATTAAATTTTTACAACTCATTTAGACGGGTTATAGAAAAGGTATAATTTAAAATATTTCTAAAGTCAATCAATCATTGTCTTTGGAGTGTACTTAATTCAGTAGGAGTTATATATCATGGTTAAAACCCTTTCTACGATGTTACCCCTGGGAACAAAAGCCCCAGATTTTTCTTTAGAAGATGTAGTATCAGGTAACAAAATTTCTCTAGATACTTTTGCTGATAAAAAAGCTTTATTAGTGATGTTTATTTGTGTTCACTGTCCCTTTGTTAAACATCTTCAAGATAATTTAGTAGCATTAGGAAAAGAATATGTAGATAAAGGTTTAGGAATAGTAGCTATTAGTGCTAATGATATCGCTAAACATCCCGATGATGCTCCCGAAAATATGAAAAAAATGGCAGAAACATTAGGATTTAATTTTCCTTTTTGTTATGATGAAAGCCAAGAAGTCGCTAAAGCTTATACGGCTGCTTGTACTCCTGATTTTTTCTTATTTGATAATGATAATACCTTAGTTTATCGTGGACAATTTGATGATAGTCGCCCTGGTAATGATGTTCCTATCACTGGAAAAGATTTAAAAGCAGCCATAGAAGACGTTTTACGAGATAGAACCGTTGATACTCAGCAAAAACCCAGTATTGGCTGTAACATTAAGTGGAAGGCAGGGAACGAACCGCCTTATTTTGGTGCATAGTTAACACATCGGGAGAATTATCTATTGGGTGGCGTAATTGAACTGGATTTGTTAGATTTAGGATGGTCTTTGGGAATCATGGCCATTGCTGTGGTTTTGTCTAACTGGCAACGGCTGGGCTTAGAAGGCCAACTTATTTTAGCCACCGGGCGATCGGTGCTTCAACTGTTAGCGGTAGGCTATGTCATCGCTGCTATCTTTGAATTAAACCATCCTATTCCTGTTTTATTCATTTTAGGGGTGATGTTAACCATTGCTACCCAAGTCACCCGTAACCGCATTCCTCACAAGAGAAAGGGGTTTTTTCCTTTGGTGTGGGGATCGTTATTGGTGAGTAGTGGTTTAACCCTTTGTTATACCCTCAGTTTAATTATTCAGCCCGACACCTGGTATTCTCCCCAGTATTTGATACCATTAACGGGGATGATCCTGGGAAATGCTATGAATAGTGCTTCTTTATCAGGGGAACGCCTCATTACTGCGATTTCCCATAACCAGCTTGAAGTAGAAACCTATTTATGTTTAGGAGCTACACCAAAAGAAGCGATCGCAAATTATCGTAAAGAAGCTATTCGAGTCAGTTTAATTCCTACTCTAAATCAAATGATGGTAGTGGGTTTAGTCAGTTTACCCGGAATGTTTACAGGGCAAGTTTTAGGAGGAACAGAACCCTTAAACGCAGCTTCTTATCAAATTTTAATTTTATTTATGATTATGTTAACCAATATCTTAACTGCTATTTTAGTAACAGAAGGGGTTTATCGTAGCTGTTTTAATGAACAAGCACAATTATTAATTAATAATTAATATAGCGAATTTACGAGGTTGGAAGAATAAAAGTTAAATTATTCTAAGTAATTAGAATTCTATATTGATATAAGTTATATTATTGGGAATAGTGAGAAAGTGAAGTCATGGTAAATATTTTGGTAATAATTGCAAGTTTATCTTTAATTATTTGGGTTTATTTATTACTATTTCGAGGAGGGTTTTGGTTAAGTAATCAACGAGTTGATAGTAATTTTAACTCATTAAATCAATATCCTTCTGTCTGCGCTGTGATTCCTGCCCGCAACGAAGCTGATGTTTTACCTATTAGTTTAAAGTCTCTTTTAAATCAAGATTATTCTGGTAGTTTTTCTATTATTTTAGTCGATGATCAAAGTGATGATAATACAGGAAAAGTAGCCCAAGAAATTGCTAAAAACTTTCAACAATCTGAACAATTACAAGTCATTTCAGGACAACCTTTAGCATCAGGTTGGTCAGGGAAATTATGGGCAATGAAACAGGGAATTGAACAAGCTAAACATTTAGAATATAAACCTGATTACTTACTATTAACTGATGCTGATATTGAACACCATAATACCAATATACAAGAATTAGTTAATAAAGCAGAAACAGAAAACTTAGCCTTAACTTCTCTAATGGTGAAGTTGAGATGTGACAGTTTTTGGGAACAGTTTTTAATCCCTGCTTTTGTCTATTTTTTTGAAAAACTTTATCCTTTTTCTTGGGTAAATAATGCTCAAAATAAAATGGCGGCAGCAGCCGGAGGATGTATCTTGATTCGTCGTGATATTTTAGAAGAAATTGGGGGAATAGAAATAGTTAAGCAAGCGTTAATTGATGATTGTTCTCTGGCAGCCGCAGTTAAAGCAAAATTACAAGAAAATAGTAAAAATCCCGATCAAGGTATTTGGTTAGGATTAAGTGAAAAAACCCTTAGTTTACGACCTTACGATAACTTAGATTCTATTTGGAATATGGTAGCAAGAACTGCCTACACTCAGTTAAATTATTCCCCTTTATTATTAATAGGAACGTTACTGGGATTAACATTAGTTTATTTAATTGCACCTATTAGTTTGCTCATAGGATTAATTATCCAGAATCAACTTATTGCTATTTTAGGAGGAATCACCTGGTTATTAATGACGATTTCTTATCTTCCTACTTTAAAGTTATATCAATGTTCTCCTCTGTGGGGACTCAGTCTGCCCTTAATCGGCTTTCTTTATGGTTTAATGACGATAGACTCTGCTTTGCGACATTGGCGAGGAAAAGGAGGGGGATGGAAAGGACGAGTTTATGTAAATTCTTGATAAAAATCATTTATTAATTTTCTTGAATTTGACTGGTTTTATAGACTTATTTGTTGTAATGTTTTTTTGCTGAAATATTCAATCTATACACCTAATAAAACTGTAGATACTGCTATGGTTGAATCTATTATTAATGCTATTAAGAGCGAGAATTACCAGGAAGCATCCCAACTGCTGCAACAACTACAGCAAGACGACCCCAATAATATTTGGATTCCCTTTTATCAAGCTCGTTTAGCTGAAGCGCAAGGAGATGTAACCTTTGCTAATGAACGTTATCGAGAACTTCTACCCAATGCGGTAAACCCCAAGCTAATGAGGCAAATTCGTCAAGGAATTGAACGCATTAACCAACAAGATATCCAAGAACGTCAAACCGCTTTAGATAAAGCAATGGCAGAAAGTGGATCTCAAGAAATGGGAATGTTAATTCTTGAAGCTATTCCCAATGACTTAAAAAAGACAGCAGCCCAAAAATTTGGGGAAATTATGGCAATTGATCCCTATACTGCTAGATTACAACTCCCTAGTCGTTCTTGCCGATTATACCGTACTGGAGCTATGGGTAAGCTCAATTTTCAAGCCGAACAACTAAAACAAGCCGATATTCCCTGTTTTACTGCATTGCTTGGCAAGGTTAATACTTTAAAAGTTTACAACGTTTTATATATTGAATCTGTCGAGCCTAAAGTTACTATTGTCTATGAACCGAAAAAAGGACAACGAGATATCTTTACATTTGAATGGTTAGAGGTGGGACAACGAGTTGAAGGATTACTTCCCATTTTTGAAGAATGTGTCGATATTGGGTTAAGGGGACAATTAAAACGTACCACAGAAACCTTAGATTATGGGAAAATTTGCGATCTTCATCTTCCCCACAAAAATACTATCATTCGTCTGTGTGATCAGCAATATCGTTTCCTCGAAGGAATATCTTTTTCTGATACACAAAAAGCTAGGGATGGTCGAGCAACGATGAAGAAAAGCTGGCAACATATTATGGCTTTTATTAGCGAAAAAAATCCTAATCTTCCTACTGTGTCAGAGTTTACCTCTTTTGGGGAATCAGCCGTTGATTTTCAGGAGTTACTTAAACTAATTAATCCTCATATTAACCTATTACGTCGGGAGGAAACTCCCTGGGATGCTGCTTTTCATTTATATAGTAGTCTGGCTTTTTTAAAAACCTTTTCCTAAAAAAAATTTAACCCAAAAAAAGGGTCAACCGAGGACTGGTTAACCCCAAGCTTGGGAACGCGCGCTAAATTTTAGCTGTGAAGAACTAAATTGATATTAGCTTTGCCTAAGTTACGCTGCTTAACTTCTGCTAAGGTCTTGTTAACAGCATACTTTTGGTTGATGGAGTTGATTAACTCGGTTTGGTTGTGCTTCTTAGCAACACCCCAAAGGTCAGCAACTAAGTCAAAGCTACCATCGCTATTGCGAGACCAGCCGAGATCATATTCACCATCAAGAGTAGCAACGATATCAGAACGAACGCGCTGACCATTATAACCTCTTACATCAGCGTCGGTCTTTACGAAAATACCGAGATCGCGTAAAGAAGCTTTTAAAATTTCAGCGTCTGTGATTTTGGTACGCAGAGTGCTAAAGTGAGACATTTTCGATTTCCTCCAGTAGAACAGAAGTTGACAACAACAATTTAGGGTTTGAATGTGTCGTCTTTATGGGACGACTTTTGATAGGCTGCTAGCTTTTGGCTAGCCTTTACACCTGTTGGGAGCAGGTGAAAGCTTGTTAAAACTCCAATCGCTGGTATTCAGCAACGGAGGCTGAAGCAGGTCGCGCTCTTTGCCGCGCCCAGTCCCGTAGGGCAGTGACCTGTTCAGTCATGGTGCGAGATAAGGGTAACGTTGATTTGATAGCAGCAATAATATCAAGCTGCGTAAACTCCCTATCTTGAGCAAAAGCTTCGTACATGGCTGCAATAATAGCTTGCTCAATCTCTGCACCAGAAAATCCATCGGATACCTTAGCCAGTTGCTCAATATCGAAGCGAGAAATATCTGAGCGACGCTTGGTAAGGTGAATATTGAAAATAGCTTGACGTTCTTCTAAACTAGGCAAGTCAACAAAGAATATTTCGTCGAATCTTCCTTTGCGTAAAAACTCTCCTGGCAACCGTTCAACACGATTGGCTGTTGCCATCACAAAAACTGGTGAGGTTTTTTCCTGCATCCAGGTGAGAAAAGAACCAAATATTCGACTTGATGTTCCTCCATCAGAGTCTGCTGACCCAGCACTGCCGGCAAAAGCTTTGTCTAATTCATCAATGAAGAGGATAGCAGGGGAAATAGATTCTGCTGTTTTGAGAGCATTTCTTAAGTTGGCTTCGGAACGACCTACCGCCGAGTCATAGACTCTACCTAAATCTAATCGGAGTAAGGGTAATCCCCATAACCGTGAGGTGGTTTTGGCAATTAAAGATTTTCCACATCCTGGAACCCCTAAAATTAACATCCCTTTGGGTTGGGGCAAGCCATATTCTCTAGCTCTCTCTGTAAAGGCTCCAGACCTTTGTTTTAGCCATTTTTTCAGTTCATCTAAACCACCAACTGAATTTATGGTTTCATCTTCTTCGATGTAATCGAGAACTCCATTGCGACGAATCTGTTGCTTTTTCTCTGACAAAACAATGTTAACTTCTTCTTCTGTCAGACGACCCGCTTTGACATAAGCTTTTCGATACACTTTTTCTGCTTCATCCTTGGTTAGACCAAGGGTTGCTTTAAGGAGTTTTTCACGGGCATCGGTGGTAATGCGATTAGTTCTGGCTTGCTCAAGTTGTCGTGATAAAACTTGATTGAGTTCGCTTAAATCCGGGAAAGGAAAATCAAGAACAACAACGTCTTTTTCAAGTTCAATGGGAATTTGTTGTAGGGGAGAGAGTAAAATTATGGTTTTCTCCGTTCCCCGTAAGCTGATGATGGCATCCCGCAGAGAACGAGTAACGTTGGCATCAGCAATAAAGGGGTGCAAATCTTTAAATATGAAAATCCCTGGTTCTTTTTCGCGGATGACCCAACTAATAGCAGGTTCAGCATGAACTGTATTATGTTGAGTTGAATTTCCTGGCTGTCCGTATTCAACCATTCCGTGGGTCACAGTCCAAGAAAAGACGCGCCGATGCTTACTATATTGTTGAGCAATCTTGGCGATCGCTTGCTCTGCTCTTTGTTCTTCTGACGTAACAAGATAGATTAAAGGATACTGAGCTTGTATTAGTATATTTAGCTCTTCTTTCATGGCATCGACCTAAAATAATGGTTGGACAGTTAAGCGACTTAGCAGGGAACTAAGGCTTCTTCCCCAGAAGTTTCGGTATTGGTTGACACTGTTTCTCTGATATCTAGGGGAAAATCATCTGTGATTACACTAGGTTGATTTTTCAGAGATACCATTTGTCCATTTCGCATGACCATGGCGGCTTCGCATTCTGGACAAACATGGACTTGATGTGTTTTTCCGTATGCAGCCGCTTCTACCTCTTCTACCTTGTCTGGGTGTTTTAGATAAAAGTCAACTGCTTTCTCGACTAAGGCCGACATAGAGTTTTCGTCAATGGCGGCTCTAATCTTGAGTTGCCGATGTATTCCAGGGGGGAGATATAGTGTGACTTTTTGCTTGTCTTGCATATCACTCTAGCTGAGGTTACCCGGGTATGTGTCATTACTCTAACGATTTTTTCTAGGGCTGTCAAGCTGTTATGCCAGTATGACAGCATCATTGTAATATTACTTAATAAAACGACTTATCAGAACAAAGATTATTTAGCTAGTTTTTTAACCAGTGATATCCGTTGAACTTGAAGACTGAACTATCTGACGAATGCGATAAATAGGGCGTTTTTGTGACTCGTGATAAGTTCTCATGATTAATTCTGCTAATAAACCAGAAATCAACAGTTGTATGCCAGTGAGGATTAAAAGCACTGCTAGAATCAGTAGAGGGCGATTACCAATACTTAAGCCAAGAATCAACTTGAGAAAAGTTAAATAACTACCCATCAACAGCCCTGCTATCAATAAAATTAAGCCCCCGAGTCCAAAAATATGCATAGGACGGGTTAAAAACTTTTTCAGGAAGAAGATAGTCAGTAAATCCATCAAGACTCGGAAAGTCCGCCCTAAACCATACTTACTATTTCCATAACGGCGGGCATGATGGCGAACAGGAACTTCAGTAATTTTTGCCCCTTCGATATAGGCAAGAGCCGGTAAAAAGCGATGAAGTTCACCATAAAGATTCATATCTGATAGAACTTCTCGACGATAAGCTTTTAATGAACATCCATAATCATGTAATTTAACCCCTGTGACTCGGCCAATAATCCAATTGGCAATTTTAGAAGGTAGTAATCGCGTCAAACGGGCATCTTGACGATTTTTACGCCAACCACTTACTAAATCGTAACCTTCTTCAAGTTTGGCAATGAGCTGAGGAATATCAGCTGGGTCATTTTGCAAATCTCCATCTAAGGTAATCATGATTTTTCCTTTGGCATATTGAAATCCTGCGGCCATGGCTGGGGTTTGGCCATAGTTGCGACGAAAAATAATAGCAACTAAATCATTGCGACTGTTCGCTAGTTGCTGTAGTAATTCAGCAGAACCATCTTGAGATCCATCATCAACACAAATAATCTCATAAGATAGTTTATTTTGTATTAAAACATCGGCAATCGTTTGAATTAATACTGGCAAACTTTCAACTTCATTAAAAATAGGAACAATCACCGAAAGGTCAACTTCACTATAATTATCATGATCTCTATTAGGCCGTAATGTCGATGTTTGACTCATCATTTTTATAGGTTTGTATTAACAATTTTTATGATAATCTAAAGTTATATTTAGCAAAGATATTAAATCCAGTTGAAATCCTGTTCGAGGTAATCACTAAGAGATTGATTATAAGGCTTAAAAAATTCAGATAACTCCCTATCTGTTTGGGGATCTAATTTGAGGTAATTACCCCCATTATAAACAGGGTAATTACCTTGATACTCTGGTAAATCTAAAAAATTAAATACTTTTTGCATAGTTATTTCAGGTTTTTCAAATAGATCTTCACTTTTAAGAATGAGAATTTGCTCGCGAGAGAATGTATCGATCCACCGTTTGATTGAGCTAACGTAAATTCCACCTGATAAGTAAAGATATCTTGTTGTTTCTATTTGTTTAAAAGAAGTATTGGGTGCTTGCTTGCTTTTAAGGATTTCCATTTCGCGTTTTACCTGTTCGATAAAGGTTGACGTTAATTCAGATTTTTTCAGACCTTTTTTTTGCATATTCATACTAAAGTGTGAGTATGCTCTTGTCACTGGATTTCTTAATAATGCTATCAACTTTACCTCAGGCATTGTCGACTTTATCCAACTGGGTGCATTTTTACTATGAATATATCCAGGAGTTCCTTCACCTGTTAAGTTATTACTTCTTGTAATAAAATTACTCAGAGGAAAATGACTTTTATACCAATAGATTGAACGCTTAGGATATCTTCTGTTTAGAAAGTAACCGGGTTCTTTCACTGTTGGAGGGGTGACTTGTGGGTGGTTATTTATGTATTTATGGAGAGATGTTGTTCCACCTTTAGCAACACCTATGATTAAAAAGTCTGGTAGTCGACGGATAGGACTTGTTAGCATTCGATATGCTCTTGATAAATCCTTCTTTTTCAAGTTGATATTCTCCATTTCGATAATTAATCTGGTGACTATTATTACTCATTTTACCCAGTTTTTCTCGATAAAATCTGCCGTCGCACGGCAGATACAGTCCCTCATGAATGTCAAGTAAGAAATGACCGAGCAGCTCACACATTTCCTCGAACTTGTGCTATCTTGATTAGGAGAATCCACTCACTTCAGGGAGTAGAGTGTGTCAATCAATGCAAATTATCTTGGAGAGGTGGCAGAGTGGTTGAATGCGGCAGTCTCGAAAACTGCTTTGTCGAAAGGCAACGAGGGTTCGAATCCCTCCCTCTCCGTATTCACGCTCTTGTGAGAGAAGCAACCGAAAACTTTAAAATTTAAGATAACAAGAGGAAGTAGATCAATGACCGACTTCCTCCTAGACAATTAACGGTTAAATTTAGTATCGAGGTAGTAAAGACTGTTGACTTCTATCTGGGTTTTGATTGTGTCCAGGATAGATAGGTTGTTGATCAAGACTCCCTAGACGGTTAAAGGGCCAAAAACGGACAAACGCTTTACCAATAATTTTATCTTTAGGGACAAATCCCCAATAATGAGAATCGTAACTGTTATTGCGATTATCTCCTAAGACTAAATATTCTCCCTCGGGAACTACTACTGGACCATAATCATAATTAGGATCTTCAGCGATATATTTTTCAGTAATTTCTTTACCATTGACATAAACTTTACCCTCTTTTACCTGAACAGTTTCTCCGGGGAGTCCGATAATACGTTTAATAAAAGCGTCGTGAAAGTCTTGGGCTTGAAGGGCTTCTGTGGGATTAAAGACCACCACATCTCCTCGTACTGGTTCTCGGAAATGATAACTTAATTTTTCAATAATCAGGCGATCGTTGATCTCTAGGGTAGGTTCCATCGAAGAGGAGGGAATATAACGGGCTTCAGCCACAAAGGTACGAATACCGAAAGCTAAAATAACGGCAGTAACGACTGTTTGGGTCAGTTCAACCCAAGGGTTTTCTTGTTTAGAAGATTGAGGACGCTTATGTTTATCTTGTTTTACGCTTCGAGCCATAGGATATAGATATTGTGGGAGTTAAGCGAATCGATATTTTGAGAGTTAAAGGTAAGGAATATTTGATTTTAGTTTAGTCAAACCTAACTGGATGGGACAATTAAAGTATTCTTCATTTTATTTTAGGGGGTTTTTTCTCAAATGACATCATTTCTTATTCGTCACTCTCGTATTCTCTTACCTGATGGTGAGTTTGTCATAGGAGATATCGTAATCAAACAGGGTCAAATACTCCAGATTGCCCCAGAAATTACGGAATCGGAAGTTACTGCTATTATAGACGCTACGGGATTAACTTTGTTGCCTGGGGATAAGGATGGGAAAATATAGTAAAAATGATATTCTCCCCATCTATTTATCTCAACTGTTAGCTTAAACCCTAAGACTTCATCCCTAACTCATTTCAGTTAGGCTATATTTCTACTTCTAATTGCTTGGTAGGAACAAAGCATTCTCCTGGTAAAAGAACTGGATTGTTACGGAAAATTAACTGTCCCCGATAACTCTTACGATGAATGGCAATACCATAGGGTCGTTTGGCGTTTCTGGGATGTAACATACAATAGGTACGATAAATCCTTTGGGCTGCCCGTAATAAAGTGGGATCTAAGATAATAGTGGAGTCCATGGGTTGCTGTCTGGGGTCTTTCATTTGAGGTGTATAGGCCATAACTTTAATTTCCTCATAGAATCATTGAGGTTTATCTTTAAATATACTAATGCAAAGAATACACCTCAAAAGACGGAAAAACCCCCAACTATGATTCCAATATTCTTAATAAAACCTCTCCCATGGCTTTACATCCCACAGATTTCATACCTTGGGACATAATATCTCCTGTGCGGTATCCTTGAGCTAGGGCTTCTAAAACCGCTTTCTCGAGCCTGGTAGCTGCTTTGGCTTCATTTAACCCGTAGCGTAGCATCATCGCAGCACTGAGAACTTGTGCTAAGGGGTTAGCCTTATCTTGTCCTGCAATATCAGGGGCAGATCCGTGGACGGGTTCAAATAACCCTGGCTTTTCTAAGCCTAAACTAGCTGACGGTAACATTCCAATACTACCGGTTAACATAGCCGCAGCATCAGACAGGATGTCCCCGAATAAATTACCCGTAACGATGGTATCAAACTGTTTGGGTTCTCTGACTAACTGCATGGCTGCATTATCCACATAGAGATGAGATAATTCGACATCAGGGTATTTTTCTGCCATGGAGGTGACGCGATCGCGCCATAATTGAGAAACATCTAAGACATTGGCTTTATCAACTGAACACAGTTTTCCACTTCGTTTCTGTGCCGTTTCAAAAGCTACTTTAGCAATGCGATCAATTTCTGACTCTCTATAGGCCATGGTATTGACCCCCCGTTTTTCTCCGGTTTCGGTCTCAAAAATGCCCTTGGGTTCTCCAAAATAGATACCACCGGTTAATTCTCTGACGACCATAATATCGACCCCTTCGACAATTTCTGGTTTTAAGGAAGAGGCATCAATTAATTGGGGTAAGATAGTGGCTGGCCGTAAATTAGCGAATAGATTAAGACCAGCACGAATAGCTAATAATCCTGTTTCAGGCCGTTGTTCACGGGGCAAATTATCCCATTTATAACCCCCAATGGCAGCTAATAAAACCGCGTCGCTATTGCGACACATTTGTAGGGTTTCCTTTGGCAGGGGTTTTCCTGTTTCATCGATGGCAGACCCTCCAATCAGGGCTTCTTGAAATTGAAAGTCAATATCTAACTGTGTCCCGATCAGTTTGAGGATATCCACAGTCACAGCTAGAATTTCAGGGCCGATGCCATCCCCTGGAAGTAGGGTAATGCGATATTGCCTCGTCATAATTAAGTTCTTCTTTTCGTTTTCAATGAGCGATCGCTAATCTTAAGCTTAGATTGTCGCTTTATATCGATTTAACTAGCAATCTTACTTTACCATGAGTTGATTAAGCATAACTCGGTTATAACGAATAACCGAGTTTGAGCAAGATTTAAGTGCGCCAAATTTTTTCTAACACTTTTGACGCTTGAATATCCCCTAAATTGTAGGTAGAAGATTGAATGGCAATAAAGCGATCGTCATTGGGAGGAAGCCGTTTTTTCGCGTCGGTTTTACCAAATAAAGCGACAGTATAGGTTCCGACGGCTACGCCTAATTGCAGGGGAGGACTATCGGTGCAAATCATTAAATTGGCTCCTGCGATCATGGCAGCTAGTTTGCCCATGTCTCCAGGTTGGGTCACTTTGAGATCAGAACAACAACTGAGTAAAGGGGCAATCCAAGCTTCGTCTTTATCACCTCCTTGGAGTAACACAATGGATAAGGAGGGCTGTTTTTCTTGAATTCTATTAATGATATTATTCCACTGAGGCACAGGATAGGGTTCACTAGCCCCTCCATAGATTACTATATAACCACTTTCGTCGAGTAATAAGCGTTTTTGTTCGGCTTCTGCCCAAGCAATGTCTTCTTTGGGGAGGGCTATTTTTAAAGAGGGACAGGGAGATTTGATGTCTATTCCCTGCAGTAAATCATGATACATCTCAGGGATGTATTGTTCTGTTTTTTGGGGAACGGGGTTAGAAATAAACCAATCGGGTTGGGTATCATAGCCAACGATGACGGGAATTCCATTCAACCAGAGTAATAAGCTGATACTCCAGCGTTTTTCTAAGGTTAAGGCCATGTCGTATTCGCGATCGCGGATAATCCCTAATAGGTTTAAATAGTCAGCTAATCCATTGCGATCTTGATAGTCGAATAAGAGAACTTCATGAACCTGAGGACACACCCGATAAGCGGACTTGGCACGGGGTTCAACCAGGACATCAATAATAGCATTAGGATATTGAGTTTTGAGGTCTTCTAGGGTCGGAAAAAATAAAATTTGTTCGTTTATTCCCCCAGGAACCAGGGCTAATATTCGCATAGTTTCGATGTTTTAATGGGTAGAACGTGGGCTTGGTTACAGCACAACAGCTTAATTTTAAGGGAAGACTCCTCTACTTTGCTTTAATGTTCAGAATTAATTCTAAACTACCCATAACTGATCACTGACCCCTGGTTATTGTTCACTGTTCTATCACTTCAAAGTCTGACTCCTCAAGGGACAATACCATTGATTCGGGTTGATGATTCAGGGGATTTTGCTCTAACCTTACCAACCACCGTCCGTTGCTTTCTTGTGCTTCAATACGTCCTTCTATTCCCCTAGCATAGTCGGGGTAAATGACACGCACGACCATTCCAATGCGGATCATAAGCATTCTCTTATTTACAATAAGATAAGTAAAGTTAAGGTTAATTATAGATTAAGTTTAGGTTAAAAATGGATACTCTACAATAGAGAAGTATGGTCAATAGGAATAATAATTATGCACAACGTATCAACTAAGATTAAAGAGAATTTTCTTTATCCCATTTCTCCTTATCACGGCTCTCTCACTAAGGATACCGTGATTTTCAACGCTAAATTACAAGAGTTTGCTCAAAAAGTGGGTTTTATTGCCAATCTGCACACGGGAGGAAAGTTACCTCCCAAGGAAGCTTATGAGCAAGTTGAAAACTTGTGGAGAGAGTTAAAGGAAACGAAAATGACAATTTTTGAGGCTGAGTAAGATGAGCTTTGTTATGATCAGCAAGAATCACCCACAATGCCCTAATCTTGAATGAGTCTTTTTGATGCTTTTCAACCGATCGCTGCGATCGCTACGACACCCCAGGCTACTCAATTATTATATCCCCTCTGTCAATCCTTAGGGGCAACACTGTATATTCCCGAAACCTTACCTTTAATTGATACCACAACCTGTCATTATCAAGGTTCCCTGAAAGCCCATTTAGCTACGATTTGGCGAAATAATCGGGCTTTTGTTTTTTGTTTAGCGACTGGTGCAGTTACACGCTTGATTGCTCCGTTATTAAATGATAAGTCCTCTGATCCAGCTATTATTGTGATCGATCCTACGGGTCAATATGTGATCAGTTTATGTAGTGGCCATCAAGGGGGGGCCGATCGCTTAACCCAACTGATCGCTCATCATCTTAATGCAACCTCTATCATTACCGGTGCCTCTCATCATCTCCATTTACCGGCTATTGATTTGTTAGGGTTGGCTTTTGGTTGGCGCAAAGGCCCTGGAGATTGGACAGGGGTCAGTCATGCTATTGCCTCTCAAAAAATGGTTCAGGTGATACAAGAAGCGGGTTCTAGGCTTTGGCAAGAGAATTTACCTCAAAATCATCATTTTTACTTTGGATACCCTGAAATAGAGGAAAATGTTACACCAGAGGGGAGAATATGGATCAGTGCCACCAAACGCAGATTTGCTGAAGGATCTACCTTTCCTAAAGTGCAATGGTATCCTAGGGTGTTATGGGTGGGTTTAGGTTGCATTCGGGGAACGTCTCAGAGGTTTATTGCCTCTGCTATCAAAGAAGTTTGTCAAAAGTATCATTTAGCTGAAGACGCGATCGCAGGTATTGCCACCATTGATATTAAAGCTGATGAGGTGGGAATTATTAAATATTGTCAAGAAAAAGAGTACCCTTTATTAACTTATTCGGCTGATATTTTAAACAGTATAAATGTGCCTAATCCTTCTGTAGTCGTCAAAGAAGAAGTAGGAACCTCAAGTGTAGCTGAAGCAGCAGCTATTTATGGGGCAAATTATTGGTTTAGTTCTCAAGGTAATAGGGAACAGGGAACAGGGAACAGGGAACACATTCAAGTTAAACAATCTCTTTTAGTAACCAAACAAATTATTAAATCTGAAAATGAAGCAGTGACGATTGCTATCGCTCAAAGTGAGTTAGAATACACAGGAAGACAAGGAAAAATTTATTTAGTTGGAACCGGTCCAGGAATTTTAGAGCAGATTACTCCTGCTGCAAAAACAGGGATTAATCAAGCAGATGCTATCATTGGTTATTCTTTATATTTAGACTTAATTAAACCCTTACAACGTTCGGGTCAAATTATTGAATCTTTACCCATTACAAAAGAAAAAGAAAGAGCGCAAAAAGCTATAGAATTAGCACAATGGGGCTTGTCAGTGGCTGTTATTTCATCGGGAGATTGTGGTATTTATGGGATGGCTGGATTAGTGTTAGAAGAGTTGAAAAATAATAATTGGGACGGCAAGAATCCAAGTATTGAAGTATTTCCAGGAATTACAGCATTACAAGCAGTAGCAGCTAGAGTGGGAACTCCCTTAATGCACGATTTTTGTGCCATTAGTTTGAGTGATTTATTAACTCCTTGGGAGGTGATAACGAAGCGATTAACTGCAGCCTCAATGGGGGATTTTGTAACGGCTTTATACAATCCGCGATCGCAAACTCGTCAAAGCCAAATTGTTGAAGCGCAAACTATCTTTTTAGATTATCGTAATCCTAATACTCCTGTTGCTTTGGTACGGTGTGCTTATCGTCAAGATGAAAGTATTATATTGACCAATTTAAAAGAAATGTTAAACCACAATATTGATATGTTGACTACTGTTTTAATTGGCAATAGTAGCACTTTTTTACATGAAAATTGGATGGTTACACCCAGGGGATATAACCGAGTGGAGGAGCAAAAATAAGTATAAATTAATGTTAAAAATGCTTGCTTTTAGTTGACTTGACATGATATTCTACACATAATAGAAAAGGTGTGCGCTTGCAACCTCTGTTTTTGGGAAATAAAAGAGACGAGATAAAACAGTCCCAAGTCATAAGGTTATCGTTGAGGAAAAAACACTCGATTAAAAGGTTTTTTGCGATAACGTCGATAAACATCAAAATCTTTATCTAAAGTAGCAATTTCTGATATATTTAATCTTTCGGAGATGACAATAAGGGATAAGTCAGTAAAGTCTCCTGGTAAGTCTTGATAAGTTGTATTCAGTTCACTAATTCTGTGATAATCTGATGGAAGTAACTGTTCGCATATAAATGCTTCTTTTTCTAACGCTAATAAAAACTCATTTTGTACTTTAGTATTAGGGGATAGTAACCACATAACTTCTGTGACACAAGCAAGGGTGGTAATTAGTTGACTATTACAAGTGTTAAAAAAGTTTAGAACTTGCTGATGATAAGAGTCTTTAACATCATAAAAAGCAACGATAATTCCTGTATCTATTAAAGTAAAAGGATAATTATTCATGCTTATTAGTTATGTCTTTTTTGATGTTTCTCTTTAATTTTATCTGCTATTATTTTTTTACGGATATCTCTATCTGATAAATTTCCAGAACTTTCTAGTAAAAACTTAGGATAACCTCCCATTTTTTCTATGACTGTTTGTGGTTGAATTTTATTTGTTGTTTCTAAGATTTCTATTGATTCAATAAACTCCAAAACTGTGTTAAGTTGTTCTGGGGATAAATTAGATAGTTTTTGGTTGATTGTTGTTTGTAATTTTAATAAATTCATAACTTGATTGACTTCTATCCTTGTTTGAATAATTTACTATATTTCTCTAGTGGATGAGTTGGCCTTACTATAGCGCAATAGTTAGGGGAGACTGATGATAACTTAATGTTAAAAATGCTTGCTTTTTCTTGACTTGACATGGTATTCTATACACGATGGAAAAGGTGTACGCTTGTTACCTCTATTTTTGGGTGATAGAAGAGACGAAATAAAACAGAATCCTCAACATTCATAACCAGAAACGGTGAATAGGATAATTATCGAACATTCGATCTCTACTAACTAACACTAGAGAATGATTAATTGATTGAGCAATTAAAATACGGTCAAAAGGATCTTTATGGTATAAGGGTAAATGGTAAAGCTTGATAGTATCCTGTAAAGTAATTGATAACAACTTAAACCGAGTTGCTAAAAAACGAGTTTCTATGTCATTAAAATCACAACTTAAAGCAAGTTTACCGATTTTAACTTTAATGGATATTTCCCAAAAACTAGCAACACTGACAAATACATTTTCTGTATTTTCTAGATAATCTATTATTGCACTAGGTAAAGTAGAATCATTTTCAGCTAACCAGATAAAAACATGAGTATCTATTAAAACATCACTCATTACATATAATCCTCAAACTCTTCTAAAGGTTCATCGAAATCCTCAGATAAGGGTAAAATAAATGTACCTTTCATCGAACCGGCTAATTTTTTTTTAGTTGTTGTTTCTTTAGTTGTTTCGGGGAATGATACGGGTTTGTTTATTGTTTCAGGTTCTATTTTTGATTGTAGAAACTCGATAAAGTCTAAAACTTCCTTTTGTTTTTCTAGGGGAAGTTGTTCTATTTTTTCTGATGCTATTTCTGAGAGTTTCATCGCATTTACACTATTTCATCTCTAACTACAATTTATCATATTCATTACTGTGAGCGATCGCTGGTTTTTTTGGGATAGTAACCGATACTGTAGCGCAATAGTTAGGGAAGACTGATGATCAATTTCTTATGTTATCTTTAAGATAGATTCGATGACTTCCTTGACTTCTTATTTGGGCAAAACCTGCATTTAATAAGCGTTTTTCAGCTTCTTTTGCAGTTAACCGAGGAAGTTTAGGCAACTTTTACCTCCATTGTCATTGTTATAATCTCTTGACTTAATCTTTCTTTTTTTTCTTCCTCCGATAGAGTAGATAAATAGAGTTCTATTGCTTCAGTTATATTCGTTTTAATTTCTTCTATGGTGTCCCCTTGAGTTTGACAACCTTCTAGTTGTGGACAATATGCGTAATAACCATATTCATCTTTTTCGATCACAACATTTATTTTATAGGAGTCTTCGGCCATGATGATTGTCTCTATTTTGTTCGTCTTAGTTACCATACTATAGCGCAATAGTTAGGTAAGACTGATGATCAAGTAATGTTAAAAATGCTTGCTTTTAGTTGACTTGACATGATATTCTATACACAATAGAAAAGGCGTGCGCCTGTAACCTCTGTTTTTGGGAAATAGAAGAGAAGAAATAAAAGAGTCCCCAAAGGTAAGCATTTTTAGTTGTAAAGTCATCTACAGAGACAATAATTGACAATGCCAGCTAAAGACATTTATCATGATACGGTAAGAACAGCCTTAGAGAAAGATGACTGGATAATTACCCATGATCTCTTGGTTATTCGCTGGGGAAGAAGAGATTTATATATAGATTTAGGCGCACAAAAGTTAATTGCTGCAGAAAAAGATAACGAGAAAATTGCAGTTGAAATTAAAAGCTTTATCAGTAAATCACCGATTAATGATTTAGAAAAAGCCCTCGGACAATACATTTTATATTATGATTTATTAGCAAGACTACAATCGGAAAGAATCTTATATTTAGCCATAGACCAAGAGACTTATATAGATGTATTTGAAGATCCTATCGGTCAAGTTTTATTAGAGAATAAAAGACTTAAATTACTTGTTTTTGATGAAATCAAAGAGGTCATTTTACAATGGATACCCTAGATAACATGAGACAAATTATTATTGATTCTCTGGGTTATTATGCAGGAATTACCTATGGAATAGGAGAGGTTAACCGGCTATTAATTATTGATAAAAACTCTGATAATTACCTAATTCTTTTAGAAGGATGGGAAGATAAAAGACGAGTTCATGGCTGTTTAGTCCATTTGCAAATTATTAATGGTAAAATCTGGATACAACGAGACGGAATAGAGGATGGTATTGCTACCGACTTGTTAGAAGCAGGTATCCCAAAAGATAAAATTGTCCTTGCGTTTAAACCGGAGCATATTCGTCCTTATACCGAATTTGCGGTTAAATAGAAAATAATACTATAGCGCAATAGTTAGGCAAAACGGATGATAAATTAATGTTAAAAATGCTTGCTTTTTCTTGACTTGACATGATATTCTATACACAATGGAAAAGGCGTGCGCCTGTTACCTCTATTTTCGAGAAATAGAAGAAGCGAGATAAAACAGTCCCAAAGCGAAAGCATTTCAGTTATTTTAGTTTGACAGTAGGGTGTATTAGCGCAGCGTAATACACCAAAAAAGTGACTTTGATGGAAGGGTAAAACACAGTGTTCAGGATTTAACAGTGTTAAATCCCTACGGGGGTATATTTGTATGGACATAATACTATTATGTCTATCATTTCAGTTATTTGGTTACACTACTTTCTACTATAGCAATCTCTTCGGGGTTTAATCCATATAATTCATAGACTATTTTATCTATTTCTTTCTCTAAATGACTGACATCTGCATCAGGATTATTGTTTTTTATTTTGATTATTTCAGTAACTAAAGATTCTATTTTGATAACTTTTTGTTTATCATTTGATTCAATAGGTAACTCTTTTAAAATTGTTGGTTTTATTTGCGATAGTGTTCTGTTTTGTTCCATTGATAATAACCTATATAAATAAGTTGATAATTTTGAATTCAAAACACCAATAAGAAATTTATTAGAATAATCTTTATTAGCTGCCATTAAATATAATCCATCCGTTGGAAATATTTGCTTATTATCTATCGTCTGTTTCTCATGAAATAAAGTTTCTTGTACTCGCTGACTTTCCTTATTTTTAGGATTATATTCAAACAACGTTTCGTTATCATCTTCAATGACTAACTCATCATTAACCACTTCTATTTTATAATCTCGTAACCTCTTACCTTCCTTATCTTGTAATATTTTCAACTCACTTTTTATTGCGATAATTTCATTTAAAGCAGATACCAAAAAATGACCGGAACCCACCGCAGGATCACAGATTTTTAGACTATTGATAATCTCATTTGCTTCTTTTTTATCATCAATCTTATTATAGAGATCATTAATGGTGTTACAGTTCCATTTTTTCACCCCATTAAACTTTTCTATAACTCCCCGTCTAATAGTTTCCCGACACATATACATAGTAATAAAACCAGGAGTAAAAAAGGAACCATCTTTATAACCGTTTATCTTCTCAAAAATTAACCCCAAAACCGACGCATTAATTAACCGTTTATTGTCTTCTTGTATTGCTTCGGAACCCTCACTACTAAAATCATAAGCATCTAGAAATTCAAATAAATATTGTAGTGCATTTAAGTTTCCTGTACGTTTTTTTCCTGTGGTATCTTTTAACACCGTCCCCGAAAAAATAGGTAAATTTTCTTGTCGAAGATTACTGATAACAATGGTTTCATGTTCTAACTTTGTGGGTTCAAACAAGGAACTATTGAGATAAGGAATAGTCCCAAAATTGTTTTTAATATAATCATCTCGTTGACTATTTTCACAAGCTAAGACGTTAAAAAAGAGAAAATTTAGATCAGAATAGTTCTTGATTTTATCTAAATGTAAAAAAGCAAAAGACTTATTCCCTTGATGATAGTTAATTAATTGTGCTTCTAATAACTTTAAAAATAAAATACGATTAATCCAAGTAATGACTAATTCTAAACTAACATTAAATAGTTGTTCTTCTGTACTGTCTCCAAACTGTAAAAGATCACTAATTCTTGAGAGTTTATCTAACCCTTGTAACTGAGTAATAGTATTTTCAATCAATGATCCACTGTTTCTTTTTCCTGCTTTATTTCGTTTAATTAACTTCTTATTTTTCTCCTTAACTTCTGTCAACCCAATAATATAGAGTAACTCGTTATAAAATTCCTTATCTAAACTATTACTATCATTGAGAAAGGGTAACTTTAATAAATATTCTGGGGAAAATAACTTATATAAGTCCCGTAACTGCTTTTCATTATTTATACCTTCCCGTAAATTAACATAAACAAAGTTTAATTCTGTTTCTTTTTTATCAATCGCAGGTTTAGCAATATCTTTGTAGAAAAAGTCTGTACCTGTACCTGTTAACTTTTTATCAGTAAACTCATTAAACTGTTTAACTAAAGCTTTGTCTTGATAAAATAACCTTTCAAAGTCTTGTGCATCAAAAATGAACCACTCATAAATATTAGTGATAATAAGATGTTTGAGATTAATATTGTTTTCTGTAATTCTCTCTTGAAAAAAATATAAAAGTAACTGCTGTAATGCTTTAACATTAAGCTTGTCTACCTTTGGCATTTCAGCTTGATTATTGGGTTGTTTGCACTCTAAAATAACCCCCACTGCACTCTTATCAGTTTTATCATTGTAAATAACTAAGTCTTTTTTATATTTTGTGTTGATAAAATAATCATCTTGATAATAGGTATCTTTAAGAAAATCTCGTAGCAAATTTTTATTATATTCTTCTGATTCTGTTTTTTTGATACTGTTTAATAATTGTTCTAAATTACGTTTAAACTGATCAAAATGTTGGCGAGTGGGTTTAACTTTGAGGAAAGCTTTATTTAATGATTGATGAGGTGATAATAAGTTTGGCATAACATTAATAATCAAAAGAGTTAAAATTGAAAACTATTAATAAGGTGGGCAAAATATTAATATATTTAGTTCAGTAATATAAGTTATCTATTTGCCCACCCTACTATTTTAATTGAATACTTTATAGGAAAATAAAACATTTATGGTTCATCATTTAAAATATCTTCTAAAATTTCAGGAGTTAATCCTCGTTTTTCTGCCTTGTCAGCGATTTCTTCCATGACTTCACTAAGACTTTTTTGAGAAAAATCCTTATTCAAAAATAGTGTAATAATTGTACTTATTTGCTCTTGCTTTTTACTATCAGACTCCCGATAAGCTTTAGCGACTTCTTGATCAACCTTAATATTAATTGTTTCCATAAGAGCTTCTTAATTTTACATAATTTCTGTCATTGTCATTATAACAAAATGAATAACTGAAATAACTGTATTAAAAAAACATAATAAATTGTTCTGTCTCTTGAATTATGTTCGATCATAAAAGTAGAAGTATCATCATCAATCCCTATGACAAACCCCTATTAAAAACAACTCTAATGTTGGCTTAATCAGAGTTCAAAAATCAATCATTTCTTGATATTTATTCCTAAACTTGTCAAGTCTTCGCAACAAAAATTACCACTTTACCTGATCGATCGCTAAAGAGAACACTATGAATACAAAAACCTACGCCACCATCGATGGAAACGAAGCCGTTGCCAGAGTTGCCTACCGTCTCAATGAAGTGATCGCCATTTATCCCATTACCCCCTCCTCACCCATGGGAGAATGGGCAGATGCTTGGTCCTCCACCGGACAACCCAACCTCTGGGGAACCGTTCCCTCTGTGGTGGAAATGCAGAGCGAAGGTGGGGCAGCCGGGGCCATTCATGGATCATTGCAAACAGGGGCGTTAACCACCACATTTACCGCCTCTCAGGGCTTATTATTGATGCTCCCCAACCTCTACAAAATAGCAGGGGAACTCACCGCCACCGTCATCCATGTCGCCGCGCGATCGCTGGCTGCCCAAGCCTTGTCTATTTTTGGAGATCATGCCGATGTCATGGCTGCTAGGAGTACCGGGTTAGCCTTGATAAGTTCTGCATCCGTGCAAGAAGCCCAAGACTTTGCCGCCATCACCACCGGCGCCAGTTACGAGAGTAGAGTTGCCGGACTGCACTTTTTTGATGGGTTTCGCACCTCCCATGAAGTTCAGAAAGTAGAGTTATTAGATGATAGTGTACTGCGATCGCTGATCAAAGATGAATGGGTGATCGCCCATAGACAAAGGGCTTTAACTCCTGATCACCCAGTTATTCGGGGAACGGCACAAAACCCCGATGTGTACTTCCAAGCAAGGGAAACGGTAAACCCCTTCTATGCAGCCTATCCCAACATTTTACAGACAACAATGGATCGCTTTGCCCAACTGACGGGAAGGCAATATAAACTCTACGAATATCATGGTGATCCTGAAGCAGAAAGGGTGATTATTTTAATGGGTTCTGGTTGTGAAACTGTTCATGAAACCGTAGATTATTTACTCAACCAAAGGAAAAAAGTCGGAGTTTTAAAAGT
Source organism: unicellular cyanobacterium SU3 (assembly GCA_002172675.1). Lineage (GTDB taxonomy): Bacteria > Cyanobacteriota > Cyanobacteriia > Cyanobacteriales > Microcystaceae > Crocosphaera. The sequence goes on from NETF01000172.1 coordinate 46,149, forward strand.
TCGCTTATATCGTCCCTTTGCAACCGAAAAATTAATCGAAGCTTTACCCAAAACCGTCAAAAAAATTGCTGTTTTAGACCGCACCAAAGAACCCGGTTCAGCAGGAGAACCTTTATATGTAGATGTTGTCACTGGGTTCATGGAATGTTGTCAACAAATGCCTTTACCTAAAATTGTAGGTGGACGTTATGGTTTATCTTCCAAAGAGTTTACCTCAGCTATGGTAAAAGGGGTATTTGATAACTTAGCATTAGATAACCCGAAAAATCATTTTACTATTGGTATTAAAGATGATCTCAGCAATACCAGTATTGATTACGATCCCAACTTTTCTACCGAACCCGATAATGTTGTTAGGGCAATTTTCTATGGTTTAGGTTCAGATGGAACCGTCGGGGCTAACAAAAACTCCATCAAAATTATTGGAGAAGAAACGGATAACTATGCTCAAGGTTATTTCGTTTATGACTCCAAAAAATCAGGTTCTGTTACCGTCTCTCACCTTCGTTTTGGGCCGAACCCGATCAAGTCTATTTACTTAGTAACCAAAGCAAATTTTATTGCTTGTCATCAATGGGAATTTTTAGAAAAATTTGATCTTTTAGAACCAGCCATTGAAGGCTCAACTTTTCTGATCAACAGTCCCTATCAACCCGACTATGTATGGCAACAGTTACCCCGTCCCGTACAGGAACATATTATTAACAAAAACATCAACGTTTATGTTATCAACGCTTACGAAGTTGCCAAAAATGCAGGGATGGGTGGCAGGATAAACACCGTCATGCAAGTATGCTTTTTTGCCCTAGCTAATGTACTCCCCAGAGAAGAAGCGATCGCACAGATCAAAAAATACATCCGTAAAACCTACGGTAAGAAAGGGGAAGACATTGTACAGATGAATATTAAAGCGGTTGACGCTGCCTTAGATCATCTTCATCAAGTTACCATACCCAATAGCATCGATAATAACGCCCCCGACATTGACCATCCCATCCCAGACACTGCCCCAGCTTTCATCCGTGATGTGTTAGGTAAAATGATGGCCCGACAAGGAGAAGATATCCCCGTGAGTGCATTACCCTGCGACGGTACTTATCCCAGTGGGACGGCAAAATGGGAAAAACGTAACGTGGCCCAAGAAGTCCCCGTCTGGGATGAAGATGTCTGCGTTCAATGTGGTAAATGCGTTCTAGTTTGTCCCCATGCCGTCATTCGGTCTAAAGTATATGAAGAAGCAGCCCTTACTAATGCTCCCGCAAGCTTCAAAAGTGCGCCAGCGAAGGACTTAGACTGGAAGAAAACAGACCTTAAGTTTACCATCCAAGTGGCGGCCGAAGACTGTACCGGTTGCGGTGTTTGCGTTGATGTGTGTCCGGCGAAAAATAAATCTCAACCCAAACTAAAAGCCATTAATATGGCCCCACAGTTACCCATCAGGGAACAAGAACGAGCAAACTGGGACTATTTCCTATCTATTCCCAACCCAGACCGAAATACCCTGAAACTCAACAAAATAAGCCATCAACAGATGCAAGAACCTTTATTTGAGTTTTCTGGTGCCTGTGCAGGATGTGGGGAAACCCCCTATATTAAGTTAGCTACTCAGTTATTCGGCGATCGCATGGTCGTAGCCAACGCCACGGGATGTTCTTCTATTTATGGCGGTAACTTACCCACCACTCCCTGGACTCATAACCAAGAAGGAAGAGGCCCAGCATGGTCTAACTCTCTCTTTGAAGATAACGCAGAATTTGGGTTAGGTTTCCGAGTTTCCATTGATAAACAAGCCGAGTTTGCCACTGAGTTGGTAAAAAGTTTAGCCTCTGATATCGGAGAAACCCTCGCCACCGCCATTTTAAACGCCCAACAAACCGACGAAGCAGACATTTTTGAACAACGACAACGAGTCGCTTTCTTGAAACAACGGTTAACTCAGTTAAGCAACGGTAACTTAGAGGAAACCACCCAAGCTAAAGTTACCATGTTGCAGTCGGTAGCCGACTATTTAGTTAAAAAGAGTGTGTGGATCATCGGCGGTGACGGTTGGGCTTATGATATTGGTTATGGTGGGTTAGACCATGTGTTAGCCAGTGGCCGCAACGTCAATATTTTGGTCATGGACACGGAAGTTTATTCTAATACTGGGGGACAAGCGTCTAAAGCCACTCCTCGCGCTGCGGTAGCTAAATTTGCAGCAGCAGGGAAACCCTCACCCAAGAAAGACTTAGGGTTAATGGCCATGACTTACGGTAACGTTTATGTCGCCAGTGTGGCCATGGGTGCAAAGAATGAGCATAGTATCAAAGCCTTTTTAGAAGCCGAAGCGTATGAGGGTGTGTCTTTGATTATTGCCTATTCTCACTGTATCGCCCACGGTATCAATATGACCACTGCCATGAGTTATCAGAAGGACATTGTAGACAGTGGACGCTGGTTATTGTATCGTTACCATCCCGACTTAGTAGGAGAAGGAAAGAACCCCTTACAGTTAGATATGAGAAGTCCTAAGCTTCCCATTGAACGGACGATGTATCAAGAAAACCGTTTCAAAATGTTAGCTAGAAGTAAACCCGATGCTGCCAAAAAACTGCTGAAAGAAGCGCAAGCAGATGTTAATACCCGTTGGCAAATGTATCAATATTTAGCAGTAAGGCAGTTAGAAATAGGTAACGGCAATGGACATAGTAAGGCTAATATTGAGACTGAAACTACTGTTAATTAGGTTTCGTTTCTGATGGTTTAGGGTGGGTTTTTAATGACTCACCCTATTATTTATTTAAAACTATGTACGACAGTATTTGTAAATTTATCGTTGAAGAGTTTTCCGAAGATATTGTCACTTGGCTATTAGGAGACCCTATCGAATTAGTAGAATTTCAAACTAATACTGATGCAAATATGCCCTTTAGAATGACAGATTATCGCTTAAGAGTTCATCGTCGTTATCCTAACAAAACAATGACTCAAGTAGTCATTTATCTCAAAAAAACAGCTTCAGAATTGGTTTATCAAGATACTTTTTCCTTAGAGAAAACAACCCATCAATTTAATGTAATTCGTTTATGGGAACAACCGACAGAATTATTCTTTTCATCTAATGGTTTATTACCCTTTGCTGTGTTGACTAAAACGGAGAAGAAACTAGAAACTTTACAAGATGTGGCTAACCAATTACAAAAAATTAACAATGATCGAGTTCAAGCTAATTTGTCAGCATCAACTGCTATTCTATCTGGGCTTAGTATTAGAAGAGAGGGAGATTCGTCGAACTAATTGCTCAATTAACTGATTTATCTGTTGAGCAAGTTCAATAATTACAGGCAACTCAACAAGAATAATGTATCAACTTTATTTAGTATGTTATATTTTTAAATAAAACTGATTATTTAACCCAGTTTAGCAGTATCAGTAGATCACAAAGTCAGCTTGAGACAAGCGATCGCCACCAAAATTCATAAGTTTAAATTATGTAGCAGGAGAAGGGAGAGGTAAAATATCATTGATGGGAATATAAACATCTTTTACTGTGCCA